>JAPKMW010000029.1 GCA_026645575.1 Caldilineaceae bacterium
CGGGCATGAGGTTGGCGGGAAGAGTCTCTCTGGTAAAACCGGTCGATCCACCCGCCAACCTCGTGCCCCTACGAGAAATACCAAAAAACTTAATGAACACTGTTCAGTCTTTACCGATCTCTTTTCTTACACCAGTCGCAGGGCGACCAGTAACCAATCAATCAATTTAATACCCAAAAAGGGGGTCAATAAGCCGCCAACCCCATAGATCAATAAGTTATCACGCAGCAATTGGGCTGCGCCTACGGCGCGATAAGGAACGCCGTGCAAGGCCAGGGGAATCAGCGCGATGATGATCAGCGCGTTGAAAATCACCGCCGATAAGATCGCGCTCTCCGGCGTTGCTAAGCCCATCACATTGAGCGCGCCCAATGCCGGAGAGGTCGAGGCAAAGGCAGCGGGGATAATCGTGAAATATTTGGCGACATCGTTCGCAATGCTAAAGGTGGTCAGTGCACCGCGGGTCATCAGCAACTGTTTACCGATCTCGACAATTTCGATCAGCTTGGTGGGGTTGCTGTCGAGATCGACCATATTGGCGGCTTCACGCGCCGGTTGAGTGCCGGTATTCATCGCCACCGCGACATCGGCCTGGGCTAGCGCCGGCGCATCATTGGTGCCGTCGCCGGTCATCGCCACCAGCCGACCGCCATTTTGATATTCCCGAATCAGCTTTAGCTTGGCTTCGGGCGTGGCCTGGGCCAGAAAGTCATCCACGCCAGCCTCAGCGGCAATCGCCGCTGCCGTCAACGGGTTGTCGCCGGTGATCATCACCGTCTTGATGCCCATCTTGCGCAGGTGAGCAAAGCGCTCTTTGATGCCGCCTTTGACAATGTCCTTGAGGTGAATCACCCCCAGAGCCACACCGTTACGCGTCACCACCAGCGGGGTGCCGCCGTTACGGGCAATCTGATCGACGGCGCTGTGCAATTCGGGGGGAACCGCGGCGGCGTTGCCGTTCATCAACGCCAGCATGGTATCGGGCGCCCCTTTACGAATGGCCACGCCAGCCAGATCAACACCGCTCATGCGCGTCTGGGCCGTAAAGGGGATAAAGGTCATGCCCGGCTGCCCGTTCGCCTCGCCATTGACGCCATCGCTCAGGGTGCGGCCACGCAGACCATACGCCTCTTTCGCCAGCACGACAATGCTCCGGCCTTCCGGCGTTTCGTCGGCCAGCGAAGATAACTGGGCAGCTTCGGCCAGCGCTTGGGGCGTCACCCCGCCCACCGGCACAAAGGCCACGGCTTGCCGGTTGCCCAGTGTAATCGTGCCGGTCTTGTCCAGCAGCAACACATCAACATCGCCAGCCGCTTCCACCGCCCGCCCGGAGACGGCAATCACATTGCGCTGAATCAACCGATCCATGCCGGCAATGCCAATCGCCGAAAGCAGCCCGCCAATCGTCGTCGGGATCAAGCAGACTAGCAGAGCGATCAACACGGTGATGGTAATGGGTGTCCCCTGACCGGCCGCTTCAACGCTGTAGAGCGAGTAGGGCAACAGTGTCACACAAACCACCAGAAAAATAATGGTAAAGGCGGCCAGCAGGATCGTGAGCGCGATTTCGTTGGGGGTCTTCTGCCGTTTCGCACCCTCCACCAGGCTGATCATCCGATCCAAAAAGCCTTCGCCTGGGTTGGCGGTCACCTGTACAATCAGCCAATCGGAGAGGATGCGCGTCCCACCAGTGACCGCGCTGCGGTCGCCGCCGGCTTCGCGTACCACCGGCGCACTCTCGCCGGTGACGGCGCTCTCATTGACAGAGGCGATCCCTTCGACAATTTCCCCATCGGCAGGGATGATATCGCCGGCTTCGACCAGAAAGAGGTCATCCTTGCGCAGCGTGGTTGACGGCACAGTGTCGTAAGACGCATGGCGCTGGGGACGGCGTAGTTTTTTCGCCGCTGTCTCCTGTCGTGTGCGGCGCAGAGCCTCCGCCTGCGCTTTGCCTCGGCCTTCAGCCACGGCTTCGGAAAAGTTGGCAAAGAGCAACGTAAACCAGAGCCAGAGGGAAATCGCGCCAGTAAAGCCGGCTGACGCTTCGCCCCGTAATTCGTATTGGCCCAGCAATGCCTGCGCCCAGAGCACCGTTGTCAAAACACTGCCCACAGCAACCACGAACATCACCGGGTTGCGCACCTGAAGACGCGGATCAAGCTTCCGAAATGCATCAAAGACAGCACGTTGGTACAGCGACCGACGTTGGCTCTTTTGGGTAGTAAGTTGGATAGTCATAGAAATTATGAGTGACGAATTACGTGTTACGAATTACGAGTTAAGAATTACGAACGACGCAACCCGTAATTCGTAACTCGTAATTTGTTATAGTGTCAACTGCTCAACAATTGGCCCCAACGCCAGCGCCGGTAGAAAGTTGAGCGCGCCCACCAACAGGACAATGGCAATGAGCCAGCCAACAAAGAGCGGCGTGTGGGTCGGTAACGCGCCGACGCTGACGGGGGCCTTTTTCTTGCGCGCCAGCGAACCGCCAATTGCCAAGATGGGAATGGCAATCCAGAAACGGGCAATCAACATGGCGAGTCCGCCCAGCAGATTATAGAAAGGGGTATTCGCCCCTAGACCGGCAAAGGCGCTGCCATTGTTATTGCCCATGGAGCTAAAGGCGTAGAGGATCTGGCTGAAGCCATGCGCCCCCGGATTCGTGATCGAACTCTTGCCGGCCTCAACCATCACGGCCAGCGCGGTAAAACCCAAGACAAGCAGCGGCATCAACAAGATCACCAGCGCGGCCATTTTCATCTCATAGACTTCTATCTTCTTGCCCAGATATTCAGGCGTGCGCCCGACCATCAACCCGGCCACAAAGACGGCGATAATCACAAAGACAATCATGCCATACAAGCCGGACCCCACGCCGCCAAAGATCACTTCGCCCAGTTGGATCAACAGGAGCGGGGCCAGACCGCCCAATGGGGTAAATGAGTCGTGCATGGCGTTGACCGAGCCGTTCGCGGCGGCGGTGGTGGCAATAGCCCATAAGACCGAATTGGGCAGGCCAAAGCGCACTTCCTTGCCTTCCATGTTGCCGCCCGGATTCACGCTTGTGGTTCTCTGATCCACCCCCAACGCCGTCAGGCGTGGGTTGCCGGCGGCTTCAGCGGCATAAGCACCAACCGTAAAGAGTAGCAAAACGAGTGTCATGGCAGCCAGCAACGCCCACCCCTGGCGCGTATCGCCCACCATTTGGCCAAAGGTGTAACAGAGCGCTGCCGGGATGAGTAGAATCGCCAGCATTTCCAGGAAATTGGACAATGGCGTCGGATTCTCAAAGGGATGAGCGGAGTTGACGTTGAAAAAACCGCCACCGTTCGTCCCTAACTGTTTAATCGCAATTTGGGATGCCGTCGGCCCCAGTGCCAACACCTGTTCGGTGATGACCTGGCCTGTGCTATCCACCGTTGCCTGCCGCAGGGGGACGCTTTGGTAGGGCTGCATGGTCTGCACCACCCCTTGCGTCACCAACAGCAAGGCCAGGAGCAAGGATAGGGGCAACAAGATGTAGAGCGTGGAACGGGTCAGATCAACCCAGAAATTGCCCACGGTTTGCGCTTGCTGACGCACGATGCCACGAATCAACGCCGCCAACAACGCCATGCCGACCGCCGCTGAGACAAAATTTTGCACCGTCAGCCCCACCATTTGGGTCAGATAGCTCATGGTCGTCTCCCCGCCATAGTTCTGCCAATTGGTGTTGCTGACAAAACTGACGGCGGTATTGAAGGCGGAATGGGGCGTGATCGCCCCCAACGCTGCCGGGTTGAGCGGCAGCAACGCTTGTATCCGCTGTAGACCATAGAGCCACAGCAGACTGACAGCGCTAAAGAGGAGCATAGCAACGGCGTAGCGTTGCCAGTTCATCTCTTCCTCGACCAGGACGAGCGTCGTCTTCTTGTTCACCGTAAACCGCACACCCAAAAGCCGGTAACAGAGCCGTTCCACCGGCCCCACGAGCGGATCGAGCCAGGTCGCTTCGCCGCTATAGACACGGGCCATATAAGCGCCCAGCGGCTTGACCAGGAGCAGTAAGACCAGCAGATAGAGGCTGATTTGCACGTACCCATTGATTGTCATCCGAACAACTCCGGTTTCAACAAAGCCACAAAAAGATAGATCAGCAGCAGGAGCGCAACGCCTGCACTTACCATGAGGATCATGATCCTTGCTCCATCAACTGCGCGCAGAGCGTAACTAAACCGCCGCTGGCGACGAAAAAGAGCAGCGCTCCTGTCAGCAATAGTAGATCAATCATCGTTACCCTTTCATCTTCTCCTTAACAACCCACCAAAAATTCAGGAGGTTGACAACCAGTCTAGCATCGTAGGTCACATCTCTTCATCACCGCAGATAGATCCCTTTCATCAATGGCGCCGGGTTAACTTCCTTTTCTGTCTGATCACCCGACAGCAGGCGCATCTGTTCGGCTTGCGCCTTGCGCTGCTCCGGCGGAATAGATAAAAACCACTCCGGTTTCAACATCGCCACAAGCAAATAAAGTAAAGCGCCTGCACCGACGAGCCAGGCGAACAAATCATGGACTGACATAGCTTCCCCCTTCTGTTGACAACCCTCCACCGTGAAACTAGAACGCGGATTGGGCTGATCGGGCAGATTAAAACGGATCAAAATCAGCGGCCATCTGCTGCATCTGTAAAATCCGCGTTCCATTTTTATTGTTTTCGCTAGCGCCAGACATGGTGTCGATGCCTTGAGCATAGCACGATGCGGGTCAAGCGTGGGTCAAAAAAAGTGTGAGGGGCATCAAGAAAAAATCAAGGGGGCGTTAAAAGCAAGCTATCTTCTATGCCATAGATGGTCCGATCCCGTATAATAGCACCATGCAAACACAACGACCTGATGCGAATGCCCTGCCGCCTACCCAACTGGCAGGGCGCCCCATGCAAGAAAAGCCAGCCGCAAAGGCGCCCCGCACCCAATCGATCTGGCAACGGGGGAGCAGTTCCACCTGGCGCGCTTATCTATTGGCGCTGACGGTGATCGCGCTGGCGACGGCTATAAACTGGGTGACGGTGCATTCGATTTCCTGGGTGGAATATCAAGTTGTGGGGTTAACTGGTCTGCTGATGGTGTTGCTGATTGCGGTCTATATCGGTCGTGGACCAGCGCTGGTGGCGGCGCTGGTCAGCGCCATCTCATTTAACTACTTTTTTATTGAGCCGCACTATACCTTTGCCATCCGACGCATTGAAGATATTGTGCTGATCTGTCTCTACTTTATCATTGCCATCTTTGCCGGCAATCTGACCGCACGCATCCGCCAACAGGAACAACTGGCGCAACGCAATGTCCAGCAGATTATGGCGCTCTACCGGCTGGCGCGCGAGACCGCCACCGCCGCCGATCTGGATGCAGTGTTGCGCACTGCGGTGGAGCAATTGCAACAATCCTTTGACGCCGATGTTGCCATCTTGCTGGCGGCCACAGGAAAACTGGCGCCCACTCCACACGCCGCCAGCACCTTGCTGATCGATGAACAAGCCTTTGCCGTTGCGCAGTGGGCCTTTACCCATGACAAACCAGCGGGTCGTTTCACCGACACACTCCCAGCAGCAGCGGCCCACTTTATCCCCTTGAGCACGCCTAACCGAGTAGTAGGTGTGCTTGGGCTGTCCATCCGCCATGCGCAGCGGTTGACCTTTGAGCAGGGATTGCAACTGGAAACCTTTGTCAACCAAGTGGCGCTGGTGGTCGAACGGCAACTGCTCGATCATGCCGCCCGCCAATCGGCCCTGTTGCAAGAATCGGAGCGGCTGCACACCACCTTGCTCAACTCCATCTCCCATGAACTGCGCACGCCGATTGCCACCATTCGCGGCATTACCGATCTGCTCCTAAAGCCCGCTCCCCATGCCGACGCAACAACGCGACAAGCGCTCTTGACCGATTTGGGGGATGCCGCCCAACGGCTCAACCACCTGGTCGAGAATCTGCTCGATATGTCCCGGCTGGATGCCGGTCGGCTGCAAATCAAGCGCGATTGGTGTGTGGTCAGTGATGTGGTTGGGGTAGCGGTGCAACGCTGGCAGCCTTGTCTGGTGCACCGTCCGCTGACCCTGGATCTGCCGCCCGATCTGCCGTTGGTGCAGATGGATTTTATGTTGATCGAGCAGGTGTTGAGCAATCTGCTCCATAATATTTGCAACTATACGCCGCCGGGGTCGCCTGTTGAAATTGGAGCAAAGGTGGCCGATGGTTGGCTCTGGTTGACGGTAGCCGACCGCGGTCCTGGGATTCCACCAGAATTGGTGGAACGGATCTTCGATAAATTCTACCGCATCCCCGGCACAGCGACCGGCGGCACCGGGTTGGGCTTGTCGATCTGTCGTGGCTTGGTTCATGCGCATGGCGGTGAATTAACGGCCAGTAACCGTTCAGGGGGCGGCGCTGCATTTACCATTCAACTACCGGCGACGGCCACCCCGCCGCCCGTCAAGGAGGCTGACATTGAGTGACAAAATTCAACAGGAACAGGAAAAACTGCAAGTCTTGGTTGTTGATGATGAGGTGCAGATCCGCCGTTTTCTGCACATTAGCCTGGAAGGTAGCGGCTACCATGTGCATGAAGCAGGGACGGGCAAAGAGGCGATCTTTATCGCGGCCAAAGTGCGCCCCGATCTGATCATTCTCGATCTTGGCCTGCCGGACACCGATGGGATCACGGTGGTCAAGCAATTGCGCGAATGGACGAAGACGCCCATTATCATCCTCTCTGTGCGCGATGCTGATGCCGATAAGGTCGCTGCGCTCGACGCCGGGGCCGATGATTACCTGACCAAACCCTTTAGCACCGAAGAGTTGCTGGCGCGCCTGCGCGTTGCGATTCGTCACAGCCAGCCAGAGCAGGATCTACCCATCTTCACCACCGGCGATCTTCAAATTGATCTCACCCGCCGCTTGGTGACGCGGCGGGGCGAGCCGGTTAAGTTGACGCCGACCGAATATGCCCTGTTGCGGTTGCTGGTGCAGCACGCCGGTCGCGTCCTCACCCATCGCCAGATCCTCAAAGAAGTGTGGGGGCCGGCCTATGTAGAGGAAAATCATTACCTGCGCGTCTACTTCTCGCAACTGCGCCAAAAATTGGAAGAAAATCCGGCGCTCCCCCAATACCTCTTAACCGAACCAGGCGTGGGCTACCGATTGGCTGTTGATCTTTGAGGGAACGACGCCTGGTGGTAAGGACTAACAGCCCTAAGGTAGCCGGCTTGGCGTAGGGATGGGCGCCACCTTGCCGATGAAGGTTGGCTCGCCATCGGTGCTGTCATTCACTCAACTGCGACCTTCTTGCAACGGTTGTAACCGCCCATGGGTCAGCATGCGCCAGACCCACTCAACAGGGCCAAAGCGGAAGCGCTTCAACCACCAATGGCTGAGAGGAATTTGAAGGGCGAAGAGTATGATCGCCATGAATAAGCCGGTTGCTATGCTAACCTGACCATAGAGGCCAAAGCCATAGCCATTGGCCAGCGTGGTCATGACCAGAGAGTGGGTCAAATAGTTGGTCAAAGCCATGCGCCCCACCGGCGCCAGCAGCGCGACCAGCCGTTGCCCGCCAGCGGTGGTGCTATAGAGGGTCAGCAATGCGATGTACGCCTGTGACAAGAGGACGCTGCCAATGTTCAAAGCGGCAAGCTGTCCAACGGTCTGCCAGCTTAGGACCTCCATCCCCAGCCGATTCTGCTCGAAGCCCATGACGGCGACATAGCCGTTGAGCGTCAACCCCAACGGCAGTGTCCAGGCGAGATAGCGCCGCCATTGCGTCTTTCGCTCAACGACCTGGGTAAACCAGCCCAACTTACCGGCGCGCGCACCCAACAAAAACATTGCCAACACCGAAGGCAAGAGGAACCAGCCAATGCTCACTAGTAAGCCCACAAAGTCATCAAAGCGCTCCGCCGTCACTGCGGCAAAAGAGCCATTGGCATAAATTTGATAATCCTGGGCCGTCGCGCTCTCAAACTGGGCTTTGGCGTCGGCAAATTGCCGTTCGATCTCGGCCATTGCGCCGCTTTCCGGCGGCGCCAGGCGCGCCATTTCAATCGCGCCAATGCCGACCCCCATGATGAGGACGGGGATGACAATCAACAGCACCGACCAGACCAACAGGGTGCGTGGGCTGCGCTTGCGAAAGAAAAAGAGGAGCAACAACCCCGTTACGGCATAGAGCAGCAGAATATCCCCTGTCCAGAGCAGCACGCCGTGGGCAAAGCCAAAGAGCGCCAGGATCGCCAGACGGCGTAAGTAGAGCGGCACAAACCGCACCTCGTTGGCCTCGGCCCGGCTCATCTGGAGAAACATGCCCAGCCCGAAGAGAAACGAGAAGATGGTGTAGAATTTGGAGACAAAGAGAAAGTTGATCAAGAAGTGGGCCGCTTGATCAAGTGATGTCATTTCCGGTGTCACCTGCGGGGCATACCAGGGGTTGAAAAAATAGAACATGTTGACCACTAGGACACCAAAGACAGCAAAACCACGCAGCATATCAATGGTGGTCAGGCGCTCGCTTGGGGCGACAGGCTGTGATTGGTGTGTAATTGGCTTTTCCGTCATTGTCGGCATCAAAAATCTCCCTCTCTGGTTGGATAATAGCCTTGCACAATACTACGTAACCCCGGCTAGCAGGTTGCAACTTCTCGTTGTTGGTTGCTTGTGATTTTTTTCGCCGCTTCTGCGAATCACTAGATAGTTTCTGTTGCGAAATGCGATTCCTACCGCCAAGGACACGAAGAGCGCAAAGAGATCGCAAAGCAATGCCAGCGAAAAACCTTTGCGAAACTTTGCGACCTGCGCGCCCTTTGCAGTGATCAAGTGCTTTCGCAGCAACTGTATCAAGGCACAACGAGGAAAGGGGTAGTGATCCAGTATGATGGATGAGGCCGCACAAACACAATTTCAGACGCTGCTAGCCCAACATTGGGGCATTGTGCTGAAGGTGGCCTATAGCTATGGACGAACACCGGAAGACCGCGATGATCTGGCGCAGGAGATCGCGTTGCAGTTGTGGCGTTCGTTTCCTCGCTATGATGCCAATCGCAAATTTTCCACCTGGATGTACCGGGTGGCGCTCAATGTCGCCATTTCGGCTTGGCGTCGCCACGGCAAACAGGAACCGATACTGGTCTCCATTGATGGCGACGAGGCTATCCAACTAGTCGCCCCGATGCTGTCAGAGCCGGATGAGCGGATCACCATGCTCAATCGCTTGATTGCCGAACTGGATCCGTTCAACCGGGCGCTAATGTTGCTCTATCTAGAGGAACGCCCCTACCGGGAGATTGCCGAGGTGTTGGGGATTAGCGAAAGCAATGTAGCGACAAAAATTAATCGCTTGAAACAACGGATTCGTCAGGGGCTTATACGGCACACAACTGAGGAAGTCCCTACGAACGCCACTGAAGAACCGTTTGTGGAAAAAGGAGGAAAGTAATGGAACTGGATGATTTCAAAACAGCCTGGCAAGCACTCGATCGTCGTCTGACGGAACAACATACATTGAACTTCACGCTGCTTAAAGAACACAAAGTTACTCAAGCCAAAGCCCAGTTGCGCCCCCTGGTGATCGGTCAATGGGTGCAATTGCTGGCTGGGATCGTGATGAGTTTACTTTTTGGTTCATTCTGGGTGGATCACCTGGGCAAGCCGCATCTGCTACTCTGTGGATTGGCGTTACACGCTTACGGCATTCTCTTTATCGTCCTGGCCGGGCGTGAACTCTATGCGATCCACCAGCTTGATTTTGCCGCCCCGGTGGTCGAGATTCAAAAACAGTTAGCCAACTTGCGCACCTGGCGGATTCGAGTGGCGCCGCTCTTTGCCATCACCGGCTCGGTGATCTGGATCCCATTGATGTTGGTTATCTTTGCCTGGCTGGGCGCCGATGTCTGGATGACTGATCCCAACGTCGTCTATTGGTTCTTTGCCAGCGCAGCGGTTAGTCTAGGGTTGGTCTTTGGCATCGTCTTCTGGTTGCGCCACCCCAGTCGCCGCCCTCTCGCCGCCGCGTTGGATGAAAACAGCGTGGGTCAAAGCCTTCAACGGGCGCAACGCACTCTGGCCGAGCTTGAACAATTTGTCCGCGATTGAACCATCATTCTTCACCTGCAAGCTAGGGGCGCCCCTTGCGGTCGCCCCTACGCTGTTCTACCCTTCTGTTTAGCCTGATGGACTATCAATAGCATCCCGCCAAAGAGACTGACCTCTGCCAATCGCTGCCAGCCGCCGCGCCACTCGGCCTGTTGCGGATCACCCATCATGCCCAGGGCAAACCAGACGACCAGCCCCAAGAGCGCCAGGATGACGGCCAGGGTGCGCCAAGCAGGCAGCGGCCAAAAGAGGCGTGCAAAGAGCAACAGCCCTAAGCCGCCCAGGCCATACTCTAACAGGCCTAACAAGTTGTGAATTTGCTGCGTCGCCGAACCAACAGCCGGGCAACCGGGGTCACAAGGCCAGACGATTGCCCCCAGGTAGCCCAGCGTGACGCCCACGCCCAACATGAGCAAGGGTGCAACCATTGCCAACCGCCCCTTGGGCAGCGCACCTGGTAAGAGCAATGCTGTCATGGCGGTCAACAACCCAATGGGCAGAAAGCCAAACCAGGCCACCCACCAGGCGTGCGGCGCAGCCACAGCGCCCAATTCGCTGATGTAGTCGCGCATTTGTTGGTAATCGGGGTGTAAAGCCCCAAAGAGCAACGGTGTGAAGAGAGCGAATAAAGTCGCCCCCCACGCAGAGGGCCAAAGTAGTCGATTCAACCTGCGTTCCTTCCAGAAAGAGCCTGATGGCAAGCATGTTCCATTGCGCTTCTCTACGCAAAGCTCCCCTCAAAGTTTCTGTTTGATTGAAGCGCGAGTTGCGGCGCTTGGGCGCCGCACTGGTTGAATTGCCCAACACCCTATTCCGCAGTGGTGATGAGATCGCGGATCAACTGGCTGTAGGCTTCTTTCATCGGCAATGCCAACTCATGCTTGAGGCGACGGCGTTGGGTCGGTACTCCTTCGCCGGTAAGCGGGTTGAAGCCGATCTTTTCATAGTTTTCCCAGTAGAGGCCCACACCCCGCTTTTGCCAACTGGGCAGGTCGTTAAAATTGATGCCCCGTTGGAAGAGCAGTTCATTCTTGGCCGCTACAGATAAGCCTTCTAACGCTGAGGTCGCCGCGCCAACCGATTTTCCTTCTTTACGCAGCAGCCAATAACAGTGCGAATTGAGCGCATTGCGATGGGCATCTTCGCTGCGCCAGCGAAAGTAGTCAGTCACCAGTTCAATGGTCGGCAGTTGGCTAATGCGCGAATCGAAGCCGGCCAAACTCCCTAGCAGCAGCGAAAACTTGGCGCTCGCCTCGCCGGCCAGGATGGAATCATACTTGCGCAGTTTGCGGCCAAAGGTCTCTTCGGTCGGATGAAAGAGCAGCGAAATTTCATCGCTTTGCGTATAGCCGTAGAGGACGCGAAAACCGCAATTCATCAAGTGTTCGGTGGTGGCAATCATATAGTCGCGGAAGCGCTCATCAAAGGGGGCAGCAAAGTGGTGAACTTCCCGTGTCAACCGGGTAAAGCTGCGGCCATCCAACCGGGCGACCATATAGAGGTCGGGGAGAACACAGTGATCATGCGCCGTCTCAAAGACGCGCATCTTCTGATCGAGTTCGTCAAATTTCATTGGCAGATGTATAATTCGTGATTAGTAACGACAGTGTAGAAATTATAGAATAGCTACTGAAAGAACCCTGTGGCATCCCTTACAAAATACGGTGGCATTGTCTTAGACATACAGCGAGTTAACTATGACAGAAAGAACACTAACGGTTACGTTGCCGGAAAATACCTTTCTCAAACTACAAAAAGCAGCCGAAGTAACCTACCGTTCAGTTGATGATCTCCTTGCGTCTACCATTGATGCCACCCTGATCGCACCGCCCAATTTGCCGGCAGCGTTGGCAAACGAACTAGCCGCCTTGCATCTGCTTGGTGATGAAGCGTTATGGGCTGCTGTACTTCCCTCGCTATCACCTGCCGAACAGCATCGTTTAGAGCAACTCAATCATGTCGGTGGGGAGCGTGCTTTAACGCCAGCCGAAGACGCAGAACAAGCAGCCTTGCTGCAAGCATACTACCGTTCGATATTGCGACGTGCGCAAGCTATCGCTATCCTCAAACAACGTGGCCATGAAATCTCACCGGCAAAACTAGCGACCTATGGCAACTTCGTATATCCCGCCGACGCTGCGTGAACAAGTGCGCCGACGCGCTAACTACCGTTGCGAATATTGTCACACGCCAGAATGGTTAATTGGTGTTGAACACGAAGTTGACCATATTACGCCGCGTGCCCATGAGGGAGTGACAGCCGCTGTGAACCTTTGTTTGGCCTGTGCTTCTTGTAATAGCAGTAAACAGGCAAAGATCGATGGCATTGATTCACAAACCGGTGAGCGCGTTGCCCTGTTTCACCCGCGTCAGCAACGGTGGCAAGACCATTTTGTTTGGAGTGCCGACGGTACACGAATTTTGGGAATAACGCCCTGTGGACGTGTCACCGTAGAGGTTTTGAAGTTTAATAACCCGCTGATCGTTGTTGCGCGTACAGTTTGGGTAAATGCGGGGTTGCATCCGCCCAAACTTCGTACCGAAACGCGTTAGTTCTCTGTCAATACGGTAGTAAAGACTTCAGTGTTTCGGGCTGGTGGAAGACTAAAGTCTTTACTACACTATTGTGCGTCAACTCCACAACCGATCCCACGACCGTTCGTTATCCCAGATCTCCGTCGATTGGTCGAAGTAGACCGGGTCACGCGGGTCGATGCGGGCGCGGAAGAGATCTTCGTTGATGTCGTCAAAACCCAGACCTGGTTTGTCGGGAATGTTCATAAAGCCATCTTGGATCAACGGGTCGGGCAAACCGGTGACCAGTTGGTTCCATTCCGGGTGATCAACCGAATGGTTTTCCAACACCAGGAAGTTTTCAGTGGCGGCGGCGCAATGGGCGTTCGCCAGGGCGCTGATCGGTGAACCGGCCATGTGCATCGCCATCGCAATGCCATATTCCTGCGCCATATCCCCAATCTTCTTGGTCTCCATAATGCCGCCCGACGAGGCCAGGTCGGGGTGGATGATGTTAACGGCATTCTTCTGCAGAAGCGGGACGAAGCCTTCCTTTAAGTAGATGTCTTCGCCGGTGCAGGTGGGGGTATCGACCGCTCGCGTCAACTCGGCCCATTGGTCGGCAAATTGCCAGGGAATCATATCCTCATACCAGGCCAGCGTAAACTTGTCTAGCGCCTTGCCCAGGCGGATGCAGGACTTGAGGCCGATATGGCCGAAATGATCGACCGCCAGCGGCACTTCATAGCCAATCACATCGCGCACGGCCGCCACATAATCACAGAGGATGCCGATCCCAACATCGGTGATCTGGATGCCGGTGAACTGGTGCATGATGTTGTTGGTCGTCAACATCTCCGGCGGGGCGATCAGCGCACCAGGGACGTTCCTCAGCAGACTGATGCCCACATCCATCTTCAAAAACTTGAAGCCCTGTTCCATACGTTCCTTGAGCCGGCGTCCCATTTCGGTGCCGTCCGGCACACTGGGCGTATCAGAATAGCAGAGAACTTTGTCGCGGAATTTACCGCCGGCCAGTTGATAGGCAGGCACGCCATAGGCCTTCCCAGCCAGGTCAAAGAGCGCCATTTCGACGCCGCAGACGCCACCGGCTTGACGGGCGTGAAAGCCAAATTGCTTGATCTTGCGGAAGATCTTGTCGATATTGCAGGGGTTCTCGCCAATCAGGTGGCGCTTCAGGATGAGCGCATAGGTTTTGCTGGCGCCATCACGCACCTCGCCATAGCCGACAAGGCCCTGGTTGGTGTCGATGCGAATAATCGTGACGCGCATGGGGATGCCGGCCAGATTGGCAATCCGCACATCGGTGATCTTCAGATCCGAGGGGCGCGAGCGGGTGTTGACATTTTGTTCGAGACTCGTAGACACGTTTGACTCCTTAGGTCATGACAAGGTGACAGGGCTTCGCCGTGAGCTTAGCCAAACGGTGACAGGATGAGGGTGCGTTCCAGTCAACCTGTCGCCTCTTTGTTTAATAAATTGCGAAGGTATTGGAAATCATACCGCCAACTGGGCAAAAGGTAAAGTTTGGTCAGAAGGTATGGGTAATTGATGAAGCTGCCGAACTTTACCGTACCCGGTTGACGGCAGTCTATTTTCGCGATACAATATAAGCACAAATGTTCGTAAAACTTCTTGCTAAGATTGATGAGCATGAATACGCTTATGCAAATTCGCGTTCCACCTACTTATATAAAGGCTCACGAACAAGTTGCCCTGCGTTATCTACGTCAGGGACGCACTTCTCTCAGCTTTACAGAGTGGAAGTTAGCATTTGCAGGATTCGATATTTTGCATAGCGCATCGATCAAGGACAAAAAAGCTATACAGTAATTGTGATGTTACAATTAGCGGCATGGCAAGAAATTGATGGGGATACCATTGCCGGCCTTCTCCATGAAGCAACGCGCCACTTCCCGTATCCAGTGCAGGTAAAAGTAGGGGCAGGTTATCTTGTCGTAGCTGATTACACAATTTGGAAAGAGAAGATTTTGAAACGGCAACGTGACACGTAGCCAAAGGGAATCATCCCTTGGTGAAGGAGTAACTTATGGAAGCCGAACGCATTACGGACATGGATGCTCAGGCATTTGAGCAGTTGCTCGATGCCTTTATTGAGCGCGAAACAAAAGATCTAGGTGAGCTTGACGCCTCGTTGTTTTATGCTGCAATGGAAGAAATTTATGCTGAAGAGGCGGCTACTACTACCGTGGAGGTAAAAGCACAGGTTGTTGGCTCAGAACTGCATCTACATTTATCATCGCCGTCAATAGGCAATATTGATGTTTATGATAATGTGATCAACATCAATAACTTGCGCTTTGTGATTAGTTTGGTTCCAGTTGATGAGTTAGCAAGCTGATTATGGCCAAAGCAAAAACCCAATATGTCTGCTCTGAATGTGGCAGCAGCCAGATGAAATGGATGGGCAAATGTCCCGATTGCGGCGAGTGGAATACGCTGCAAGAGTTTGTCGTGCGCGAGCCGGAGAAGAGCAAGGGCAGCCTCTTGCCGGCTGGCGCCACGGCCATGCGTCCGGTCGCCCTCCCTGATATTCCCAAGGAGAGCATGGCGCGCCTGTCGTTACGCATGGCCGAGATGAATCGCGTCCTCGGCGGCGGCATTGTGCCGGGCGGCTGTGTCTTGGTTGGCGGCGAACCTGGGATTGGCAAATCGACCCTGCTGCTGGACATGGCCTCACAGATTGCCAAAAGTGTCGGGACGGTCCTCTATATCAGTGCAGAGGAGAGTGTGCATCAAGTGGGGCGCCGCGCTGCGCGGATGAATATCCAGGATAGCAACCTGCTGGTCTTTGCCGAGATTGAAGTGGAACAGATCATCGAGCAGATCGAAACGATCAAACCAGCGCTGGTGATTGTCGATTCAGTACAAGCCATCCACAGCGCCGGCAGCACTAGCGCCGCCGGTACGGTCAGCCAGGTGCGCGATTGCGCAGCGGCGCTGCTACGCGCTGGCAAGCAGAATAATATTCCTATCTTTCTTGTCGGTCATGTGACCAAAGAAGGCTCGTTGGCTGGCCCCAAGGTGCTGGAACACATGGTCGATGTGGTGCTACAACTGGAAGGCGAACGCTTCCACGCCTACCGCCTGTTACGCTCTGTCAAAAACCGCTTTGGCAGCACCAATGAAGTCGGCATCTTTGAGATGGGCGAAGGGGGCATGACCGAAGTCGCCAACCCTTCCGAAATGTTCCTGGCCGAACGCTTGCCCAACGCCGCCGGCAGCGCCATTGCCGTCTCGCTGGAAGGCACCCGCCCGCTGCTGGTCGAAGTGCAAGCGTTGAGCAGCCACACCGCTTTTAGCCAGCCCCGCCGCACGGCCAATGGCGTCGATATGAACCGTTTACTACTCCTGACCGCCGTTCTCAGCAAACGCGTCGGGCTGAACCTGAGCGACCAGGATGTCTTTGTCAACATTGTTGGCGGCATGCACATTGATGAGCCTGCCGCCGACCTCGCCATTGCCGCCGCCATCACCAGCAGCTATCGCAACAAACCGGTCGCCGCCGATCTCGCTATTGTCGGCGAAGTGGGCTTAAGCGGCGAATTGCGCAGTGTCGGCCAACTCCCGCGTCGTTTACATGAATCGGCCAAACTCGGCTTCACCCGCGCCCTTGTCCCGCGCAGCGCCCTCAAAGGCAAGCGCGACGAAAGCCTTCCCGCCAATCTCGAAGTGATCGGCGTGCGCACGCTTTGGGAGGCGTTGGAAGTTGCCGTTGTGAAGTAGAAGAGATTGAGAGATAAAGAGATTGGGAGATTGGGTTAATCTCCCAATCTCTTTATCTCTCAATCTCTTCTATTTCCTCCATCAGCCACTTTGCAAAAACACCCTCCTCTCATCGATAATGGACAAATGACTTACGACGCCCTCCGTGTTATTGGGCGGTATCGCACAATCCTTGGCATACCGCCTGTCAGCGTCGTTGCACGGGCGCCGGTGAAGATTGACCTTTTAGTAAACGGCCCGAAGGAGTAGAGATGTCCATTCATTTTGGTACAGACGGCTGGCGCGCCGTCATCAGTGAAGAGTTTACCTTTGAGAATGTGCGCAAAGTAGCGCAGGCGATTGCAGACAAAACGCTGGCGGATGCGGCTGTACAGCCGCTGCGCAACGGCAACCAGGACCCCACACCGAGCATGGTAGTGGGTTTTGACACCCGCTTTCTCTCTGATCGTTATGCGATTGCTGTCGCTGAAGTGCTGGCGGCCAATGGGATTTTTGTCTGGTTAGCGCGCGGCGACGCGCCTACCCCAATGATCAGCTATGCCATTGTCGATAAACATGCCAGTGGTGGTGTGATGATCACTGCTAGCCACAATCCACCACGCTACAGTGGCATAAAACTTAAAGCTGCTTACGGTGGATCGGCTAGTCCCGAAGATTGTAAAGAAATTGAAAGGCGTATCCAGACCAATGATGCTGCCGGTCAAACACCCAAACGGCTGGATTTGGACACGGCAATCGAGCAAGGACGGGTGCAACGGTTCAATCCACTGCCTGCTTATGAAACGCACCTACGCACGCTAGTGAACTTCGATACGATCCGCAAAGCCAATATGAATGTCGTGGTGGATGCCATGTATGGCGCCGGGCGTGTCTATCTGCGGCGGATGCTGGAAGATGCCGGCTGTCGCGTCACCGAGTTGCGCGGCGAGATGAACCCTGGCTTTAACGGCATCCACCCCGAACCCATTGCGCGCCACCTCCAACCGCTCTTCCTGGAAATGTCCAGCGGCAAATATCAGATCGGCCTGGCGACTGATGGCGATGGCGACCGCATTGGCGCTGTCGATCCCAACGGTCACTTTATCGACCCCCACTGCATCATGGCGCTCATGGTCGAATACTTGGTGCATGACCGGGGGCTGCGCGGCAGCATTGTCAAGACCGTCAGTACCACCCAAATGCTCAACCGCCTGGCTGACCGTTACGGGTTGACCATTCACGAGACGCCGGTCGGTTTTAATCATATTTGTGACTTGATGATGAACGAACAGGTGCTCCTTGGCGGCGAAGAGAGCGGCGGTATTAGCATTCTGGGTCACATTCCCGAAGGCGATGGGTTGTTGATGGGCTTGTTACTGGTGGAAATGGTCGCCAAACGAGGCAAGCCGTTAGGCATGTTGCTTGATGACTTGATGGCCGCGCCCGATGTCGGTCCCTTCCACTATGCCCGCCTCGACCAGACGGTGCAGCCCTTCAAGAAAAAGACACTCGTCGCCGGTCTTATGGGGGCGTTGCCCACCATGTTGGCCGATCAACCCCTGGCCAAAGCCAGCGACAACGACGGCGTCAAGTATATTCTGGCCGACAACAGTTGGCTCTTGATCCGCCCCAGCGGCACTGAACCCGTCTTGCGCATCTACGCCGAAAGCCGTAGCCAAGCGCAAGTGCAAAGTTTGCTCAAACAGGGTGCTGTCCTGGCTGAACAACAGTTGCAACAGCTTGCATTGGAAAAAGCGTAATCAATGGTTGGTTCGTTGGTTTCGACAAGCTCAACCAACGAACCAACCAACTAACCCCGACAGAAAGGGCAGATCATCATGACCACAACGACGCCACTGCTCACTCCACCCGTGGCTGTCAAGCAACCGAAGCGCATCGAAGCGCAGGGTGACGTGCGCATCGACGACTATTTCTGGCTGCGGGAACGTGAAAACCCGGCGGTGCGCGCTTATCTTGAAGCGGAAAATGACTACTTGAAGACCGTCATGGCGCACACCGAGGAGCTGCAAGCCACCCTCTTCCACGAGTTAAAGGGCCGCATCCAGGAGCGCGACGCCTCCGTCCCCGAATCGATCGACGACTACTTCTACTACCACCGTTTTGAAGAGGGCAAGCAATACCCTATCTATTGCCGCAAGCAGGGTAGCCTGGAAAGCGCCGAAGAAATTCTGCTCGACCAGAATGAAGTTGCCGCCGGTCATGCTTTTTGCGAGTTGGGGGTCTATGAAATTAGCCCCAACCATCGTCTGTTGGCCTACTCGGTCGATTACGAAGGCAATGAGCGCTTTGTCTTGCATATTAAGAATTTAGAAACAGGTGAATTACTCCCTGACGCCATTCCAGAAACCTTTTACAGCGTGGCCTGGGCTGCCGACAATGCCACCCTCTTTTATAACAAGCAAGATGCTTCGTGGCGCCCTTATCAAGTTTTTCGGCACCGCTTAGGCGATGACCCAGCAAACGATCTGCTGGTGATGCACGAACCCGACGATGCCTTCTGGCTAATGATCAGCAAGAGCAAAGACCAGCAATACATTCTGCTTGATCTCCATAGCTCTACTACCAAAGAAGTCTGGTTTATTCCCGCTAACCAGCCGACCGCTGCCCCAACGGTAATTCACCTGCGTGAACACAAGGTGGAATATAGTGTCGAACACCATAGCGGCAACTTCTTGATTACCACCAACTGGGAAGCGGAGAATTTCCGGGTGATGACGGCGCCAGTGGCAACGCCGGAGAAGGCGCACTGGCGCGAACGCATCCCCTATCGACCGACGGTTAAGGTGGACGCTGTCGAACCCTTTGTTAATCACTTTGTCATTCACGAGCGGGAAGCGGGGTTGCGCCAACTACGCATCGTTGATCTGCGCACCAATAGCGAGCATATTGTAAAATCACCAGAGCCGGCCTACACCTATGGCCGCCACGCTAACCCTGATTTCAATAGCAACCTCCTGCGCTTTACCTACACCTCCATGACCACGCCCAACACCGTCTATGATTACAACATGGATACACAGGCGCGGGAATTTAAGAAGCAGGAACCCGTGCTAGGGGGCTATGATGCCAGCCAATACGAAACCTTCCGGCTTCACGCTACGGCACGGGATGGGACACCGGTGCCACTCTCCCTGGTGCGGCGCAAGGACGCCCCAACCGATCAACCCCAGCCCATGCTGCTCTATGGTTACGGATCCTACGGCGCGACCAGCGAACCGGCTTTCAACGCCAGCCGCATCAGTTTACTGGACCGCGGCATGGCCTTTGCCATTGCCCACATCCGTGGTGGTGGCGAGATGGGGCGGCAGTGGTATCTCCAGGGCAAACTGCTCCACAAGTTGAACACGTTCACTGATTTCATTGACTGCGCCCAATATCTGGTAGACAACGGTTACACCACGCCGGATCGCCTGACCGCCATGGGCCGCAGCGCTGGCGGCTTGCTCATGGGCGCCATTGTTAATCTACGCCCGGATCTCTTCAAAGCCGTGATTGCCGGCGTTCCCTTTGTCGATGTGATCAATACTATCCTCGACCCGACCATCCCCTTAACGGTCATTGAGTGGGAAGAGTGGGGCAACCCCAACCAACCGGACGAGTATGCCTATATGCGCGCCTACTCGCCCTATGATAATCTGGCCGCCAAAGCCTATCCCCACATCCTTGCTACTGCCGGCTTTAATGACTCGCGCGTCCAATACTGGGAACCGGCCAAATGGGTCGCCAAACTGCGCACGCTCAAGACGGATAACAATCGCCTGTTGCTCAAAACTAACATGGGCGCCGGCCATAGCGGTGCGTCCGGTCGCTTTGATTACCTGAAAGAGACCGCGTTTGAGTATGCCTTTTTGCTGGATGCGTTGGGGTTGGGGTGACAGACGCGGATTTAGGGAGCGCGGATAGACGACAGACGCGAATTCAGGGAGCGCGAATTTTTCCCTTTATCGATATATCCGCGTTGCCTGAATCCGCGTCTGTCACCCCAATTTCTTCAATTTGAGGTCGTTGGGGCCTAAAGGTGCGCCTTGTTCAATCATTGGCGCTGGTGCAACTGCTGCTTGTCCGCTCAACAGTGCGACTAAACTTTGTTTCGTCACCTCATCAGAACTGGCATCACCACGTAGCCAGTTGATGACCGCCCGCAACGCTTTGCGATCCGCTGCCGTGAGTTTCTTGTAGTTATCCGCCACTTTATCAAGCAGGGCATCCAGTGCCGCATTGCTCACCATGCCACCAATGAGCGGCGTCTTGCTGGCAAACATCACCATCAATGCCTCGCGCAGAATCTCTACTCCTTCCTCTTGGAGCAAGACGGTTGCGCCACGTGTGAAATCGCCAGTCGTGTAACTCTCACCAGCTAATTTTGTTAGATCGCTCCTGAGCGAAGCGGTGGAGCGTTTTGTGCTGCTACTGGTCGTATTGCGTTTACGACGCACCGTACTGGAGGTGGTGGAACTGGTCTTGCGGGTCGTGGCTTTCTTGGTTGTTGTTTTTGTAGCCGAGGACTTTTTTGTGGCAGTTTTTTTTGTTGCGCTCTTCTTGGTCGCGCTTTTGGTGGTCGTTGCCTTACGCTTCCGCTTCTTTGTTGTCAAAGCGAAAGCCAGATCCGCGCCGGTTTCGGTTGAACTGTCATTGGCACTGGATGTAGACACGCCACCCTCCTTAGAAGTTAACACAAATAGGAAGAAGCACAGATATTTGATTCATCCGTGTTTCTTCCTATCTGTGTATACTAAAATGCTTGTCGATACCGTTGTGGCTTATTTACCCTAACAGGGCATCATCCAACAATGTTGCCCCATCTTCACCGCCGGCCCAAATGCCTTGTTCAGTGCGGAAGAGGGTCAATGCCGGTCGGCTACCGGGGATGGCGCTCCAACTCTCGCCATCCGCTGAACGCCAGAGGCCACTTTCATCGCTGAGGAGCCAGCCTTTGGTCGTGCTGGTTAAGGCATCGACCCGTTGCGGTCCATTGGCAACCGGTTTGAAGGTGCGTCCGCTGTCACTGGAGCGCCAGAGGCCCATCGACTCGGTGCCGGCCAAAACCAGACCGGTTTGGTGAAAATCAGGCCCCAGTGCAATGACCTGCACAACGCCATCCAGCCCTTCACTCCGCTTCCAACCGCGCCCACCGTTGGGTGAGCGATAGACACCTGTTTCAGTGCCGGCAAAGACCACTTCCCAGCGCGGCCACGCATCCGACGGTGCAACTGGCGCCCAGACGACGGTGAGAACGGTATAATCCTGTAACCCAAAATTACAGACCGTCCAACTGTGGCCTCGGTTGTGTGATCGCAAAATGCCACCGCCGGCACTGCCGGCCAACAACACGCCTGTCTCGGTGACTGCTGGGTCGGGGGCGATGCAGAGGACGCCTGTTTCCACCCCGTCCATCCACGAAGCTTGCCAGTTGCCGCCGGCATTCAGGCTAAAGGCCGTGCCATGCGGCATCCCGCCCACGAGAATGCGCTCGCCGTCGCTCCCGCAACAGGCCAGCTCCGACTCCGGCTGCGGCACCGGCTCCAGGCCATGACCGTTGAGCCGATACAGCCCTTCCGGTCCCGCCGCCCATAAATGATTTTCTACTTTGGCAAATGACAATATAATCGGCATAGGTTTTTCTATTGAGAATTGTGAACAAATGGGTAATCATTAGGAGATTGAGAGATAGAGAGATTCAGAGATTGTTGAACCCAATCTCTGAATCTCTCTATCTCTCAATCTCTTTTTTAGTCTGGCTGCAAACTCTCTTTCGGTTTGCGGTGATAGACAATCGCATCGGTCGAGAGGGCCATCATGGCGCCGCTGGCTGCGATGTGCAACATCTGCGCCACCACATCGGTGACATCCAACACGCCGGCGCTAAAGGCATCGACCACGCGATGGCGTATGGCGTCATAGGTGGCGGTGGGGCCAATGTCGCGAATCTTTTGCATAAAGACTTTGGGCGCGCCTTCCCCGGAATTGACAATGATCTGTTCCAGGGGCGCCGCCAGGGCCAGGGCTAACAGTCGCATCCCTTGCGCCACATGTTCATCCGCCTCGCGATCGGCGGCGGCATGGAGCGCCGGAATACAGTGGAAGAGCGCGGCGCCGCCACCGGCCACAACACCACCCCGTTGCGCCGCCGATAAGACCTTGAAGGAGCGTTCGGCCTGGGCTTCGCGGACAGAGCGTTCATTTTTGCCATGCGCCCCGATCTTCAATTCACCGACGCCACCGGTCAAGGCGCCCAACCGTTTGATATGTTTGGGGCGGTCTTCGGCATCCAGCGGCAGATCAACAATGTGTTGGCGCAGGCGGGCGACTTCAGATTGAACTTCACTCCGTTTGTTCTCCGGCGCCACGACAACAACACTGTTATTGGCAAACTCAACCCGTTGCGCGCTCCCCAGATCACCGGGGCGCGCATTCACGCTGCTCCGGTCTTGCTTATCGCCCAGGATCGTCGCCCCGGTCAACAAGGCCAGATCGGCAAAGGCCCAGCGCAGTTCATCACCCACCGGCTTGAGCTTAACCGCCAGGGTCGAAAGCTTTTTCTTTTCCGCCGGCGCCTGTTGGTTAGCGACCAAAGCGCCGAGCGCTTCACCGCTGACATCTGAAGCAATGATCACCAGCGCTTTGAAGCCCTGGGCTACCGCCGCTTCCATCAACGGCAATACCTGTTCGGTGGTGGTCAGCCGCTGCTCAACAATGGCAACGGCCGGTACGGTCAAGAGCGCACGCTTCTGGTCAGGTTGGGTATAGAAGTACATGCTGCGGATCTCGGCGCCATAGTGGGCGCCGGCGATGTAGCGCCGTTGGAGATAGGGCGCCACAAACTTTTCGATGACCACATGGGCATCCGGGCCAAGCAGATAGCTCATTTCGCCCAGCACCGCCGAGAGCGCGTCATCTTTGGTGATGGTGCGCGCCACCGAAGCCAGATCGGTTTCGCCACTGATGGGTCGTGCTTGCGCCCGCAGCGCCTCGTGGGCGACTCTGACCCCAGCCTCCACCCCACGCGCCATGCGAATGGAGTTAAAACCGGCGTTGCCCAGACGCACACCCTCGCGGTAGATGGTGCGGGCGATCACGGCGGCTGTGGCGCCGCCGTCGCCGGCGCGTTGGCCGACACGCCAGATCAAGCTGCGCATGACCATTGCACCGATGTCTTTGCGCGGGTGGCCCAAACTGATGATGCGCCGCACAATGGTGGACGCATCGTCCAACAATTCGACCCGATTGCCGGCGGTGGGTCCGCTGGCAACCGCGCCGCCATTTGGCCCCAAAGTTGGAGCCAGGAGATCGGCAATCAGATTGATGCCGACCATAATATCGCGTTGCGTAGTCGGTGGACCGACAACTTGTGGTTTATTCATAAGCTCGATTGCGTTAACTTTGGAAATGAATTGGATGTCCTACAGATCGATGACCCGTAGCGCCATCCCCCTTGCAAAAGAATCTGTAGTCAACTTAGTCTACACGAATTTTCATAGAAAGCCAAATCGATTTATTGGTACAACAAATATGGTTGCACCAATGACGTCCACCCCCTTGGCCTATTTAGCGCTGTCCACTGGGGAATTAAGTCATTCATGTTGCCGTCCGCTTGCTGTAGCGCTTCTCGAATCGATAAATCGCCAATCAAGCGGTCAAAGTGACCATGCCCAGCGGCATTAACCACCGTCGGGTAGGGCAACCATTGAAAGTGCTGGGGGTGTTGGCGGATGATCGTTGCCAACAAATGCAAGCCTGTGGCAACCGGACGAAACGCCTGCTCATCCAACACATGCAGCATCACCCCTTGGCAAACTTGATTGGCGTACTTACTGGCTGTGGGGGTAAAGGGGGCAGCGCGGGCGACCACACCGGGGAAATTTTGCGCATTCAGCGTATCCGCAATGGTCCAGCTATCCAGCCAAGGGGCGCCAACGGCACGAAATGGCGTGCTGCTGCCGCGCCCTTCGCTCAGGTTTGTGCCTTCAAAGAGACAGGTGCCAGGGTAGATGAGTGTCGTTTCTGCGCTGGGCATGGCCGGAGAAGTCGGCACAAAGGGCAACCCCAGCGTCGACCATAGCTTATCGCGCCGCCACCCTTCGACGAGAATCACCGTCAGGTCAACCCCCAGCCGCCGTTCACCATTCCAGTAGCGCGCTAACTCGCCCAACGTCAGACTATGGCGGATAGGTATCGCCCACCGCCCGACAAAGGTGGAAATGTGAGTTTCATCCAACATTGGCCCCTCTGCTTGGGCCAGATTCCCACCCAAGGGGTTGGGCCGATCCAGTACCCAAAGGGGCAAGCCAATTTCAGCACACGCTTCCATTACATGCGAGAGCGTCCAACTGTAGGTGTAGAACCGGGCGCCGATGTCGGGGATGTCAAAGAGCAGCAGATCGAGGCCCGCCAGTTGCGCTGGTGTTGGGCGAACCGTGGCGCCATAGAGGCTGTAAACCGGCAAGCCAGTCAACCCATCGCAATCATCGTGAATGTGGGCGCCATCGTCAGCGCCGGCGCCCATGCCATGCTCCGGTGAAAAGAGTGCGCAAAGTTGAACGCCGGCTTGTTGCAGGGCGCGCCGTACAGGCGTCATCGGACGCGGCAAAGACGCCGTGGTGGCGGCGTCATTGGTAACCAGGCCAATACGCAACCCGTGGAGGCTGGTCAGGTGTTGCGTTAAGAGCGTGTCGATGCCAAAACGAACGGTCGATGTCACAGCGCTACTTTGTTGTTATGCGTTCATGGTGACAATCAGTGAGACAGGAGAGCCGTAAAACAGTTAGTATAAACACTGTTCTACTGTCTCACTGTCCTACTGCCACACTGCTGTCCCGGTGCTTCTTGCCTTCTTCGATCAACATAACCGGGATGCCGTTGCGAATGGGGTATTTATAGCCATTGCGCGGATTGTGGAGGAATTTCCCTCCCTCGACCAATTCCAGTGGTCCCTTGTCTTCCGGACAGACCAGAATTTTCAGCAATTCCTGGCTGATTTCGCCACCCAACGGCGCCTCATCCAGCGACTTGACTGGCTCTTTGGGCAGCACACCGCTGGTCGCACCGCTTTGCCCAGAGGACAATATGCTCTTAAGGGCATAGAGAATCCCACCAATAATTGCCACAAAGGCAACAAATTTTAGAAAACCTTTCATTGTCAGCTCCTTATTATGCGGATAAACGCCCGCACGTTTTGGTTGCTGTCGGCAACCGAGGTGCTGGGCGCAAGATCGTTTCATTTATTCTAGCCGATTGGCTAGATAAATTCAAGATGATTATCTACGTTGTCGGCGAAAGTGCAAAAATGCTTGCCATGCGATTAAGTAACGCTGGTTCAACTTCCAGATAGAGGGGTTGCACCGACTCAGCTAGTGGCGTACCCCATTGAAAAATACTGAGTAACTGTCTTAGGTCAAACCCAAAGCACTGTTTCATTACGCCACTTTGTTCCAACAATTGCCGATCAAGCGCTGCCAATCGGCGTTCTTGGGGCGCGCTAAGTTTGTCTGCTTTGAAGAGAACTCCTAAAAGTTTACGATTGCCCCAGATTTGGATCAGGTTTGCATCATAGTCGCTGCGTTCTTCTGCATCAAGCCTATCCCATTCCGCAGCAGTTTCCGCCAAATCACTCACAAAAACCTGGTAGCTGAGCAAAAACGTGTCAATTTGACCACCTGTGTACTGTTGCACTTGCATGGTGCCCTCCTAGCGATGGCGAGTCAACTGTTCAAAATTTACCGTGAAGATCGTGCTAGGGCCGCTCGCCTGGAATCCAGTTTTGATTGTACCATATTCGGCGCTATAGGTCACAAAGATGAATTCTTGCGGGTAGCGGACATTTTGTCGCACATAAGAAGGAGCAAGAAACGCAGCAAAATGTTCTCCCTGCCGCCGGTAGGTATAAATCTGGCAGGTCGGCGCTTGCACAGCCTGGTGCAAATCATCAACATATTGTGCCACCGTTGTTGATACAGGCCATTGTTGTTCAAGATAAATTCGTTTCAGCAGATGAATTTCCACCGAGGGTAATTGTGGTGTTTTTATGTCAACACCGACAGCAGCTAATTGTTGGTAAAAAGTTTGTTGAACCTTTAACAAGCGAGTGGAAAAAGGCGCTTGTGCTACATGTGCGACCATTTGCTGTAGCTCATCGTTTGTGGCCAAGCGTCCACTCTGACACAATGTTAGAATCAGTTGTGCAATCGTATCTATTGCCATAAAACGACTGTAGATGCCTTTAGTTTAGGGGCGCTTGAATATGAGATTGCTGTGATTATTGTTTCCCTTGGGCAAGCCGACCGACCGGCTTGACACACGGGTGTGAAAAGACGGATGCCGTATGCGGTGCGTCCACCAATTCACTGGTCAGATCCTGCCCCGGCCAATGTTGATTTTCGTGCATTCCCCGTCGCCACTTGGGACAATTGGTCACATCATAGACAATGCCGGCATAGGCGATGTACATGGGATAGCCACGTTCGCCGGTGTAGCGGCGTAGTTGTTGTTCGGTAAAAGTGCGCTCAGGGATTGGCTGCGCAGATGTGTTACTCTCCACAAAATCCTCATCCTACTATTGATAGCTTTGCATCACAGTGGTAGCAATTGTATACTGCTCAGGTCGTTTCAAGAAACTATAAGGAAGCTATTCTCGTGTTTTTCCCATCTACCGCCGTTGGTTGGTTGATCATCGGCCTGATCTGGTTGGCGCTGCTGGCGTGGCTGTGGCGTCGCGAGCAACGTCAGCTCCCAACCATCCTGGCTGCCGCCGACCTGTTGGCTGGCGGCGTTCTCTGTTTACTGACGGTTGGCTTTTTCTGGCGCACCCTCAGCGGGGATGTCTATCAACCGGCGGATGGCGGGGATCTGGTCAGCTTTCTCTACCCGACCTATCGCTTTGCCGCCGCCCAGTTGCAACAGTGGACCTTGCCGCTTTGGAATCCCCACCTCTATGGCGGTGCGCCCTTTATCAGCGACATTCAGGCCGGTTTTCTCTACCCGCCCAACCTGTTGCTCTTTCTGCTCTGGCCCGATTTTCCCTATCAAGCCATGCAGTGGTTGACCATTGGTCATCTCTACTGGGCTGGTTTGGGTCTCTATGTCTTGCTGCGTATCTGGCCGTGGCGACCAGGGCAATCACTGTCGCGACCGGCCGCACTCTTTGGCGCACTGGCCTTTCAATTCAGCGACCCCTTGCTGATTCACTTGGGCAATCTCAACCTGATCGCCGTCCTCAGTTGGCTCCCCTGGACGCTGGCCGCCTATCATCAGGCATTGACCCAGCAGAGCCGACGTTGGCTGGCCCTGGCTGCACTTCTCTTTGCCATCTCCACCTACGCTGGTCATGCCCAAAGCACCTTTTACGTGGCGTTGACAATTGCGCTTTATACGATTGGATATTGGGTATTAGATATTCGTGATAAAGAATCAGCAGGTAGATCATACCAACACCTATTATCCAATAGCCAATATCCAATCGTATTTTATCTGCTTGCCGCCCTTCTCACCGCCCCCATTTTGTTGCCCGCCTTAGAACTGACGCGTTTTACGGAACGCAGCAGCTTTACCTATCAAGATACGGTGGCTTTTTCACTGGCGCCGACGCAAGTGATCGGCCTGCTGACCCCCGGCTTCTTTGGGCGCGGACCGGCGTTGCACTGGAGCTTGTGGTCGCGCGTGGAGACGCCCTATGCCGGGGTGGCGACTTTGCTGCTGGCGTTGGGCGCGTTTTTTCTGGCGGATCAAACGACACGACGGCGTTTGTTACTCTGGGCCGGGATTGCGCTCTTTGGTTTTGTCACCGCGCTGGGGATTTACGCCATTGTCCACGGCTGGCTCACAGCGTTTCTGCCGCTCTTTGGTCAATTTCGGGCGCCGGCGCGGGCCTTGGTCTTGTGGACATTGGGGATTGCGGTCTTGGGTGCAATAGGCGTCGATCTGGTGGCGGCGACTGTCACCAAACCACTGACTGAGCAAACCGGTTGGCGCACCTGGCAAAGCCTGTTGCAACGGGGGGCGTTCATCCTTCTGGGCATTGTCCTCCCACTACTCTATGTTGCGTTGCTGCTCACGCAAGAGAATGAAACAGCATTTTTGCGCACTTCCATAGCGGCGTTGGCGCTGACCTTGGTTGTCCTCTTCTGGTTGGCAACCTGGGCGGTGGTTGCACTGCACTGGCGTGGCTGGTTGGGCGCACAGGGACAAGCCATTGCCCTAATTACCCTGCTCTTTTTTGACCTGTCGGCCACCGGCGCCTACACCGACATCAGCAGCAGCGACCCAACGCTCGGTTTCCAGCAGCCTGAGATAGTCAATTTTTTGCGCAGTGACCCAGACCTGGCCCGCATCGACACGTTGACTGACATCAATGCGCTATGGCAACCGGATGCCGCTGCCCTGCATGGTCTACAAGATGTCGGCGGCATTGCCAACCCCTTGATGTTGGCGCAATGGCGCACGCTCTGGGCCAGCTTGGGTGGCCGGCAGACGGCGCTTTACGACATGCTCAATGTTGAGTATGTGATTGTCAAAGATGGCACGCCCCTGCCTGAGGGTAAATTCCAGTTGGCCTTTGATGCACCAGGGCCATTGGCTGTCTACCGCAATGAGACGCCGTTGCCCCGCGCCTGGTTGGTTCATGAGATCCAGACCGTTGAAAGCACCGCCCAGGCCTACACTGCCCTGCAAGCGCCAACCTTTGATCCGCGGCAACAAGCCATTCTGGTCGCTGAGCCGGCGCTGCCCACCCTGGCTCCGGCGACGGCGGAAGAACAAGTGCAGATCACCCACTATGGTAGCAATGAGATCACCCTGGCCGTTAACAGCAGCGCGCCGGCGTTGTTGGTTCTCAGCGAAATCTGGTATCCCGGTTGGCAGGCAACGGTGAACGGCGTCTCACAACCGCTTTGGCAAGCGAATGGCGCCTTACGCGCACTCCCGGTTCCTGGTGGGCAAAGCACCGTCTTGCTGAAGTTTGCGCCGTTGAGTTGGCGTTTGGGGCTGGTGGGATTGGGCACCGGCTGTGTACTTTTATTGCTTGTCAGCCTGGGGTGGCGTTGGCAACGCCGGTCACGGACCGGCTAGGAGCGGTTCATGAAGAAAGGAGCCACGCGATGTTCAAAATCGGCGACTTCTCGCAACTGGGACAGGTGTCGGTGCGCATGTTGCGCCATTATGACAAACTGGGGTTGCTGACCCCCAGCCACACCGATAAGTGGACGGGCTACCGCTACTACACCATTGACCAATTGTCCCGGCTCAATCGCATTGTCGCGCTCAACGGCCTGGGCTTGACCTTGCACCAGGTGAGTGAGCTGCTGCAAGACGACAACAGCGTCTCTGTGGATCGCCTACGCGGGATGTTGACCATGCGCAAAGCCCAGATTGCACAAGAACTGGCCGAAAAACAGATGCAACTGGCCGGCGTTGAAGCGCGCCTGCGTCAAATCGAGCAGGAAGGAGAGCCTTCGCCCTACGAAGTCGTGGTCAAGGCGGTGGCGGCGGTGCCGGTCGCTTCTATACGCCAGATTGTCCCCCATGCCAGCCAGATGAACTACTACTGCCGGATCCTCTGCGAACAACTCTATACGCGCTTACACCGCTTGGGTGTTGACCATACCGGCCAGGAGATCACCGTCTTCCATATGGACGAATTTACCGAGGAGAATTTGGACACCGAAGCGGCGATCACGGTTGATGGGCGCTGGGTGCAACGCCCCCCGCTTGACGACACCATCCAATTCCGCGAATTGCCGCCCGCCGATCTCGTCGCCGCCGTCATCTATGAAGGCCCCTACGCCGAAATGACCGCCGCCATTCTGACCCTCCTCACCTGGGTTGGCGAACATGACCACGCCCCCGCTGGCCCCCTGCGCGAAATCCGCCTCTCCGGCCCCGCCCATGTAAATGGCGTTCTCCAAGAACCGGCCGTGCTGGAATTGCAGATCCCGATTGTGAAAGTTCGGTAAATAGGTACACAGGTAGACAGGTAGACAGGTACACAAGTCGATAGACTTAACCTGTGTACCTATCTACCTGTTTACCTGTGTACCTGTCTACCTGTTTACCTGTCTACCTGTCTACCTGTCTACTTTTCCCAAAAATTGCCTCTTGACTCTGACACTGTGTCAGGCTATAGCATGGTTTTCGGGTTGTGATGACAAAAAACGCATCACAAATACGTAAGCAAAATGCGATAAGCTGCACAAGAGGGAGGCAATATGAATCGCACAACCGAATATCGTTTCACGGCTAGCGTGATGATCATTCATGTTCTTGTTTTGTTTGCCGGGTTTAATCTCCTGGCGGTAGTTTTTGAGTTTCCAGCGGTGTTGCGCCAACCGGCTGATTATCGGCTGGCGCTCTTTATGCAAAACAGCGCCATTGTGATTCCCACCTACTATGTAATGGCACTGACTGGTTTTACCCAGATCCTCATGGCGGTGATGTTGCGTCAACTGTTGAATGAGCGCGAAAACAGCATCCTGACCCTGGCAACCCTCTTCGGCGTAGTAACGGGTCTTTTTCAAGTGCTGGGTTTTATCCGCTGGCCGATCCTGATTCCCTATATTGCCGAAGCAATGGAACAAGGCGTTCCGCTCGAAACCATCGCCTTTGTCGAAGGGGCCTTTAATCACTATCTCGGCATGACTGTGGGCGAGCATCTCGGCTTCCTGGCACAGGCGCTCTGGACAATGTTGCTGGGGGTGACACTCTTTAACACGCACCTCTTCGACCGGCGCCTGGCCTGGCCAACGATCATCCTCGGCATTTTCACCTTGTTGATGGGACTGGAGCCGCTCAGTCCGCAACTGGCGTTCTTTGGTGAACTGACTGTGCCTGTCCATGCCACCCTCTTTATCATTGAGATCATCATTGCCATCTCCCTCTTGCGAACCGATGCGGCCAAACCCGTTGGTATGAAACTGGGCTGGGGGACGCTGTTGGTTTCAGCGCTCTTCTGGGTGTTGATGGTCGGCAGTACCATGCTTGGGTAGATGTAAATGTGAAAAGGCGCTGTTCGCCCTATTGCCGGTCACGGAGCGGCTAGGAGCGGACGGGTGATAAGATTGAATGGGAAGGAGCAAACAAATCATGACGCAAAAGCGACATGTGATCTTTGGGGTGGGGCCGCTCGGGTTGGCGGTAATGGATGAACTGGCGGCGCAAGGACAAACAGTAGTTTTGGTCAATCGCAGCGGCAAGGTGAAGGAGATGCTACCGGCGGGCGTCACCACGGCGGCGGCGGATCTCAATGACCCGGCCCAGGTGCGCCAGGTTTGCGCTGATGCGCAGGTGGTTTACCTCTGCGCCATGCCCCCCTACACCGATTGGCCGCGGCTCTTCCCACCGATGATCCAAGGCTTGATCGGCGGGTTGACCGGCAGCAATGCCCGGTTGGTCTACGGTGATAATTTGTACATGTACGGCCCCACCGACGGTAAACCCTTGCGCGAAGATCTGCCCTACGCCGCCACCGGTCACAAAGGGCGCTTGCGGGCGGAAATGGCGCAACAGTTGCTTGCTGCCCACCAGGCGGGGAAGGTTCAGGTAACGATTGGTCGCGCCGCTGATTTTTATGGGCCACGCGCTTTGAATGCCCACTTAGGCGACCGCTTTTTCAAGGCGGCGTTTGCCGGGAAACCGGTGGATGTTATTGGCAACCCCGACCAGCCCCACACCTATACCTTTATTCGCGACTATGCCCGTGGCCTTGTTACTCTGGGTGAACGTGACGAAACCTTGGGACAAGCGTGGCACATCCCCAGCGCTGCGGCCATCACGCCCCGCGCGTTGATCGCCCTGGTGAGTACGGAATTGGGCCAGCGACTCAAAATTCGCGCCGCTGGTCGTCTGTTGGTCACAGTGCTAGGATTATTTGACCCCATACTGCGTGAACTCAAGGAGACGCTCTACCAGTGGGAGAAGCCTTATCTTGTCGATCATAGCAAATTTGCCGCTGCCTTTGGGGCCAACCCCACACCCCATCCAGTGGCGGTGCGAGAGACGGTAGCGTGGTTTCGGCTCAACTTGACAAGATGACAAGGTGAAGGGGTGACAAGGTGAGGGGATGAAGGAGTAATATTTCGGCAAAGACGTATTACTGAATCACCTTGTCCCCCCTTCACCTTGTCAGGCAATGCCAACCATCTGCTCGCTCATCGTCCACAACCGCCCGGCCACCGTTGCATCATGGGACGCCGCGTTGGACTTGGCGATCTGTCTCTTTACAAAATATTGACCACTGATACCGGCCACATTGGGATCACTGGCGAGGTAGATGATCGTCTCGGCGCCCTCTTGCGGAGAACGGGCGGCGATGCGTTGGAGTGCAGTCAGTAGCAGACCGAAGGGACGGCGCCAGCCAGTAGTGTTATTACGGGCAAAGTTGCTGGCGATAAAGCCGGGGTGCAGCGTGTTTGCAGTCACACCACTGGCGGTTGGATCGGCGGCCAGACGGCGGGCCAGTTCGTAGGTGAACAGAATATTTGCCAATTTGGACTGTGCATAGGCGCGCCAGCCATTATACTTCTCTTTGCCCTCCGGGTCGGCAAGGTTGATGGCGCCGCCTTGGTGCGCGTCCGAGGCGACATTAATGATACGGGCCGGCGCACTCGCTTTGAGCATATCCAGCAGCAGATTGGTGAGCAGAAAATAAGCCAAATGGTTGAGTGCCCAGGTCATTTCATGGCCGTCGGCGCTCACCTCGCGTTGCATGTAAAAGGCGCCGGCGTTGTTGATCAATACGTCGAGCCGATCATAGCGCTGGCGAAACTCGGCGGCGACCTGGCGCACCTGCGCTTGCACGGCAAGATCGGCGACCAGAAAGTCTACCTTGGAGTTGCCCGTCTCCCGGCGAATGCGTTCGGTCACAGCCGCACACTTGGCCGGATTGCGCCCGACACCGACAATGGTTGCCCCCATGCGCGCCAGTTCCAACGCTGCAACTTCGCCAATGCCGGCAGTTGCGCCGGTGATGAGAATCGTTTTGTCTTGCATCAACTATTTTCCTTACTTAGCGATCTGGTTATGGTGTCATGGTCAACGTCAGCGTGATGGTCGGCATAGTGAGCGGCGTCATGGCTTCGGCCACCAACGTGGCCGCCAGCCCTGGCCCCACAGCTTCGGTAACAATAGTCAGCCCTTCTGTGCCAAAGAGCGTCAACTGGTTCGCTGCCAACCAACCGGCGGCTCCCTCTTCCGTATAAGCCGCCAGCCACACGCCGTCCGCCGACTGGCCAGTGAGGGTGACGACAGCGCCTGCCGGCAGTTGTGTCACTGCCGCCCCATTCGGTGTTGCTAACAACGCCGCCCCGCCCCGTAAAATGCCCAAGCCCGTTGGCTGCGGCTGAAGGGTGGCCAGATCCAAGACTTGGGATGTCGCAACAGGGATTGCGGCGACGGTGGTTGTACTGGCGTCAGCAGATGTGAGGGCAACCGTTGGCGGCACGGCGACCGGCGTCACCAGTGTAAAAGCCGTACTTGCTGCGTAGACGGGTGTCGGCTGCTCCGGGCGCACTGCCGCCGCCGGGATCGGTGTTGGCGTTCCCTGCTCCCCGCCACAGGCCACCAGCCCTATCACCAACCCAACACCAATCACCCAATCTCTTAATCTCTCAATCTCCCACCCAACGCACATCCCTCGCTCCCTATTCATACCGCAACGCATCAATCGGATTCAACCGGCTGGCGCGGAAGGCGGGGTAGATGCCGAAGAAGAGACCCACCGCCATGGAAAAGAGCAGCGCCGTCAACACGGCATCCAGGCCGACAACGGCGTCAAAAGTCTCAAAAGCGCTGCTAATGGCCCACGCCCCGCTCACCCCCAAGGTGATGCCCAGCGCCCCGCCGATGACGGCCAGGGTGACAGCTTCGACCAGAAATTGCAGCAGCACATCGCTCCGCTTGGCGCCAACGGCCTTGCGCAAGCCAATCTCACGTGTTCGTTCGGTGACACTGACCAGCATAATGTTCATAATGCCGATGCCGCCCACCAACAAACTGATACCGGCGATGGCGCCCAGAAAAATCGTCAGCGCACTAAAGATGTCGCCAAAGACGGAGATAATATCGGTCTGGCTGATCACATTAAAATCATCGCTGTCAAGATAAGAAATGTTGCGCCGCTCGCGCATGATCTCGGTGATCTGGTCGATGGCGTCCTGCGTGCGCTCTTCGCTGACAATCGAAGCGTAGATCACGCTGACTTGATAGGTGCCGCTGACCGTTTTCTGCCGAAAGAGGCGATCCTGCGCGGTGCTGAGGGGTAGGAAAATCGATTCATCCTGGTTGCCCCCTGGTCCGCCTCCCTTCTCTTCCATCACACCAATGACGCGAAAGAGCAGATTGTCCACCTGCACCGTCTGGTCAAGCGGATATTCATTTGGTTCAAAGAGCGCTTGGTAGGCGGCCCAACCTAGCACCGCAACCCGCCCCCGTTCATCAATGTCATCCTGGGTAAAGTAAGAGCCGATGACCGCCGGCCAGTTGCGGATTTCCGGGTAGGTGACGGTGGTGGCGTGGACATCAACTCGCAGATTCTTGTCGCCACGGGTCAAGGTGGCCGGGCCGACAAACTCAGCCGTCACCCCGGCCACATCGGGCAGGCGCGCTGGGTCGGCCAGGGCCGTGGCGTCGTCGATGGTCAAGAGCTTAATACTTTGCCGTGCTTGGGGCGGCCCATCCTCCAATTGACCGGGCAGGATGAAGAGTAAGTTGCTGCCCAGTCCGGCAAAGCGGTCGGTGACAAATTTCTGCACCCCGCGCCCAATCGACATCAGCGCGATCACCGCGCCGACGCCGATGATGATGCCCAGCATGGTGAGGACGCTGCGCAGTTTGTTGGCGGCCAGCGCCCGCATGGCGATGCGGATCGATTCAAAAAATTTCATGCTTCCTGATAGGTGCTTTTTTCGCACAGATACTCATGTAAGGCCCGCACGGTTGCGCCGGGCAGCTTGACATCACGCGTTTTGCGGCGAATGTATTCCTTGACCTGATCGGTGCGCAACACGGGAATGTTCGGCCCATCCACTTGCAGTTTGGTGGCGTCATTCAAAAAGACGGCGGCGCAATCAATCGGTACGTCAGCGAGGGCGATGGTGGGGCCGGTGTTGCCATTCTCATCCGTCGTGGTCGCTCTGGCATCGACCAGTAGTTTCTTGATCTTCTCGGCTTGATCTTCCAGTTCACGGGGGGGATTGCCCAACCCTTCGCGCGCAAAGACGGTAAAGAAGCGGCCCAGGCTAAAGCGCTCGCGCCAACGGTCGCCCTGGATGGTAATATCGGTCTTGTCGCTGCGCACGGCAAAGAGCAGGATGCCACAAGGCCCGGCCACCACATAGTTGGCCGGCGACAGGCTGTGGACAAAGTAGGCATACTTGTCATCAAAGCCCTTCATGCCCCGTTCCAACACTTCATCGGGTCGGGCGATCACCTTGCCTCCCGGCCAGCGACGACGGGCAAAGCGGTTGATAAAGTAGCTGCCAATGCTGGCACAGAGAAAGCCGGCGGGTAGCGCAATAAAACTTGCCAGCGCCCAATATTGTTGCAGAAAGGCGGCAAAGGCATTGGGGGCTGGTGTTCCCGGCGGGTAGAAATTGGGGACGAAGCTTGCCATCATGCCGATAAAGAGAATCAGCAAACCGATCAAGCTAAAACGGCGCCCCATTTTCTCTTTTCGTGTCATTTCTTTGGTGTTGCGATAGATTTTCATAGGCTTACAACATCTTTTTCTGTTTGCTACTGAATTTTTTAATAGATGATAACGGCGCAGCTAGGAGCGGACGGCTGCGCAAATTACGCAGATTTTGTTGTGATTAATTCATCTTCAATTAGGGCAACGATATTTTGTTCAATACTCTGTTTGGCGACGCGAATGGCGTGGCGAATGGCATTGGCGTTGCTGCGACCATGTGCAACCACTACCAGGCCAGTCAGTCCCAGCAGGACGGCGCCACCATATTCGCTATCATCCATGCGCCGGCGCACCCGGCGAAGGGCAGAACGGGCCAGTAAGGCGCCGAAGGTGCTAATCGGCCCACGGGTCAACTCCGCGGCCATCACCTTTTGCAGGAGGCGAGCAGTCGCTTCGGCCGTCTTGATAAAGATATTGCCGGTAAAGCCATCGGTCACCACTACATCGGCCAGCCCTGCGATCACCTCTTTGCTCTCAATGTTACCTTCAAAGCGCAAGTGGGGGGTGGCGGCCAGCAACTTACTGCTGTTCAGCACCAATTGGTTGCCTTTGCCCTCTTCCTCGCCATTGCTCAGGATGCGCACCTTGGGGTCTGCCACCCCCAGTACACGGCGCGCATAGAGGGCGCCCATCACAGCAAATTGTTGTAGATGTTCCGGCTTAACATCGGCATTGGCGCCGATATCCAACACCACACAGAAACCCTGCTCCGTAGGAAAAGGCGAAATCAATGCTGGGCGCAACACACCGGCTGTACGCCCAATGGTAAAAATCCCCGTTGCCAGCGCTGCCCCGGTATTGCCGGCCGTGACAAAGGCTTGCGCCTCGCCCCGACGCACCAGATCGCAAGCGACTACCATCGAGCTATCGCGTTTGGTGCGCACCACCGTGGCTGGTTTATCATCCATCGCAACCACCTGAGTCGCCGGAATGATCGGCAACGACAGGCCGTTAGTTTTGTGCTTGGCTAATTCTTGCTGAATCAATGCTGGTGGCCCCACCAGCGAAACGGTAATGGCTTCCCGCCGGGCCGCTTCCACGGCACCGGTGACAATGGCAGCCGGTGCATGGTCGCCGCCCATGACATCAACGGCAATATTCATAACGGTCACTCAATCCACTTTTGTCGGTTTGGCTCATGACCGCCTATGGTACTACAATTTTACAACCTAAAGAAGTTGGCAGATCACAATTATCAGTTGAACAGTGAATCAGTAAGACAGGAAGATAGTTAGTCAGCGCATGAACTCCTGTCCTCCTGTCTCACTGTCCTACTGGCGCAATGTCTTCAGCAGCGGCGGCAATTGCGGCAACAGGTCGGAGGCCAGCACACCGCTGTTGCCCATCGCCTCGGCGCAACGCAAGCCGGCGGCGCCGTGCAACCAGGCGCCCACACAGGCGGCCCGGAAGGGGTCGAGTCCTTGCGCCAGCAAGCCGGCAATCGTCCCGGCCAGTACATCGCCGGTGCCGGCAGTTGCCAGGGCGGCAGTGGCGACTGGTAACACAGCTAGCCAGCCGGCTGGGTCAGCAATGACCGTGTAAGGGCCTTTGGCAAGCAAAATGGTGTTCCAGGCTGCTGCTTTCTCCAAGGCAAGCTGCCAACGCTGCTTGACTACCTCCGCTACCGGTAACCCAGCCAGCCGTCCCAATTCGGCGGCATGTGGTGTGAGAATGCTCCTCTGCGGCAGCAATGTCGGCCAATTCTCCTGTTTGGCGAGGCAGTTCAAGCCATCGGCATCGATCACGACTCCCGGCAGATCCGGTAACTTCTCTAACAGGGCGCGTACAAAGGCCGCCGTCGTCGGTTTTTGACTCAGACCGCAGCCGAGCAACAACACATCATAACCGGCAAGAGCGGTCTGCACTATCGGCGCCGCTTCTGCATGAATGACGCCGTCTTCCTCGCCAGCACCGGTTAGCAAGGGCAACCAGGTCGCTTCGGCCAACCGACTCGCCACCACCGGCCAGACTGGCTTGGCAACGGCGCCCGTCACCAACCCGGTGCCTACGCGACTGGCGGCGGTGCAACTGAGCAGCGCGGCGCCGGCATAGTTGACACAGCCCACCGCCGCCATCAACTTGCCATAGGTGCCTTTGTGGCTGTTGTTGGGGCGGGGCGGCAACCAGCGGCGAATGAGCGTTTCAGTCAATACGAACGTTTTGACGCCAGCGGCCAAAGCCGGAGCAATGCCAATATCGATCACGGCGAGGTCGCCAGTCATTTCAGCGCCGGGGAACTGATAATGACCCCACTTGGCATAAGCAAAAGTGACGGTCATTGTTGCCGCCACTGCTGCCGGATCGACGGCGCCGGTGTCACAATTCAAGCCACTGACACAGTCAACGGCAATGAGTGGACGTGGCTGATGTTGTTGCACTTCCCGCAGATGGCCCAGCAGTGCTGCCAGTTGTCCGGTAATCGGGCGGTTGGCGCCGGTGCCAAGCAGCGCATCTACGAGCAATGCACTCTCTGCCAACCAGGTGCGCAGGGTGGCAAAATTCGGATCGTCATCGGTATGTGTTGCCGGGACGCCAAACGCGACTACCTTTGTATAGTGCTGTTGGTAATCCTGTGCCGGCGCAATCGCCCGCTTCCAAAGATAGACACGCACTGGTATCCCGGCCTCGCGCAAATAGCGCGCACAGACCAATCCATCGCCGCCATTATTGCCCGGCCCCACCAAGACCGTCACCAAGCCGGGATTTGGATAGCGCACTAAAATTTGTTCCGCCACCCCGCGTCCGGCCATCTCCATCATCGTCGCATACGAATGACCAGCCGCGTCCGCCGCCTTCTCCAGCGCCGCCATCTCCGCCACCGTCACCAACTGCGCCGCCGATCCAATCTCTACCGTCACTACTCCTCCATCTGAAATATGAAAGAGATCGAGAGATTGAGAGATTGAGAGATTTTCCACCAGTTGAGTCGAAATCTCTTAATCTCTCGATCTCCTAATCGCCCCTTCTGACTTCTTGTCACCTTGTCATTCGCTATCCCCGCAATGGCGCTTCCGGCGGTTCCGGCGCCAGCCCCATCTCTTGCAGCAGACCGGCAAGGGCAAAGTTGCCGGTAAGTGCAGCCAGGGCCGGCCAGAGCAGCACCAGCGGCAACGTCAAACCCACCGAGAGCGCCAACAAGACAAGTTGGAAGAGCAGAATCAAGAGCGTATAAAGTGGGTGTTTCAGGGCCAGGATCGTGGCATTGCGTAGCGCCAACTTGATGCTCGGTTCATCCTGTTGCCAGAAGAGCGGGATAAAATATTGGCTGATCATCAATACCAACAGCAACATCCAGAGCCATGCCACACCAATGACGCGCAGATAGCCCTGACTGTTGGCATAGAACCAGATGTTAAAGACCACCGCTGCCGGCGCGCCCAAGGTGAGCAGCATCATCAACCAGCCGCGACCAATGTGCTGGCGCAAGGCTTCCCAAAAGAAGCTATTGTCTACCCGTTTATAATTGGCAATCCGATTCGCCACCCGATTGGTCGCCATCGTCACCGGCGCGATTGTCACAATCGGTAGCAAGCCGATCCACCAGGCAATGCTCATAAAAACACAGAGAAAGAGATCCTCATAGGCCGCTTTCAACACCCGCCCCATTACCGTAAATGCTTTCATTGGTTGCTCGCAATTTTCTCTCAGGTTTGTATCAGGTGTGAAGCTTGGTGATGGTAGCAGGACAAGACGCTGCCACTGCCAAGCTTCATCAATTCTGGGATTTAATATAGCCAATCTTCGCAGTTCTATCAGCTTACCAAACTCTTGGCAATTCATCAACTCACCAGGATGGCGGTGGATGATAGGTAGCAGGGGCAAACCCTCGCTCCTAACAGCGAGAAGCCCCCTCAGGGGTTGGAACAGATAGCCCCTGAGGGGGCTTCTCGCTGTTAGCCGGCAGTTTCAACTGCTGTGGCTGCGGGTTGCATTTTGTTAACAACTATAGGTATTATTAAGGACGATACCTTTGGCAGGGCAAATTGCCCTATCGTCTGCGCAGATTAGGAGGGCTGCGTACTATACTACGAGCGATTTCTTATGCAAGAGCAAGCTATTCATGAACAACTTTCCCATGCTTTGTGGCGCATCTATCGGCGCCCCCATCACCCCAAACCTTGGCAACAGGGGGGGAATCTGCCCTGGAATGATCCAGTCTTTTCCGAACGGATGTTGCGCGAACATCTTGATCAGGCGCATGGCGCCGCCTCGCGCATAGACGAGGAGCGCCGCCGGCAATTGGATTGGCTCTGGGACAAAATCGGCTTACAACCAGGAATGCAGATCTGTGATCTCACCTGTGGCCCTGGTCTCTACGCCGTTGAATTGGCGAAACGGGGATGCCACGTCACCGGCATCGATTTTGCGCCGGCCGCGGTGGCCTATGCGCGCGCCCTTGTGCAACAAGAAGAAGTGGCTGACCGTTGCACCTTTATTGAACAAGATGTGCGGGCCGTAGCCCTACCCCCGGCCGCGTTTGATGCCGCCCTTTTTATTTACGGACAACTCGCCGTCTTTCCCAAGGCCGAAGCGGTACAATTGCTGGCAAAAGCCGCCGCAATCCTGAAACCGGGCGGCGCACTGGTGGTTGAACTGCTCAACCAGGAGCGCGTTGACAAGACCAGCACCAACTGGTGGTTTACGGACAACAGCGGACTGTGGGGCGATGGCCCCTTCCTGCACCTGGGCGAACGCTTCTGGGACGACGAGGCCCAGCTTTCCTACGAGCGCTTTTACATCCTACACCTGGAAACTGGCCAATACAACGAAGTCCATCTCTGTGACCAAACCTATTCGGTTGCTACCATGCAAGAAATGATGCTTCAAGCCGGCTTTGCCCAGGTCGAAGTCTACCCGCGCTGGGACGGTCTGCCGCTTTATGACAATGATGAGTGGGTCGTCTATATTGCCCGTAAAGCTGAGTAGTTGGTTGGTTTCGACAAGCTCAACCAACGTTGGTTGAGCTTGTCGAAACCAACCATCCAACTAACCATCAACAATTCTCCACCAATCGCTGATAATTGTTAACGGCGCCCGTGGTGCAGTCGATGGCGGCGAGCCAGGCGCCTTCAAAGTCGGGGGCGGCAACACCAAAGAGAGCCGGGGTGAGTTCTTCCCAAGTGGCGTAGCGCCCCCAAGCGGCCACCAGAAGCGGCACCTGGGCGCGTCCATAGTGGCGGCTGACATAATCCACGACGGTGGCAATCGCAATCACATGGCCGGGGTGGCGTGTCGCTTGGGTAGCGCCGTGGGCGTCCGTTTCCTCATCGGGATAAACTGGTGTGTCAAGCGGCGGCAGGTGGCGGGGCGCTTCCTGTACCAGCGTGCGCGGCAGTCGATCCGGAGATTGATCCAGGCCCGTGCATAAGAGGGGCAGGCGAATTTGCGCGGGGTGACTCATCCAAAGCGTATGCGCGGCGCAAAAGGAACTATACTGTTCGGGCAGCGGCAACGGCGCCGTTGGGGCGGTTGCCGGCAGATCAACATAGATCCAGCGCACCAAATCCGCTTGCCAGCGTCCTAACGGCAGTTCCGCCTGCCAAAGCTGCCACAAGCGCAGCCCATCCAACAAAGGATAGCGCATGGCGTCAATGTGATGTTGGCGAACCACCTGCGCCAGGGTATGATCGATCAAGAGTAGCGCCAGCGACTGGTGCAAGCGATCGCTTTCGCTCCAGGTGGTGGTGGGGTAGAGGGTTGGTGACGGCACGTCCAGCGTGGTAAAGACGCGCGGGCGATAGGGGGCGGTGGCAACGGTGCGGGTGGTCGTAACCATGATGGACAGGGGCGCCGTTGTCGTGACGGTCACGCCAAAGTCCTGTTGTAACGTGGTATAGAAGCGTTCCAGCCGCGGGGCAACCAGGGCCACGGTTTGGGCATCCCGTTGGGGAAAGTGGAAGACAAAATTGGCCGTTGCCAAGCGGCCCGTCGCTTCTTCTGTCATTGCCGGCAAGGCTTGCACTGGTGGGGTGACGACTGGCTCATCGGCTTGTGTCCGCCACCACCAACCGCCGATGCCTACGGCCAGCACCAAAACAACCCAGTACCCCCAGCCAAACCCACGGCTTGGCGGTGCTGCTGGAGCGGCCCGCGCCTGTAACTCTGCCCACTCAGCTTCACTTTCTGCCACATGCCATTCCATGATCGGTGGTTGCTTGCGCTTTGACATTCTGCCCTTTCCTCAATTTTGCTCAATCTTTCCGTCTCTGAGGTGGAACAATTACTGGTCGAAACCAGCCCGTCAACGCCTACTGATGAATAGCCACACCCTGGACCTACCATCACTCTCTTTGCGACTGGTAAACCAGTGTCATGGCCGGCAGCGCCAGCAACTCACTGAGCATCATGGCCGTGGCGCCCCAGATGGTATGACCCTGAATCTGAAAGAAGGGGACATCAACGGTACGTCCGCGCAATTGCCAGGGTTCACGCCGGTAGTTGACGGGGTCGAGCAATGCGGCCAATGGTGTTTCGATCAGCGCGGCCACTTCCCGTTGGTCAATTTGAAAGTGGGGCGGCTGCGCCATCCAGGCCACGGTGGGTTGCACCAGATAGTTGCTGGCAAAGACATAGAGCGGGCTAAGTTGTCCCAGGATGGTAATCGGCGCCAGGGCAATGCCAATCTCTTCGTGCGCTTCCCGTAAAGCCGTGGCCGTAATATCCGGGTCGCCCACCTCCTGCCCACCGCCGGGAAAACCGACCTGTCCACTGTGGACGCCATCATAGGTCGGGCGCAAAATCAACGGCAAGTAGGGTTGATCGTCCACCGGGTAAAACAACACAAGAACGCCACCCCGCCGAGCATCGGCCGGCAGTTGGTCATACGGTTCGGCGCCGGGGCGCGGTTGGGGCGCCATGCGATATTGGGCGTCCCGTCCCGGTAGAGGGCCTTGCAGATCGTGCGCCATTTGTTGAATAAAACGTGCAAAGAGATCGCTCATAAAACTCGACAAATCAACCCTTTCAAATATTCACCCTCGGGAAAAGTGATGGCGACCGGGTGATCATTGCCCTGCCGCAACCACTCCATCACCTGCACCGACCGTCGCGCATCCACCGCCGCACCAAAGACCACCTTCTGAAAGAGATCGGCGCTGACCAGCCCGCTACAACTAAAGGTCGCCAGGATACCCCCCGGTTTGATCAACCCCAATGCCAGCAGATTAATGTCTTTGTAACCCCGCAACGCCCGCTCCAGATTGCCGCGGGATTGGACAAATTTGGGCGGGTCGAGGATGATCACGTCAAACGGTTCTACCCGTTCCGCCCGCCAATCACGCAGAACCGTGAAGACATCGCCAGCGATTTGCTCGGCCTGTTGATCAGGATCAAAACCGTTGAGCCGCAGGTGGATTTCACCAACGGTTAAGGCATCCACGCTGGTATCAATGTTGGTGACATGGTGCGCACCCGCCGCCAGCGCATGAACGGCAAAAGCTGCGGTGTAACTAAACGCATTCAGCACACGCCCACCCTGACAATAGGCCGCCACCCGCCGTCGGTTGTCGCGCTGGTCGGTATAAAAGCCGCTTTTCTGCCCATGCGTCAGATCAACCTGATAGCGAAAGCCGGATTCCTGAATGTCAACCGGGCCGGTCGGCGCGCTACCGACCAGTAACCCGGTGGCCTCGGCCAGCCCTTCTTGCCGGCGCAGGGCGAGATCGCTCCGTTCGATCACCCCGCGACAGCCAGTCAGCGCCAGCAATTGTTCGGCTAGATCCTGTTTCCGCTGATCCATACCCAGTGTACCCACTTGCATGACCAGGTAATCCGCATACTGATCGACGACCAGACCGGGCAAATAGTCACTCTCGCCATTGACCAGCCGGTAGGCATTGGTCGTCGCATCGGCGATGAAGGCGCGACGCAGCGCAAGGGCGCGCTGCAATCGGCGCTCCCAAAAGACCGCATCAATGGCTTCATCCGGCTGCCAACTGAGCAAGCGTACCTGGATCTGACTCTTCCGGTTCAGGTAGCCACGCGCCAACCACTCGCCCTCTGCCGAACGGACATCGACCAGTTCGCCATCGGCGACACCGGCTGGTAGTTGTTGGATAGCGCCGCTAAAGATCCAGGGATGCTGTTGCCGCACCGGTTTTTCCCGCCCGGCTTTGACGATCACGGCCATGTCACGATTCGCTGTTTGCTTCATCGCGCCCTACCTTTTCCAGTTCCCAGCCATAGTCATTAATGGTCACGCGCAGATCCGGCAACGTGACTACCTTACTGATCGGATCATACGAAAAGTCTACTTCCCCCGTCGGCGTCGTCAACACCCCGGTCACGCGCGCCGATGATCGCTCCTTAAAGCGCACCTTGTACCCCTTGTAGATCACCCAATGGGTTAACGGCTTCACAGTAAACCCCATGGTCTTCCCCATCTCCCCTAAACTCAAGCGTCCCTACGGGACGTTCTGTCTTCTGTCTTCCTTCTAAATTCAAGCGTCCCTACGGGACGTTCTGTCTTCTGTTTTCCTTAGCCCATCTTACCAATAACAGTTGCTGCGTTTGCTCGGTGATGCGGACACGGTGGCTGGGTTGATAGCCACTGATCCAGAGGACTTCATCGTTGCGTTGATCGACGATGAGCGGCCAACCGGCCCGTAACGGGATCGATATTTTGCGGTCCGTAAAAAAATCACCTACGGTTTTGTGGTGTCCATTCATCCCCAGCGGCGCAACGTTGTAACCAGGGTGCGGCGTGGTCAACACGGGTTGACCGACCTGCTCGGCATCCATGTAAATCTGCCACCCATCGACCCTTGTGCGCCAATCCGGGGGCAGCGTTTGGATGGGCAACTGGGTTACGGACAACGTCCACCCGTTATCCAACCGGATGCTGCCGTTGATAGGCAAAGGCAATGCACCCACTGTTGTTCGCCAAGGTTGCGCTAGAAAAGGGTGGGTCGGCGCAAAGGGCAGCGCGTCCAACCGGTGAAGACTCAGGCGGGGCGGCGTGTTACCGATGGCGCCGGCGCTGCTCCAAGTGACATCGCCCAGCAGCGAATGTGGCCCGCTGGTTGTCAACGGGGACTGGACTGCTGCGACCAACGTCTCAATCTGGGCGAAGTCGGGGGTCAACAATTGTTGGGTTACGCAATGGCAGGCTTCCCGCAGAACGCCCCGTTGCGCCGCCACCGATAGCTGGCTTAATTTTGCCACATCCAAAACCATACGGTCCGGCGCCGTTGCCGTCTGCGCTGCCCGACTTTGTGCTTGCCATGTCTGAAATGCTGCTGGCGTCCAATCCGGTTCGAGCAGCACGGAAAGTAGCGCTTCCTGATCCAACGTTTGTAAACGGTCGGCTTCCGCTTGCAGAATGGCGGCGGTGCGCGCCAGCGTTTGTGCGACATTGCCATTGATCGTTGCCAGCGCCGGCAGCACGCTGTGGCGTAACCGGTTGCGCACAAAGCGTTGATCCTGGTTGGTGCTATCCTCGCGCCAGCTTAGCGCGGCTGTCCGTAAGTAGCGTAGCAGATCCGCCCGTTGTACGCCCAAAAACGGTCTGACAAGGTGGAGGCGTCGTTGCTGTTGGTCGGCGGGGGCGTCCGGCCAGAGATCGCCGACCCAGCGCACGGCGCGCCAACGCATCCCGCTCAGCCCAGACAAACCACTGCCCCGCACCAGATGAAGCAAGAGCGTCTCCGCCTGGTCATCGGCATGATGGGCCAGCGCAATGATCGGTTTCTGTGCCGGCGGTGTAACTTGTAGCGCGACCTCTGTTAGAAAACGGTAACGCGCTTGCCGACCGGCGGCTTCTACGCCGTCGTCGCTAGCCGTTAGGGCGCCAGTGGGCAACTGCCGGTGATGAAAAGGCAACTGCCATTGGGCGGCCAACGCTGCCACAAAGTGGGCGTCGGCGGCTGATTCCGGGCGTAAGTTGTGATCCAGATGGGCGACATGCAGGGTCAACTGCCAGGTCGGAGCCAAGGTACGTAACACAGATAACAGCGCCACGCTATCGGCGCCGCCGCTGACGGCCACTACCACCGGTTGGGGTTGTGCGGACGTTGTTGGAAAAAGCTGATGGTGCGCCTGCACAGCCTGACATTGTTGTACCAACGGATCTGGTTGTCGCAATCGATCAGGCGACGGTAGGGTGCTTTGCGCCGGTAACGCGTGATGACTTTTCATGCGGCTGATTATACCATAACGATAAATAGAGAATGCTTTTTTGTTCGTATCGTGCTTATGGTATAATGACAAGCACATTGTCCTTTGCGTGTTCTGGGCGCGCTTTGTCCGTAAGAAATTTGTCTATAAGAAATTTATTTGTAAGAAATAGAATAGAAAAACTGTTACGAACAAAGCATGGTGGACAAAACCTTGTAAGTAGGAGATGAATCATCTGTGAATAATCCATTCGATTGGCTGCTCGGCCTTTTCTCGCTCGACATCGGGATCGATCTGGGCACCGCGAATACGTTGGTCCACGTCAAAAATCGCGGCATTATCATTAACGAACCGTCTATTGTGGCGATTGACCGATCTTCGCGGCGGCGCGCCGTGGTGAAGGCGATTGGAAATGACGCAAAAGAGATGGTGGGGCGGACACCGGCCCATATCGTGGCCGTGCGCCCCTTGCAAGACGGGGTAATCTCAGATTTTGATGTTACCGAACGCATGATTCACCATTTTATCGGTAAAGTCCATGGCAATCGCGCCTTTGGCGCCGCCCGCCCGCGTGTGGTGGTTGGCATTCCATCGGGGGTAACGGAAGTGGAAAAGCGCGCCGTCCGCGATGCGGCCATTAGCGCCGGCGCTCGTGAAGCAGGTCTCGTGGAAGAGCCAATGGCGGCGGCCATCGGCGCCGGTCTCCCCGTCACCGAATCGGTCGGTTCGATGATTGTGGACATTGGCGGTGGCACCACCGAAGTAGCGGTCATCTCGCTGGGCGGTATTGTTGTCTCCCGCTCCATTCGCGTGGCCGGCGACGAGATGAATGAAGACATCATGAGCTATTCCCGCCAGAAATATAGCCTGCTCATCGGCGAGCGCATGGCTGAACGCTGCAAGATCGAAATTGGCTCGGCCTACCCCATGGAACAAGAACGCACGATGATCTTGCGCGGCCGCAATCTGGTGACCGGCTTGCCGGAAGCAATTGAGGTCAGCTCGGTGGAAATTCGCGAAGCGCTCTCCGGCTCAGTACAGGTCATTGTCGATGCCGTCAAGGCGACGCTGGATGAAACCCCGCCCGAATTGGTGGCCGACTTAATGGAATATGGCATTGTGTTGGCCGGCGGCGGCGCCCTGTTGCATGGCCTGGCGCAACGTTTGCAAGACGAAACCCGCATGCACGTCTACGTTGCCGACAACCCATTGACCGCCGTCGTTATGGGCACCGGCATGATCCTGGAAAAACCCGAATTCTATCGAGAAACGCTGACCAGTATGCAGCGGAAGAGTACGGTGCGGTAGGGAATAGATATTGGATATTAGGTATTAGGTATTCGGTACGAAATCTTCACCAATACCTAATATCCAATATACTTGCTGAAAGAACCATGATCCGAAACACCGAACGACGACCGCGCGCACCGGGAGAACTGGGCATCCGTATTGTCATCCTGGTGCTGGCGGCGTTGTTGTTGATGGCGCTGCAATTGACCGGGCAGTTGCAATCGTTGCGCAGCGCCATCAGCTTTGTTACGGCGCCGGCGCAACTAGGGGCGACTGGTTTTGCGCGCACCATCACCGACGCGGTCGATTTTGTGTTAGAACTGGGCGTGTTACGGCAACGAGTGAATGAGCTGGAGCAGATCAACGCCGGTCTGCGCGCCGAAAACTTTTCCTTACGCGAAGTCGAACAAGAAAATGAGCGGATGCGGCGCATCCTGGCCTTTGCCCAAACCCGCCCGGGTTTGGAATTGCGCGGCGCGCAGATTATTGCCCGTGTCATCGGCCAGGAAAGCACCAACTTTCTCGAATATATTGAAATCGATCTGGGGGCGAGCCACAACATTGCCATAGGAATGCCGGTGGTGACGGAACAGGGGTTGGTTGGTCGTATTAGTGAAGTAAATAACGTTACCTCCAAGGTTTTGTTGATCACCGACCCCAGCAGCGCGGTCAATGCGATCTTACAAAGTAGCCGGCTGAACGGCATTATTCAAGGCGCCCCCAATGGGGATCTGGTCATGGACTTTATTCCTCAAGGCCCCGTCTTCAGCGTAGGCGAAGTGGTTTTAACTTCCGGCATGGGGGTGCGGTTTCCCAGAGGGATCCCGATTGGGCAGGTAGTTGAGCGGCGCCAGCGGGATATTGATATCTTTCAACAAGCGGTGGTGCGGCCCAACATTGATTTCAGCAGCCTGGAACTAGTGGCGATTGTCACCAACTTTGATCCGCAAGAAGAGGTGCCGGCCCTAAGCGAGACGCCCACCCCTGATCCGTCTGCACTCATCACCGGGACGACAGCATTGACGGCAACCAGTGCCATCACGGCCACAACACCAGTGACAACCAGCCCATGAACGGCCATCGTCTACCACTTTACGTTATGCCCGCGCTGCTCTTGCTGACGGCGCTTTTACAATCAACCGTGACTGTGCGCTTGGAACTGTGGGGCGTCAAGCCGGATTTAGTCTTGATCCTGGTGGTCATTAGCGCCTTGCTCTATGGCAGTAAGGCTGCGCTGGTCTGGGGGTTTCTGGGAGGGATCGGCGTGGATCTCTTTAGTGGCGGTCCGTTGGGCATCTCCAGCCTGGGGCTAATGCTGGTGGCGCTGGTTGCCGGTTTGGGCCATCGCACCCTTTCGCGCTATCATCTGCTGGTGCCGGTGAGCGCTGGCGCGCTAGGCACCTTGCTCTATGGGTTGGTTTACATCGGTCTCTTAACTTTGCTGCGCGAAATTGCCGACCAAACCACCATTTTTGGAATCCTAGTGCTGCCGAATTACCAATTGCCCTTTTGGCCTACCGTGCAGGCTGTGGTTGTCCCGGCAACCCTCTATAATACCTTGCTTATACTCTTGGTGACACCGCTCCTCAATCGGATACCAGAAATTCAGGAGGCGTGATGATCTTTGAACGGGAAACAGCGGGCGACACAAGCCGGTTGTCCGTTATACTTTTTCGACTAAGTTTATTGATCGTTTTCTTTGTCCTGGTGGGTCGCATCTTTCAATTACAGGTGGTGGAGGGTGAGACTTTCCGTGAACGCGCCGCCAGCAATCGCTACGAACTAGTGGAAATACCGGCGCAACGGGGGGTCATCTACGACAGTAACAACCAGATCCTGGCGCGCAATCGCCCAAGCTTTGAAGTGGCGTTGATTCCCGAACATATTGCCGATGATGATTTCACCACCCCGGTCGACGAAGAGGCGCTGGCAATTGAGAATGTGTTGCGGGTATTACGCGCCGATAGTGATCCGAATATTGCGTTGCGGATTGCGGAATTGATGTTTCGGCGCTTAGGGCGTAGCGACTATGCCGCCGCCGTGGAAGGGGCTGGCGTCAAACTCAATTACATTGAAGTGCCAGCCAGCACCATTCTTGACGCCACCCCGAATCAATCCGCCGAAAGCCGGCAGGAGTTGATCGCCATTCCCGATATTTCCGAACCGTTGCCGATGGCGGGGTTGGTGGCGCTGGTGCAATCGCTGGTCTCCTCGCGCAAACTTGGCACAGCTTCCCAACCCATTCCAATTCTAAATCTGGTGGATCGGATTCAGGCCTTTGCCGTCGAAGAGGAGACCTATCGCCTCCCCGGCGTGCAGGTGCTGCCGGTGCCGGTACGCGAATATGTCTATAAGGATCTTATGAGCCATGTGCTGGGCTTTATGGGGCCGATCCCCAAAGAAGGAGCAGAGCGTTATAAAGCGCAGGGCTATGCGAACCCGAATGAAAAAGTAGGGCTGAGCGGATTAGAATATTCCTACCAGACCGAGTTGCGCGGCCTGCCGGGTTATGAGCAAATTGAAGTCGATATTTTGGGGAAACGCATCCGTACGGTCAGCACGACGGTTGAAGCCAGAACCGGCTCCAATCTGGTATTGAGCATTGACCGTCGCTTGCAAGCGGTGATGCAGAGCGCGCTCCAGGCGAAGATGGATGAAACCGAAGCGCAATGGGGGGTGACGATTGCCATGAATCCCCAGAATGGCGCCGTGCTGGGCATGGTCAGTCTACCTTCCTATGACAACAACATCTTTGCCGAGCAGATCGATCTGAAAGCGTACAAAGCGTTGGCCGAAGACAAGCGGCTGCCCATGATTAATTATGCCATTGGCGGAATCTATCCGCCTGGCTCAACCTATAAAATTGTCTCGGCAATGGCGGCGCTGGCGGAAGGGGTGATTGAACCGGATACGCAAATTATGGATGCAGGGCCGATCTATCTGCCCAATCAGTTCTTCCCAAATGACCTGTCGCAGGCGCAACGTTTTGTCAGTTGGAACCATCTGCGCGGCATTGTCCACGGCCCTATGACGGTGGTCGATGGCCTGGCGCTCTCGAATGATATTTTCTTCTACTGGATTGGCGGCGGCTATCCACCGGCCCAGTTCCGCGGACTTGGCAATAAAAATATGGCAAAATGGTCAGAACTATTTGGCTATGGCCCACCCACCGGTGTTGACATCCCTGGTGAAGTAGAAGGGCTGGTGCCGACTGACCAGTGGAAGCGTCAATTATATGCCGAAACCTGGACCACGGGTGACAGCTACAACTTGTCAATCGGTCAGGGCTATTTGTTGGCAACGCCATTACAGGTGCTTGCCAGTTTTGTTCCCGTCGCCAATGGTGGTACGCTTTATCAACCGCAAATTGTTTATCAAATCCGCGACGCCAATGGCAACTTGCAACGGGACTTTACCCCCAAGGTCATCCGTCAACTTGCCGTTGATCCGGAAGATATGAAGGCGGTAGAGCTGGGGCTATGGTCGGTTGTCAACGGGGAGCGGGGCACTGCGCCCAACAGCCGGGTCGAGGGCATTGAGGTGGCCGGCAAGACCGGCACCGCCGAGTATTGTGATATTTATGAAAAAGAGGATGCCCCCGGCGAATATGATTGTCGGCGCAATGACAAAGGGTTCTTGCCCACCCATGCTTGGTATGTCGGCTATGCACCCTTTGACAAACCAGAAATCGCGGTTGTCGCCTTTGTCTATAATGGCGGCGAAGGCTCCGGCACGACTGTACCCATTGTCCAGGCGATTTTACAAGCCTATTTTAAAGAATTGCACCCGCGGTGAGAAACGATGACAAGGTGACAGGGTGAAGGGGTGACAAGGTCGATTACCCTTCACCCTTTCACCCCTTCACCTTGTCATCTTGTCACGTTGTCACAATTTTCGATTATCACTGAACCACAATCACGCAGAAAGGCCCGTACATGTCGATGCAGGAACCCCCCCGAAGACCCTTTAATCTCAACCAGCAGCAAGGAGTGCAGGCCGATGCCGTGCGCTCAAAAATTGCCACGTTGATGGACGGGGTGACAATGCGTGATGGGCATCGACCGCGCCCAAGTCAACCAGCGCCGGCGCCACCACCGGCGGCGTCAGCGCCTGGTATCGAGAATGGTGCGATGGCGGCTGCGTCCGCCACGGTCGCCAATCGTGCTGTAGTGAACCAAGAGGTCCCCATGATCGATCAAGGAAACGAAGCTGAACTTTTGTCGGAATCGGTGGCGCCGATTGGTGAACCAATTCCCGGCGCCGTCAATATCCGCGGGCGCGCCGGCGGCGTCTTGATCGAGATCGGCAAAGGGAGTTGGGCGGAAATTATTGTCGTGTTGACCGATCGGTTGACACGCGCCGCCACCTTTTTCCGCAACGGCAAAGTGGCGTTGGAACTTGGCCCCCGTGTGTTGAGCGAACAGGAGTTGCGCCAACTTTACCACCTCCTGGCGCAACATCATCTCACGCTTGGCTTGATCCGCACGGCAGCGCCGGACACCTTTCAGTTGGCCTTGGCCCTGGGGTTGGCAGCGCATCTGGAAAACCCGGAGAGTCGGGTGGTGACAACGGCGCAGCAAGCGTTGGGCAATGTGGTGGAAGAACAACACTTTGTCTACAGCGGCCATCTGCGCGCCGGCCAGGTCTTGCGTCGCCAGGAGCATATTCTGGTGATTGGCGATGTCAATCCGGGCGCCACGGTCATCAGCGACGGTGATATTTTGGTTTGGGGACGACTGCGTGGGGTGGCTCATGCTGGCGCCGGCGGCGATGAACGGGCAGTGATTGCGGCGCTGGAGCTTTCACCGGTTCAGTTGCGCATTGATGAAACCCTTGCCATTGCCCCCGAAGCCCAACCCAACAAAGGGTGGGGTCCCTGGCGACGGGCGGCGCTGAAGCAACCGGAAATTGCCTATCTCACCGGCAGTGAGATCGTTGTCGAAGCCTGGGACGCCACCAAATTCGGCGGCATCGCCACCTTGCGTCGTTAACCTGTGGATCGACCACAACCGTAGAAAGTATGCGTTTGTAATGGCTGGAACGATTGTAACGATTACCTCCGGTAAAGGGGGCGTGGGCAAGACAACCACCACCTCTAATTTAGCTGCGGCGTTGGCGCTCATGGGAAAGCGGGTGGTGACGCTCGACGCTGATATTGGTCTGCGTAACCTCGATCTGGTGATGGGATTAGAGAACCGGATTGTTTATGATTTGGTGGATGTGGTCGAAGGACGTTGCGAGTTGGGTCAAGCGTTGGTGCGCGACCCGCGCGCCAAATTTCTCTACCTGCTCCCTGCCGCCCAGACCCGCGATAAATCGGAAGTCAGCATTGATCAGATGTTGCGCCTCTGCAATGCGCTGCGCCAAAATGCCGACTATGTCTTAATCGACTCGCCCGCCGGCATTGAGCATGGCTTTCAAACCGCCATCGCCCCCGCCGATCTGGTGGTGATTGTCACCACCTCGGATGTCAGCGCGTTGCGCGACGCCGATAAGGTGCTCTATTTGTTAGAGCGCGATTGGAAGCGCCCCACCGGCCTGGTCCTCAACCGCTACAACCCCGATTTGGTACGCGCCGGTGAGATGCGCAACATCGATGATGTCTTGGATATTCTGGCGATTGATCTCCTGGGCGTTGTCCCCGATGATAGCCGCATTTTACTCAGCACCGACCGCGGTACGCCCATCGTCTTTGACCGCCGCTTCTATGTCAAGCGCGCCTATCGCAACATTGCCCAGCGGCTGCTCGGCAACAATGTCCCCCTGATGAATTTCCGCCCCGGCTTTTTTGAAAAGCTCTGGGCGCGACTCTTTGACCGGTAAGCAGTCCGTAGTCCACAGTCGATGCATGTAAACCGACTCTGGACTCTGGACTACGGACTCTGGACTCTGAACTCTGGACTTAGGACTCTCATGACTGATCGATCTTCCTGGCGTAACTTTGATTGGCCGCTCTTCTGGGCGGTGTTGCTCCTGTGTGGCATTGGGATCGGCATGATCTACAGTGCGACCTTTACGACAATCGATCTGAAAGATCACTGGCTGCGCCAGGCGCTCTTTGCCGGCGCCGGTCTGGTTGGGTTGGTGGTGATTGCGCTCATCGACTACCGGCAATTGGAGATTCTGGCGCTGCCGGCCTTTATCATCTTCGTGCTGTCACTGGTCGCTGTCGAACTTTTTGGCGAAAGCCAAGGCGGTTCGCAACGCTGGATCAACATTGGCGGCACCCTGGTACAGCCGACCGAATCGGGGAAATTTTTCCTGATTATCTTTATGGCCTGGTATCTCAGTTGGTATCGGGAATATATGGATCGCCTGCCCTATTTGATCATTGCTTTGATCCTCCTACTGGCGCCACTAGTGCTGGTCTATCTCCAACCCAACCTGGGGATGACGATCACCTATGCCTTTTTAGGCGGAACCTTGATTCTGGTGAGTGGCGTGCGTTACTGGCAATTAGGGGTGTTGGGCGCCGGCGCCTTCGTGGCTGTTCCCCTGTTAGCAAACACAATGCAGGGGTACATGGTGGAACGGCTCTGTATGTTTCTTGACCCGCAGCGCGTTGAACTGTTGAAACAATACCTGGATCCTTCGCAAATCCCGGATAGCTGCCACAGCGCCGAGGCGTTGAGTGATGCGAAATTTAATGTTGAGCAAGCCTTGATCGCTGTTGGCTCCGGTGATTGGCTGGGGCAGGGGTGGGCGCTGGGCAGTCAAAATCAAGGCCACTTTTTGCGTGTCCGCCATACTGACTTTATCTTTAGCGTCATTGCCGAAGAGTTGGGGTTGGTGGGCGCCGTGATTATCCTCTTCCTTCTCTTCTTTGTGGTCTGGCGACTGCTCAACATTGCCGAACGCGCCCAGGATCATTTTGGCCGCCTGCTTGCCACCGGTGTGGCCGCCATTATCTTCTTTCAAACCTTTAGCAATATCGGTATGAATATCGGCTTGCTTCCTGTCACCGGCTTAACGCTACCCTTTATCAGCTATGGCGGTAGTAGCCTGGTCTCTATGATGTTTGCGGTGGGGCTGGCCGAGAGCGTTATTATGCGTCACCGCAAGATCGAGTTTTTATGACGCCATCCTACAGCAGAGCGAGCGTGAGCGCATAGCCTGTTCCACCCACCCACGCTCATCTTCAGTCTGTAACAGGCCGTCTGACAGTCTCTGCATTGCGGACAGCTTTACATCGTTGCGTTGCCATGAAACTTTGACAAATCTTTTTCCCATCGACTACAATACCTCCACCCACTTTACTGCATTGCAAGATCCGTTCAAGTTTGGATATACGTGTTTTTTTCGTTCAACCGCCATTTGTCTATGATAAGGCTGAGTTGTCTATTGGTCGTAGGCTGTTTTCTGGCAGCTTGCACCATCGGCTCATTTCGCGATCCCCTACGCACAGCCACAGCGTCTGATCTACCCTGGCCGATGGAAGGGGCCGGCCCCCAACGTAACCGGGCCACCGCTGCCCAAATCACACCACCGCTGGTCGCACAAGATCGCTTTGTCGTTGGCGGTGATACGCAGTTGGGCAGTCCCGTTTCGGTAACAAAGGAAATGCTCTTTGCTGATGGCGACCATCGTTTACATGCCTTTGGTTTGGCGGATGGGCAAGAGCGTTGGCGGATTGATCTGTTGGGGTCTTATCTGTCGCCGGCTGTGGCTGATGACCGGATCTTTGTGCGGGTCGAATCCGGCGAACAGGGCTATCTGGTGGCGCTGGATTTGGCGACTGGCGAACCACGATGGGACTATCAATTCCCTAAGGTGGGCAGTTCGCACAACAATGTAGGAGGGCATGTCACCTCACCAGTGATTGTGGGAAATTCAGTGCTGGTTGGCGCCGCTGAAACGATGACCGCCCTAGATGTCCAAAGCGGGGCTGTCCAGTGGAGCTTTGCGGCTGAGGAACCAATCACAGCAGCGGCAGCGGTGGCGGCGGACACGGTTTATTTTGCTGATTTTACCCACCTGTACGCCCTCGCGTTGGAGAGTGGTGTGGAGCGGTGGCGTTTCCAGTTGGACGCGCCAACACTCTTTTTTGCCCCGATCGTTGCCGATGGCAAGGTTTTTACCACGAGTAAAAATACAATTCACGCTGTCGACGCCCAAAGTGGTCGCGAAGTATGGCAACGCACTTTTCAACAGTTTGATGTCATTCCGGCCGCGGCAACTGGCGATCAACTTTATGTCAAAGCGGTGAATCAATTGTGGGCGCTAAACAGCGCCAGTGGTGAAGTGCAATGGAACTATGCCACTGTCAATTTCCTCTCGTTGCCGGCTGTCACCGCTGAGGAACTCTACATGATCGTTCGCAGCGACAACGGCAGTTATCTCCAAGCCTTACGCCGTAGCGATGGCAAGATGGTCTGGCAATCGGAGAAGTTGCAACTGAGCAACAGTGCGCCGGTAGCCGCCGGCAATGCCATCTATGTGCGCACAACGAATGGTGGAGTTCTCGGTTTTCGGTGATTAAATTTTGAAAAGGAGCGTCCCATGTTGGGTATTCTGCCCAAAAGCAAACTGGCGCGACGGGAAGCCGGTTGGTTTTACTTCTTTATCTCACCCTGGATCATCGGTTTTTTGCTCTTTACCGGTGGCCCCATTGTTGCCTCCTTTGCCATCAGCTTTAGCCAGTACAACATCTCCAAACCGCCCAAATGGATTGGCTTTGAAAATTACACCACGCTCTTTCAAGATGATATTTTCTATAAATCGCTGCAAGTTTCGACCTACTATACGGCGCTGGCGGTGCCGGTCGGCATTATCTTTGCGTTGGGATTGGCCGTCTTGTTGAACCAGCGGGTGCCAATCCTGAGCGTCTTCCGCACGATTTATTATATTCCTTCGCTCATTGCCGGCAGCGTTGCGGTAGCGATTCTCTTCCAGTGGTTGCTCAACCCTACCTCCGGCATTGTCAACTATGTCATCTCCTATTTGGTTGGCCCGAATGGTCTGATCCCGCTCGGCATTATCGGCCCTGGTTGGTTCTTTTCACCGGATTGGGTGGTGCCAGCCTTTGTGATCATGAGCTTGTGGGGCTTGGGCGGCTCGATGATCATCTATCTGGCGGCGTTGCAAGGGGTGCCGACAGCCCTCTACGAAGCGGCTATTATCGATGGCGCCAACGCCTGGCAGCAGTTCCGCAATGTCACCCTGCCCATGATTTCACCGGTAATTTTGTTTACCTTTATCACGGGGATCATCGGCTCGTTCCAGGTCTTTACGCCGGCCTATGTCATCTCCGGCGGCACTGGTGGCCCGGCCTACGCCTCCATGTTTTATGTCCTCTATCTCTACCTGAATGCCTTCCGACGCTATCGCTTTGGCTACTCGGCAGCGCAGGCATGGATTCTCTTTATTGTAATTCTGGTGCTCACCTATTTCATGTTGCAGGTCTCGCGCCGCTCGGTCTACTACGAATCGGCCAGTGATGAAAAGGTGCTTTAAGCAAAGGAGGGTATGATGGCAGAACAAGCGCTTTCAAGACCAGTGCAGCGGACAGGGGCCAGCAACCCGCCCCGTCGCTTTGCCAGCAAACGGTTTCAAGAGAATCTGACCAGCATCATTGCCACGGTGATTGTGACCGCCGGGGCGCTCATTATTTTGTTCCCGGTGGTCTGGATGCTTTCGACTTCGCTCAAGGGGCAGGTCGAGGCGCTAAAGATGCCGCCCAACTGGATTCCGGCCAAGATTCAGTGGAATAACTACTACGACGCCCTTACCTTTAATCGTTTTGATCTTTACTTCCTCAACACCACCTACTATGCGGTGATGGTGATGATTGCCGAAGCGGTTTCCTGTTCCTTTATTGCCTTTGGCTTTGCTCGCCTGCGGGCGCCGGGGAAAAATCTGCTCTTTATGTTTGTCTTGGCAACCCTGATGTTGCCGGAACAGGTGACGCTGATTCCCCGCTATATCCTCTTTGTCTCCTATTTCGGCTGGCGCAACACCTATTGGCCCATGATTGTCCCGGCCTGGTTTGGCAGCGCCTACCTTATCTTCCTGGTGCGCCAATTCTATATGACGGTGCCGAAGGAGTATGACGAAGCGGCGCTCATCGAAGGGGCGAACTGGCTCACGATCTGGTGGCGGATTATGATGCCGCTTTCTAAGCCGGTGGTTGGCGCGATGGCGATCATGTCCTTTATGTTCCACTGGAATGACTACTTGCGCCCCCTGATTTACATTGATGAGAATAAACTTTTTCCGGTCAGCTTGGGCCTCTCCATGTTCCAGGCCCCCTTTGGCGGTACACCGCTCCATTGGTTGATGGCTGCGTCGCTGACGGCGGTGCTGCCCTGTATCATCATCTTCTTCTTTGCCCAACGCTACTTTATGCAAGGCATTGTGGTGAGTGGGGTGAAAGGCTAAATTATCGTAGGTGCGGTTTGTAACCGCACGGTTCTCCGTAGGCAAGTGCGGTTACAAACCGCACCTACGATAGTAGCTTCTTGCTTCGCTTGTTCATATAATCTGTACAAATTTTCTTGACGAAAGGGAAAACAGCTATGGCTAAACAGAAATGGTTGATTTTACTGTCGGTGCTGGTGATGCTCTCGCTGGCGCTGGCGGCTTGTCCGGCTGCCGCACCCGGCGGCGGTGAGGCGGCTGCCGGTGATAGCGGCGCCGCAGCGGGTGGCGAGAAGCGCGAACTGGTCTGGATGGTGCGCAACAATCCAGTCGAGAACCCATGGGAGACCGACGTGGTCAAGCCAGCCTTTGAGGCGGAAAATCCTGAGATCACGGTTAATATTCTCAACATTGCCCAGGCTGATATTGCTGTCAAGCGCGAAGCGATGATCGCCGCCGGTGAACCGCTCCATGTCTGGTCAACCAACTGGGGTGGCGACGGCTTTGCCAGCGACCGCCATCGCGGCTTGATCACCGACCTGACGCCGTTGATCGAACGAGACAACTTTGACACCAGCGTCTTCCTGCCCGAAGTACTCGCTATCTATAGCAGCGAAGGCAAAATCTATGGCTTACCCTTCCTGACCACAGGTAGCTACCTCTTCTACAACATGGATCTCTTCGATGCTGCTGGCATCGCCTACCCGCCCACCGACTGGGAAGATCCGGCTTGGACCTGGGATGCTGCACTGGAACTGGCGAAGCAGTTGACCCAAAACCCGGAAGATCCGGCCAACGCTGTCTATGGTTGGAACGAAGGTATCTGGCCAGCGGAAGCGATTGGCTGGCTCTTCAATGCCAGTCCGTGGCCCGATGGCGCCTTTGAAAGCGGCTTCGCTCAATCGGTCGATTTCACCAGTGAAAATGCGATTAAGGCATATCAAAGCAGGCACGATCTGTTCTATCTACACAAAGTAGCGCCGAATCCTGAAGCTAGCCAGGCGCTGAGTAGCCTAGGCGGCGTCTTCGAGAGCGGCAAGGTGGCGATGAACACCACCGGCGGCTGGGGTTGGTGGGTCTATAGCCCGATCAAGCGGGGCGTTGAAGGCGGTTTCTGTTGGGGCGTTGCGCCGCTGCCGTTGGGTTCGCCCGATGCCGACAAGCGCGCCACAATCTTCACCGATCCGTGGGTCATCACCGCTGGCCTCGAAGATCAGGAATTGGAAGATGCCTGGAACTTTGTCAAATTCCTGGTGCGCGAAGACAATGCCCGCACCTATATGCAGGCCACCAACACCCCGCCCACGCAGGGCAAGCTGTTGGAGGAATGGTATGGCCAATTTGAGTGCATGCAGCCCGAAGATGTGAAGCAGGTCTATCAAGGCGCCTTTGCCCACGGTTATGAATCGAGCAACCACTTGATGGTGCGCTTTGACGAACTGAACCAGACCTGGGACAACCTCCTCTCTGAACTCTGGAACAACCCGGAAGCCAAGGCCGCCGATGTTCTGCCCAATGTAGAAGCCGCCGTCAACGAGGCGCTCGAACGCATTGCGCAAGAAGCGGAGTATGAGTTCAAATAGGTTGTTGCACGTAGGAATGGCCTAACGTATAGCAATAAAGAGGCGCAGCCAGTCGGCTGCGCCTCTTTATTGCTGTAGCTAAATTAGGCTATTCCTAGTTAGCCAATCCCATATTGATCCCGAATAAAGGGCGCCAACCCCAGCTTTTCCAGCCGATCAAGCGGTGCGCGGAAAGTCACTTGCACGACACCCGGATGGCGACCAATCTCAATGGCGCCGGTAATCGTGGCGCGGTTCTTGACCTCCGGCACGGTCATGCCCAGCAACTTGGCGGCGCGGGCCAGACCATTGTCGGTGGCGGCGTTCAAATCCGGCCCGGTGCCGATGACCGAGATGGGGGCTGATTCTTCCAGCGCCGGCACACCCCACGACTTGGCAATTTCGGCGGCGCGGGTGCGCTCTTCGGCGGTCAAGGGTTTGGCCAGGAAGGGCAAATCTTCGGCCACCGGCAGAATAAGCGGGCCTTCCAAGTTCAAGCCCTTGAGCAAGTGAACCTGTAACGTCACCGTGCCGGAGACATCGCAAGTATGGCCGGCAATTTCGCCATCGCCCTGGAGCGCGTGCATGTCGCCCAAATAGATGCCGCCGCCGGCGGTCTTGACTGGGCAGATGAGAATCGCCCCGGCGCGCACGGCATCGATGTCCATGTGACCATCGGTGCGTGCTTCCAGTTGGTCGCCGGTAATGCCATACTCGTGGGGTGCGCCGATGAGGAAGGAGCCAAAGTCGCCGGCATTGTGGGAATCGGGCAAACAGATGGCCGGCGTGGTGCCGAGTTGACCCATAAACGGGCGCAAGCGGGCGACAACCCCCACCAAATCTGACGGCGCAAAGGTCAGAATCGGATTTTGCACTGAGTTCTCCGGCAAGGCGGCATAACGGGCCGCACTGCTGGCGATCTCCTCTGCGGCCTCGGCCTGAAGCGTCACACCCACCGAACGATTGCCGTCAAAGGCGATGGTGTAGCCGTTGGTAAAGGTAAAGGGGGTGGCATCGGCGCCGCAATTGTCACAGCGCACGGCCGTTGGCCCAATGCCTTCGGTGTGGGTTTTCGGGTAGAGCGTGCCGCACTGTGGACATTTACCGGCCACATAGGGATCGCCCAGAAAGCGGCCCTCCATCCACTGGTCATTGCCGGACGAGGTCGCCAACGAGGTGATCTTGATGTCGCGGATGCGCAACACAATGGCGTCACCCACCTCGGCACCTGCGACCGCCACCGGCTTGGTCACTTCATGACCGCCGCGAATCGCCGGCGTGATCATCGGCCCCCAACAGCCGGGCGCCGTGTTGGCGATAATATGGCCGCCATCGCGCACCGGCCCCAACATTGGTCGCGCCGGGTCAAGCAAACCATCGGTAAATTGATCGACATAGACTGTTTCATGGCCCTGCTGACTGCGTGGTTGTTCACTCATAAAGCAATCCTCCTGATGAAGTAGAGATAAAGAGATTGAGCGATTGAGATATACACAGTAGTCCGCAGTCCTAAGTCCAGCGTCCAAAGTCAGGCTCGATAGCGTTGCGGTCTACTGATACAATCTCTTTATCGCTCAATCTCTCTTGTCTTGATATGACCTGGCAATCCATGGTTGATTGCCGGCAAAACTTACTCACCTTGTCATCCAGTCATCTTGTCACCTGCCCCGCCCGCCGCCGGCAAGAGCAACAACAACTCTGCGCCATCGGTCAGCGGCGTGGTCGTCTCGACATGGCGTCCGCCAAGCATAGGCAAGGCGCGTTCCAACCGACCGGCCAGGGTTGGGTGTTGGGTGGTAATGGCGGCCACCGCCGTTGCCACCGTTGCGCCGGTCGGCAAGGCCAGCGCTAATCGGGTTTGTCCGGCGGCATAGGCCAGACCGGCGCTTAGACGTACTTGAATGTTCATGAGTAAGATCCAGTGATCGATAAGTAGCAGATTGATACCACTATTGTACCGCAGCCCCTGAAAATGGCACAATCGGCGCTAATTAGGTAGATAGCTTAGATTGGTAGAGACCAGAGGGTATAGTATAATACTCGCGACAAAGCGGTCTGCAAGGACTGTTGGATTCGATGGTGTGATGCAGGGGACGAGATGTCACAACTTATTATTGAATTACCAGAACCATATTCTACCTATCCCCGTTGCGCATTTACATCAAGTCGCACAACTACCTTTCCACCATCCTGATCCCTTTGATTGTCTGTTGATTGCACAAAGTCAGGTCGAGCGTGTACCGCTACTTAGTCGCGATCCTATGTTTGATCGCTACAATATCCAGCGTAGTTGGACAACTACTTCATGATTCACACCCATACCTTTAACGGTCTCACCGTGCAAACGGGTGATATTCTCTGTATGCGCAATGGCGCCCGCTACAACTGGTTTAGCCGCTTTTGGGCAATGGTCGGCTATTTGGTGCCGGGGCCGGTTGATCATACGGCGCTCTATGTAGGGCCGGACGGGCGCTGTGTTGAGGCGCTGACCAAAGGCGTGATCGATTTTGTCATGCCGGGAAACCGTTGGGAGGCAAAGCGTGTCGCCGCCAAACGGCTCTATTATGACACCTTGATAGGCGTTGCCTACCCGTTGCAAGGATTGAATTTATCGTCTCAAGCGGAAGCGCGCATTCGCACTGGCGTGGCCGCTTACTCTCTAGCCCAAGTAGGTAAGCCGTATAATGCCAATTTTCTCAACACGGTCACCGATGAAGCCTTCTACTGTAGCCAGTTGATCTACCTGGCCTACCGTGAATTTGGCGTTGATCTCGGTGTTTCCCCTGTCCGGCTGGTGGCGCAGTCGGCCGACAGTCAAACGCAACCACTCCTAATTTTGCCGGTAGCGCTGATGGATAACTGCTCGCATCAATTGGTTCGTACCCGTTTGTAGCAACCGGGTAACTGCTTAGGTGCGTGGCACTGGTCAGGAGTAGCTCCTACATCCTAGCAGTGCTGGACCAGTGCCGCGCACCTGAGGCTGAGGAGTTACGCAACCAGTGCGAAAGCTGTGCTGCCAGCGCCAAGGGTTCATAAAAATTACATTGAAAGAGCAGCAGGAAATAATTTTGTGATTATCGTCGAACAATTACAAAAGCACTTTCAGGTCGGCAAACACCGACGCGGGTTGTGGGGCGCCGTGCGCAATCTGGCGACGCGCGATTATACCACTGTGCGCGCCGTCGACGGCATCAGCTTTACCGTCCAAGCCGGCGAGTTGGTCGGCTATCTCGGCCCCAACGGTGCCGGCAAATCGACCACCATCAAAATGTTAACCGGCTTGCTGACGCCTTCGGGCGGAACTTTGCTGGTCAACGGTTTCGTGCCTTGGCGGGAACGCGAACGCTATGTAGCCCGGATCGGCGCCGTCTTTGGACAGCGCACGACCCTCTGGTGGGATCTGCCGGTGATCGAATCCCTGGAATTGTTGCAATTTATCTACCGCCTTCCCGCTGACCGCTTTCGGCAGAATTTGCAAGAATTTCGGGAGCTGTTGGAACTGGATCCCTTTCTGGCGACACCAGTGCGTTCCCTTTCGTTGGGGCAACGGATGCGCGCCGATCTCTGCGCCGCCATGTTACATGATCCGGTCTTACTCTTTCTGGATGAGCCGACCATCGGTCTGGATGTTGTGGCAAAAGAGCGTATGCGGGCGTTTATTGCCCATATTAACCAGGTACGTGGCACAACGATTTTGCTGACCACTCATGATCTTGCTGATGTGGAAAAGTTATGTCGGCGCGTCATGATTATCGACCACGGCCAACTGCTTTATGATGGACAGTTGGCGACCTTGCAAGAGCGCTTTGGCGGGAAACGGGAATTGGTGGTCGATCTGGCGGAAAGCTATGCCGATGTTACCATTGCCGGCGCTGACGTGGTGGCTCAGCATGATTTGCGCATTACGTATCAATTTGACCGTCAGGAGGTGACAGCCTCTGCTCTGATCGGGCGTCTTTCAGCCCGTTTTCGCATTCGCGACTTGAGCGTGCGCGAGCCGGAAATCGAAGCCACGATTCGCCGCATCTACGAAGAACGACTTTTGGAGAAGCAGTAGTCCTGAGTCGCATAGTCCTGAGTCGCATAGTCCAGAGTCGCGTTGACACCATTTTGGCGACATTGCCTTTACCGCAAATAGGAAGAGCGCTAGATGTAAGGTGACGTAAACTCATGGCAATTGTCACCCCTATTATTTTACAATCGTCTGGCTTACCGCTATAATCCCGCCCATGCAACGAATCCTACTGGTGTGTCGCCATCTCTTGGCGGGCCAAATAACAGCCACACCATTACCTGTAGCCATCGCTCATGCACATTGCGCTCAACGCTCAACTACTTGATACGAGCCACAGCTATCGCGGCGCGGGCGTCAGCACCTACTGTTTACGCTTGTTAGAACAATTAGGTGCACTCACAGTAGCGCCGACAGCGTCATCATCGCCGGAGGTGATGCGGCGCGCCGCACGATTTACGGCTTTTGTCAGCACACCTTCGTTACAGTTGCCTGGGATCCGTCTCCAGCAGACGCACCTACCGCCCCATCAACCTTGGGTGCGCATTCTTTGGGAACAGAGCGTTTTTCCCTTGGCGTTACGCCAACAAGGCGTTGATCTCGTTCATGGCCTCGTCAATGTCCTGCCCCTCGCAACAACCGTGCCGACCCTTGTCACTGTCCACGATCTCAGCTTTTTGCGGATGCCGGAGAAGTTTCCGGTCGCCAAACGGTGGTACTTAAGCCAATGGTGTCGCGCCAGTGTACGGAAGGCGCGCCATATCATTGCTGTCAGCCGCCAAACGGCCACGGATTTACAACAATTTTGGGGAATTGATGAAGCCAAAATTAGCGTGATCTACAATGGCGTCGGCACCGAGTTTGTCCCAGCCTCGACGCTGGCAATCGAAGCCTTTCGGCGTGAACGTGGCTTGCCGACCCGTTTTTTTCTCTACTTGGGCACCTTAGAACCGCGCAAAAATCTGCCCTTACTGATTCGTGCCTTTGCTCAGTGGCGGGCCGAAACAACAGTGGCGAATCGAGAGATTAAATTGGTCATTGCCGGCGCCAAGGGCTGGTTCTATGAACAAATCTTCGCTCTGGTGACACAGTTACAATTGCGCGAGGTCGTTCTCTTTCCCGGCTTTGTCCCGGCGACCGAATTGCCTGATTGGTATCGCGCCGCCGAACTGTTTATCTATCCGAGCCTCTTTGAAGGCTTTGGCCTGCCGGTGGTGGAGGCGATGGCTTGTGGTGCGCCGGTGATCTGTAGTGACACCGGTAGTCTGGTAGAAGTAGCAGGCAACAGTGCGCTCACCTTTCCAGCCCAAGATGAGGCCGCACTGGTGGACCGCTTACATCAGATCATGACCGATGCACCTTTACGCCAGGAACTGCGACGTCTGGGTCTGGCGCGGGCGCAACAATTTTCCTGGCAAAGCACAGCCGCCGCCACCTTTGACCTCTATTGTCGTTTGACCACACATCAACTATAAAATCTTACCCGCCACTCAACGACGGAATAAAATGAATTTCGCTGGGCTTGGTGAGCCGTTGGCGCAGGCCACGACGAGTCACTTCGTTGTCCACGGAGACGGCAATATAGGGGCGAATGCGCCCATCCTGACACAGGCGCGCGGCCATACCGGGGAAGCGCGCCTCTAATTGGGCGACCACTTCGCCAACGGTTTCTCCGTTAACCGTGACAACTTCGGCGCCGTCGGTTAGGTCACGATGGAGTGATGGGATCCAGACTTGGTGTTGCATAGTAGGTAGACAGGTAGACAGGTAGACAGGTATTGTTCCCTGTGTACCTGTCTACGCTTTACCGAGCGACAGATTCCAGTTCGATGCTATCCGCGGCGTCGAGGACGGCGCGGATGATCTTGTCGTAGCCGGTGCAGCGGCAGAGGTTGCCGGAGAGCCATAGACGCACTTCTTCTTCGGTGGGGTCGGGGTTTTTGTCCAGCAGCGCCTTGGCCGAGACCAGGAAGCCGGGGGTGCAGATGCCGCATTGGAGCGCGGCATGTTCCAGGAACTTCTGTTGCAGCGGGTGTAGTTTACCGCCGGTCGCCAGCCCTTCCACCGAGGTGATGGTGGCGCCGTTGGCTTCGACGGCCAACACCAGACAGGAGTTGACCAGCACACCATCCATAATCACATTGCAGGCGCCACAGTTGCCGTTGTTGCAACCTTCCTTGGCGCCGGTTAACATCAAGGTATCGCGCAGCACTTCCAACAAGCTCTGGCGCGGTTCACACAAAAAGGTTTGCGGTTGCCCATTCAGGGTCGTTTCGACAATCACCTTGCTCGACATTGTGCTATTTCTCCATTCAAATCGCTTTAGGCGGGCTGTCGCGCTTGCTCAAAATCGATCAAGCCCGTTCGCCGATGGCGACTGCCGCCGGTTTTCGTCAAATTCTGGGGTCCACCCCTCAACAGAGTCTACCCCCACCTAACCTCCCCTGCCCAGGGGAGGAACTGTCATCCTCTACACGGTTCCCTCCCTTCTAGGGGAGGATTAGGGAGGGGTTTAGCTCGCTTTCGCGCGCTCGATAGCTTTTTGCAACGCACGGCGGGTCAAGACGGCTGATAGGTGCTTGCGGTATTCAGCCGTGCCGCGCATATCGGTGATCGGCGTGGCGGCGGCCTGCGCAATACGGGCGGCTTCGGCAATGGCTTCGTCGCTGATCGGCTTGCCGGCCAGTGAATCACCAGCGGCGGCCACCAAGAGCGGCTTCGGTGCGACAGCGCCGAGCGCAATGCGGGCGCTGATAATGTTGGTGCGGCTCTCATCCAATTGGACGGAAGCGCCGGCGCCGACCACGGCAATATCCATTTCATTGCGGGGAATAAAGCGCAAATAAGCGGCGCCAAAACCGGGCTTGGGCGCCGGGATCTGGAGCGAAACGAGAAATTCGCCCGCTTGCAGTGCATTGCGACCAGGAGCGACACAGAAATCTTCGACCGCTAACTGGCGGCGACCATTGGGGCCGGCAATGTTGCAGATGGCCGAATGGACGATGAGCGCAGGAATCGAATCCGCAGCCGGTGAGGCGTTGCACAGGTTGCCGCCCATGCTGGCGCGTCCCTGAATTTGCACGCCGCCGATGAGGCTGGCAGAATCGATCAGACCCGGATAGGCTTTGCTCAACGCTTTGTCATCATACATGCGATGGCACGGGACCGCCGAACCGAGCGTCAACCCTTGGGCGCCATAGCTCATGGCCGCAGTTTCCGGCAAGCGCTTGACATCGATCACCACGTCGGCTTTGCGCCGCCCTTCGCGCAGGGCGACCAAGAGATCCGTCCCTCCGCTCATGACACGGGCCATGTCCCCTTTTTCAGCCAACAGTTTGATAACTTCATCGACACTTTGGGCAGCGACATAACTAAAGGCTTGCAAGGCTACACCTCCTATATTGGGGCAGTTGCACAGCACTTGTGTAACGCACAGATTGGCTTGGAGACCACCTGACGATTGACACAACCGTTGGCATACCGCCTACCTTGGTTGGTTGAGTACGAGAATTATACCTTATAAGTGTACAGCAAATAACAGCAAACGTCAAAAGCGTTTTCGATGCGCTTGCTCTCATCCCCAAAGCATCGGCGCCGGCGCCTGTTAGATTGGCAATACATTCTCGTCAATGTGTATGACGGGCGTCACTTATCATGTGACGATACTACTCGTAAGCACTGCCGTTATCATTCATGTGGTCGGGAGTATGGTGGCACTGACCTTGGGGCCATTCCTCTTTTTGCCGGGGCTGCGGACTCGACGGCCGGCGCTTCATCGTTGGCTAGGGTGCGTCTATCTGGTAAGCAACCTCGTTGGCGGCAGAGCGGGCCTTTATATGTCCACCTTTGGCTATGGTAGCGCCATGACGCAAATTGACTTCGCCAGCTTGGGGTTGCTCTGGCTTATCACCGGGGCGATGGCTTATGGCCGTATTCGTGCGGGCAAGGTGGCGGTGGCGGAGCAAGCCGCGCTCTCCAACGCAGTCGATCTGTCAACGCAGGAAGTAGAGATCGCACAGATCATGGTCTTGGGTCCAACGCCAGAGAAATTGCAGAGAAGACCTTTTTGTCACTGGGGACAGTCAAGAATTACACCAGTAACACCTACAGCAAGATTGGCATCAATGACCGGAGCAAGGCGATGATCGCGCTGTGGGAATTGTTGAAGCTTTGATTCAACACGTTGGCAACTTCACCAATTTGGTTTACAATAGTGTGGTCTCAACCTTATGCATTTTATGCATAGTTACTTTATGCACAGTTACAAGGACAGGAGCTACTTGAATGGCAAAGGTACGCCAAAAGGTGTTGGTGCTTTATCTCGCCAACTCGGCGTTGGATAGCCCCGTAAAGGGTTGGTCGCTTTATGACGGCACCGGTAAGGAACATCACACCACCGGCGACAGCGACATTCCGCCCTATCGTACAGGGATGGATGCGCTGCGCGACGGCTGGCGGGTGATTCAGTTTCCCCAATTGTTCCCACCCTACCCCAACATGGAGTATACAACCTCATTTCAAATGTATGAGTTTATCTTTGAACAACTGGAGGAGATCAATGGCTGATCAGATTGATAAGAAGCATCTGTTAACATCCAAGCAGATGGCGAGTTTTGTGGCGCGTGGCTTTTTGCGCTTTGATGAACTGGTGCCCCAATCGATCAACGACGCCGTCATGGCCGAGATCGATGCCGGCACGATCAAAGCCGCCCCCGCCGGCACGCCCCTCTCTCAATGCTACCCGGAGCCGTCGGCGTTGGGCCGCATGATCCGCATGCCGGAGATCCAGGGCATTATCCAGAGTCTGGTCGGCCCCGACCCACTCTTTGACCATCATGCCATCCATGTGCGCCAGGCCAACGAAGGACAGGCGCAGGGGATGCACGGCGACTCGATCATCGATACGCGGATGCATTTTGATGTGCAACTGATGTACTTCCCCCATGATGTCCCGCTGGAGATGGGCGGTACGTTGTTGGTGCCGGGCAGTCAATACCGTCGTATCAATGAGATGGATATTGCCCGCTACCAAAATTTCCTGGGGCAGATCCCGATGGTCTGCAAAGCCGGATCAGTGTTGGCGCTCCATCATGGCATCTGGCACTGTGGTCGCCAGAACAAGACCAACCAGAAGCGTTATATGTATAAGATCCGCCTGAACCCGCGCGTGCGCCAGATGCGCCTCTGGAACACCGATGATCTGCCGGTGGATCAGGGCAAGCACAAGCCCATCTTCACCCGTGAGACCAATGCGGTTGAGGATATTCAGACCATTCTGGGCAAGCAAGAACCCTGGTTCGAGGACGCCTCCGGTCGCCTAGAGGTTGTCAATCGTGTCAAGATGTGGCGCTTCCTGACGGGCGACAACAACTTCGATGTCCACTACTGGCTCACCCGCCTGGAGAATATGCCGGAGAATTTGCAACTGGCTGCATAATGGGATAGAACGCAAATTGAGCGGATCAGGCGGATCGTGGCGGATTTTTACAACGATCTGCTTAATCCGCTCAATCCGCATTCTATAGCCGTTATTTTCGTCCCTTCAACCCTGTCACCACCAGCACGCCCACGAGGATCGCCAGTCCGCCGAGCAACTGTTGTCCCGTTGGCTGGGTGCCAAAGAGCAACACCGCCCACAAGATCGCCGCCACCGGACTGAGCGTAGTGATCACCGAAAGCAAGCTCATATCCAACCGGCGCAAGGCCAAATAGTAGAGAATGCGGCTGATCGTCACATCCAACGTTCCCGCCAACAGAATTACCAGCCACCCTTGCAGCGAAGGCCAGGCCAACACTTGTCGCCCCGCGGCGGAAAGAAAGAGTACCACGGTTGTGCTCAAGACACGGTAGAAGAAGAAGTTGAGAAAGTCAATTTGGTCGCCATGTCGCTTAACCACAGCAAAGTGGAGCGAGTAACAAAAGGCGCCGACAATGATCAACAAAGCGCCCCATTGTAACTGCGTGTCCGGCTGATAGGCGATAATAAAGCTGCCGATAATGGCAATTGCTGTCCCCAAAAGTTGGATGGCGGTAAAGCGTTCCCGTAGCCAGAAAAGACCAAAGGCGACGCTAAAGACCGTCGAAATCTTGTTAAGCATGGCGGCGGTGCCGGCGTCGATATAGCCGACCGCGACAAAGCCAAGATGGGTGCTGATGCCGATGAGAATGCCGATCGTGAGAAAGAAGCGCCAGTGGTCGCGCAGCGCGGCCAGCCGCAGTTGCCCCGTCACCCAGCCATAGATCCCCACCTGCACCGTCGCCACGCCGATCACATACATGGCCGAGACATCGGGGCTAACATAGGGCAACAAGAGGCGCGCAAAGATAAAGTGCATACTGTCAAAGAGCAGCACCAACAAGAGCAGCGGCAGTTGTCCCGCTTCAATCTGATTCGTCGAACCCGTGGACGTTTTTTGCATGTTCCGGTAGTTTCCAATAACAGTAGGGGCGCACCCTTGCGGTCGCCCCGGTTCCCCGGCAAGCGCGAGCGACCACAAGGGTGCGCCCCTACGAGAAGTAAAGCGATGGGACGGAAGCTTACTCTGCCGCGATCACCTTTGCCAGCGTTGCCACTTCAGTCGCACAGCCCCACGAGAGTGTATGCCCAACTGAGCCATGACCGTAATTGTGAATGACAGTCTGTCCGGAGGGTAAGCGCTCCTGTTCCAGCCGCACAAAGTGGCGACCAGGGCGCAACCCTACTTTGTGTTGCAGGATCTCCGGGTTGGCAAAGGCCGGATTAAAGACGGCGCAGCGCGCCAGAATCTGTTCGGCAATGGTCGAGTCCACTTCCAGATCGCTGTTGCCATATTGATAGGTGCCGCCGAGCAGACAGTCGCGACTGCGCGGGATGATGTAGGTAGTGGTCTGAGGATCATTCGCGTAGATGATGGCCGGCGACAACCCTTCCGGTTTGCGCACGCTCATTACCTGGCCGCGGATGGGGAACATGGCATCGCCGGTCAAGGCTTGGGCGCCCAACCCCGTACAGTTGACAATGATGGGATAAGCGCGATCGATCTCTTGCCAGCTTTCCAGGATCTGCATCTTTACCTCGCCACCCAGGCGCTGCACATGGGCCAACAGCCACGGCATGTAGATCGGCACATCAATGCGTGGCGCCGGGGCGCACCAACCCGACCAAGGCGCTGGAAAGACGCCGAGCGGCACTTCGCGCATAGCGCCGCCGCTTGCCATATAAGCCATATCGGTCGGCGTGTCGGCCAGGCTGTAAAGTTCAGTCAACAAGATGCCACATTCCGGGTTGTCTGCCAATTGTTGAAAGGTGGCTAAACTGTTCATGGCCCACTGGCGCGCCTTGGCCTGATCCGCCGTGGCCGAGGGTGACCAAAAGGCGGCGGCAATGTCGGAGGTGGTGTTCGGCGACAGGGCGCGGGCAAAGACGGTGACGGGAAAACCAGCTTCCAACAGACGGGTGGCGCTTGTCAAGCCAATGACGCCGCCACCAATGACAGCAACCGGGGATCGCAATTGAGCCATAATCACTCCATCAATTTTTTGATACTCTTTGATCCGCTCGTAGCCGGTTCGTGACCGGCGATGGGGGGCGCCGGTCACGAACCGGCTACGAGCGGATTAAGATCACGGCCAAAGTTTTGTAATTTCATCCGTGGTAAAGTGTGGCAACGGCCTTGGCTCGCCCTGGCGGTAGGCGGTGATGCCTGCACTTTTGGCAACCACTCGCCCCACTTGCGCCGAGGGCCAACCGTGCGCCAGCCATAGTTGTTGTAACCGATCCACGTTGGCAGCCGGCGCCGTGGCAAGGAGCGCACCAGAGGCGATTACCCCCAGCGGGTCGAGGCCAAAAGCGGTGCAAAGACGCACCGCCAGATCGGAAAACGGCAGCGCAGCCAGTTCAACCACCAGCCCCACGTCTGCCGCTACCGCCAACTCCAGCAAGCCGGTGGCGACCCCCCCTTCGGTCGGGTCGTGCATGGCCGTGACCAAGCCCGCTTCGGCAGCCAGCAACGCCGGTTGCAAGACACTAATCCCCGGCGTGTAGAGGTAGTTGGCCGCTTCTTCCAGTTCCGCTAACGTCCAGCCCTGTTCACGCAAGCGTGGCCCCATCTCACGGGCAATGATGCTCGCCCCCTCCACCGGCGCCTGACCGGCCATTAGAACCACATCGCCCATTTGGGCGCCACGACTGGTGACAACGTGTGTTCGCTGGACAGCGCCCAACATTGTTCCGGCCACCACCGGTTGGGTAACGGTGGGCGTGATCTCGCTATGACCACCGGCCACGGTAATGCCCAACCGGCGACAGGCTGCTCCAATTTGTTGAAAGATCTGTTCCACCAGCGCCACATCGGTCTGCCCTGCCGGCAACAAAATCGTCGGCAGGTAAAAGAGCGGACGGGCGCCAGTGACCGCTAGGTCATTGGCGCAAACATTAACGGCATAGTAGCCGATCTCATCGGTGGCAAAGGTGATGGGGTCGCTCTTGGCAACGAGCAGTTGATTGTCATCGCTTCCCCAAGTAATGACGGCGGCATCTTCGCCCACCGCTGGGCCAAGCAACAGGTGGGGGTGGTGGGTTGGTAAGTCGCCTAATAGGCGGGTGAGCAGCGAAGCAGGTAATTTGCCGGCCGGCAGGTGCTGGTCATTCATCATTCGTTATTCGTTATTCGTTAGCAGAAGGTATTTCTTGGCGATGATTTAATGAATAATATGCACCGGCATCCCGATGTAGGCCATTGCAAAGAGAATGGCGGCATCGCGATCATCGAGCATAGCGCAGCCGAAGGTGGCCGGCTCACCAATGAGCCGCTCCCAAATCTTTTGGCCGGTGTCCCATTCGACGGGTAGCCCATGAATGCCATTTTCATATTCACCAACATTGTAAATGCCTAGCCAGTAGGGCATATCGAGTCGATAGGCGCTGCTCTTGGCATTTTCGATCTTGCTCTGCACCGCAAAGGAGCCGACGCGCGTGATCCATTCACCATAGCCGGTGCTACAGGTCCAGGAATAGCGGACGCGATCCCCCTGGAAGAGCCAACATTGTTGCCGGCTCAAACTCACCTGGAAATTGTGACCGGAGGCTGGCGTCGGCGGCTGTTGCACCGGGGGGGCAGGGGGGCCATAGGGGACACGGATCTCTAGCCCGGCATAGACTGTCTCCTCGTTGGGCAAACCATTGTATTCAAGGATTGCTAGTTTGGTGGTGTCGAGCGCGTTCGCCAGGGTCGAGACCGTGTCGCCAGGTTGCACTACATAAAAGTAGTAGCCGCGGCGCAAAGGGCCAACCTGCGTCGCCCGCGTTTCACCCTGCACTTTGCCTGGGATCGCCAGCCGCTGCCCGACCGTAATGTTGTCGGGGTTGGTGATCCAGTTGGCCGCCAGCAGATCGGCCATGGTCAAATCAAATTGCGCGGCAATCGACCCCAGACTATCCCCTGGCTTGACGATATACTCGCGCTCCTGGGTACGCACTTGGAGATCGGCGCCGGTGGCCGGCAAGATGAGCGTTTGGCCCGCCGCCAGATTGCCAATGTTTTCCGGGGCAATGCCATTTAACTGGCGCAAGGTATCGAAGTCAACCCCATTACGCAAGGCGATGCGCGCCAGCGTGTCGCCGGAACGGACGGTGTAGACGCGGTTTAGTGAGGTCGTCAGGCGCGCCGCATCAACCGGTTCGTCAGGCGCCGCGGTTGGCGCAACAGCACTTTCTTCCTCTGTCGTTACTGCCGGCGTTGGCGCCGTGGTTGCTGTCACTGTGGGTCGTTCGGCGGTCGTGGTAACGGCAGTCGGCTCAGGCGTGGCGGCTTCCGCGTCTTCCTCCGGCGGCGGAATGCGTAGGCGTTGTCCTTCATAGACGGCATTGGCATCGCGCAAACCATTGAAGAGCATCAGCCGGGTGATGGAAACTTTGTATTGTTGGGCAATTTCGCTCAAGGTTTCCCCGGCGCCCACCGTATGCACCGGCAAAGGGGTGGTGGTCGGCTGTTCGGCAGCAGAAGTCGGTAGCAACAACTCTTGACCGATGACAATGGCGTCGGCATCAGTGATGCCGTTAAGTTCCATCAAGTCGGCCAGGGTCACGCCGTAGCGTTGGGCAATGCGGCTTAGAGTTTCGCCGGCTTGGACGGTGTGGGTGGGGGTATCATTTTGGGCCAAAGCGCGGTGTTGCGGCGATTGCCAAAGCAGAAAGAAGAGACTAGCGAACAGCAGAGATAGAGCGCTAATAAACCCAATGAACTTGCGACCAGAAAATGGCGAAAAGCGCGGTTGCTGCATAAGTTGATTCCTGCATAATCACGTTGCATTGCGTAGTATGGAGCGTACCTTGATTGCTGGATGTTGTCAAGTGGGACGAGCGAGCGATGTGTATGCCTTACTTATAAATCAAGCAAACAGGTAACGTGTCTTGCACTGTGGGTTGCACTGTGGGTTGCACTGTGGGTTGCACTGTGGGTTGCAAGGGACTTTAAAGCTTGGGCTGATGCTGCAAAGCAAATTGCTCTAACCTCAAGTCAGCAGAACGGATGACAGGTATGGACACGCCCTTACTAGCCATTGTTGTCAAGTGATACATGTTTTTTTTGCTCTTTTGCGTTATACCCCTTACAATGTAAGGTATGTTTTTTGATAAAGCGAAAATCTATGTTAAAGCGGGTGACGGCGGCAACGGGGTGATAGCCTTCCGCCGGGAGAAATATGTACCAAGAGGCGGCCCCAACGGCGGCAATGGCGGGCGTGGGGGGCATGTCTATCTTGTGGTAGACCCGGCGCTCAATACGTTGCATAGCTTCCAGACGGGCATTCACCATCGGGCCGGACGGGGCGGTCATGGCAGCGGCGCCAATCGCACTGGCGCCATGGGGGAGGATCTACGATTGCTTGTCCCGCCGGGGACGTTGGTCTACGATGCCGAGAACGGTGAGCGCTTGGCCGATTTGACGCGCCCCGGTCAGGAGCTATTGATCGTGCGCGGTGGACGAGGTGGCCGTGGGAACGCCGCCTTTAAGTCGGCCCAGAACAAGGCGCCGCGCGTTGCGGAAAATGGCGAAAAGGGAGAGGAACGCTGGCTGGCATTGGAGTTGAAATTGGTGGCGGATGTCGGCATTATTGGCGTACCCAACGCCGGCAAATCGACCTTGCTCAGTGTTCTGAGTGCGGCCAAGCCTAAAATTGCTGATTATCCCTTTACCACCGTAACGCCAAACCTGGGCATGGCCGAGGTCAATCACCAGCAGATTTTGTTCATCGACATTCCCGGTCTGCTCGAAGGTGCGCATGAAGGAGTGGGATTGGGATTGGAATTCCTGCGCCACATTGAACGCACCCGCGTCCTCATCCACCTGCTTGGTGGCGATAGCCCGGACCCGTTGGGTGATTTTGAGGTACTCAATCAAGAGTTGGATCTCTTCAACCCTGGCCTGCGCGAGAAGCCGCAACTGGTGGTGCTAAACAAACTTGATTTGCCGGTGGCCCAGGAATTGTGGCCGGCGCTTGAGGAAGCCATGACAAAGCGGGGGCAGCCGGTGATGGCAGTCAGTGCGGTGACACGGGAAAATGTCGATCAGTTGCTCTATCGCGTCCAGGCGATGTTGGCAGATCTCCCAACAGTGGAAGAGCCGGAAGCGGAAAGCTTACCTGAAATCACGCCAGAAGAAGACGAGAAAGCCTTTGCTGTTTATAAAGTGGCTGACCATGCCTGGTGGGTGGAGGGCAAAGCCATTGAACGAACGGCCCAAATGACCAAATGGGATTATTATGAAGCCGGAATGCGCTTCCAACGGATCCTACGCGCAATGGGCATTGCCGACGCCCTGCGCGACGCCGGCATCCAGGATGGTGACACGGTGCGCATCGGCGATGTCGAATTGGTCTGGGGTTTTGAGAATGCGTTTAGCGAGTAATGATTTGTGAGCGTTCAACGCATTGGCCTCTTTGGCGGCACCTTTGATCCGATTCACATCGGCCACTTGATCCTGGCCGAAGAGGCGCGTTTTCATTTGGGATTGGATCGGGTCTATCTAGCGCCGGTTGGTGATCCGCCGCACAAACAAGGGCGCCGGTTGACGCCGGTAACCCACCGTTTGCAGATGGTTGAGTTGGCTATTGCTGATATGCCGGGATTATGGCTTAGTCGCATTGATGTGGATCGACCAGGGCCGCACTATACCAATGATACGGTGCAGTTGTTACGCCGGCAGGCCGGCCCAAATGCTGAGTTGTATTTTCTCATGGGCATGGATAGCTTGCGCGATCTACCCCGTTGGCGTGATCCGCACTGGTTGATCCAGCAGTGTACGCTGGTGGTGTTGACTCGCCATGATATTGAATTAGATTGGCCTCAACTGGAAGCCGCGTTGCCTGGCCTGCGTGAACGGGTGGTGCTGCTTGACATGCCGGAGCTAGAGATCGCCAGCCATATGTTGCAAGAGCGCATCCGGCGCGGCGCCCCCATCTGTCATCAGGTGCCGCGGTTGGTGGAGGCGTATATTCGGAAACATGGGTTATATCAGGAAGAAACGTGATTCGTGTTGCGTGAACCGTGGCCTTCGACAAGCTCAGGCCACGGTTCACGCAACACGAATCACGGTATCATCGTCCCAGTGTAGCCAAGCGCAACCAGAGTAACGCGGCATTAAATTGCGTATCTTCGCTATTGACTGGTTGGTCTGGGGGTAGATCTTGTAGTGTCGTTGCATCAACTAGGGGAACTGACGCCTTTTGGCTCACCTTGATGTCTGGTTTGATGCCTTCGTTCTTGATCAAATTTTGCTTGGGGGTCAACCAATTGGTAACCCCTAACCGAATGACAGAGCCGTCACTTAGGGTAAAGGGGTGGAGAATGGTGCCTGTCCCCAAGGTGGTTGCGCCGAGCAATTTGCTCCGCCCGTTTTCCTGCAAGGCGCCGGCCAGTATTTCGCCAGCGCTGGCGGTGCCTTGATTGATGAGGGCGATCATGGGCAGGTCACGCGCCAGACCATTGCCAAAGACTTTATGGCTTTGGATTGCGCCTTGGGCACTCCGTTCGTGTAATACGATTTGTCCATTGGGCAGAAACTGACCGCCAACCCGAACGGCTTCATGCAGGTAGCCTCCCGGATTATTACGTAGATCGAGCAAGATGCCCTGGATTGCCGCACCTTTTGTCGCTTCATCACGAATTGCTTCCAGGGTACGCATCAATTCAAAATTCGTATCCCCGGCAAATTGGGTAATTTGAACATAGGCCAGGTTGGTGGCAGGAATGCGGCTCCAGGCAACACTCTCGAGTTCAATGCGGGCGCGTTGCACCGTAACCTCGACTGGTTCTTCCGCATCGGCGTGGAGAATGGTTAGGATGACCGCGGTGCCGGCAGGGCCACGGACGCGGCTGATGACATCCCACTCCGGCAACCCGGTTGTGGGCACGCCATCGACCGCCACAATGACATCACCAGGTAGTAGGCCGGCAGCTTCCGCCGGCGAACCGCGAATGGGGGCGATAATGGTGAATTGGTCATTTTCCATGGCGACATGGGCGCCGATCCCCTCGAAAGAACCTTCTAGAGCGTTTGCTTGCAGGCGGGCTGTCTCTGGGTCAAAGAAGACCGTGTGGTTGCTGTCCCCCAACGTATCTAACATGCCTTGGATGGCGCCGTAGGTCATCCGGCGAAAGTCAATTTTATCTTGATCAACAAAATTGTTGAGAACAACATCCCAGGCTTCCCAAAAGACGGCAAACTCCGGGGGGGTGTCGGCGGCAATGGCCGGGCGCACAAACCAGCCGGTGACATTGCCAATCAAAAAGGCAAGGACAATTGCGCCGATATATGTCGCCCTTTTTAACGTTTTGGTAAGCTCTGTTGTCATTTCGTTAACTCCTTACGCACATTACTAGCCATTTTGTAACGAATTGTAACACAAATTCATACCTATGTCTGATATAATCTGAACAAAACTGTAAACGAGCGTCTAACGCTTGCACTAGTAAGCAAATTTAGCGCTTTTTTAGTCAGTCGATAACAACCTTTAAAAAGTATGGCATAACACAGTTTATGCAACAATTATTGTAGTATAATTATCTTGATATTCTGAATTAATTTCAATTCGTAATTGCTCAGTTCCTAGCCACACCCCTTCGGGGGTGTGGCTAGGAGTGGGCTGAGTAGGTACTTCAATTTATTAATTAGGCTACTTATTTCCGTTTACAGGTAGCAAGCCAGTTCATGAACTGGCTTAGAGCTTAGTCGTGACGTTCATCACAAAGACAAGATGTTGCTGGAGAAATATTGGCGCTCTTACCGGTTTACCAAATGACTCATTACAAAATGGATGGTTTAAGCGGCAACTGTAATGTAATTGATAAGAAAAATCGTTGCTATCCAGTGTAATGTAACGTCTATGTAAATAATGCAATTTGCCATACATCTAACATAGACATCTAATCCTGTGACGTTAATTCTGCACCACAAAGCGTAACCATAGGAAAATTAACAGAACAGATAAATTTGTGTGAATGAAGTGGTAATCGTAGATGCTGCACCTTGCGATTAGTTGGGTAACTTACCATAACGCCAGTACATCCTGAGCCTGGACATCTACTTTTCCCAAGTTGACGTTAACTGGCGGCCATCGCTTACCGGTCAATAACGCTGGTCTGAGAGCTGCCAAACATAAGGTCACCAGTTGACGGCGCAACTTAGTTAAAAGTCAATCTAACAAAAAGGAAGTGTGTAATGAGTGAACAACAAGCTGTAACTGCCGTGAATGACCCCAAGCGTATTTTGGTGGTGGATGACGCAGCCGATACGCGGCTGATGCTCAACTTGCGCCTGCAACGCGAAGGGTACACTGTCTACGCCGCCGGCAGCGGCACGGAAGCGTTGGAGATCGTTCAGCAAGAAGGTTTGCCCCATCTAGTGATCCTAGACATCATGATGCCCGGCATGGATGGGTTTGCCGTGGCGGCTGAATTGCGCCGCATGGGTGATATTCCGATCATCTTCCTCTCGGCCCTATCCGATACCAACACCAAAGTGGAAGGGTTGAACCGCTATGCCGAAGATTACATCACCAAGCCCTTTGCTTTCTCTGAATTACTGGCACGTGTCCGTCGCGTACTGTTGCGCGTAGCATCAGATCAGGTGGTCGACCCCGAATTGGTCATCGATGATCATCTGCGCATCAATTTCGCCCAGCAATACGCTGTGGTGGACAATGATCAGATCATGTTGACCCCGACCGAGAATCGCCTGATGCACATTCTGTACAACAACCGCGGGCGTGTCCTTTCGCCGGGCTTCCTCCTGGCCAAAGCTTGGGACCCGGTGCGCAAAGGGACGGTCGAATCGTTGTGGGTGCATGTGCGCCGGCTACGCAGCAAGATCGAGCCGGATCCGGATAATCCCCGCTACGTTGTCACCGTGCGCGGTCAGGGTTATTGCCTGCCCCAACGGCACAACATGGAGACTTTGCGCTAAAGCGGAAGGGCACCTGGCGACAGGCGCTCTTCCGTCAGCCAAGCCGAACAGCCCCAATCAGCACGCGCAAAGTGACAATGGCACAATCCAATGGCGAACAGGGTAAAGCTCCCAGCTTGATGAAAGTGAAAAAGCGACGTAATTTTTAGCTTTCATCAGGCCGGAGCTTGACTGGTGGCGCCAATCAGGTTGAGGTGTGCCTGACCAAGGGGTGTTTGCAGTTCTAGTAGTTGTGCAATCGATTCGACAATCTGAAAGGTCGCCTGGGGTTTCCCCAACGCCCGCGCGCGCGCAGTCATCTGCGCCAACTGATCACAGCCGTCGGTAAACCAATAGCGCACTGTATTCGCAATTTCCTGCGGTGAGTGACCGTAGCTCCCCACCTGATTTTGTAATACGTAGGGAATGTTGCCCTCTTCCTGACCTGGAATAAAGCCACTTAAGATGATGGGCAGCCCACTGATCAACGCTTCGGCAATGGTTCCGGGGCCGGCTTTGGTGACAATACAGTTACAGGCGGCCATCCACTCCGGCATGTTCTCGATAAAGCCATGCACCAAAGTAGGAATGCGCCAATGGTGATTGGCTAATTTTTGTCGCAGGCGGGCGTTCCTCCCACAAACAACCACCATTTGGCCCACTGCCTGCCCTGACTTGGCGAGGGTTTCATCGAGTTGACGAGCAATGGCTTCAACCGGGCCAACGCCTTCGCCCCCACTAATCAACAAAACTGCCGGCAGGTCGGCTTGTAACCCCAGGCGCTGACGTAATGCTGCGCCACTTTGCGGCGGCTGGGCAAAGGCTGGCCGCACTGGCAAGCCATAGAGGTATAGTTGCTTGGGGCGCAACCCCACCCGCCGAGCGAGCGAGTAGGCTTCCTTGCTGGCAACATAACAGGCATCAACCAAAGGATTAAACCAAAGCGGGTGCGCCGTCGCTAGATCGGTGACAACCGTGACAAAGGGAACCCGCCGCTTCATTCGCCGCAGGGCATAAAGGGTAAACTCTTGCACAAGCGGATGGACGGAGACAATCAGGTCAGGCTGATAAGCGACAAAGGTGCGCGCCACCGATTCCCGCCCTAAATGGGCAACAACGGTGGAGAGGCGACGGATGGTGACGGGGTGATTGCCGGTCTTCCAGAGCAATTTCCAGAACCAGGCTGCTTCATTGACCAGAAAAGAGTAGGTGTTCGGGAGCAGGTTGAGTGGCTGCGGCAGGTGATCAATCAATAGATCGATAATCTCCACCTGAAAACGTTCGCCATACAACTGGGTAAAGCCGGCTTTTAATGCTTCCGCACTGGCGCGATGACCGCCACCGGTGTTACTCATTAAGATGAGGATTCGTTGTGGCCGCATGAAGGTCTCAAGTCCGTAGTCCAGAGTCCGCAGTCCAGAGTCCGCAGTCCAGCGTCTTGGCTCTGGAGTGCGGACTCTGGATTGCGGACTGTGCTAATAGGCGCCGCGTCCTTTGATCACTGCCGGGAGTGAGCGTAACAAAATGTGGAGATCAAGCGCCAACGTCCAGTTTTCCACATAGTAAATGTCAAGCAAAACCATCTCATCAAAGGTGAGATCACTTCGCCCGCTCACCTGCCACAGCCCCGTAATCCCCGGACTGACACCCAAGCGCTTTTTATGCCATTCCTGATATTGTTCTACCTCATGGGGCAGATTGGGCCGTGGGCCGATCAAGCTCATCTCACCACGCAATACATTGTAGAATTGGGGCAATTCATCCAGGCTATAGCGACGCAGCCATTGCCCAACTCGTGTGATGCGCGGGTCGTTACGCACCTTAAAGAGTGGGCCAGTAGCCTCATTCAGCTTTGCCACCCGATCCTGTTGCGCATCAGCGCCTATCACCATCGAACGGAATTTGTAACAGGTGAAGGGTTTGCCATTTCTACCGATGCGGGTTTGTTGGTAGATCACCGGCCCGGCTGAATCGAGCCGGATCGTCAGGGCAATCAACACCGCCAATGGCAAGGCGACCAGCCCCAGCAGTGCGGTCAACGCTAGATCGGTGGCCCGTTTCAAGACCAGATTCCACCCTTGAATTGAAAGATTGCGCGAACTGAGCAGCGGAATGCCATCCAGTTCTTCAACCTGCAACTGGTTTTTGGTCAACTGGAAGAAATCCGGCACAATTTGCGCGCGAATTTGCCGCTGTTCACACACGTGCAGCAGATGTTGCACCATCCGATGGCTTTGCCAGGGCAAACAGATGATCATCTCGTCAATGGCGTGCTGGGTTAGAACCTCGTGACAATTTTCCAACGGCCCCAGTGCTTTAAATGGACCGATATCGGTTTGCCCTTTGGTCACATTGTCATCGAGGAAGCCAACCACCTGATAGCCCAGTTCCGGGCGTGCCATCACCGTGCGCATGACCATACGTCCTACATCGCCGACGCCGACCAATAGCACGCGCTTGACGCCAATCCCGTAGTGACGCAAATGTAGACGACCCGCAATAATCAACAGGCGGCTCAGACCGAGAAAGAGCGTAATGAGAATAGCTGTGTAAAGATAAAGCAAACGACTATAGGAGAGTGGTTCATAGACCAGGTTGATGCCGCTTAGGACAACAACCGCCAGCGTTGTCGCCGTGCCGATCATATAGGTCTCTTCGATGACACTGCGCCCCGCCTTATAAGGGTAAACCCGCGAGAAGCGAAAGGAGAGCAGGCAGACAACGACCAACAAAGTGGCAAAACCCAAATAGGCTTGAATGCCGACCTGATTGGCTGGGTCAACCGTGCGCCCTAATTGCCAGAGATAGCGCATGGCATAGGCGCCGGCAAAGGCCAGTAGAATCAGCAGAATATCGGCCATCAACAGCAGTGGCTGCCAGCGGCGGGCTGGGATCGACCGGGCCAACCGGGCCAACGGGCTATCCTGTTTGCCAAACATCAGCCGTTTTTCCGCGGTGTTGGCGGAAGAAGTTGAAAGATTGATCTGATTAGCCGTCGCCATGTACTTTATAAATCCTTATCGGCCCGTAACAGTAAGGTACTCTCAAAGAAATAAGTATCCGGTAGGCGTCTACCGAGGGATATTTTACTTTTTGAAAACGCCTAACTACTCAGCCCGCTCCTAGCCTCACCCGTTCCAGAGAATTCTCTCACGTTTGTCAAGCCCCAATTTGATGAAAATCAGGATTCCCATCAAGTTGGCAAGAGAATATTGGTATCTTAGGATCATAGCATCCAGTTTACCACAACTCTTTGCTTATTCTGAATGTTAACTACTGATTATTGATATTTAGCGCTGACGGCCTTCTCGCGCGCCTGCGCCCGTGCCCAGGCATGGGGAAAGCGCGGATTGGCAAAGACGTAGGGGCCGGGGATATAGGGGAATTGTTTTGCCAGGTCGGGCGCCAGTTCCATACCGAAGCCCGGTTTGTCGCTGAGGGTGATATAGCCGTTTACCGGTCGATACGGCTCCGTAAAGAGCGCTTCCCGAAAGGGATTCGGGTAGAGGAAGAATTCGCACATGTGACCGCTCGGCACACCGGCGACCGTATGCAGGTTGCACATCGTCCCAAGGCTGGAACTCCAGTTGTGCGTCACCAGCTTCACGCCATGCTGCGCCGCCAACCGCCCAATCTGCCAATTCTCCGTGATCCCAATGATAAAGCTGTCCGATTGCACGGCGTCGTAGATGCGTTCTTCCAGCCAAGGCTGCGCTTCGGCAAAGCTGCGGAAGCGTTCACCACCCCAAAGCATCACCCTGGGCATCCGCTCTTTGAGCGCTCGATAGTCGGCAAATTGCGCCGGCCCTTCATCGCCCATCGGCTGCTCAAAGAAGAGGAAGTTCAGATCATTAATGATCGGCGCGATTTCCAGACACTCGGCAAAGGTCCACGAGTCGTAGCCCTTCTTCTCCAACCCCAACCCAAAATCGGGGCCGACCGCCTCCCGTAACTGGCGGCAGATGTCACCCAGTTTGGTTGGCGTGATGGCGGCCTCTTCCCAGTCGGTGCCGGGCCGCCACTTGAAGGTGTCAAAGCCCATCGCTTTGTAGCGCAGCGCCTCTTCGATCAACGCGTCGGCGCCATAAGGCTTGCCGTCGCCCTTGTCATAATAGGTCCAGAGGACGCCACCGCTGGCATAGACCTTGACCCGTGGATTCGGCTCGTTGTCCGTCGCCAACAGTTGATAGACCGGCTTGCCCGTCGCCTTGCCGATGAGATCCCAGCAGGCGACATCGATCCCTGCCGGTAGCCCCGTTGCGATGAGGTCAAACGGGTTCTGGCCGATCAGGTGGCGATAGTCATTGGGATCATTGACATTGCCCGGCCCAATGCCGACTAGCCCCTGGTCGGTGAACACTTCGACAATCGCCACATCATACTTGGTCAACACCACCGGGCCGCACTCATGGACGTAAGAACCGTCAGCAGGCTGATAGGTCAGGCGAGTGAGTTTGACATCGCGGATGGTGAGTGGTTCACGGTGAAGGCTGGCGAGCAGGGGTGTAATGCTGTTAAAGGGTGATTGGGTGGTCATACTCTACTCATTTCTATCCGTTATTGAAAAGATAGGATTGGATTATACGATTTGTTGCGCAGCTTCGCCAACTTTATTGCTGTAAAGGGATAGGTAGAAGCAGGTTGGTGAAGTTTCCAATGCCCTCAAATTGGGATAGAATAAATTCAATTTGTTGCGTATGGAGGAAGTGACTCATGGCGAAACGGCAAAAGAAGAGCACTACAGACAAACAAGAGACAACACTCGAAGCGGTTGTAGCCCAACCGCTGTTGGAACCTTCCTTTGTCGAAGTGATCGACATGATTCAACAAGCGCGCCAACAAGCATACCAAACCATCAATACTACCTTGATCGATCTATATTGGCGGATTGGCGAATACATTAGCCGCAAAATGGAAACAGCCGCTTGGGGTGACAGTGTCGTAGATCAACTGGCAGAATATATCAACCGGGAGCATCCTGACATCAAGGGGTTCACCCGGCGGAATCTGTTTCGTATGCGTCAATTCTTTGAGACCTATCGACATGATGAAAAAGTCGCACCACTGGTGCGACAATTGCCCTGGACACACAATCTACTTATTCTAAGCCGATGCAAACGTCCCGAAGAGCGTGAGTTCTATTTGCGCCTCTGCATGCGTGAGCGATGGGGAAAGCGCGAGTTAGAACGGCAACTTGCTGGCGCGCTTTTTGAACGCACCATTTTAGCGCCGCCAATTGTGTCACCGCTGGTGACACAATTATATCCCAACGCCACAACGGTGTTTAAGGACACCTACCTGCTTGAATTTCTTGATCTACCTGCGGTTCATTCCGAACGCGATTTGCAGGAAGCGTTGGTGGCGAATCTGCGCAACTTTTTGTTAGAACTTGGCGCCGATTTTACCTTTGTTGGCGAACAGTTTCGCCTTTAGGTGGGTGGACGTGATTTTGCGCTTGACCTCTTATTCTTTCACCGGGGATTGAACTGCCTGGTGGCTTTTGAACTCAAGATTGACGAGTTCCAACCAGAACACTTGGGCAAGCTCCAATTTTATCTGGAAGCCCTAGACCGTGATATCCGCAAGCCGCATGAAAGCCCTTCGATTGGCGTTCTACTCTGTGCCACCAAAGACAGCGAGGTGGTCGAATATGCCCTCAGTCGCACCCTGTCACCGGCGCTGATCGCAGAGTACCAACTCCATTTACCCGATAAGCAACTGCTTCAACGCAAGCTTCACGAATTTTACACCTTGGCAGAAGTATCTTCGTCTATGAAATGATGAATGACAATGTTGAAGGATTTTATAACTTTGCCGCCAACTAGGCTTCGTTGTTCCCAGCCTATGCAACGCAAGTCTGTGCCATGCGTTGCATAGGCTGGGAAGAGATTTTAACTGCTCACGTAACCAAAGAAGCGCTCCAAATAACCATTACGAAACTTCCCCGACGGATCATAGCGCCGCAACAGCGCCTGGAAATCCGCCCAGCGTGGATAGAGCGGTTGGAGTTGCGCTGCCGTCATGGTAAAGAGCTTGCCCCAGTGCGGACGGGCCTGGAAGGGGGCCAGCCGTTCTTCGATCAGCGGCAGCACCTGCTTTACCTCGTCCCACGGCTTGTTCCACGAAAAGTGCAGACCGATGGAGGGAGAGTGATAGTTATGACTCAGCCAAAGGTTATCGGCGGCAATGGAACGCACTTCCGAGAGCAGCAACACGGATGTCAGGGCCGGTTCCAGTTCCGCCAACGCTTTGAGGGCCGGCACGGCATATTCGCGCGCGACAAAGTATTCACTCTGCGAATCGCCTTTGCTAATAAGATTGGACTGGTTGTGGAAGTGGGCCAGCCGTTCATGCCACGGGCCGGGAATGCCCATTTGAATGGTACAAGGATCAGCCGGGAAAGCCGTTACCGGGTGGCGATTGACCGGGGCAAGGGGCGCGCCATAGAAGGTGGGCGCCACCGGCAGCGCTTCCCCATTTGTCAACTTGTGCTTAATCCAAACCTGGCTGACGTTATTCTCTTTCCAGTCGGTGAAGAGGCTGACGCTGTAGGCACTGCCCATGATAGCGTCAAAGTTCTCCACCACCTGGGCGAAGGCCATGTTTTCATAGACCTCCTGCTGCATCATGTAGGCCGGTTCGATGTCGAGTGTCACTTTGGTAACAACGCCCAAGCCGCCCAGCCCGACGACGGCGCCCAGAAAGGTCTCGCCATCGCGTTCACGGGTGAGGGTGATCACCTCACCATCGGCAGTGACAAGCTCCATACCGGCGATGGCGGTGGCCAGGTTGCCGTTGCCATCACCGGAACCGTGGGTGGCGGTGGCAACCGCGCCGGCAATGGTGATATGGGGCAGCGACGCCATGTTGTGGACGGCGTAACCGGCTTGGTCCAACCAGGCGCCAAGCTCAATATAGGTGCAGCCGCCATTGACCGTCACTGTTTTGCCCTGGTTGTCAAAGAGCAGCGTGGGGGCCAGCTTCTCCAGGGAAATCAGATCCTCGGTGCAATCGGCAATATCATGAAAACAGTGACGCGACCCCAGCACCCGCACTTTGCTGCTCTGCTGGACAATGCTTTGCACCTGCTCCACGGTGGTCGGTGCATGATACCGGGCGGCACAGAAGGTGTGGTTGCCGGCCCAGTTGAGTTGATTGGTTGTCACGATGGTAGTCCTTTGTGATGTGGAAGAGATTAGAGAGATTGAGAGATTAGGAGATTGGCTTAGAATCTCTCAATCTCCTAATCTCTCAATCTCTTCGATTCTCTAAAATTCCAGTTGTTCAAAATTCTGCCAGCTATCCTGGGGTGTCCAGCCAAGCAGGCGTTCGGCTTTGCGCAGATCGAAAACGGAAGCGTAGGGGTTCTTCTGATAATAATCGACTTCTTTGAGGGGTGGTAGCTCGCCATAAATTGCCTGTAATAAGTCCAGGGTTGGGATGCCATAACTCGTGTTGGCGGCGGTGAAGAAGAATGCTTCGTAGCGCATGGTCTGCTCTACCGGAAATTGATAGGCGGTCGCCGCCAGACAAGCGCGGGCCACATCGCGCACAGAAATATAACCACCGAGCCAGGCCGTCTCTTTGTCAAAGTTACCAGCACGGGCATCGGCCACTGTGCGCGCCGCCTTTTCTCGCCAGCGTTTGACCCAAACCCAGTTGTAGCGCAGCGAGATGGCTTCAAGGCCATAGGCTTTGGCATAGGTTTCTGCCATCCGTTCACCAAAGTGTTTGGAGAGGCTGTAGCTCTCGTGCGGCCAAAGCGGATGTTCCTCGTCGATGGGTACATAGAGTGGCTTGAGTGGGCTATTGTGGATGCCAAAACCGGTGCTGGAATCGCTACAGCAGTAGACAATGCGCGGGATGCCATTGAGTCGCACCGCCTCAAAGACCGTAAAGTTGATGGCGGTGTTGACGCTGATCACCTCTACTGGCGGGTCATTGTAGGGATCAGGGATGGCGGCGAGGTGGATCACTTGATCAAAGCCAGCCAACACAGCGCAACTCTGCTCCAGATTGCGTAGATCGGCTTTGATAAACCCAATACCATTGGGCGGCGGCGTTCGATCAATCGAAACTACCTCGTGGCCGGCGCGGACTAATTCATCACAGACGTAAACGCCAATGGCACCGCTGCCCCCGGTTACGGCAATACGCATACGCTTATTCCTTTTTGATAGAAGGTTGATCGTTATGATAACGTAGAGGAAATACCAAGTCAAGGCAATTTACCCGGAAAACCCATTGGCTTTCCGGGTATACCTACCCATCCCGCTATAACGAACTACTCCAGAACGGCGCTGCCGTGGCGCGGGCGTGCATCTCTGCCCAACCGGCGGAACCATCGTCGCGGCGGACGTGCATCCGCGCCCCGCGGTCTTGCACCGGAATGTTGCCGGCGAAAGCATCCGTCCAGCACTGTTGGATGTTGGCATAGTGACGCACGCGATTGCCCGGCCAGGCAATGGAAAGCAGAAGCTCCGCCCGTGGAATCTCGTAGGGCGGTTCCATCTTGTATTTCATCAGCGCCGCCTCGTCTACTTCGACGCCTAGCCCCGGCGCATCGGGGACATGGGCATAGCCTTCCGTCACTTGGATGGGACGGACAATCAAATCATCGGCGTAGTTATTGAGACAGTTGACTGCCGGCCATTGGGCGTGGGTCAACACGGCGCCCAGTTGGATCGAGAGCGCGGTGGTAAGGCCGGCGCCGACGATTTGCAGGAAGAAAGGTTTGTCAAATTGGGCCGCCAGCGTCCCTTCACGCAGAACGCGGGCCACGCCGCCGCCGATGACAAAGCCATCGCACACTTCATCGCGCACCGCCGTTGGGAAGGGCGGGTCGCCAAAGTGGAGGGCAATGGCCTTCTTGATCTTCTGGCGCAACTGGCGTTGACCTTCGGCGTCCCGCTGGAAGATGGGCGATTCATAGAGAGCGACCCGCTCCTGTTTGTCCAACTCGCTGAGGACGGGGGCGGCGTTGCTGGCGTTGATCAACATCTGGTTCCAGTCCATGTCGATCTTGAAGTGGGGTGGCGTTACCTCACTCATCTGATCAACCTGCTCGTAGACATCCCACCAGGGGCGCGCTTTGGTTTTGAGCGCGGTGTAGCCTTTGGCCAGCGCATCTTTGGCCTCTTCGGCCAGCGCTTCGGGCGGAAAGTCGATATTCCACCAGGCAATCGGCACCGCTTCGCGCACCTTGGGCTGGTTGAAGAGGCGATAGGCCGGCACCCCTAGCGCCTTGCCCACCACATCATAAATTGCCATCTGTAAACCGGCGCCCAACGAATCGTCGCCCAGAAAGTCAGCGGCGTTCTGGCCCTTGACCCGTGCAATGGCTTCATCGGAGACGCGCCCCCAGGTGTAATGGGGCAACGTCTCGCCGTAGCCAACCAACCCGGCATCGGTGGTCAGGCGGACGATCTCACAGATGCACCATTGCCAGACTTCACGAGCGTTCCACTCTTCACAGCGCGGCGTCATCGGCGCGCGCACGGTGATGCGTTCAATATCGGTGACAATCAGCTTCATCAGTTGTATCCTTTACATGCGTGATTGATAGTGGGTGAGGGGGATTAAGAGATTGAGAGATTGAGAGATTGAGAGATTGTATGGCCTAATCTCTTAATCTCTCAATCTCTTTCATTTTTCAATTAGCGCGTCGTGACCGAACCGCGTACATAATCTGCCTCGTCGCTGACCAACCAGGCCAGCACCCTGGCGACGCCGATCGGTTCACCCAAGCCGGCGTCGATGGCGGCATTCACGGCTGCTGCCGGATCTTGTCCCTGGCGGATGGCGTCGGCCTCGATCACCGAACGCTTCATAAAGGTGTTGATGCCACCGGGGAAGACCGTGTTCACACGAATCCCCTCTGGCGCCAGCTTCCCGGCCATCGTCGTCCCCAGTGCGCTGACGCCCCCTTTGCTCACGGCATAGGCATAGGACGAACTGACCCCATAGGCCGCTGGTGACGAGATCAGAATAATCGCCGGCAACCGCCCGCGCTTGAGCAGCGGCACTGCATATTTGGCACAGAGGAAGCTGCCCACCGTGTTGACATCCAACACCTCGCGGAAGGTTTCCAGGGTAAATGCTTCAATATCGACATAGGCGCCTTTGAGGATACCGGCGGTCTGGATCAAACCATCCAGTTTGCCGTGGCTCTCTTCAATACGCCGGCACATGCTCTGCACACTGGCTTCACTGGTCACATCGACCTGGATAAAGGTTCCGTTGATCGCCTGGGCGGTGGCGGCGCCGGCGGCTTCGTTGAAATCAGCCACAATGACGCTGGCGCCCCGTTCAGCGCAGAGTTGCGCCGTGGCCTGCCCGATGCCAGTCGCGCCCCCAACGATGAGAATTGTTTTGTTTTGTAAATCCATCTTGTAATTTCCTATATCGTTACGCAAAGTTCACAGAGACAACGCAGAGATACACAGAGAAACCGTTTTAGCGTCTCTGCCGATCTCTGTGAAAGCTCTGCGCCGCGCTGTGAATGAATCGTTGCTTTTCGGCTTCAGTTGTTGTTGGGTCGCGCCGGGTTAGCCCAGTGCCCACTGGGGTCGCTGCCGCTAATGATCACCCCTTCGCGATTCCAGCCATAGGACGGGTCGCTCCAGACATCGGTGGAGCAATAGCGCAACGTCAACCCGCAACGCCGTCGATCCGACTGGTTCGCCAACGAGCCGTGGAGCAACAGGTCGCTATGTAGCGAAATTTCACCGGCTTTCAGTTCGTCATAGACAACCGTGCCGAATTGCTCGACGTTGTCCACGGTTTGGTTCAAGACGCTGGCTTCGGCGTCCTCGCTCATACGGTAGGTGAGGTGGCCCAGGTGGTGCGAGCCGGCGACAAAGCGCATACAAGCATTCTCCTGGTCGGCGTCGTCAATCGCCAGCCAGACCGTGACCGTCTTTGAGGGGGACAGCGGCCAGAAGCTGGCGTCCTGGTGCCAGGAGACAATTTTGCCGTCGCGTGGCAATTTGCAAAAGTAGTGCGCGCCCCAGCCGACCACTTCTTCGCCCAGAATATCTTTGGCATAGGCGACAATGGGCGGATGGGTGAGCAGATCATAGACAAAGCCATATTTCATGTGGGCCGAGATGATCGAGTAGCTGTTGCCACCCGCCGCCAACACGGCGGCCAGCACTTCATCAAATTGGCGGCGCTGTTCGACCATCTCTTCCGTGGTGAAGATGCGGAAGCCTTTCAAATAGCCTTCGCGATTGTAGGTTTCAATCTGGTCGCGTGTTAACACCTGGGGATTGGTGGTGGTGCTGGGGTGAAATTGTAAACGGCGTCCCAACTGCCCCAGTTGTTCCTGGTTGGGGATAATTTTGGCCGGGGGTGGGTAAAAGCCCATTCTTTCCATAAGCTGCGTTGCTCCTATTTGATGAGAGAAAATGATGCCACAAAGAGAGGCGATGTCGCCTGATGCAGCCATCTCAGCCATATCACTGCGAATCAGAGGATTTGCGAATCTGTCGCAAAAGATTCGCAAATCCTCTGATTCGCGGTGATAGTTACATGATCAACCGCCCTTGGGCGTGCCGCCGAGCAAGAAGCCGCCATCGACCAACAAACATTGCCCCGTAATAAATGACGCTCGATCCGACACGAAGAAGGCTACGGCTTCGGCAATATCCTCCGGCAAGCCGATGCGGCGCATGGGGGTGACGGGGATGACCGGCTTGGCATAGTCCGGTTGACCGATGGGCGGCTCGTTGGGGTTGGGGACGCGACTGTCGATGTAGCCAGGGGCAACGGCGTTGACCCGAATGCCGTGCGGCCCCAGTTCAAAGGCCATGCTCTCGGTCAGGCGAATGATGCCGGCTTTGCAGATGCCATAGACCGTATCCTGCGGCCAGCAGCGGTAACTGTGGACGGAACTGATGCTGACAATCGCGCCGCCGCTCCCTTGGGCGATCATCTGTTTGGCCGCCTCCTGCGAGCAGATAAACGGCCCCTTGAGATCAACGGCCAGCATCTTGTCCCAGTGTGCTTCCGGCACATCGACAAAATCATCCCACTCCCAGGTGGCTGCGTTGTTGACCAGCACGTCGAGCCGGCCAAAGTGGGCGACGGTTCCTTGTACCAACGCCTTGGTCGACGCAGTGTCGCCCAGGTCAGCGGCGATCAAATGCGCCTGGCGCCCCAAGGCGCGGATATCGGCGGCGGTCTGTTCGGCCAGATGATCAATGGTATAGTCATTGACGACAATGTCAAAGCCGTCACGGGCCAGGGTTAGGGCAATGGCGCGGCCAATCCCACGGCGCGAGCCGGTGACGAGAGCGACACGGTTGGGGATTGTCATAAGTTCCTCCTTGTTGTTTCGTGTGCATTGGTTGCTGGTGGTTTTGCCTTACCCTACATTATACCATTCCTGTCGGCGCAATAGGAAGCGCCTTGAAAGCAGGGCAATCGCGTACATCCACTGCTCCCAGCGAGTCACGAACTCGCTGGGAGCGACACCGGGACTCTTCAAGTATGCGATTGCCCTGCCTTGAAAGCGTAGCCCCGCCAACGAAAATAGCGCAGGCAGCTTTGCCTGCGCTATCAGCATCAAAAATGCTAGTTGGTGTGTATGTGCAACAAAAATTGCGTTTGGTAGCAGGCTTAAGGAAAGGCGAGGGCCACACTAAGGACTTTGACAAGCCGTCCGTATCCGTAGTATTATAGTATACCTATCCTTCCCTCAATCTTTCTACGCACAGCAACCTTATCGTTTTCACGCCAGGAGGCAACATGATGCGAAAATCGCAGTTTGTGTGGATCGGTCTAATCGTGTTACTAGGCCTAGTGGTGGCCGGTTGCACCACGCTTGTTCCCACAGAGAGCGGACCGGACGCGGAAGCGCAACCGGCCGCAACCACGGCGCCGGCAGAAGAGGCAGCGCAAGATGCGGCGGCGGTCGCCGAGACGACCAATGCAGAAACCTGGGTCAATCAGTGTGAAGGTGAACCGGTGGATGGCGGCACGGTGACATTGGCCTTTGCCGATGCAGCGATGCAAGGTGAAAATTGGTTGTCCCGCTCGTCGACCAATGAAAGCTTTGTCTTTAGCCAACTGGTTGACCTGGATATAGCCACGCTAGAGATTGTGCCGGATGTCGCCGAACGCTGGGAGATATCGGAAGATGGTCTCACCTATACTTACTATCTACGGCAGGATGTTCTCTGGCATGACGGCGAAAAGTTGATGGCCGATGATATCAAGTGGACAATTGAGATGTTCTGGCACCCCGACACTAACATTCCCACCCGCACGACGCTGCCGCTCTTCAATATTGCCGGCACCGATGAATTTGCGGCCGGCGAAGCTGACGAAATTACCGGCGTCAAAGTGATTGACGACTACACCGTCGAGATTACGCTCAAAGAGCCGCGCGCCGATTTCTTCTATGGTATGGGGGGCTTGAATCTTTTCCCCAAGCACATTTGGGAGGGTATCCCCTTTGCCGAGATGCGTGAATCCGAATTTGCCCGCGAGCAGATCGTCGGCTCCGGCCCCTTTAAGATGGCCGAATTTGAACCCGATCAATTCTACATTCTGGAAGCCAATGAGGATTATTACCTGGGTCGTCCCCATCTGGATCGGCTGATCTTCCGCATTGGTCTGGACGCGGTGGCCTCTTGGATGCCGGGGCTGGAAGCCGGTGAAATCCAGGTGGGCAATATGGTCAATGGTCTGGATCGCGAGCGGGTGGAAGGCAATGAAGGCTTGACCGTGGTCGGCGCGCCGCTCCCCGGTGCGATGGCGATTTGGCCCAACCACACCCGGCTGACTGACAAGCGAGTGTTACAAGCATTGATCTATGCGCTCGACCGCACCGCCATTACCGAAGGCATCTACGGCCCCGGTCAGGCGCTGCCCTATGAGTATGCCAATATTGATCCCAAACGCGATTGGATCAGCCCCAACACGCCCACCTATGAATACAACCCGGAAAAGGCCAAGGAACTGCTGGCGGAAGCCGGCTGGGATCCCAACCAGGAACTCAAGTTTATCACCTACTATCAATCGGAACTGGATCGCAGCGTCGTGGCTGCCATGCAACAGTACTGGGCCGATGTCGGCGTCAAGATGACGGTCGAGCACATGGATGGGCCAACCTTTGTGGCGCGCTTTTATGAAAACCCCGATTTTGACCTGGGCTATGGCTGTTGTGGCGTCGCCCTGCCCTTTGAATACCCACGCTACTCTTGCACCAACATGCCGCCCAAAGGCTTTAATGGCTCGCAATATTGTAATGAAGAGGTCGATGAAATGGTGAATGCGTCGCTCATCGAACCGGATCCGGCCAAACGCCAGGAACTCTGGTACAAAATCAGCGAGATCACCAACGACGAAGTGCTGCACATGACCCTCTTCCAGCAGGATCGCCGCCATGCGATCAGCAAGAATGTCTGCAATTACCAATTCCGCCAGTGGACCAACATCATCTGGCCGGAACGCAGCCCCCATACGTGGTGGCTGGCGGAGTAGAAATGACAAGATGACAAGGTGACAAGGTGACACCCCCTCACCTTGTCACTGAGATTGGACGAGGTAAAGTCATGAACCGCTATATTCTCCGCCGTATTCTTCAGGCGCTCCCGGTGTTGATTGGGATTACGATTATCACCTTTACCTTCACCGAATTGGCGCCGGGGGATGCAGTTTCGGCCATGTTGCTGTCGCAGCAGGAGTCGGGGCTGAGTGGTGAGCTGGATGTGGAGACGCTGCGCAAAGAATATGGGTTGGATCAGCCACCACCGGTGCGCTACTTACAGTGGATGGCAGGGCTGGCGCAAGGCAACCTGGGGGTGCGCATCCGGAGCCGGGTGCCCGTGGCCGAGGAGATCGGTCGGCGCCTGCCGGCGACCATTCAACTCATGATGGCGGCGCTACTCATTTCTGTGGCCTTAGGCATTCCGTTTGGCATCCTCTCGGCGTTGCGCCAATACACACGCCTGGATTATGCGCTCACCACCTTTGTCTTTGTCGGCATCTCGGTGCCCGGCTTCTTTGCCGCGATAGCCGCAATCTATCTCTTTGCCGTGAAACTCGGCTGGTTTCCCACCAGCGGCTATTCGACGCCCGGCCAAACCTTTGACTTTTGGGGAACGCTGTTTGACCGGCTGCACTACCTGGCCCTGCCGGCGCTTGTGCTGGGTATTGAGAGTACCGCCGCGATCATGCGCTATACCCGATCCAGCATGTTGGAGGTGATCCGCCTGGAATATATTGTCACCGCCCGCAGCAAAGGCTTAGGGCCACAGGTCGTGATCCTTCGTCATGCGTTGCGCAATGCGCTCTTGCCGGTGATTACCATTATTGGCCTGCGGTTGCCCAGCCTCTTTGGCGGCGCCATCATCATCGAAAACATCTTCAACTGGCCGGGCATGGGCATTCTCTATCTCGACGGCGTCACCACGCGCGACTATCCCTTGATTATGGGCATGGTCTTGATCTCGGCCATTCTGATCGTGATCAGCAATTTAATCACTGATCTGACTTACGCCGTCGTCGATCCACGGATTCGTTATGAATAAACCAATGGGAGTAGCGGAGTGAGTGTTCAATCAAGCGTCGATCAACGGGGTGCAGTCAATCCATCCCTGTTTCATGCCCAGAAAGAGGTGCGCATCCTTTCGCCGGGCCGGCGTGCCTTTTTGCGCTTTTTACGCCATAAATTGGCGGTGGGCAGCACGCTTTTTATGATCGTTGTCATTCTGGCCGTCTTTCCCCTGGCTTCGGTGGTCGCGCCGCTCTCGCCGGTGCGCACCAGCCTGCGCGAAGTGCGCCAACCGCCCAGTGCTACGCATATTCTGGGAACGGATCTGATTGGCCGCGATGTCTGGAGCCGGTTAGTCTATGGCGGGCGCGTATCGATTGCCGTGGGGTTGGTGGCGGTGACGATCTTTATGAGCATCGGCACGCTCCTGGGCAGCATTGCCGGCTACTATGGCGGCAAAGTCGATATGGTGATCATGCGGGTGACGGACACCGTCATGGCCTTTCCCGTGCTGGTGATCCTGATCAGCATTGTCGCCATTGTGGGGCCGGGGATTTTTAATGCCATGATGGCGATTGGGCTGATCGGGTGGACAGGGGTGGCGCGCCTGGTGCGTGGTCAAATTCTCTCCGTGCGCGCCATGGATTTTGTCTTGGCCGCCCAAGCGACGGGGCTGCCACGGGGGCGCATCCTGCGGCGCCATATTCTCCCCAGCATTGTGGCGCCGATCACCGTGGCGGGCAGCTTTGGCATTGCCGGCGCCATTCTGACCGAAGCCGGGTTGAGCTTTCTGGGGCTAGGGGTGCAAATTCCCACGCCCAGTTGGGGGAACATGCTCAATGAAGCGCAGTCGATTGAATTGATCGAATCCTTTCCCTGGCTCTGGCTACCGCCCGGTTTGATGATCAGCCTCTGTGTGCTGGCAATTAATTTCATCGGTGACGGCTTGCGCGATGCCCTGGATCCACGCATGAATCTGAATTGATGGAACTATTCTTGGGTAAATTTTCTCCTATGGCTGGTTAACCCTACCCATCCCGTTAACATCCATCGGTTATCCTCCGGCCATTGCGCCTACAATTAAGAATGGCTCACTACCCGCAACCACGGCAGCCGGCAGCGGCGCATCGGGCGATTCATGGGATAAGTCTTGTCCACAGGCAAAGAAGCGCACCAGGGAGCGACGCTTTTGGGTTGTACGGTCGCGAATCGTGCCGCCCAACGTTGGGTACTTCGCTTCCAAGGCATCCAACACTGTGCGTTGGGTGACAACGCCTTCGACTTGCAGTTCAACCTCGCCGTTCACCCCGGTCAGTCGGCGTAGATGGGTGGGTAATTTGACTCGAATCATCAGTTCCTCATTTCCTGGCAATTGATCGCAACGTCGCTGTGCTACAGACCAGCTTTCTGGCAGAAAGCTGGTCTGTCTTTGCGATCTACGGCTACACTTCGACTCCGGCAGGAAAGCGATCGCCCACCAGATTGAGTTGGATGTTATGTTCCAGCAGCGCTTTGAGACCCGCCAGCACGAGCGTGAAACCGCCCGTGGAATCGGTCACTTGTTGCACCAGTTCATCACCAGTGCCGGTAAAGCCGCTCTCGGTGATGGTGACAAAGGTTGTGCCGTCCTGCTGGGCAGCAAAGGTCCATTCTACTGTCGTCAGACCGCTGTAGCCCGGCCACTCGATGACGATACGGCGGTTCGGTTCGATCACTTTGGCTGTCACTGGCGCACCGACGCCGTACATTTCCCAATCCCATTGCACCTGTTTGCCAGTTTCCAGCGGGCCACTGCTTTTGGTGAACCAGAATTTTGTCGTTATGGCCGGGTTGACAAAGGCGTCAAAGACCTCGGCTACGGGTCGGCGGATCAGCATGGCGGTTTTGGTGATCGGGGTTTGGGTAAGTTGTGGTCTGTCCATCTAGCCTCTCTATCTATCGGCAATCTTGATTGCCAGGTCAATTTCCCAGCGCGTCTTGCGTGGTTCGACGCGGTAATCGGTCAAGTATGCTTCGTACCGACAGCGAAAGCCGTCCCCAGCCGGATCATCCCAGCGATCCCAGGCGTAGCCATTGGCTTTGGCCCAGGTAATTAATGCTTTGTTGCCCGCCAACCCGCTGCCGGTGTAGATCAAGGTGGCATAATTCCCTGCCGGCAACAGCCCCGGTTTGACCCGTTCGTCACCTGGTAATGGTGTCGCTACGGTAAAGCCTACTTCGATATCCATCGGCCCATTCATATCGATCACGTGGTAACGGAGAAAAAAAGGGCCTTCATCAGCGATACCTTGCTGTTTTACCCACAGGCGTAGTTCTTTGAACAGTTTATCGACAACAGCAAACATTCCTTTGAAGGGCGCAATGGTACGGATGCCCACGTAGTGCTTTTCTTCACGATATTCAATGTGGGGATCGCTGATCATCCTTTTCTTTCTCCAATCCGTAGCCGGTTGCCATCGGGATCGGTGAGCCTGATTTCACGCGCCCACGGTTGTTGCTCGACTTGGACGCCAAACTCAGCCGCAAGGGTATCCACATCGTGGACATAGAAATAGACAAGCGTGTCCGGGCGTGCATCGCCTTTGTGTTCGGAGAGATGTAAACGTACATTGCCCCGCCGCAGAAACAAGTAGAGCGGGAGGGTTGGGGCAAAGCGGTGTTCCCCCTCAATGCGAAAGCCAAGGCGCGCATACCACTGGGCGGTTGCGTAGCCATCGTTGACACGAAAGATTGGGACAAGCTCTTCGGGCATGGTTCACCTTCCTTTGGCCGTAGTGCGCCGCTTGGCGGCTGCCCTTGCCAAATTTTCTTGCACACGCAACTTTACAATCTTACGGATCAGATCATAGGGGATTGATTGATCGAGGGGAAACTGTAAATTTCCTTTTGGGCCTTCATACGGCGCCACTTCCTGCTTGAATTCCGCCGCATCTGCCACCGGCAGATAAAAACCAATATGCTCTTTCCAGGCAGCAAAGTAAACCAGATTGCCTGCTTGGTGGAAGGCCGGCATTTGGTAACTGATCATCTCTTTGGCGTCCGGGGCGGCTTCCCGAATCGTCATACGGATCTGTTGTAGAATCGCCTGGATATGATCCGGAAAGCGGGCAATGTATTCATCCATATCTTTGGCAGTGGTTCCAACTGATTTCATCATCGCGCCTTTGTTAAATTTTGAATCCTCTAGGAGTTGCGCAAGAGCCGGCGAGACCGCCGGGAAGTGGGCAACCACCGACTGGTCATACGCAACCGTTCTTGCCCACTTCCCGGCGGTCTGGTCTGTCGCCACGAAATGGCCTTGCGTAAGTCCTATCCTTTTCTGAATGCCGGTCAGCGGGCAAGTAGAATGGCGTAACGTTCATCGGTAACAGGCTTTCCCCAAAGGGCCGATAAAGGACTCAGGTTGATTGTTTCGATCACAGCAAGTTCGTTTGGCAACAGGCTGATGATCTCGGTCATTTTCAACCCTGCCCCTGTCAGCCAAAAGCCTTCAATCAAGAGCATACGCCCGGAGGCCGCCAATAATTTCTTCCAGCGTTCCAGCACTGCCGCCGGCTCCGGCAAGGCCCACAAGAGATGACGACACATGACAACGTCAAACCTTTGGGACGCCAGGGTCGGTTTGGCTGCGTCCATGACCTGGAAGGCAATCGACAACGCCTGTGCAGTGGCTTTGGCTTGCGCAAGCTTGATCATTGCCGGTGAACAGTCAACGCCCACAACCGTATGGCCCAACGTAGCCGCCAAAACGCTCATCGAGCCGGTGCCACAGCCCAAATCTAATACACGACAGGGGTGGGGCGGCAACCACTGGGTCAGCAATTGTTGCCACGCTGCTTTGACCGCCGGATCGCCTAGCCCATGATCTGGTTCGGTATCAAAGGTAGCGGCTTCGCGATCCCAAACGGTACGCGCGTCGGTGAGGTAATTCTCTTCTTGAATGCTCATTAGACCCTGCCTAGCGCCCACTGCTCGGCCCACCCCGGCGGAATCGGCAAGTTGTGGGCATAGATGAAATTGATCAATTGTTATTTCTTTTTAGCGTTCTTCATCGCTTTCACATGTTTTAAGGTTGGATCCGCTTTGAGGCGGGCATAGTCAACCGAATCAACTCTATAGATGGCCATTTTCGATTCGTCATTAAAGTGGATGCCCCAGCCATAACTTTTCCCGAGGGGCGATGAGCGCAGACAGGGTTGCCCTTTGGCGAAGAACTCCGCCTTTTTTGCTTCCCGTTCAGCATCCGTAACGCCGTTTTTGGTCGCATAGACGGCAAAGATGACCTCATCCGAGGTGTAGTGATAGGGATGTTCGGCGATCAGTTCATATTGCATCCGGGCGATGGTCTTTTCCTGTTTCTCGGGCGGGATTTTGCCGGCGTCGGTTGGACAATCGTCGGCAACTTCAATAAACGCGTTGGTGTAGTTGGTGGTGTGCATCTGTACCCCTCAGCGGTCACAAAAAAGCATTCATCATTGGTAGGCGCCTAGAAGGCTACCGCCGCTTGCCGGCGCCCGAAATCCAGGGCGCCGGCAAGCGGACGCCCCTACTGACCGGTATAGGCGCGTTGCAAGGTCGCAATGTCCAGCTTCTTCATCTGGAAAACGGCCTGATTCACCCGCTGCACACGGGCGGGATCAGGGTCATGTAGCATGTCGTATAACACGCTGGGCGTTACCTGCCAGGAGACGCCGAACTTGTCCTTGAGCCAACCGCAGGGTCCTTCCTCGCCGCCATCGGCAATCAATTTTTCCCAAAAGGTATCAACTTCGGCTTGGGTGTTGCACATGATCTGCAATGAGAGCGCTTCCGTAAAGGTGAACGCATGGCCTGGCCCGCCATCGATGACCATGAACTTTTCGCCATCCAGGTTAAACTGAGCATGTTGTACGGTGGCCGCGCTCCCTTCACCGGCGCTATTGCGAAGAATGTTGTCAACGGCTGAATTGGGGAAACTCTCTGTGTATAGCTTGATGGCTGCTTCGGCATTGCCATGTTGCGGGCCGCCAAACATCAAAAAGGGAACGACCTTCTGGCCCTCATCTGAAAGCTTTTCCAACGACAATTGCCAGGTCAGGCCGAAACGATCCTGCACCCAGCCATACTTTTCGCTCCAATCATATTTGTCCAACGGCATGAGCGCCATACCACCTTCGCTTAGTTTAGACCAAAGCATGTCAATTTCCGCTTCGGTCTCGCAGGTGACAAAAAAGGAAATGGCCGGCGTAAAGGCAAATTGTGGGCCGCCGTTGAGACCGGTAAAGCGGTAGCCGGCGACCGTAAAATCAATCGTCATCACACTGCCGGGCGCTTTGCCGGTAATCTCCTGTCCTTCTTCGCTGTAGAGCAGTTTTTTGCCGATATGGGAATCAGCAAAAAGGGAGGCATAAAAGGCTGCGGCCTCTTCGGCATTGCTATCGAACCAGAGGCAAGGAACAATCTTTTGCGAATCAGTCATCATCTTCTTATCTTTCCGTTGTGCAATCATTGAACTAGCTGTCGCATATCAACATTTCGCTGTCTTGCGTTTCTTACCGATGGCGCCGCGACTCTCCACCTTGCGGATGTAGTCCGGGGCAAAGGGCACTTGACAGGCATTGTTGCCCAGATCCGCCATGACGGGGCCAATCTGTTCGGCGGTTTGGATCGCAAGGTTGGTCAGCGGTTGGACATAGCTACCCACAGCGATGACAAACGAATTCATTTGATAACGCACCAAGTCCGGCGACTGGTGGATCGTCGGCGCGACCCGTTGGAGAAGCTGCTGCAACACTGCCAGATCCAGTTGAGCGTCGGCCTTGATGGAGACATAGCTGCCCAATGTTGCCCAACCCGCCACCGCGGTGAGCTGCCTTTCCGTATCGATCCACGCCAATCCCATCTCCCAGCCGTGCAGACTGCCCGCGGTGACCCACGCCACGGTTGCTTCACTCAGCCCCCGACAATAGGCTTTGTCCACCCAGTGTTGGAGATTTTCCTTCGTCATGCGCATATCGTCGGCGATCAAGCCGGCTAGATACATCGCATCATAAACGCCGGTGTCGTAGAGATCGAGCGCCAGTTGGTAATCTTTCTTGATACGCTTAACAATCTTCTGCATGTCGCCAATCTTCACACCGTAAAGCGGCTCCTTGACGCCATGATTGAACATCACGCGCTTGTAGCTATCGCTGCCTAATGGTTTGATCTCATCCAGGATCTCTTGTGCGGTCATTTTCACGCTCCCTCTATTTCTGAGCCAAGCTTTCCCAAAGACAATTCTATTAACCTGAGTTCGGGGTTAGCCAAAGACCTCCGGGAGGTAGGTACACGAAGCTGCGGCTAACGCGTATTCTCTGCCCACGGGTGCCCATCGGGCGCGGAGGTCTT
>JAPKMW010000030.1 GCA_026645575.1 Caldilineaceae bacterium
GGGTCAAATGTTACGGCGTCGATTGGTCGCGCATGATCCACACTGGTGAGGATTGGTATCGGTTGGATGGCGCTGCGACCGCCGGTACAGCGGTCTACGCCGTGGCCGATGGCATTGTCGCCAAACACAATCCGGGCATCAGCTACCCCGGCAATGTGGTGATCATCCGTCATCGGCTGGCGGATGGGCGCGATCTCTATTCCATGTATGGGCATATCACCAACGTGCGGGTGGTGGAAGGACAAAGTGTAACGCTGGGCCAGCAAATTGGCACAGTCCTCAATCAGGGATATACGGGGCGCACACCGAGCCAGCATACCGGCAACGATTCACACTTGCACTTTGAGATGCGCTGGTTCCTGGATGGGACGAACATCTACGTGCCGGGCACCAATGGCTACAACTATAACTTTCCCGGCTGCACCTATGCCTATCCCGGTCGCGGCTACACCTATATTATCCACCCAGACAACTACCCCTACCCCGGTCGTGGCTACGTCGATCCAAGCGCCTTTATCGCCGCCCATCTCGGCGCCACGCCGCCTACCCCGACCGTCACGCCACTGCCGCTCACCCCGACACCAACCTTCACCCCAACGCCAACCCGCACACCGGCGCCCCAAAGTTGTGAATATGTGCGCAACGGCGGTTTTGAAGAAGGGTTGCCAACCACAACTTGGACGGCCACCAATTCGCAGAATAAGACCGATCCGCTTATCTACCGCAATCTGCCACGTACCGGTCTCTGGGGCGCATGGTTTGGCAATGTGTTGAACTATACGGATACACTCAGGCAAAGTGTTACCTTACCTACGAATCGCACCGGCGCGACCTTGCGCTTCTGGCGCTATGTCCGCAGCACAGAGGCAACCGGTGCGGCTAATGACACGCTACAAGTGTTACTGATTGCCACCAATGGCAGCGAGCGGGTCGTCGCCACCATTACCTCGGCGGCGCCGCGCAACCAGTGGGTGCAAGAGAGCCTTCCGCTTGATCTGAGTGGAAACAGTGGCGCAACCGTTACGCTGACGTTTCGCGGGTTGAACAACAATAGCTTGGTGAGCAGTTTCTTTGTCGATGATGTCTCGCTGACCATGCCCTGCGGCGCTGGCGCCCAAGGCGTGGCGGCGCCGGTGGCTGTTCCTGCTTTGACGGTGACACCGACGCCAACGACAGCCGCTACGCTCCGCAACGCGGCCGCCGCAAGCTGTGTCAACCTGGCGCGTGATGGCGGTTTTGAGTCGGGGCGCCTGGGTGTCGGTTGGGCGGCCATTGCCAACACATCGAGCAAGGTCTACGCCGACCCAGCCATCTATAAACTACGTCCGCGCACCGGCAGCTATGGCGCGTGGCTGGGCGCCAACAATCTCAACAATGTTTGGAATGAGTTGGTGCAGACTGTCCAGTTGCCGGCCCAGGTGATGAGTGTGCAGGTACGATACTGGCGCTATCTGGAAACCGCCGAAACCGACCGCACCCGCGTCCTGGATCGCTTTACCATTGGTCTGGAGACCGACAAAGGGATTCAGATCGCCACCCCGCAACAGATTGACAACACCAGCGCCGGTCGCAACATCTGGGTGCAACAGAGCTTTGATCTGCCCGATGCCGGCAAGTACAGCGGCCAAAAGCTCTGGGCTACCTTCAAGGCGACGACCAATGGCAGCAGCCCCAGTAGTTTGTATGTTGATGATGTAGAGATCATTGTCTGTACAGCGCAATAAGTTGGCGATTGATACCCGGCAGCGGTTGTTAAAACCCTCCACTTGAGTCATAATGATTATCGGCAGAAGGTCAACCATCTTCACGTTGACCTTCTCTTTTTCTCCTGCTCCCCTTTTTCTCATAGGAGGAATCAATGATTCAACCGCAACCCTACCGTGATTTTGCCCAGATTAACGGCGCTAACCTCTACTATGAAGTCGCCGGCGCCGGTCATCCGCTGATCATGCTCCACGGTCACTTACTCGATAGCGGCCAGTGGGATGATCAAGTCGCCGCTTTTGCGCCCCACTATCAAGTCATTCGTTACGATGCTCGTGGCTTTGGTCAATCGTCGCTGCCACCCGCGCCTTATGCTCATCATGAAGATCTGTACACGCTGCTGCACCATCTAGGTATTGACCATGCCTACCTCATGGGCTGTTCCGGCGGTGGTGCGACCATTATCGATTTTGCTCTCACCTATCCGGACATGGTCGATACCCTGATTTTGGTTGGCACAAGTATTGGCGGTTATCAACCGGCTGGCCCGCCCCCACCGCCATTGCTGGCGATGGGGGAAGCAATGCAGAATGGCGATACAACCCGCGCCGTCGAACTTTCGCTTCAACTCTTCACTGATGGCCCACGCCGAACGCCGGAGAAAGTGAATCCACAAGCGCGTGAGCGCACGCGCGCCATGACGGCCCGCCTCTTTGCCCGTCCAGCGGTTCCTGAAGCAGTGCAGCAGTCGCTCGAACCGCCCGCAATTGTGCGACTTTCGGCTCTCACGATGCCCACGTTGGCGATTGTCGGCACCGAGGATCAGGCGCCATTACATGACATTGCTGACTTACTGACAGCACAGGTTGCCGGTGCGCAAAAAGTCGTTATTCCTGACGCCGGTCATCATCCAAACCTAGAACAGCCAGAACTGTTTCAGCAAGTGGTTCAAACTTTCCTACAGAAACTTACGAGAGCCAATCATGCAAGCCACAACGCTTACCATTGAAACGGATCCAGCGCCACATGATCTGCAATTCTTGGAAGATCGCATCAACGAACATAATATGGCGGTCACTGGTTATTACGATTTTCAGTGGTTGACCATCTTTGTGCGTGATGCAACTCAGACGATTGTTGCCGGCCTTGTCGGTTACACCTGGGGGCAAAGCTGCAAAATTCAATTGCTTTGGGTGCAACCGGCGTTACGCAATCAGGGGTATGGCAAAGCCTTGCTGCAAGCGGCGGAAGCGGAAGCGACACAGCGCGGTTGTCATACCATTGTGCTGGATACCCATAGCTTTCAAGCGCCAGCTTTCTACGAAAAACTTGGTTACACAGTTGTTGGCGTTTATACCGATTTCCCCTATCAACACAAGCAGTTTTTCCTCGAAAAGGATTTGGCACAGGCGGAATCGCATGATCATTCATATTGAAACGGTCAAATTGACTGTGCTACGCACGAATCCCCAGGCCCTGGCCTTTTGGGAAGCACAGGGCTTTCGCATTGCACACTACCTCATGCGTCAATATCGTGATCCGCAAAGCGGGCAATTGTTCGTCGGCGCACTCTCTTCTGATTTTGCCGGCACAGAGTGATATAGGCACTACAAAGGGGGATGCCAACCAGCCAATACCCAACGCCGACGGGCACGTGTCAAATACTCATTGTTTAACTTTAAGGCAACAACAGTCGCACGTCCAATTGCGGTTTGACCGATAACCTCAATTCCATCAGCACTCCAGTGAAAATGTTCATGCCACTGTTGGCGGCGTGGATTAAATAGTGGTACACGGTCTTTGGTTACAGGATCAACGGCATCAACCTGACTACCTTTGTACCCATTGCAAAGTGGGCAAGCCAGCCAAAGATTTTCTTCTGCCGATGTTCCACCAGCGGCAACAGGAATAATATGTTCAACATGCATTGGCATTGCTGTAAATTCTTGCGCAGTCAAACAGTAGCCGCAACGATGAGCCGCCGCAACGGCAATTCTGCGGCGTAATCTTTCGGGTAGATGCGGGCGAGGATTAGTAGAGGGGTTCACATGAACATCACTTCAATTAGCTTGCATAGGCACACGGTAGCCGCGACGCGCCAATAGTAACCATGCGTGCGCCTTTTGCACTAATAAACGACCATATTCGTCCAGTAAGGTTTGCAGACGTGCTTGGTCGGCTGGGGATAGTTCCCCTTCCTGTTGACGATCTAAGAGTGCCTGTAATTCACGTTGGGCCGTAACAGGCAAAAGGGTGGCGCTGACACGCCATAACTCTGCATCCGTCAATGTTGATAACTGCGCTAATTCAACCGCCTCCGCCGGGGCGACATCATCCAACGGGGGTAGGGTATGTGCAATGCCTGCTTGTAAAATGTCAGTCAATGGGCGCTTCGTCGCTTGGGCAACTTGCGCCGCCGAGTGATAAAGTGCTTCCGACAGCTCTAATGTTACAGTCAGTGTGGACATACAATCTCTCCCAAGCTTACGCAAAAAGCTTTCACGATGGTGAACACAAGTATACCATCGTTCCAATTGATATTCAAGCTTAACAAAGGAGGAACGCTATGCAACGTTTTCCTATTCAACCCGTCACCGACGCTACGGTGAGCGAAATCATCGAACGTCTATACAATCAACGTCCACGCCTGGAACGGCTCACCGGTGGGGTCAATCATCCCGTTTATGCGTTCAGCTTTGCGGATGGCAGCGCGGATCGCGTGATCAAACTATCCGGCATCGATCAGTGGCGACCGTGGGCACTGCTAGATGAAATTGCGGCTATGCGCGCTTTGCGGGAGGCAGGAATCATCGAGGTGCCAGCGATTGAATGTACCCAAGAGGATTTGGGCTGGACCACCATTCCCTTCTTTGTCACCCGCCGCATTCGCCCCGGCGTGCAAATCGAACCCGATCTTGGCCCCGATGATCCCGACGCTGAACAGCTTTGGCGGCAAGCGGGCGCATTGCGGGCGCGCTTTGGGCAGGTCGATTGGCAATGCACCACCCGCACTTTAACGCCGCGCCAGGCTGCCGAGCAGATCGTGCGCTTTATCAGGAATACGATGCCTTACTTGGATCGTCATCCAACCTATCGTGGCGTTTTCGATGATCTCCTAGCCGCTGTAAAAGAAGTGGCAATGGCGCAAGGGGAAGCCTTCGGCCAGGGCGATGCCGCCGAAATCCTCACCTGTGATCAGCAAGGGCTGGCGATGGTCGATTTTAGCGGCTTTGTCGGCGCGCATCGGCGGCTGCGCGAAATCGGCATGATCAATGGTCGCATCCGCTTCCGCTATGGGGGCGACCCCCGGTTGCCCACCTGGCACGAAGAGGGCTTCTTTGCCGGCGAACATGTCACCCCGGCCATGCGCCAGGAATTGACCCTTTGGGAACTCTACGCTCTGGTGATGGATGTGGGCTGGCTGACCGAGTTGGGGCGCCAGGCGGAAGCGGAAAGTCAACTGGCCTTTGCGCAACAATGGCTGACGCAAACGCGTCCCATCTGAGAATCCGTAATTGCTCCACTGCTCCACGCGAGTCCATGACTCGCAGCCGACCTGGGCGAGTCATGGACTCGCGTGGAGCGGTCATCTATTCTTTGTCACAAATTGGCAAAATTGGCTCTTGACAAAACTAATAATATTAGTTTATAATCTAATTATATTAGTTCTTGGGTGACTTACCCTGCTTTTCAACAAGGAGCCACATATGCGCACGACTTACCACGGCGATTATCTGATCCAACTGACCCGCTTCCCCGGTTTCTTCCCGATCAACTGTTATCTGGTGCGGGAAGGTGATGGTTTGACCTTGGTTGACACCGGTCTCTTTGGTAGCGCCCCTGCGATCTTGAGTGCTGCCCAACAGCTTGCCCAACCCATTCGGCGTATTGTCCTCACCCATGCGCACGGTGATCATATCGGTTCATTGGATGCACTACACAAAGCGTTGCCGGACGCCGATGTAATGATCTCCGAGCGCGACGCCCGCTTCCTGACCGGCGATATGCGGCTGGACCCCAACGAGCCGCAAGCGAAATTGCGCGGTAGTTACCAAAAGGTGACAACCCGCCCTGACCGTTTGCTCGATAACGGGGATCGGGTTGGTTCGCTGCGGGTGATCAGCGCGCCGGGCCATACGCCTGGTCATATTGCGCTCTTTGATACTCGCGACGGTTCGCTGATTGCCGGTGACGCATTGCAGACACAAGGCGGAATCGCGGTGGCGGGGAGTATGCGTTGGCGCTTCCCATTCCCGGCGATTGCCACCTGGTATCCGCCCGTGGCGTTGGCGAGCGTCCGCCGGTTGCGCACCCTGGCGCCAACGCGGTTGGCGGTCGGGCATGGCGCAGTGCTGGAACAACCTTTGGCGGCGATGGATCAGGCCATTACCGCTGCTGTCCGCACCTTTGGCGAGGTTGTCTATCATGACGCGTAGAGCGGGGCTGACACGGGAACAGGTGGTGGCAGTAGCGGCGGAACTGGCCGATGCCCGTGGATTGGAGCAATTGACGCTGGCCCAAGTAGCAGAGCAGGTGGGGGTGCGCCTCCCTTCGCTCTATAATCACATCGACGGGTTGCCTGGTCTCCGTCGCGAATTGACCTTTGTCGGGCTGCGTCAACTGGGCGACGCCATCAGCCGCGCGGCAATTGGCAAAGCCGGCGATGAGGCCGTACTGGCGGTCGCCCAAGCCTATCGCCACTATGTACTGGCGCATCCGGGGGTCTATGCGGCTACGGTGCAGGCGCCGGCGCCCGATGACCAAGCCCTGGCACAAGCCAGCAGTGCCATTGTTGAAGTTGTGCTAGCGGTTCTAGCGCCCTATGGGTTGGCAGAGCCAGCGGCGATCCATGCAGTGCGCGGGTTGCGGAGCATTGTCCACGGCTTTGCCACGGTGGAAGCAGCCGGCGGCTTTGGTATGCCGCTGGATCGCGATGAAAGTTTTCTTTGGTTGCTGCATACTTATCTTAACGGGTTGCGAGCAGCAGCCTAAGCAATCAAGTACGGTGAAGACGCTACCCCGTCTGCACCAGGCGATTAGCAATTTTAGCCGTCACGTTGCGCCCGGCGGTTTGGTGATCGTAGAGCCGTGGTTTGTCCCAGGCATCTTGCAAACCGGCTATGTCCATGCCGCTTTTGTTGACCAGCCGGATCTGAAAATTGTCCGCATGAGCATCAACGAAATCGTTGACAATGTCTCTATTCTCAACTTTCATTACCTGATCGCCGACAAAGGAGAGATCAGGCATACGACAGAACGGCATGAACTGGGTCTTTTCACCCATGAAGAATATCTAATTGCGTTTACAACACAAGGTTTGACACCCTTGTATGATGCTCAAGGACTAACGGGGCGCGGGTTATACATCGGTCAGAAAGCGTAGTCACCATTATGAATAATCAATATACCATTCGCCCACTCGAACCCACTGACGAACCCTTCCTGTGGGAGATGCTCTATGAGGCAATCCATGTACCGGAAGGGAGGCCAAAACCGGATCGCACAATTTTGCAAGAACCGGCGCTGGCCCACTATGTCGCCGGCTGGGGACAGCAACCGGGAGATGAGGGTTTATTGGCGATTGACCAGGCGAGTGGGCAACCAGTGGGGGCCGCCTGGTTGCGCTTCTTTACCGCCGACGATCCGGGTTGGGGTTTTGTGGATGTGGATACACCGGAAGTGAGCATGGCCATAGTGCCAGCCTATCGCGGCCAAGGGATTGGCACGACCCTGTTGAAAGAACTAATCGCCCAGGTCGAGGGGCGATATGCCGCTTTGTCTTTAAGCGTTGATCCGGAGAACCCAGCCATGCGTTTGTATGAGCGGCTTGGCTTTGTTGTCGTGGGAGCCTCCGGTACATCGTTGACAATGCGCAAAGAATTGTGATCGCCTTCTACAATTGCACCCGTTGCAACTCACGAATGAAGGCCGAACGGCGGCTATAGCGGTTGCGCAACTGTTCAACGCGGCTGGCAAAGATTCGTCCCTGCCCTTGTTCACGCGCCAGGTCGCCCAGTTGTTGCAAAAGGGTAATGGCTTGTTTGTAGCCCTCACCCGTCTTCTGTTCGATGAAGGTTTCTACCTCTTGCCATACTTGATCGCCGCGACCGGCAAGGGCCGCCAGATCGGCCCGCCGTTTGGCTTCCTTGGCGGCAGCAACGGCTTGACGCCGCCGCTGCACCATTTCATCGCGCACAGCCAACAGTTCGCTAACCGTACGCGTGCCACTAGGGTTATATTCTTCACTGGCTGGCTGCAGCAACCCGATACGCTGTTTCAGCGTCAACTCCAGGTGCGCTTCCCCTTGCAAAAAGCGTTCGAGGAAAGCAACACACTCCTCTTTGGAGAGGGTAGCCAGTGCGGCGGCGATGTCAATGGTTGGCATGGTGGCGGCGCTACTGCCTTTGGCCGCGGCGGCCACCAGATCTTTGTCGATTTCAAAGAGCGCCATAAAATCGGTCAGCGCCGGTGAAAGTTCATCCAGACCAGGCGGCACCGGCGGCTCCAACGTCTCTTCTTCAAACTCACCACTGTAATCGGCGCCGTTCTGAATGGCCCGTAGCCAGGCCAGGTACAGGGCGCGGTAATCCCCTCCCATGATCTCCTGATAGAGTCCCACGACGCCATCGACCAGACCATCCGCTTCGATCCAATCTGTACTATCTTCCGGATTCCAGTCAAAGCCGATAATCACACTATCCCCCACCGTTTGGTGATCGATGACCATCGTACTGTCGAGGCAATAAGGCTCCAGACGGCGGAGGTCGAGCAAGCCCTTGGGGTAACGGAATTTGAGCGTGACCGTACCCCAGTTTGCCATGTAGAAGAAGAGATCAAAGTAGCGCGCCAGCACCTGGTTGGGGTCATGCTTAAAGTCGCCATAACTGTAATCGACACTAAAGCTGGTAGCTGTAGTGTGGCCGTGGCTGGAAAGCTTGTCCACAGCCGTGCGTTCGGCGGCGGTTAACTGGCGGTTGATGGTGCGAAATTCGTAATATTGATACTCGCTCATAAGTTTACTCCTTGACACTCCCCGACAATACATCCCCGGCAATACAATGGTTGTCTACCGCTTCTTGTTGACAAGGCTGCTATCATTATACCATAGATTGAGCCGTGTCCCTACCGCCCCCCAAAAGCGACGTAGCGCAAAAAAGGCAACCGATGATACAATAGCCGGTAAACAACCATCACCAATTTTTGTAACCAAACGTGAGCGGTTCTCTCGCTCCCGCTTGCATCTGAAGGAGAACACCATGCTTACTGAACAACAGATCGCGCTCTTTCAGCGCAATGGCTTTGTCAACGGCGGCCCGGTGATCGAGGAGGATGTCCTCGAAACCCTGCGTGCCGAAGTCTTACGGGTGATCGACGAGCGCGAACGCACGGACATTCCCCAGCCTGTACTCTGTCGCAACCTGTCAGGCAATGACACAGCGCCCATTTGGCAGATTGTCAATATCTTTGAAGCCAGCCCCGCCTTCAAAGAACTGGTCATGAACCCACAGATTGCGGCAATGGCGGCGCAACTGACCGGCGCCCGTGAATTGCGCGTCTGGCACGACCAGATCCAATACAAGCCGCAAGCGCTCGGCGGTCGGCTGCACTGGCACCAGGATTCGCCGGCCTGGCCCACGCTCATGCCCAAGCACGCTCAGATTAGCGCTTGGGTCGCGCTGGATGACGCCGACTATGACAACGGTTGTATGTATATGGTGCCCGGTTCACAAAAGTGGGGGGATCAAAGTGGGTTCCTGCGCGACCTGCCTCGCGACGGCTCCATGCCCGACTGCTTTGAAGATCGTCCGCTCTACATTACAGTCTGCCCTGTCAAGAAGGGTCACGTCCACTTTCACCATTCGCTCACCTGGCACGGCTCCGGCGCCAACACTAGCAACCGCCCCCGTCGCGCCATCGCCATCCACTATATGAACGAACACACCACCTTCTACGCCGCCGGCAACCACCCGATGAAGCCCTTTATCACCGTGGCGGATGGCGAGCCGTTGGTGGGGGCGGCGTTTCCGTTGGTGTGGCAGCAGGGATGACAAGATGACAAGGTGACAAGGTGAGGGGCTAGCAAGTCACCCTGTCACCCCTTCACCCTGTCACCTTGTAAAAAGAGAAAGGAGAAAGTCTAATGAAAATCCTCGTCGGTGAGTGCAAACAAGAGGTGTCGTCGTTCAACCCGGTGTTGAGCGGGTATGCAGATTTTGATGTGTCGTTTGGGCAGGAGATGCTCGATTTTCACCGGGAGAGTCGGGTGGAAATGGGAGGGGCATTGCGGGTTTTTGCGGAACGGGCTGACCTGGCGATCATTCCCACCTATAGCGCACGGTCGATCACATCGGGCGGGACGTTGCGGGGGGTGGATTTTGCCCGCATTGCCGATGAGTTTTTGGGGGCGGTGCGGCGCGCTTATGACGCGGCGAATGGGACCATCGATGGCATTTATCTGTCGCTGCATGGGGCAATGGGCGCCGAAGGGGAGGATGACCCCGAAGGCTACCTCCTGGCCGGGGTGCGCCAGATTGTGGGCGAGGCGATGCCGATTGTGGTGTCGCTCGACTTGCATGGCGTGTTGACCGACCGTATGTTGACCCACAGCGATGCGATTGTCGCTTATCACACCTATCCCCATGTTGATTTTTATGAAACCGGGGTGCGGGCGGCGCACCTCTTGTTGCGCATTCTAGATGGCGAGGCCAAACCAGTCACCGCCAGGGTCTATATTCCAGCCCTGGTGCGGGGACCGGAGTTGATCACCGCAACGGGTCGGTACGGCGCGTTGATTCGGCAGGCGCAGGCGTTGGAAACGAGCGAAAAGGGTCTCTCGTCCGGCATCTTTATCGGCAATCCCTTTACCGATGTACTAGAACTGGCAACCAACAGCTTTGTCGTCGCCAACGAAGATGAGGGCTGGGCCGTGGCCGAAGCGGAAAGACTCGCCCGCGATTTCTGGGCCGTGCGTGAGCATTTGTATCAACCCTTGATTTCGCTGGAAGAAGCAATTGCCACCGCCCAAACCCTCGTCGGCAAGGGAACCGCAGTCTTTGTCGATGCCGCCGACGCCACCAGTTCCGGTGCTTCAGGCGATAGCAATGCGATTTTGCGCGGGTTGATCGAAAGCGGTTACACTGGCAGCGCGCTATTACCGATAGTCGATCCGCTGGCCGTGCAAGCCGCCATGCGAGCCGGCATCGGCAGCACAATTCAGGTCACGCTTGGCGGACAACTGGACAAACAGCGCTTTACCCCCTTGCCGGTGACAGCCCAGGTGCGGCTGCTCTCCGACGGTTCCTTTGTCAATGAATCACACGGCTCGATTTGGTCAGCCGGCGACAGCGCCGTCTTGCAGGTGGGTAAACATATCGTGGTTGCCACCAGTCGCCCCGTTAGTCTCTATGATCGGTCGCTCTTCTATGCGCACGGCCAAGATCCGCAGCGCTTTGATGCGGTCGTAGTCAAGTCGCCGCACTGCCAGCATCACATGTTTGCCGCTTGGGCTGCGGCTATGCTCAACACCGATGCGCCCGGCTCCACCAGCGCCAATTTGAAACGGCTGGGCCATACGCGCTGCTGGCGTCCGATCTTTCCGTTGGATGAAGGAGTGGTGTTCCAATCGAAGGTGCAGGTTTACCGGCGTTGGTGAAGCCGCTTTTGATTACGTATTACCAGTAGACTGCAACGCAATCAAAGGCGCGCCGATTGACGTTGGACTACACGGCTGCGGACTGGCTGTTATGATAGACTGAGCGGCAGATTGCACCAAGTTTCGTTGACTTGGTATAATAAAAGCAGATAAGAAGCGTAATCGTTGGTAGTGGTGAAGTATTGCCATAGAAAGAATACAAATGTATAATGACCACATCACAGCCAGTCCCCAGATCCTTGGTGGCAAGCCGATCATTCGTGGGACACGGCTATCCGTTGAGTTTATTCTGGATCTATTCGCTTCCGGCATGTCTGAAGCAGAGATTTTGGAAGATTACACCCATGTCACAGCAACAGATCTTCAAGCGTGCCTCCGTTACGCTGCCCATGCCATCAAGAATGAAATCTATATTGAACTTGAACCTGTTGGAGTATGAAACTTCAACAGATCAAAATGCTCACCGACGAAAATATTTCACCGAAAGTGGTTGCTTTTCTGCGCCAGGTCGAGTTTGATGTACGTGATGTCAAAGAAGAACAGTGGTTTGGGACAGCAGACGAGGCGCTACTCAATATTGCTTATCAAGAGGAGCGCTTTGTTCTAACCCATGATGCCGACTTTGGGACGCTAGCCATTCACCAGGGCAAATCCTGTTATGGCATCTTGTATCTGCGTTTAAAAAATATAAGTTCTGCTACCATTATCCGGGTGTGGTCGGAATTGATGCGGAAAGGGCTAGAAATCGTACCCCAATCTATTTGGGTTATTGAGGAAAAGCGCATCCGGGTTCGTCGCCTTGTTGGTCATGGATAAATAGATTCGCTCGATTTTTTCGCGACTAATGGTTGAAGATATTCTTGCTTGTCTATTTTACGTGCAGAGGAAGCTATGACCACCCGTCTTGTGATCGTCGGCGGCTTTTTGGGCGCCGGGAAGACAACTTTACTGCTCACCGCGGCCCAACGGTTGACGGCGCAAGGCTATCGCGTCGGCTTGCTCACCAACGACCAGGGCGCCGATCTGGTGGACACGGCGCTAGGCGACCAGGCTGATATTCCGGTGACGGAGGTGGCCGGCGGTTGTTTCTGTTGTCGCTTCCCGGATCTGCTGGCGGGGTTGCAACGGTTGCAGGAGGTGGCAGCGCCCGATCTGGTCTTGCTGGAACCGGTCGGCAGTTGCACCGATCTGGTGGCGACGGTGTTGCGGCCCTTGCTGCAATTTCATGGTGATCAATATCAGTTGGCGCCGCTCACCATCCTGCTCGACAGCACACGGGACCTCACCGACTTCCCGCCTGATGTTCACTATCTCTACCAGCAGCAATTGAACGAAGCGGAGTTGCTGCTGCTGACCAAAATCGACCAGCTTGCAAGCGCCCAAGCAGACGCACAGGTGAGCGCCTTGCAAACGACCTACCCGCAAGCGCGCCTGCTGGCGGCTTCTTCGCACACCGGTGTTGGTCTTGAGGAATGGTTGGCGATTGTGCTGGGACAACGTAGCCGTAACCCAGCCGCGTTGGTGATTGACTACAACCGGTACGCGGATGCCGAGGCGGCGCTGGGGTGGCTCAATGTCAAGGGGTTGGTACGGGCCGATCAAGCCTTTTCGGTGCAAGCGTGGACAGAGAATTTGCTAATAACGCTGACCCACGCCTTCACGGCGCAGGCAGCGCCGATTGCCCATATCAAGACGATGGTGACAACGCCCCAAGGCCAATTCAAAGCCAGTATCACCCAGGCCCAAACGCCCATCACCTGGGACTTGACGACCGAAGATGCGCCGACTACGCGGCTGGACTTTATTCTCAATGTACGGGTGAATGCAGCCCCGGCGCTCTTAGAGCAGGTCGTAGTGCAGACCATTGAAGCCATTCAACCGGATGCCGGCGCCCGCTACTACTTTGACCACTTTGAATGTTTCAGCCCGCTGCCACCAAAACCAACCCATCGATTGTAAACGCAGGACACAACAGCGGATTCAGGAAGCAGCAGATTTATTTCTGTACGACCCAGGAGTTGCGATAAACTGACCGGATAGTTCGTAAGTTTTACGAAAACCAGCAATCTGCCTGCCATGCGTAGCAAATCTGCTGCTTTCTGAAGCCGTTGTTGTGTTAAGTGTTCTACCCAAAAGTTCGCTGATACAACATCGTCGGCGGTTCGTCACGGAAGAGGCGTTCGGTGAGACGATATTCTTTGGCAATGGCTTGCAAACGCACCTCAGCGGCGTGTGCTTCTTCGAGCGAAGAAGCGCTCATCTCCAACTCAATCAGATATTGTTGATCGAGGATGGCTTCACAGTGGCAGAGTTTGGTATGCAGATCGAGTGAGGCATCATAGCCAAGGCGGTCAACACCGGCAAAATTCATAAACGGCGTATAACCGGCGCTGTAGAGCGCATCAATCACCGCCGTGTAGGTAGGGTAATCGGCAGCCAGTCCCAGAGCGGGGAGAATGGCGCTGGCCTGAATGCCGTCGGTAATCTCTTCACCCCATTCCTGGCGGATGTTGGCGATGGTTCCTAGATCCGGCCCTTTGTAGCCAAGCGAGTAGCGGACACCGTCGGCAGAGCGGGTGCGCCCCAATCGTAGCAACCGCCCCGATTCATAAAGTTCGCGCCCGATAATATCGGTGGCCCAGTTTTTGGGCGCGCGCAAACTTTGCTCGAAAAAGGGTAAAAGCACGTAGGCCTCTTCCGGGCTGGCCACGCAAAAGCGAATTTCAATCTCATAGCTTTGACCATGACTCATACGGCGCTGTTCTTTCTAGAGTACGCAGGAGGAACCGCAGGCAGGTGGCGGTGATGCAAGCCACGGTCTCTAGCGAATGTTGTAGGGGGCGCAAGCACCTTCATAAGCGCCCTCTAAGACACAAAGTTGCTGTGGTGTAGGCTGGGCTGATGGATTGGATTGCGCTTGTCCGTCCAGGGCACGGACTCGCTCTTGCAGCCGTTGGAGGGTCGCCGGTAAGGTACTTGTACGCCACCACTCATGCCAGCTTGGCGGGACAGTCACGCTGTAGCCGGTGCATTGTTCTGTGGTGGGATCAGAGAAGAAACAGAGTTGCGCTGTATCCTCGACGCCGGTAACGGTAACCCAGCGTTTTTCCAACACAAGCCATTGCGATAGAAACGCGGATTGTCCGCCCGTGGTAGCTTCCCAGACGCTTGGTGACGGCACAAGCGTATAGGGGCTACACTCGCCGCTCGCATCGCCGCTTAGCACACATAGTTGACTGCCGCTTTCCGGTGTGACCAGACCTAGTGGCATGGCGTTTTGCGTCATCACCACTGGTTTAACCACAGTTACCGCCGTCTGTATGGGAAACGTTTGGCTGGCCATCGGTGATGACTTACATTGGGCGACTTGAGGCAAGGTCAGCAACTGCGTCCAGTCAGCCGGATCAAAGACGACCGTGTTCCCATCTAAGATGTTCACGTTATCCACCGCCGCCATTGCGGTTGTTGCTGGACGGACACTGGCTGCGTAAACCGGCGCTTCATGCAGGCTGTGAATAAAGAGCGCCACCAGGCCAACCGTCACCGCTGTTGCGGCATAACTCGGCACTGATTGCATTGATTTTGCCCAAGCGCCGGCTTTACCGGTGCGACTCCAGCGAGTAATCCACCCTTGCTGGTTCATGGTAAAGAAAGCATAAATCTTCATCACAGCCGACCAGTAATTAAAGAAGACATACCAAGGTAAAATGCGGATATTCATCCACTGCTGGCGCAGGTGGGGCCAGATCTTGATGCTGCGCGAAAGGAACCACCAAAGCACCAGAATACCCACGGCGCGCCAATGCCCTTGAAAGAGCGAAAAAACCAGATAGATCGGCGCCACCAATGTCGTCAACGGTTGCAACAGGCGATCGATAAGGTGAAAGGCGAGGAATGGTTTACGCCAGGTCCACCGGCTGCCTAAGGCTCTGAGATCGGCGCGCCAACTATTGCGCGCCCACCGAAGCCGTTGCTTGAGAAAGACCTTCATGACGGTGGCGCCAGGTGTGTGAACACAAGCATTCTCTTGATAGCGCACCTTCCAGCCCCGTTTTTGCACCGCCAACGTGAGCGCCTTGTCATCCCCACTAATGACTGGGCGCCCCCAGAAGGTCTCTTCCATCAAATCCTCTAAGGCGGTGAGCGCCACAAAGCGGCGATAAACGGCCGTGCGCCCCGAAAGGCAGGTCACGGCGTCGCCAAAGGCGGTCAAGTAGCGGATTTCGTCAATATAGCGAATATCTAAATAAACATCAAAGATGCGTTGGGCCGTTGAATGTGGTTGCCAGACGCGCTGGCGCATCGTGACGCCGCCCACTTCCGGCTCAATAAAGGGCGCCAATGCTTTGGGCATCAAATCCGAGTCCCAGATGGTATCGCTATCGACCAAAAAAACAATGTCGCCAGTTGCGGCTAGAATGCCGTCGGCAAGTGCGGGGCGTTTTCCGGGGGTATGGGTAATTAACATCTTAAGGACGAGTGGACTGCCGGCGATCTCGGCTTCAAACTCGTGAAATTGCTCCATGCAGCGTTTGTCGGTGTGGTCGATGACAGCCACAATTTCTGTTGGCTTGTTCGCTGCCCAGGAGCGCAAGGCCGCGCGGAATAGCTCCGGGTCCTCGTTGTAGACAGGGGTGATGATGCTCGTTGTAGCCGTATAGCCATTGGGTTCCATTGGCCGGTACCACATGCCGATGAGACGGCGAAAAAGCCAGATCCCCCACCGCCAGGCGCCGATAATGCCAATCGGTAGCGGGATGCCAAGGGCAACAATAAAATACCAGAACTGGACGAAAAACTGAACAAGCGGCAAGCAGGATTGATCGAGGCCAAAGGGTAAAATAGGCATAGTCCAACCAATAATTGCGATAAACGTAGTGAAAGCACCGGAGAACGGTGATGACGGTTGGTCAATTTAGTAATAGCAGTTACGCCACTCTTGTCAGAGAGCGGCGTAACCGATCAAAACTTTCTGGCATCATTACAATTGTAAGCAAAAACAAAGCTAAATATAAGCTAAGGACTAATGCTTAATGATGTACTATGATTAAAACAAATGTTGTACTGATTGTCAACCCTCGTGAGCTTACATAGCTGACAATTTTATCAAAAACTTACGAGAAATATTGCACATTTGTAAGCATAGACCCTGTCATTTAGGACTAATCGTATGCTACTCGATTGGGTACGGATTGTTAGTAGGCTCGCTTAAATTGCTGAGATTTGGTAGTACCTTTGTCCTATTGACATTCTGCTCAAGCCATAGTACAATTCGGCATTTGAATTCAATCATTGAATCTTTGAATCATTAGCGTCACAAGAAAGTCTATGGCGGATCAAATCGACAAGCGTCAAGCCACGCAGAACGTAAGTGGCACGGCAACCAGTGACTTCGCTACTGAAGTTGGGAATAATGAAGTTGGGAATAATGAAGTTGGGAATAATGTTGAACATGAACTTCAGTTGCTGGAAGCCATTGCGACAACGCCGGAGACAACCCAGGCCAATCTCGCAGCCCAAGTCGGCGTGGCAGTGGGCACCGTCAACTGGTACTTGAAGCGTTGGTCAAAAAAAGGCTATATCAAGATCCGCCGGATCAGCCGCTGGCAATGGAGTTATCTGCTCACGCCAGAAGGCATTGCGCGTAAGACGCGGTTGGCTAGTGAGTATGTCGAAGCATCCTTGAGCCTCTACCGGCGGACACGCGCCGAGGCCAAGCTGCTTTTAACCGGTGTGCGCGCAACGGGCGCCCACCAGATTATTTTGGCCGGCGATGGAGAAATTGCCGAGATCTGCCGCCTGACCTGTTTGGAAATGGACATTGAGATTGTGGCGGAAACAACGCCGCAACACCTATTGCAACACGTACCCATGATCCGCATTGAGGGTGTACGCCTGGTGCTACTCTGGCCGGGTGCAACGCCCGCAGCTGATGATGGGATGATCACCCGATGAAGGTTGCAGCCTTGCGGACATTGGTCTTTGACAAGCTTACCAGTGGACGTTTCCTACGTAACAGCAGCTTGTTGATGCTCGCTAATATGATTGTCATGGGGCTGGCGATTATCCGCACACCCACCATGACCTGGCTGTTACCCAAGGAAGCGGTCGGTATGATTGGCGCCGTTAGCGCCTGGATCGCCTTTGTTCAGTTGCTCTCACTGCCGGGGATGGACACGGCATCCTACCATTATCTGGCGAAACGCCAATATTGGGCTTTTGGCATCAACCTGAGCTACCGCGTGCGTTGGTCGCTGTTGAGTTCCCTGGCATTACTCCTGGGCGCCTGGTATTGGTATAGCCAGGGCAGTGTCAACCTAGCCTGGATGTTTGTCATTGCCGGGTTGAGTTTTCCGGTGACGATTGGCTTGACGGCGGCGGGTGGGGTGCTGGGCGGGCTTGAACGCTTTACCGCGCTCTTCTGGTATCGCCTGGGGGAGAGCATCACCGATTTTGCCGGCTTTCTGCCTTTGCTGTTGCTGGCTTCGGTAACGCATCCAGCGGCGCTGTTCTATGGCGCCAATCAGGTGGCGACCGCCCTTATGATGATCAGCGTCAGTTGGTGGCTCTGGCGTCAACTTCGCCAGCAGGCGTCCGCTCCGCCCCCCGGCGAAGTGCAGACCATGGTGCGTTACGGCCAACACATGACCGCCATTAGCGGCTTGAGTGTAGCCCAAGCGCAATTTGATTCGCTGCTGGTCACGCTCTTTTCGCCGCTGACGGTTGTGGCCGATTATCTGATCGCCACCGTGGTGAGCAATCAATTTAAGACCTTGTGGGGCGTCTATACCTCGGTGCGCTACCCGGTCTTTATGCGCATGACCACAGCGCGGCGGCGGCGGCAATTTCTGTATGAAGGCAGCTTGGTCTGTTTGGGTTTTGTGGGCGCCGGGGTGGTGGGCTTTTTGGTGATTGCGGTCATTATTCCCTGGCTGCTGCCACCAAGCTACGCCGCCAGCATTCCCTATATTGGTTGGCTGATTCCGGCCTTCTTGCTGATGTTGCCCGGCGCCTATGCCGAGATGTACTTTCGCACCGAACAGGATCAGCGTCGCCAGTATATCATGCGAACGGTAGCGCTGGTGGTGAGTGTGGTGGTCTCACTGGCGCTGGCCCCGCGTTGGGGCATTACGGGCATTATTGCCGGTCGTCTGGCGGCCTCGGTCGCCTTTTCGCTATGGGGGCTTTGGTTATTTTTACGCTTCCCGACAGCCGGCGGGGCGAATGAGATTGATAGCAACCTTGAAACAACATGATACGGACTATGACAACGAACAACGAATGGCCTGACAGCCAGCAATTCTGGCGCAACAAGCGCGTCATTGTCACCGGCGGCAGCGGTTTTCTTGGCTCGGTGGTGGTGCGCAAGCTGCACGAGCGGGGGGCGGCGGAAGTGGTGGTGCCCCGCCGTCGTGACTATGACCTGACCCAAATCGAAGCGATCCGGCAACTGCTGTTGGACACCGGGCGCAACGGGGCCGTCGATCTGGTTATCCATCTGGCGGCGCGCGTGGGGGGCATTGAAGCCAACCGCCAGCATCCGGCCGACTTTTTTTATGATAACCTGATGATGAGTGTTCCGCTGCTCCATGAAAGCTGGCGTAGTGGCGTAGACAAATTTGTGGCGATTGGCACCATCTGTGCCTACCCCAAATTTACCCCCGTTCCCTTCCGCGAAGAGGATCTTTGGAACGGTTACCCCGAAGAGACCAACGCACCCTATGGCCTGGCCAAGAAGATGTTGCTGGTGCAGAGCGAGAGCTATCGCCAACAATATGGCTACAACTCGATTGTGCTGCTGCCGGTCAACCTCTATGGGCCGGGGGACAATTTTGACCCAACCTCGTCGCATGTCATTCCGGCGCTGATTCGCAAATGTTATGAAGCACAACGTCAGGGTGATACGACCATGACAGCCTGGGGCGACGGCTCACCCACACGAGAATTTTTGTATGTCGATGACGCCGCCGAAGGTATCTTGCTCGCCGCCGAACGCTATAACCGCAGTGAGCCAGTCAATCTTGGCTCCAGCTTTGAAATTTCCATCAAGGATCTGGTCGAGCAGATCGCCCGGCTGACCGGCTTTCAGGGCGTCGTGGCTTGGGATGTGAGTAAGCCCAACGGCCAACCGCGGCGCAAGCTGGACACCAGTCGCGCCAAGGCGGCTTTTGGTTTTGAGTCCACCACCCCCTTCGCGGTTGGGCTGGCGCACACCATTGACTGGTATCGCACCGCCGAAGCGACACGGCTCGCGCCATCGGCCCAAGCTACCCAGGAAGCAGCCCGATCATGATTGCCAAGATCCAACGCAAAGTCCGGCGGGGCTGGATCAAAGCCGCCGACCGCCTGGGTATGGAAGTGCGCCAACCGGCGACGCGCTATCAACCGCTGGTTGCGCTGCGCCATCTGGCCGGACGGCAGCCGATCCAGACCATCTTTGATGTGGGCGCCAATGCCGGTCAGAGTGCACAGAAGTTTCGCCACGCCTTTCCGACGGCGCAGCTTCATTGTTTTGAGCCATACCCGGAAACGTTTACCCAACTCAAGGCGACGTTGGCGTCCGACGCCAAGAGCGTCGCCCACCGCATTGCCCTGGGCGATCAGGACGGCACGGCCATGCTCTTTGTCAATAGTGAGAGCGCCACCAACTCGTTTCTCGCCAATGCACCCGACCCGGCCCAGAGTGGTCCCCACGCCTATATCAAAACCGTTGATCAGACGCCGACGCCCATGCAAACGTTGGCGACCTTTTGCCGGGAGCAAGAAATTACAACCATTGATCTGTTGAAGATCGATACCCAAGGCTATGAACTGCATGTCTTACGCGGCGCGCAGGAGTTGTTAACGCCGGCCACCATTCGGCTGATCTACCTGGAAGCGCTCTTCTACCCGCTCTACGAAGGGCAGGCGCGCTTTCATGAGATCCAGGCGCTCTTACACCAACGAGGCTATCGGCTCTATAACTTCTATGAACCGGCCTGGTCGGAACAGCATGGGCTGCTCTGGGCCGATGCGCTCTTTTATGGCGCAGCCCCGTCAACCACAGGGGAAGGGAAGCTACGATGATTGCTACTCTGCGCAGCTACTATCGTCACTGGGAACAACAACCGCTGCTTGGCCCCCTTTTGCGCACACCGGGTAACCTGGCGCGGCGCACGCTGGTGGCCTGGTTTGCCCATGCCAAAAAGCGACGCTGGCAGGCGCGTATCAAACTGGTGCAACAATGTGCCGACAACGCCTTCATTCCCCGCGTTGCCAACGCCGGTCAGGTGGTCGATGGTTATCAAATCATGCACAACGGCCTGAAGATTCACATTGGCAGCTACTATGGGGCAGCGGTGACTGAAATGCTGCGGGTCAACCGGGGTGTCCATGAGCCACAGGAGGAGCGGATCTTCCAAGAGGTGCTGCGCGTTCTCCCCCCCCAGGCGACGATGATCGAATTAGGCGCCTATTGGGGCTTTTACTCCATGTGGTTCCACCAAGCCATCAGTGAGCCGACTTGTTATCTGGTAGAGGCGTCCCCGGCCTATTTAACGCTGGGCCAGCAGAATTTCGCCCTGAATGGCATGAAGGCCGACTTTACCAACTACTGGATCGGCGCCCGTTCCGCACCCACGCCGCCCCCCGGTGTCGGCAAGAGCGAGACGCCGACCATTGCGCTTGACGATTTTCTGGCGCAGAAGGGCATTGCGCATCTCCATCTCTTGCACGCCGACATTCAGGGCGCAGAATTGGATCTGCTCACCGGCGCGGCCAATGCCTTGAACAGTCAGCGCATTGATTATATTTTTATCTCAACCCATGGCGCGGACCTTCATCGCGACTGTCTTGCCCGCCTGACAGGGTTGGGCTACACCATCATTGCCGAGGCCACACCCGCCGAATCCTATGCCGAGGATGGCGTGATCGCCGCCCGGCGCGCCGGCATCGACACCCCCGCCGCCATCGCCATTGACAAACGAAAGAACGCATCGTAGGGGCACGATATATCGTGATATCGTATCCCTACGATGCGGCATGGAAGATTGACGAAGATGAGCAACAAGACCATTGCACCGCCAACACCCGCAACCCCTAGCACCAGTGCCGGGCAGGCGGACATTGAATTTTCCAAATATCTGACGCGCGGCCCCTACCATTGGCAGGAAATCGCTTCTTCCTTGCGCGGCCATAATGCCTTTGTGCGCGCCCGCTATGATGCCATTTTACAGGCGGCTGGGTCAGTGACCGGGGAGAGGGTCTTAGACTTAGGCTGTGGCGATGCCGCTTTAAGCTTTTTGTTGCGCCAACAAGGGGCGACTGTGGTCGGCACCGACTTGGACTGGATCGGCGTCGAGTGGGGGCGGCGGCAGTGGCGCAGCCAGGGTGCGCAAGCTGCCTTGGCTATGGCGAATGGCTATGATCTCCCCTTTGCGGACAAGGTCTTCCATTGTGTTATTTGTTCGGAAGTGATTGAGCATGTCCAACGCCCGGAACGATTGCTGGCGGAGATGCAACGCGTCTTAACACCAACCGGTCGCTTTGTCTTAACAACCCCTTGCCGGCTACACGAACACCCAGAGCGCTTCCATGCTCACGAATTTTTCCCCGACGAGCTAAAGTCGTTGTTGCTAAAGGCCGGCTTTACCGAGGTGACGGTGCAGTTGAGTCACCCAGTCGCCATGAGCGATCTCTATGCGCTGCGCTGGTCGCTCCCGCCGCGACGCCCCTTTCATCACCTGTTCAACTTGGCTTCGGTCTTGGGCGCCAACCCTTTCCGCCTGACCGGCTTCCGCACCTATGAACTGATGATTGCCACCGGACGAAACAGGGCGACGCATGGCTGACGCAATCACCTTTCTCTTTAAGACCGGGCGTAGCCAGCGGATGGAAGATGCGGCGCAACACCCCACCGAGTTCTTCTATGGCTACCATCAACTGGCGGCACGTGGGCTGCCGGTCACGCTGCTGGAAGAGGGCGAGCTACAGTTGGACCGCCGGCCCACCTTGACCCGCTTGGGGGGCAAATTAACGCCCACACTCGGTCTCAATGTCGGCGTCCTGCGCAACTTGTTGGAGCCGGCGACATTGGCGAAGTTGAATGGCAGCGCGGTCTGTATTGCGACGACCAACACGTTGGGCGTTCACCTGGCGTTACTACGACGTTGGGGTCGGTTACAACCGCCGCTTATCTTTTTACCAATGGGCTTGTACCAGTCGGCCTCTACGGTGGCGCGTCGGGTTTTGCGTTGGGCGCTGGCGACCACCCGACTGGCGGTCATTTCCAAAGGCGAGATGGCCTATTTACAGCAAGAGTTGGGCATTGCTCCCAGCCAGATGCGCTATCTGCCCTTTGGCGTTGATCAGCGCTTTTGGACGCCGGCAGCCCAGTCTGTAACTGATACAACACCCTACGTTCTCAGCGTTGGCAATGATGCCCAGCGCGACTATGCCACCCTGGTGCGCGCCTGGCAACCCCACTTCCCGCACCTGAAAATTGTAACCAAATTGGCTGTGCCGCAACCATTGCCGGCCAATGTAGAAGTGATCGCCGGCGACTGGCGCCAACAGATTCTCTCCGACGCGGCCATGCGCACTCTGTTTCAGGAGAGCCAGTTTGTTGTCCTGCCCATTCGACCCACGACCCAGCCATCGGGGCAGAGCGCCTGTTTGCAAGCAATGGCCTGTGGCAAGGCGGTCATTCTCTCGCGCATTCAAGGCTTGTGGGATGCGGCATTGATGCGCGATGGCGAGAATTGTTTGCTGCCGGAACCGGCGTCGGTAGACGCGTTGGGAGCGGCGATCAACAAGCTATTAACAAACCCGGAAACGGCAACCCGGTTGGGACAACAGGCGCGACAAACAGTTTGTCATCATTTGAATGTAGACAAGATGGCCGATGCGCTCTTGTCGATTATCCGAGAAACGGCAAAGGTCTAGTCGAAAGCCATGCGTTATTACGACCCGCAACACAACCGACTCATCTATATTGAACAGGCAGCCAGCGCCGAATTTTGGGATCAGCTTTGGCAGCAGAACTATGGCGACCGGCTGGCGAAGTTGCGACAGACGCGTCACACCTTTGTTTCCGACATTACTAAACGCTATCTCAAACCGAGCGATGGGCGCATTCTGGAGGGAGGCTGCGGTCAGGGACAACAGGTGGCGGCGTTGGTCAACAACGGCTACGACTGTATCGGCATCGACTTTGCCGAGGCGACGATCAATGCCGTGCGCGCCGCCTTGCCCGATCTGCCGGTCTATACCGGTGACATTACCCGGCTGGCGTTTGAGGATGGCGCCTTTAGCGGTTATTGGTCGCTGGGGGTGATCGAACATTTCTGGCATGGCTATCACACGATTGCCCAGGAGATGGCGCGGGTTTTAAAACCGACGGGCTATCTTTTCCTGACCTTCCCCTATATGTCACTTTTGCGTCGATTGAAGGCGCGCTTGGGGCAATATCCACAGTTGACAAGTGTCGAAGAGCCGGCGGGTTTTTACCAGTTTGCCCTGGATCACCGGGCGGTGGTGCGCGATTTCGAGCGCACTGGGTTTCGCTTGGTGACAGCAAAACCGTTGGCCGGTCTGCGTGGGGGCAAAGATGAAATTGCCTGGGGCCGTCAGTGGCTCCGTGATCTCTACGACTATCGGGGCAAATCACTCTGGCGCCGTGGGGTGCGCTTTGGACTGGAGCAACTTATGTTACCCGTTGCCAGCCACTCGATCTTGTTGGTTCTGCAACGCACGGGGGAACGCATGGGGGAACGGTTACAATGATCAGGCGAATGGTTGGCAGCAGTGCGCCGGTGCAGTGGCTGCGACGCGCCCAACGCCAGATGCAGACCGCGATGGCCCTTTGGCAAAGTCGATCCCAAGCGGCGGATGTGGCGATCTTTCATGAGTTCGCGCCACCGCCCGCAGGCGGCGGTCATCAATTCCTGCGTGGACTGTGGCAGGAGTTTGTGCAACGGGGCTGGCGGGTGGAGAATAATACCATTTCGCCAGTGACACAGGCTTGTCTCTTTAACTCGTTTAACTTTGATGCCGATCGCTTGCGGCGCTTCCGGCGCGCCGGTTGCCGGATGGTGCATCGCGTCGATGGGCCGATTGGCGTCTATCGCGGGCGTGACAACGGCGAAGACCGGCGCATCTGGCAGATCAACCAGGAACTGGCCGACGCCACCATCTTCCAGTCCCACTTTAGCCTGGACAAACACCGAGAGTTGGGGCTGGATTTTCGCGCGCCGGTGGTGATTGTCAATGCACCCGACCCCACTATTTTTCATAGCAATGGCCGGCTGACCTTTTCGCCGGATCGGAAAATCCGCCTTATTTCCAGCAGTTGGTCAGATAACCCCAACAAAGGGGCGGCGGTTTATCAATGGCTCGATGAGCATCTGGATTGGTCACGCTATGAATATACCTTTGTGGGGCGGACGCCGGTGCCATTCAAGCACATTCGCCTGCTGGCGCCACAGCCCTCAGCGCAACTAGCCGACACGTTGCGTCAGCACGATATTTTTATCACGGCCAGCCAGAACGATCCCTGTTCCAACGCCCTGATTGAAGCGTTGGCGTGCGGGCTGCCAGCGCTCTATTTGCAAAGCGGCGGTCATCCTGAATTGGTCGGCGAAGGGGGGCTGGGCTTTGCCACAGCGGAGGAGATCCCGGAGCGACTGGATCAACTGGTGGCAGAATACACCTTACGCCAGCGCCAGATTGCGGCGCCGGTGTTGTCAACCGTGGCGGAACAATATCTGGCCGCGCTTGGCCTGCCAACGAACCGGAGCGCAAAACGATGAGCAGCGGTAGGCTGCGGCTCTGTGCGCCCCAGTTGGGTATTGCACCAGGGTCGAATCTGGGCGGTGCGGTCTATGATCGCGAGATCCTCAAGGGACTGGCCCAAATGGGGGCGACGGTTGACATTCCTTTGCCGCAAGGGGAAAGCTATGCCGCTATGCCTGGCTGGCAGATCCACCGGACGGCAGTTTGTCGGCGCTATACGTATGAGTATAACTGGCTCTTTCTGCCAATAGTTTTAAAACTCTGGCGCGCACAGGCGTTTGACCTGTTGCGCATTCACTCGCCCTCGTTGTCCTTGTTAGGGCGTTTCGGCAAGACGGCGCTGCGCTGTCCAGTGGTGGCGCATCTGCATCATCTGGAAGCGGATCAACAGATCCACCGCTTGCTGACACGCACCGCCATTCATGGCTATGATCTGGTGACAACCGATAGCGAGTTTTGTGTACGCCAGCTTATGGAAACTTTTGGTGTACCACGGGCAAAATTATTGATCGTCTATCCCGGCGTGGACGAGAAGTATCAACCGATGGCGGCAGCGGGCGCCGCATTACGGCAGCAGCTAGGCATAGCGGATCGCTGTGTGTTGCTCTACCTGGGCGCATTGACACCGCGTAAAAATTTGCGTTTTCTGTTGCAGGTGTTCCGCACCGTGAGCAACCAGATCCCAGCCGCGCATTTGGTCGTAGCCGGCAGCGGGCCGCAAGAAACAGAGCTACGGCGCTATGCCCAGGAACTCGGCGTGCAGGAACGGGTGACCTTTACCGGCTATCTGGCCGAAGCGGACAAGGTGCACTATTACAACCTGGCCGATCTCTTTGTCTTTCCGTCGCTGCTAGAGGGCTTTGGCATGGCCGTGGCGGAAGCGATGGCCTGTGGCGTGCCGGTCGTTTCCTCCAATGCCGCCAGTTTGCCGGAGGTGGTGGGGGAAGCCGGGCTGTTAGCCGCCCCGACCGATGGTGATGGTTTTGCGACGCAAATGATACGGCTGTTGACCGATGAAGCATTGCGGCGAAGGCTAGGAGAAGCGGGGCGCACCCATGTCCGTCAGCACTTTTCCTGGCAGCAGGCGGCGCAAAAAACCTATGCGGCGTATGAGCAGGTAGTAAACAATCGGAGAGAAACGAAACGTTCGTAAAAAATATAAGTTAAACCGCTCTGTGCGAGTCCGTGACTCGTAACCGGACCAGAGCGAGTCACGCACTCGCACAGAGCAGTGCATGGCGTTCTATTTTTACGGACGTAAGCGTCCAGTGTACGACACTGGTCACCAGACGGTGCGGTTGGGCCGACGGTCTTGACCAGTGCCACGCACCCGCATAAATAGGATGTAGATCAAAACAGTTCATGACCAAACGGTTAACGTTATCGATTATTATTTGTACCAAAGATCGGGAAGCCGTGTTGCGCGATACGCTGGCGACGCTCTTTACCCAAACCCGCTTGCCGGAAGAATTGTTGCTGGTGGATGATGGCAACTTGCCGTCCGCAGAATTGATGGCGCTGGTAGAGCAGCACGGCATCGCCTGTCACTATTTCAAAAAGGACAAGCCAGGGCTGGTGGCCTCGCGCAACCTGGGCATTGACCATGCCAAGGGGGAGATTATCCTCTTTCTTGATGACGATGTGCTGCTGGAGCCGGATTATCTGGCGGCGCTTATGGCCGTCTATGAAGCGGATACAGCCGGTCATGTGGGGGGCGTCGAGGGGGCGTTGAAGCAAAGCTATGCACCGGGCGTTTTGCCCTTTTTGCGCTTCTTCTGGTTGGATGGCAAAAAACCAGGCGCGATGCTGCCCAGTGGCTGCGGCGTCTTGACCCGCCAGGGCGACTTTGACCAACCGATTGCCGTTGATTGGCTTTCTGGCTGCGACATGAGCTATCGGCGCGAAGTTTTCGCCGACCTGCGCTTTGATGGTCGCCTGAGCGAAGTTGGCTATGCCTGGGCCGATGACCGCGATTTTTCGTTTCGCGTGAGCAAGCGCTGGCGGTTGATCGCCACCCCGGCGGCGCGTCTGGTGCACCGCAAAGAGCCGTCGGGGCGCATTGACACCTACAAAATGGGCTTTATTGAAACCAACTACTTCTGGCGCTTTTTTGCCAAAAATATGCCGAAGCGCCCACTCAACTGGTTCGCTTTGGTCTGGTCGTTGACTGGCATTGTCTTGAAAAATGTCCTGTTGTTGCTCACCGGCTCGGCGCGGCGGGCAACGCTGGCACAACTGCATGGCAATCTGGTCGGGTTGGCGGCCATCTTTACAGGAAAGGACTTTCGGCCATGAGCAACGGGCTGAAAAAAGGGGCGGTCTGGCTGCTCTGGCAGGCCGATACGTGGAGTACAATTCTATCGCCCCGGCTGGTGAAATGGACTGGGAAGAGCAAACACCCCATCCACCCGAAACACCTGCTCCATACCGAGTGGCAGCATTGGTATCTCCCCTATATCGCCGCCGATGCTGTGGTGTTGGATATTGGTTGCGCCAATGGGATGCACACATTGGCCTGTGCGCGCCAGTGCCAAACCGTCTATGGTTTTGACTACAATCCAAAGCAACTGGCAATTGCACGGGCCAAAGCGGCGGAGGCGGGTCTGACCAATGTGCAATTGGCCGAAGGCAACGTCGAGGCGCGCTGGGACTTTGCCGACGGGCAGTTTGACACCGTTCTCTTTCTCGATGTGTTGGAGCATCTACACGAACGGGATCGTGTGCTGCAAGAAGTGCGGCGCGTCTTGAAGCCGGGCGGGCTGATGTTACTCTCCATCCCCCAACGGGAGACCGGCTGGAAACAGGTACGCGCTAGCGTCGGCTTGCCGGCCTATGCCGACCCTGACCATAAATTCGAGTACAGTCGCGCCGATGTCGAAGCCATGTTGGTCAACAATCATTTTGACTGTGTGAACATCACGCCAACGGTTTACGATACACCGCTGGCCGGGTGGATCGATCTGGCCGGCGGTCTCTCTTTGGGCCTCTACCGGCGATTCGCCCAATGGAAACGGGATATGGCATTGCAGCATCCCGCCGAGGCGACGGGGTTTCGGATTGTGGCGCGTAAGATTTAGTTAACACAGATAGGGAAGAACACGGATATTTTTTATTAGCGCATCTGTGTTCCATCCTATCCGTGTTAACTGATTTGGTTTTGATGTATCACCACAAGAGTAGTTGAGACGCTATGATTCTAGGCATCTTTCCTGAACAGGGCGGCAGCATTGCCAATTTAGGGCGTACTGGTCAAGATACGCGTTTTATCAACGCCTATTTGGCTGAATATGCCCAACACTTTGACAAGGTTTACTATTTTTCCTATGCCAACGAGCAACCGGCGCTGCCGGCCAACTGCTATGTGGTGCCGAATCCCGGCTATCATCGCTGGCACTATACCTTTTCCTTGCCGCTGGTGCAACGGCGCTATATTGCTGAATGTGATGTCTTTCGCGTGCTGCAAGCCTATGGCTCGATTCCGGCGCAGATCAGCAAGGCGCTCTACCGCAAGCCCTATATTGTCACCTATGGCTATCGCTACTTTGATAATGTGCGCAAGGAGGAGCCGTGGCTACGGGCGGCGGTGATGGCGCAGCGGGCCAAGCTGGGCGCACAGATGGCCGACCGGGTGATTGTGACGACGCCACAGATGGGCGACTATGTGGCGGCCTTTACGCCACGGGAGAAATTGCTGCTGGTGCCAAATGGCGTGGATACGACGACCTTTCAGCCGGCTGATGGCAAAGAAGCGCACACGGTGCCAACGCTGATTCATGTCGGGCGGCTTTCGCCGGAAAAGAATTTACTCATGTTGCTTGATGCGCTGGCGTTGCTTCCGATGGCAGTGCGCTTGCAGTTGGTGGGCAGCGGCCCGCAACGGGAAGAACTGGCAACATATGCGGCGACAAAGGGGGTGCAGGTCGAATTTACTGGTGTGCTGCCCCACGAACAGTTGCCAACCGTGTTGCAACAGGCCGATCTCTTTGTGCTGCCTTCCCTCAGCGAGGGCCATCCCAAAGCGCTGCTCGAAGCCATGAGTTGCGGTTTGCCCTGTGTCGGTACGAATGTGCCGGGCGTGCGCGATGTGATCACCGATGGCGACAATGGCTTGCTCTGTGCGTTGACACCGGGGGATATGGCCGAGAAAATTACCCAGGTGCTGACCACGCCGGAACTGGCGCAGCGGCTAGGCGCCCAAGCCCGGCGCTATATCATCCATGATTATCAGATTGACAAACTAGTGCAGCGGGAGATTGCGGCCATGCAGGCCCTGGTGACAAGGAAGCAACAACGTGACCGATAACGTGACTGAAAAGATGACCTTTGCGTTCGGCCAAAACTGGCTCAATTATCTCAACACGGTGGAAGAGGCGGAATTGGCTGCGGCGCGTGCTTCGCTGGTCAACCTGCTCCAGGTGGCGGATCTCAGCGGCAAGCGCTTTTTGGACATCGGCTGTGGCAGTGGGCTTTTTTCCGCCGCTGCCCTGGCGCTAGGCGCCGAGAGCGTCACCAGCGTTGATGTTGACCCCAACAGCGTGGCGGCAACCCAGAAGCTAAAAGCCCGCCTGCCGGTGACGCAGCCCTGGCAGGTTTACCACGGCTCCGTCTTGGATCGCGCCTTTTTGCAACAACTGCCCCAGGCTGATGTGGTCTACTCTTGGGGCGTCTTACATCACACGGGCAACATGTGGCCGGCGATTGAAAACGCGACAAAACTGGTGGCCGACGGCGGGTTGCTGGCGATTGCGATCTACAACCGTACCCGCTCTTCCGGCTTCTGGTGGCACTTCAAACGCGCCTATAACCAGAGCAGCCCGGCCATGCAACGGCTGTTGGTCTGGTATGTCTTTGGGCCACGGGCATTGGTGCGGCTGCTCAAGGGCAAGTCGCCGACGAAGGGGGATCGGGGTATGTCGATCTACTATGATGCCGTAGACTGGGCCGGCGGTTTTCCCTATGAATATGCCAGCTTTGATGAGATTGTCAATTTTTGCGCTAAGTTTGGTTTCCGGCTGACCAATGCGATTCCGACGAAGGCGACCGGGTGTAATCAATTTGTTTTTCGGAAGGAGTACACCCCCTCCTAACCTCCTCCAGTTTGGGGAAGGAACAGTCGGGCGGTACGGGGAGCATAAACGTCAGACCAACCTCTCCTAACTTGGCAAACGGCGACAACAGTTCCCTCCCCAAATTGGAGAGGGTTAGGGCGGGGTTTTATTATGTGCGGTATTAGCGGGAAGTTACATTTTAATCGAAACCAACCTATCGACCCGGCGCTGATTGCGCGCATGAACGGGACGCTGCTTCACCGCGGGCCGGACGCCGAAGGCATCTGGACACATGGACCCATTGGCCTGAGCCAACGGCGGTTGGCAATTGTCGATCTCTCCCCCACCGGCCACCAACCCATGAGCAATGAGGATGGCACGGTCTGGCTCACCTATAACGGCGAGATTTACAACCATCCCCAATTGCGCCCGGAATTGGAGCGGCGGGGTCATCGTTACCGCGGCAGTTCGGACACGGAGACGATTCTCCATCTCTATGAAGAGTATGGTCGGGATTGTGTTAACCATCTGCGTGGAATGTTTGCCCTGGCGCTGTGGGATGAGCGCAAGCAGTGTCTGTTGCTGGCGCGTGACCGCTTTGGCAAGAAGCCGCTCGTCTATGCCGAAACCGCCGACGGGCTAGTCTTTGCTTCAGAACTCAAAGCGCTCTTGCAGGATGAAAGCGTCAGTCGCGAGCTTGACGAGACGGCGCTCCATCACTATCTTAGCTTTGGCTTTATTCCGGCGCCGCAAACGGCCTTCCGTCAGATCCGCAAGTTGCCGCCGGCGCACACCCTTTTCTGGCAAGCGGGCAAGATCACCCTTGAACGCTACTGGTCGCTGCCCTTTACGCCGAAATTGCAAATTACCGAAGAAGAAGCCGCCGAACAGACACTAGCACACCTACGCGAAGCGGTGCGCATCCGGTTGATGAGCGATGTACCGCTAGGCGCGTTTCTCAGCGGTGGCATTGATTCGAGCGCGGTGGTGGCGCTGATGGCGGAGGCGATGAGCGAACCGGTCAAGACCTTCTCCATCGGCTTTGATGACGAGAGCTTTGACGAGACCCCCTTTGCCCGCCAGGTGGCGCAAGCCTTTGCCACCGACCACCACGAGTTTCGGGTGAAGCCAGATGCCGTCGGTGTGCTGCCGGAACTGGTCTGGGGGTATGGCGACCCCTTTGCCGATTCATCGGCGCTACCCTCTTACTATGTGGCGAAAATGACCCGCCAACATGTCACCGTGGCGCTCAACGGTGACGGCGGCGACGAACTCTTTGCCGGCTATGAGCGCTATCTGGCCGAAAGTTTATCAGGGCGTTATGCGGCGCTGCCAGGGTGGTTGCGCCAGGGCGTTCTAACGCCCATCGCCCAAGCGTTGCCTGAACCGGCAGGGCGGAAGAACCCAGTGCGACGGGTTAAAAACTTTGTCCTGGCCCAGAATGCCCCGCCCGAACAGCGCTATCTCCGCTGGTTGACGCTCATGGACAACGCCACCAAGCAGCAACTCTATACCCCCGCCTTTGCCGAACGCATGGCGGGGGTCGATTCGCTGGCGCGCTTACAATTGCCCTCCAATGGTGCCGCTGCTCCCGACGACCTGGATCGCCTGTTGCAGACCGACATCGCCACCTATCTGCCCGATGATCTGTTGGTCAAGGTTGATATTACGACCATGCTGCATTCGTTGGAGGGGCGGTCACCATTCCTGGATCATCACCTGGCCGAGTTTGCCGCCCGCTTACCGGTTCACTACAAGTTACGAGGCCGCACCGGCAAATACATACTGCGCCGCGCCCTGGCCCCCATCTTGCCGCCGAACATTCTGAATCGGGACAAACGGGGCTTTGCTGTGCCGATTGACCGCTGGTTCCGCCAGGAGTTGCGCACGGCGATCTATGGGGTGCTCCTTGACCCGCGCACGTTGGCACGCGGCCTTTTCCGCCCTGAAGCGATCAAGGCGATGCTCGATGAACATGCCGGCGGGCGGGTGAACCATCGCTACCGGCTCTGGACGCTCTTGATGTTGGAACTCTGGTTTCGCACTTATGTGGATCGACCACGCACTGCGTTGACCGGTCCCGCCGAAGGGATCTTGTAATGGCGACGACGGTCATGCATTTGATCACCGAGTTGGATAGCGGCGGCGCCCAGAGTGCGTTATTGCGGCTCGTGGCCGGACAGGATCGTAGCCGCTTTACCCCGGTTGTGCTTTGTCTCTACAACGGCGACCGGCTCGTGGCGCAGCAAATTCGTAGCCTGGGCGTGGAGGTGATCGACCTAGGTATGACGCGCAAGTGGCGGCTCGATGCCTTCTGGCGGCTCTGGCGGCACTTGCGCCGGGTGCGCCCTGCCATTTTGCACACCTGGATGTTCCATGCCAACATTCCGGGGCGTGTGTTGGGGCGGTTGGCTGGCGTGCCGCATATTATTTCATCCGAGCGCACCATGGGCCAGGAAGGCAGCGCCCGCCGTTTGTTGAATCGCTGGACGGGACGGCTGGCCGATCGGATTATCTGCGTGTCACAAAATGTGGCCGACTTTGCTGCCAAGAAAATCGGCCTACCGGCAGATCGCTTGGTAGTGATCCAGAATGGCATTGATACGAATGTCTTTCGGCCTGCGCCAGCACAACCAAAGGATTCGGGGCAATTGACTATCGGCTATGTGGGTCGTCTGGAGAAGGTGAAGGGGGTCAACTTTTTGATCGATGCCTTTGCCGCCCTGGCGGAGCAACACCCACATCTGCAATTGCAACTGGTAGGTGACGGCAACGAACGGGCGGCGTTGGCAGAGCAGGCCAGCAAGCTTGGACTTCGTGACAGAGTCCATTTCCTGGGCATTCGCTCCGATATGCCGACGATCTACCCGACCTTTGATCTCTTTGTGCTGCCGTCGTTGTGGGAGGGGATGCCCAATGTGGCGCTGGAAGCCATGGCGTGCGCTGTCGCCGTCATTGCCACCAATACCGGCGGCACACCGGAGGTTGTTCATGATAGCAAGAGCGGCGTGCTGGTTCCGCCGGGTGATGCGGCGGCGTTAACGCAAGCGATGGCAGCACTCCTAGCCGATGCCGAACGCCGCTGTCAACTCGCCCAGGCTGGCCGCCACTTTGTCGAACAGACTTTTTCGATCAATCAAACCATCGCCCAAACGGTGGCGCTGTACGAGCAAGTACAGGCAGTGAGACAGTGAGACAGTGGGACAGTGAGACGGTGGGACAGTGAGACAGTGAGACAGTGAGACGGTGGGACAGTGCAGTAGAGACTGGTATACTGTCCTACTGATTTACTGTCTCACTGCCTCACTCAGATAGAAAGGGACGGTATGAGCGTTTATCTTGTAACCGGCGGCGCCGGCTTTATCGGCTCGAATCTCGTGCATGAGCTATTACGACGGGGCGAGACCGTGCGGGTGCTGGATAACTTTAGCACCGGTCGGCGCAGCAATCTGGCCGATGTTTATGGCGATATTGATCTAGTGGAGGGCGATCTGCGCAGTTCGGAAAGCTGCCGACAGGCGACCAAAGGGGTCGATGTCGTGCTACACCAGGGGGCATTGCCGTCGGTGCAACGCAGTGTCAGCGATCCCTTCACCAGCCATGATACCAACGCCACAGCAACCATGAATCTACTGGTCGCCGCACGGGATGCCGGGGTGAAGCGTTTTGTCTATGCCTCTTCCTCGTCGGTTTATGGCGATTCGCCAACAATGCCAAAACAGGAAGAGATGATTCCGCGCCCCAAATCACCCTATGCCGTTGCCAAACTGGCCGGCGAACATTATTGCCGCATCTTCTATGAACTCTATGGGTTAGAGACGGTCTGTCTGCGCTACTTCAATGTCTTCGGCCCCTACCAAGACCCGACTTCCCACTATTCGGCGGTGATTCCCCTCTTTATCCGGGCGATGATGGCGGGCAAGGCGCCGACGATTTATGGCGACGGTACACAATCGCGCGACTTCACTTTTGTCGCCAACAATGTCCATGCCAACCTGCTGGCGGCAAGGCAGCCAGGGATGGGAGGGCAGATTTTTAACATAGCCTGTGGTCAACGCTATTCCCTGCTCGACCTGATGGATGCGCTGAATGAGATTTTGGGCACAGCCATTGAACCGACCTTTGACCATTCCCGGCGGGGCGATGTCAAACATTCGTTGGCCGATATTGGACGGGCGCAGGAGATGTTAGGCTATACCGTTCAAGTTGACTTTCTCGAAGGGCTACGTCGCACCGCTGCCTGGTATCGAACGCATGACAACTAAGTCGTGATTTGTGAGTTGTGAGTTCACGCAACACGCAACACGAATCACGCATATAAAAGGGGATCTTGTTTGGAACGACCCAAAGTATTGCATCCAATCACCCGTCTCATCATTGGGGGGGCGCAAGAGAATACGATGCTCACAGCCCAACTGTTGCGCGCCGATGGCTGGGATGTTGACGTCGTCTCCGGCCCGCAAACCGGCAGCGAGGGCAGCCTGATCGAAACGGTGCGCGAACGAGGCATCCCCCTGATCCTGGAGCCGACGTTGGTGCGCGAGGTCAATCCGGTGAAGGATTTCCTGGCGATCTTTCGGCTGGCGCGCCTGATGCGGCAAGGTAAGTACAAGATTGTACACACCCACAGTTCCAAGGCGGGCATTGTCGGACGCTGGGCAGCGAAGTTGGCTGGCGTGCCGATTATCGTCCACACGGTGCATGGTTGGGGCCATCACGATTATCAGCATCCGCTGGTGCGCACCTATTATATCTTGTTGGAGAAGCTGACTTTACCGATCACGGATAAGCTGATCGCTGTAACGAGCAAGGATATTGACAAAGGGTTACGCGACGGCATCGGCCAACGCAGTGACTATCTGGTCATCCGCAGCGGCATTGAGTTGGATCGCTTTGGTCATCCTCAGGTGCCGCGCAACGAAACCCGTGCGGCTTGGGGCATTCCCGCCGACGCACCGCTCATTGGCGCAGTGACACGCCTATCGCCACAGAAGGCGCCGCTTGATTTTGTACGCACCGCCGCCCTGGTCGCCCAGCGTTACCCGAATGCCTACTTTATGATGGTGGGCGATGGCCCCTTGCGTAGTGAAGTCGAACAACTGGCCGCCGAGTTGGGCATTGCCAACCGTCTGGTATTGACCGGCCTCCGCCGCGATGTGCCGGAGTTGCTGGCCGCTTTTGATCTCTTTGCGCTTTCGTCGCTCTGGGAAGGGTTGCCGCGTGTGTTGCTGCAAGCCATGGCGACCCGTCTACCCGTTGTTGCCACCGCCTGTGATGGTAGCGCCGAAGCGATTGAAACCGGCGTTAACGGGTTTCTTGTCCCCCCTGGCGAACCGACGCAGTTGGCTGAACGCCTTTGCGATTTGCTAGAGCAACCAGCGCTAGCGCAGCAAATGGGCGCCGCCGGCTATGCGCGGGTTGAGGAATTTAGCGATCGCGGCATGGTCAAGGCGATTGCGGCGCTCTATGCAGAATTGCTGAAAATGAAAGGGATGCAGATCCAAATATCAGTGCAAGGCGGCAAATAGCTAACTCGATTTTTGACCTTACAGCCACAGTGCGTTACGATCACAGGCTGGCAATTGACAAAGAGAGCGAAACGTTTCAAAAATAGCTTATGAATAAAACAAAACTTGACCACTGGTGTGAAGCGGTGATTGAAGCGGGCTGGCTGGCCGCCTTGGTTGTCGCGCCCATGTTTTTCAATGTTTTTTCCAGCCGCGTCTTCGAGCCGGACAAGATCAGTTTGGTGCGCTCCATTGCGCTGATGATGTTGCTGGCTTGGGTGATCAAGGTCGCCAATGGTGGCTATTTCTGGCTGCCGGCGCACGGCGCCGATAGCGGTTCTGCCGACCATGCCCTGGCGCCCCAGTTGCGCAGTGTCTGGCGTAATCCCTTTGCGCTGCCGGTCATCTTGTTGATCGTGGCCTACTTGATCAGCACCCTGTTTAGTCTGGCGACCTTTGTCAGTTGGTTCGGCTCGTACCAGCGCTTGCAAGGCACCTACTCGTTTTTGAGTTATGTGATTATTGCCATTCTGGCGGCGGCTCATTTACGGCGGCCAGAACAGTTGCGGCGCCTGCAACACACGATCATCATTACCAGCCTGCCCATTGCCATCTATGGCGTGATTCAACACTACGACCATGACCCGTTACCTTGGGGTGGTGATGTGCAGACCCGTGTCGCCGCCAATGCCGGCAACGCCATTTTCCTAGCGGCATATATGATCATGGCCTTCTTCTTTACGCTGGAGCGGGTCTATAACAGCTTTGCCTTGTTGCTGGGCGCCTACCCGCGTGAAGCGCAGGAAGATCAGGAGATGCCGGTGGCGCTGGCTGGCGGCGCCTATCTCTTTATTCTGATGGTGCAACTGCTGGCGATCTTCTGGACGCAGAGCCGTGGCCCGTGGTTGGGGTTATTTCTAGGGTCGTATCTCTTTGTTCTGCTCTTGTTGACGGCTGTGCGTCCCCGCTATTATCGGCAGTTGACCTTGGGTTGGGTAGGGGTTGGTCTGTTGGGCGTGTTGCTGCTGGTGTTGATGAACACAACGGCGCTCTTTGATTTTCTCCGCCCGATTCCCTACGTCGGTCGCTTTACCCAGTTGCTCAACCAGGAAAGTACAACCGCCCAGGTGCGTATTTTGATCTGGCAGGGCGCCGCCGACATGGTGGTTCCACATCAACCCTTGACCTATCCCGATGGTAGCAAAGACGCCGTGAACTTTTTGCGCCCGTTGGTCGGCTATGGGCCGGAAGCGATGTGGGTGGCCTACAACCCCTTCTACCCACCCGATCTGGCCCATGTGGAAGCGCGTAATGCCAGCCCGGATCGCTCCCACAATGAAACTTGGGATAGTCTGGTCATCACCGGCATTCTCGGCTTTATTGCCTACATGTCGCTTTTTATCAGCATCTTCTATTGGGCGTTGCGTTGGTTGGGTCTCCTGGCGAATCGGCGGGACAATCTACTCTTTGGCCTGCTGCTTGGCGGGTTTGGATTGGGGACGGTTCTCTATTTTCTGATCACCGATGGCTCCTGGCGCTTCTTTGGCGCTGCGTTGCCCGCCGGCTTGATGGCCGGTCTCTTCTTCTATGTCACCGCTGCCGCCTTTTTGCATGATGATCTCAAATTGGAGCCACGCGATATTCCACGCCAGTTGTTGATCATCACGATCATGACCACGGTAGCCGCTCACTTTGTCGAGATCCACTTTGGCATTGCCATTGCCGCCACCCGCACCTACTTCTGGGTGCAAACCGCTGCCTTGCTGGCATTGGGGATGCGCTGGGCGCAGCCGGTCGCTTTCTCGGCGGCGCAGGCGCTGGCTGCTGAGCAGGAAGAAAAAGCGGCGCAGGTTGAGGAAGTGGAGCCGCCGGTTGAAAGCAAGGAAAACCGCGGCCAACGCGCCAAGAACCGCAAGACGCCAACCAAGGTGAGCGCGCCGCCCCGTCGTGAACGGGCGCCACTCATCAGCGCTTCGGCCCTGCCGGCGACAGTGATGACTGATCTGCTCATCTTCTTGACCTTTGTCTTTATCTATACCACCAATGGCACACAGCAACGCAGCCCCTTTTCGGTACTCTTTAGCAGCATTGCCCAAAGACCGGAAGGCGGACAGTTACTCGGCAGCCCCTATATCTTCTTTCTCATGCTCTTCACCTGGCTACTGAGTGCAACCGTGGGCCTGACAGTCGAATCGTTGGCGCAGCGCAAAGCGCCGCCAATGGGTTGGTGGTTGCGCGGTTTGGGCCTTCATGCCGCCATTGTCTGGGGCGGCTGGTTCTTCTATGGCTTGATTCAAGGCTGGCGCCTGGTGCCCGGCAGCGGCGGTACAACGCTCGATGATCAACTGGCCCATGTTGCCGGCCATTTTGCACTCTACACCTGGATTGTGGTCATCTGGCTACTGGTGACGGGAACCATCTACGCCTGGCCGCGCCTGTGGGAACGCAGTGCCGGTGCGCTGCGCCCAGCAATCTCACTGGTTGCCGGTGCAGCGATGGCGGTCTTTGTCTTCTTTGTGATCAGTACCGTCAACGTCGCCCTGGTGCGCGCCGACATTATCTACAAACAAGGGCAGCAATTTGACAACAACGCCAACTGGGTCAGCAGTATTGAACTGTATCGCCGTGCCTTGGCCGCTCGCAAAACCGAAGATCACTATATGCTCTTCCTGGGCCGGGCGCTGCTGGAACGGGCCAAAGATGTAGGTGAGACAGGCAATTACGCCTTGGCCGCCAACCCAACCATCGATACCGTGTTGGCGCTCAACCCGGATCAAGTTTCCAACATGAGCCGACCGGATCTGCTCCGGGCGGCTGAGGCAGTTTTGCGTGAGGCGCAACGAGTCAACCCGCTCAACACTGACCACACAGCCAATCTCGCGCGTCTCTACCGCACCTGGTCTGACCTGACCAGTGATGCTGCAATCCGTCAAGAGAAGTTGAACAACAGCATCAAAGAATACAACATGGCGGTGACACTCAGTCCCAATGCCGCCCACTTGTGGAATGAAAAGGGCAATGCCCATCTGGCGCGTAGCGAAGATGCTGACGCAGAAGCAGCCTATCGCCACAGTTTAAGCCTGGATGCCTACTTCGAGCAAACCTACCTATTGCTGGCCGATTTCTATGATCGCCGCCAGCAATATCAGAATGGGGTCGATCTGCTGGAAGAGGGCATTGCCAAAATGATTGACCATCCTTACTTTAATCCGACCGCCCAGATGTACAGTTTTCTGGGGGTGGCTTATGCCCGGCTCAATAATTTGCCCAAAGCGATTGAAGCCAACCTGAAGGTGCTGGAGCGACAGCCCAACAATGTCACGGCGATGCGCAATTTGGCGTTGCTCTATCGCGACCAGGAACAACCGGCAGAGGCGTTACAGTGGGTCGATCAAGCAGTGGCGTTACTAACCCCGGAACAAGCAGCCGACATCAAGCAATTACGCACCGTCGCCGCCCAGATCTATCAAGCACAGGGGCAGAGTGACCAGGTGATCGCGCAGTATGAAGCGATCCGCCAAGTGGTCCCCCAAGATTTGGAAACGCTCAAGAATCTGAGCAATCTCTACAACGCCAAGCAAGATGACCGCATGGTAGTCGAGATTGCCCAGGCGCTCATTACGCTGGAGCCGACCAATTATCAGCACCCGCTCAACATTGCCCAGGCGCTCCAACGGGCCGACCAAACCGACAATGCCCGCCAATTCGCCGAGCAAGCGCTCCAACTGGCGCCGGAGGATCAAAAAGCGGCGATAGAGCAATTTATTGCAGGGTTGAGTGCAAGTCAGTGATTGAGAGATTAGCTATTAGGTATTAGGTAATTCACAATTTGCGCAATTACTAATACCCAATAGCTAATCTCCTTAATAAACCAAAGGACAAATCCCATGACTCCCTACCTACTTATGGCTGCCAGTGCGTTGATGTTGGCAATTGGCAGCACACCGGTGATGCGGTTAGTGGCGCTGCGCTTTGGCGTGATCGACCAGCCGGCGGCGCGCAAAATCCATGCGAACCCGGTGCCGCTGCTGGGCGGGGCAGCGATCTATGTCGCCTTTATTCTGGTTCTCTTGCTCTTTGGCGATCGGCGCTATATTCACGAAGTCGTTGGCATCTTTATCGGCGCCACGCTGGTCAGCCTCATGGGGGTTGTGGATGATCGGTGGGGCTTGGGCAGCTATGTCAAGCTAGTGGGCCAACTGCTGGCGGCCTGCATTCTGGTCTATAGTGGCGTCCAAGTGAGTATTTGGGGCAACTGGCTCGATATTGTTGTCACCATTGGCTGGGTCGTGGGCATCACCAATGCCATGAACCTGTTGGATAACATGGATGGCCTCTCCGGCGGCATCGCCATGATCGCAGCGGTTTTCTTTACCCTCCTCGCCTCGCTGAGTGACCAATATCTGGTCGGCGCCTTGGCGGCGGCGTTGGCGGGGGCTTGCGCTGGTTTCCTGGTCTATAACTGGAACCCGGCCCATATCTTTATGGGCGACACGGGCAGCCTTTTCCTGGGTTTTCTGCTGGCCGCCGTTGGCATCAAGCTGCGCTTTCCCAGCAACAGCGACACGATCACCTGGATGATTCCCGTGCTGGTGCTGGCCGTCCCTGTCTTTGACACGACGCTGGTCTTTATCAGCCGCCTGCGCCGGGGCAAGAACCCGTTGACGACACCAGGCAAAGATCACATTAGCCATCGCCTGGCCTTCCTCACCGGCAGCCGACGCGAGGCCGTCCTGCTTTGCTACTTGTTGGCCGGCGTGGTGGGGCTGGCGTCGATCTTTATCACCCAGGCCAACGTGATGGAAGCCACGACGGTTGGCGTTGCTCTCTTGCTCATCGCCCTCTATGGCCTCTGGTGGATGGAATTCCGCAACGGCGGCGTGCGACCCACCTAGAATTTTATTACGAAGAAGGTAGATATTGGCTATTGGATAGTAGGTATTGATGATTATCGTCAGTACCAATAGTGAATATCTACTATCCAATAGCCAATTTCCTGTTTATACCAAAGGAGCAGATTTTGAATATTTTACACAAACCGATTACCCCGTCCGCAATAGAACCAACCGGCGCGGTGCGAAGATTAGGACGGCGACCGTTGGCGTTGCTGACAGGGGCGTTGCTGCTCCTGGGAAGTATGGGCATGGCAGCTTGTTCCTCATCCGACGAAACCGCGGCGGAGCCGCCTGCACCCGCCGCCACAGAGCCGGCGCAGGCAGATCCCACCGAAACGCCGGCCCCAGCGGCTGCCGAAGCAACAGCGACACCCGCCCAGGCGACAGCGGCCCCGGCAGCCGAAGTAGCTCGCCCGGAGGTGGTGGCTGAGGGTGCGGCCAGCGCATTGGAGCCAATGGCGCGCAATGGGATGTACACCGCCCCGCCGACCATGACGATTGACACCAGCAAGTTCTACTACGCCACCTTGAAGACCCAGCGCGGTGACATCAAGGTGCAGCTCTTCGCCGACCGAGCGCCGCTGACAGTGAATAACTTTATCTTCCTGGCGCGCGAGGGTTATTACAACGACACCACCTTCCATCGAGTTTTGGAAGGCTTTATGGCCCAAGCCGGCGACCCCACCGGCAGCGGCAGTGGCGGCCCCGGCTATCAATTTGAGGATGAGATTGTTGATAACCTCGTCTTTGATCGCCCCAGTCTCTTGGCCATGGCGAATGCCGGCCCCGGCACCAACGGCAGCCAGTTCTTCATCACCTTTGCCCCCACCGACTGGCTTAACGGCCTGCACACGATCTTTGGCGAAGTGATTGAAGGGCAGGATGTGCTGAACGCCATCACCAAGCGTGACCCTGGCGGAGCCAGCGCCCCCGGTGACACGCTCTATACCGTACTGATCGAAGAAACGGATGAGAGCATTCTGCCGCCGCCGCCGCCCACCCCCACCCCCACGGTGACGCCAACGCCCTTTGCGCCCAGCAGCCTGGACAGCAGCAGCCGACCCCTGGCAACCGTAACGCCGGCGGAACGGGCCAACTATTTTAACATCCCGGCGGAACAGGTGATCGACACCAGCAAGAGCTACACCGCCACCATGAAGACGAGCAAGGGCGACCTCATCATTACGTTGTATGACGATGCTGCGCCGGTCGCCGTGAATAACTTTGTGGTGCTGGCAAACCTAGGCTTTTATGACGGCCTGCCGATCAACCAGGTCAACCCTGGACAGTTGGTGGTGCTGGGGTCCCCCAACAATGATCCAACCGCCGATGCCGGTTACAAGATCGCCGCCGAAACGGCCATCACCGGCACACTGGATGCCGGTTCGCTTGCCTATGTCCCCTTCCGCGGTCTCGAGCCGAACCATAGCAGCAGCCAATTGCTCATTGCCATCCTGCCGCCCCCGCCGGATGCCAACGCCGCCTTTAGCTTCTTTGGCCGCATTGTCCAAGGGGTCGAACTTTTGGCGCAATTGACCGACCAGGATACAATCGTCTCGGTTACGATTGAGGAGAAGTAGCGAGTAGCGAGTAGCGAGTGGTGGGTGGCGAGTTATACACCACTCACCACCCGCCACTCGTAGATTGAAATACGACGAGGAGTAAAGCCCATGGCGCCGGAAGAGCCGACGAGCAGCCCTGCTGTGGCCGTCCGGCGACCAACGCTAGAGGAACGGTTAACGGAGCAACAGAAGCGATGGATGGGTGTGATCATTGTGGTGATCATCTGTCTGGTTAGCTTTTGGCTGGCGCTCAACCCGGCGCTGGTGCAACAGTTAGGTAGTTGGGGCTATGTCGGCGCCTTTATCATCAGCCTGATCGCCAGCGCCACTATTGTGTTACCGGCGCCAGGGTTGGCGATCATCATTGCCATGAGTCCGGCGCTTAATCCGTATCTGTTGGGCATTGTGGCTGGAGTGGGCAGTGCAGTTGGCGAGTTGACCGGCTATGCCGCCGGCGCTGGTGGCGGTGCGTTGATTCCAACGGAACGGCGAGCGCAATTCGACCAGATCCGCCAACTAACAATGAAATATGGTGCGCTCATTCTCTGTCTTTTGGCGGCCATCCCCTTTCCGCTCTTTGACTTTGCTGGTATCATCGCCGGTGCACTCAAAATGCGGATTTCGCGTTTTTTACTGGCAGTTGCCGTTGGGAAAAGTATCAAATATATTATATTGATTCTGCTCGGCGCCGGTTCATTGCAGTGGCTGCAGAAGTTGTTTTAGCCGTTTAGTAATGAAGCCGTAATCGTAGTAAAGACTTTAGTCTTTGTCTGGGTGGATGAAAGACTAAAGTCTTTACTACAATTTAACCAACTAGCGATTTCGATAGAAATCCCATTCGTTGGGAACATCCTAACCCTCCTACCCGTCTCCATTGTACTTAACCGGCTATGACGCCGGCATTGCTGTTTGTTCCAGCGCACTGCGTCTGTTCATAACAGTGCTGCCGACGCAGCATAAGCCTTAATCAGGGTTTTCACCCCCATGCCAGGCGTCCCTCCCACGGGTCTACGCCTAATCAATTGAGGAGCCATCTTTATGCAACGTTCTTTTGGCAACTTGATCCACCATCTTACTCGCAATCAGCGTTTCAACCAGCAATTGCGCCGCGTCTTTACCTTGTTGGTGATTATGGGCATGATCGCGCCCGGAGTACAAGGTTCTGCCATGAAAACAGCAACAGCTCGCAGCACGCTAAACAATCCGCTGGCCCAGGTGATTGTCGATGAGCCGGGCGGTGGCAGTAGCGCCGGTGGCCTGCAAATTACCTTGAGCGAGGGGAGCGAACAGCCGACCGCCGCCGAAACATTGCCGGTTGCCGCCAGTGAGCCGCTTGCGGACGAAGTGATCCAACCCATTTTGGATCGCTTGCCGCCGTTGGAGACTGAGCCCGCTGACCAACAAGATTTCCGCCTGCCCACGGAACTGTTGCCGCCCCCACGCCCCGGCACCACCATTACCCAAACCTTCCCGCCTACCGGAACAGCGCCGGCGGGTGTCGAAGTGGTCGATGGTCCGCTGGAAGTGCTGCGCTTTGCCCCGGAAGGGGAAATTCCCATTGCCCCCTTCCTCAGCGTCACCTTTAATCAACCCATGGTGCCGCTGACCACCCTGGCAGAGTTGAGCGCCGCCGATGTTCCGGTGCAGATCACCCCAGAACTGACCGGCACCTGGAAATGGCTGGGGACAAAGACCCTCACCTTTGAATACCAATCCGAAGAAATTGATCGCTTCCCCAAAGCGACCGAATATACGGTTGAAATTCCCGCTGGCACCCAGTCCGCCACCGGCAACGAACTGGCCGAAGTGGTGACCTGGACGTTCCGCACCCCGGCCCCAGTGCTGCAATACACCTATCCCAGCGGCGGGCCGCAGCCGCTCCAGCCGTTGATCTTTGTCAGCTTTGACCAGCAGATCGACCCGGCGGCGGTGCTGGAAACCGTATCGGTGACGGCGGGTGGTGAGGAGTATGCCGTGCAACTGGCCGATGATGCTGCGGTTGCCGACAATGCCGCCGTCAGTAGTCTGGTCAAACGGACACTGGCCGGGCGCTGGCTGGCCTTCCGCGCCGACAGAGAATTCCCGGCCGGCACCACGGTGACGGTCAACATTGGCCCCAACACTCCCTCTGCCGAAGGGCCACTGACTACGGAAGCAGTGCAATCATTCAGCTTCACCACCTACTCACCGTTGATCATTGAGGATCATGGTTGTAGCTGGGGCGACCAGGAATGCCCGCCCTTTACACCTTTCTACATTCGCTTTAATAACCCGCTCGATGAGCAGCAATTTGACCCGGCCCTCATCACCGTCGAGCCGGCGATTCCAAATCTGATTGTGCAAGCAATGGGGACTTCGTTGGAACTGCGCGGCGCAACCCAAGGGCGCACCACCTACGAAGTGACCGTGTCCGGTGAAATTGCCGATATTTTCGGTCAAACACTAGGTGAAGCGCAAACGCTAACCTTCAAAACTGGCCCGGCCACCGCCCTGCTCACTGGTCCAAACAACAATTTTGTCACGTTGGACCCCTCGTCCGGCAAACCGCTCTTTACCATCTACACCGTCAACTATGACAAAGCACGTGTGCGCGCCTTTGCCGTGACGCCGGAGCAATGGACTACCTATCAGAACTACCTGAACAACTATGCCTACCAGCAGGATCCGCCCGACCCGCCAGGTGACAAAGTACTGGACGAAGTGGTTCCGATTGAAGCGGTCGAAGACGAACTGGTCGAAACCAATATTGACCTGAGTCAAGCCCTGAGCGGCAGCACCGGCCACCTCATTGTCGTGGTGGATGTGCCACGCTCTCTGCTTTCCAGCCTGCTGTCCCGCTTGCCTTTTGGGTCAAACGACCCCATACCAACCGTGCGCGCCTGGGTGCAGGTGACGCAAATCGGGCTTGACGCCTTTGTCGATCACAGCGAGATGGTGGTCTGGGCGACCGGGCTGCAAGATGGCGCCCCCCTGGCGGGAGTTGAAGTGAGCCTGCTCAACAGCAATGTCACTGCCACCACCGATGACGCCGGTCTGGCGCGCTTCAAACTACCCGACCAACCCTCCCCGGTGCTAGTGGGCAAACAGGGTGATGATGTCGCTATATTGCCCCAGACTACTTACTACTGGGGCAGCGGCGGCTGGATGCGCAACCCGTTGCAGGATGAATTGCGCTGGTATCTCTTTGACGACCGCCAGATGTATCGCCCTGGCGAAGAGGTGCATGTCAAAGGCTGGCTGCGGCGGATTGGCGCCGGCCAAACCGGTGATGTGAGTCTGGTGGGTGACAGCGGCGTCTCCATCCAATACACGGTCAACGACCCGCAGGGCAACCAACTGGCCGATGGTGTGCTGGATGTCAATGACCTGGGTGGCTTTGACTTTGCCTTTACCCTGCCCGAAAATGCCAACCTAGGCTATGCGAACATCTACCTCTCGGCCCGCAATGTCAGCGGCGTCTACACCGCCGATTATTATCATAACTTCCAGATTCAGGAGTTCCGCCGCCCCGAATTTGAGGTGACGGCGCGCAACGAAGAGAAAGGCCCCTTCTTTGTTGGCGATGACGCGGTGGTCGCGATTTCGGCGCAATACTATGCCGGAGGACCATTGCCCGGCGCCGAAACCACTTGGAATGTGAGCAGTTCGCCCAGCAACTACTCGCCGCCGGGCTGGCCCGACTTTACCTTTGGCGAGTGGACACCCTGGTGGGGCTTCTTTGACAGGGGCTACGCTGCCTTTGACACCCCTTATGGCGGTGGCAGCAATGCCCAAAGCTACAGCGGGCGCACCGATCCGGCTGGTGTTCACTACCTGCGGATGAATTTTGACGGCATCGCCCCGATCCCTAGCAGTGAAGAGCCACCTCGCCCGCGCCCCTACAGCGTCATGGCGGAAGGCGTGGTGATGGATGTCAACCGGCAAGCCTGGGCCGCGACAACCAGCTTGCTCGTCCATCCGGCGGATCGCTATGTTGGCATTCGCAGTGACCGCACCTTTGTCGAGCAGGGGGAACCGCTGGTGATCGAGGCGATTGTCACCGATCTCGACGGCAACGCCTTTGCCGACACCCAGATTACCATGCAAGCAGCGCGCCTGGAATGGCAATATAGCCAGGGTCAGTGGCGCGAAGAGGAAGTCGATGTGCAAGAATGCACGGTTGCTTCAGCCATGGAACCGGTCAGTTGTGAATTTACCACCGACAGGGGCGGCAGCTACCGCATCACGGCCAGCATTCGCGACGACCAAGAGCGCTTGAACCAGAGCCAGTTCACCCGCTGGGTCAGTGGCGGCCAGCGACCGGCAGCACGCAATGTCGAGCAGGAAGAGGCCACACTAATCCCCGACAAAGAGAGCTATCAACCGGGCGACACAGCGGAAATCCTGGTGCAGTCGCCTTTCTCCCCGGCGGAAGGGTTGTTGACCGTCAGCCGCAGCGGGATTCTCACCAGCGAGCGCTTTCTGATCGAGGATGGCACCTACACACTCCGAGTGCCGATTGCCGAAGAACATATTCCCAACCTGAACATTCAGGTGGATCTCACCGGTTCGGCCCCGCGCACCGACGAAAGTGGCGAAGCCATTGCCAATGTACCGCCCCGCCCCGCCTATGCCACCGGCAGCCTCACGTTGGCGATTCCGCCAGTGAGCCGAGCGTTGACGATGACCGTAGCGCCGGCGGCGACCGAACTGGCCCCTGGCGTCGAAACCTCCCTGGCCGTCAGCTTGACCAACGCCGCCGGTGAGCCGGTGGCTGGCGCTGAGTTGGCGGTGGTGGTGGTCGATGAAGCGGTGCTGGCGTTGACCAACTACCAACTGGCCGACCCCATCGCCACCTTCTACAGCCAGCGCAGCAGCGACCTGAGCAGCTACTACGCCCGCGCCAGCATCGTCCTGGCGAATCCGGTTGATCTGGCAAGCCAGGTGGCGAATGTGGCCCAGGAATCGATGGCGCGTGGCGGGGCGATGGCGGCAGATGCGATGCCCGCCGCTGCCGCGCCGATGGCAACCGAAGCGGCTGATATGGCCTTTGCGGAAGAAGGCAAAGGTGTCGGTGGTGGTCCTTCCGGGCAACAACCACCCATTGCCCTGCGCAGCGACTTTAACCCGTTGGCCGTCTTTGCCCCAGCCGTACGCACGGATGAAAACGGCCAGGCAACCATTGACTTCAAATTGCCTGACAACCTGACCCGCTACCGCGTCATGGTAGTCGCCGTGGCTGAAGGCAAATACTTTGGCATAGGCGAAGCCAACATGACGGCCCGTCTGCCGTTGATGGTGCGGCCGTCGGCGCCTCGTTTCCTCAACTTTGGCGACAAGTTTGAATTGCCCGTTGTGGTGCAGAATCAGACGGATGAGCCAATGGATGTCGATGTCGTCGTCCGCGCCTCAAATCTCTCACTCTCTCACTCTCTCCAAGCAGGAGATTCAGAGATTGAGAGATTAGGTGGGCAACGGGTCACGATCCCAGCCAATGACCGCGTTGAAGTGCGCTTCCCGGCGACGACTGACAGCGCGGGGACAGTGCGCTTGCAAATTGCCGCCACCGCCGGTGACTATGCTGACGCCGCCACAGTCGAACTGCCGGTCTACACCCCGGCGACGACCGAAGCCTTTGCGGTTTACGGTGTCGTCGATGAAGGCGCCATTGCCCAGCCGGTCGCTTCACCGCAGAATGTCTTCCCCCAATTTGGCGGTCTGGAGATCAACACTTCTTCGACGGCGCTGCAAGCGTTGACCGATGCCGTTCTCTACCTGAGTAGCTACCGCTTTGAATGCACAGAACAGTTGGCGTCGCGCATCCTGGGCATTGCCGCCCTGCGTGATGTGTTGAGCGCCTTTGAAGCCGAAGGATTGCCCACACCAGAAGAACTGAACGCCGCTGTCCAACGCGACATTGAGCGGCTGCAAGCGTTGCAGAATGGTGACGGCGGCTGGCCGATCTGGGAGCGGGGCGACGAGTCGGTGCCCTACTACAGCATCCATGTCGCCCATGCCTTGCAAATGGCGCGCATGAAGGACTACTTGGTGCCGGAAGAGATGATGGTGCGGGCGCTCGACCATCTGCGCAATATCGAGAACTATTACCCGGCTTGGTACGGCGAGTCGATCCGCCAGACCCTGAGTTCCTATGCGCTCTACGTTCGTCACCTGATGGGCGATGTGGATACGGCCAAGGCGCGCAACTTGCTCAACAGCAAGCCATTGGACGATCAGTCGCTGGAAGCCATCGCCTGGCTCTGGACGGTGTTGGGTGATGATGCAGCGTCGGCGCAGGAAAATGACGCCATTCTGCGCCACCTCAACAACCGTGTGGTCGAAACCGCCGGCGCCGCCAACTTCACCAGCGGGTATGGCGAGGAAGCGTACCTGCTGCTCCACTCCAGCCGCCGCTCGGATGCCGTCATTCTGGATGCGTTGATTCAGAATGCGCCGGAGAGCGACCTGATCCCGAAAGTAGTCAACGGCCTGCTGGCCCATCGCACGGCCGGACGTTGGGACAACACGCAGGAGAATGCCTTTGTCCTGTTGGCGCTGGATCGCTACTTCAACACCTTTGAGGCGCAAACCCCCGACTTTGTCGCCCGCATCTGGTTGGGGGAGACCTACGCCGGTGAACACACCTACGAAGGTCGCACCACCGAACGCCACGAGACCAAGATTCCCATGAGCTATCTGGTCGAAAGCGACGCTACGCAGGATCTGATTCTGAGCAAGGAAGGTGATGGCCGCCTCTACTACCGCTTGGGCCTGCGCTACGCCCCCACCGACCTGAACATGCCGCCGGTCGATATGGGCTTTGTCGTCGAGCGCACCTACGAAGCGGTCGATAACGCCGATGATGTCCAGCGCAATGAGAATGGCGTCTGGCGCATCAAAGCCGGCGCGCGGGTACGGGTGCGGTTGAGTATGGTGGCCGACAACCGCCGCTACCATGTCGCCCTGGTCGATCCGCTGCCGGCGGGTCTAGAAGCGATCAACCCGGCGCTGGCGATCAGCGAGAATGTGCCGGGTGATCCCAACCAGCGTTCCTATGGCTGGTGGTGGTGGAGTACCTGGTATGATCACCAGAACCTGCGCGACGAACGGGCCGAAGCCTTCGCCACACTGCTCTGGGATGGCGTCTACACCTACTCGTATGTGGCCCGCGCCACCACCCCCGGTGACTTTGTCGTCCCGCCGGCCAAGGCGGAAGAGATGTACTCGCCGGAAGTCTTCGGACGGAGTGCGAGTGATCGGGTGATTGTGGAGTGAGTGATTGAGTAAGCCATAAAAAGAGAGCCGCTTGTACAAGCGGCTCTCTTTTTATGGCTTACTCAACGCTTTCATGCCGATGGATGGCGGATGTAAAGTCAGGCAGCGAAGGGTAAACTGGTTAGCATCAGTACGTTGTTTATTCTGCAATTGTAGCCATGAGCGGGAAAGGTGGGAAAGATGCGGGGTATGCGTTTGCAACAAAAGCTGTTGGCGACGATTACGTCGTTGCTCTTCTGGAGTGTCAGCATAGTAGGGTTGATGAAAGCTGTGCGCCCTGTGGTGGCTGCGGCCGTGGATGAGCGCCACCTGCGCGTGATGACCTGGAACGCCCATTTCCTTAACCAGAATAGCGCCGCCTTTATGGTCACGATTGCCGCCAAGCAACCCGATCTGATTGCCATTCAGGAATTGGGAGCGCCCCTGAGTGAGGCGATCAGCGCCAAGTTGCGTGAACAGTTTCCCTATCAGGCACTATACCCCGCCCGCAACCCCGCCGGCATGGCGATTCTCAGCCGCTATCCCTTTGTGACGACCACGCCGCCGGATTTTAGCCCGATCAATGGCTGCAACTGTCAGATCGTCACCATCGACGTTGCCGGCCAAGCGATTACCCTGATCAACACCCACCCCTGGCCGCCCAAGACCGGGCTGACCGGCGGTGGGACTTTTGACTTTGATACCGAAAACCAGGACCGGATCTTTGACCAACTGCTGGTGCGCATTGCAGAAGCAGCTAGCCCCCTGCTGGTGATGGGCGATCTCAACACCATGCCGATTCAAGCCAACTATCGGCGGCTTACCGAAATTTTACAAGACGCCTATGTGACCAGCGGCAGCGGACCGGCTAGCACTTTTCCCGTAGCCCGTAACGACCAGAGTTGGCTCCGGCAACCGCTGATTCGGATTGACTACATTTTTTATGACAGCGCGTGGCAAGCGCAGAAAACGTGGGTCGACGCTATCGACGGGTCGGATCATCGGTATGTGATGGCGGAGCTGGTGCTGAATTCGCAGTGATGGGGGGTACGGAGGCGGATTTCGGAGGTGCGGATTGTGGTTGCACCCAGTGGGCCTCTGGCTTTTCGCTGGTAGCGGCGGGGGTTAACCCTGCTGTAAATACGCCAATCTCGTTGGTCTCGGGCAAATACTTATAGAGTGGGTCATTGAGACCAACTAACCCTTTTCCAACTAATTACATCAACGCAACGCCAGTCATGGCCTTGGCGGTTGAGAATCACCGTGCGCTGTTTCATCCCGCTCGATAGCTCGACGGGATACTTTTACCGCACGGCGGCGGGCAGCGCCAGAAAGGCAAAGCGCTCACGCGCCAGATCGGCTTTCGTTTTGATAACAAGGGTAGGTGATAGTATAGTCTCTCCACCCGCAAAGCGACGCCGTTGATTGTAGCAGCGTAAAGCGTTTACCTTTGGTAAAGGTTTTAAACCGGCGCTGGTTGCCTTGCCACAAGGAACATACCAAACATTAAGGAGTGCAGATTTTGACAACTTGGACAACCGCCGACATTCCCAAGCTCACCGATAAGACGGTGCTTGTCACTGGGGCCAACAGTGGCTTGGGCTACGAAGTGACCCTGGCGCTGGCGGCCAAGGGCGCGCATGTGGTCATGGCTTGCCGCAGCCTGGACAAAGGCGAACAAGCGGCGATGTTGGTGTATAAACAGCATCCCAACGCGTCTCTTGCCATCATGGAACTGGATCTTGCCAGCCTGGCCTCGGTCCGGCGTTTCGCCCATGTGTTTCAACAGCAATACCCGACGTTGGACATCCTCTGCAACAATGCCGGTTTGATGGCGATTCCCCGGCGCACCACGGCTGATGGCTTTGAAATGCAATTGGGCACCAATCATTTGGGCCACTTTGCCCTTACGGGGTTGTTGTTGGCGCCGCTCTTGCAGACGCCAGGCGCACGCGTTGTGACCGTCAGTAGCGGGCTGCATGAACGGGGAACGATCAATTTTGCTGATTTGATGGGCCAACAAAGCTATGACAAGTGGACGGCCTATAGCCAGAGCAAACTCGCCAACCTGCTCTTTGCCTATGAGTTGCAACGTAGATTTGTGGCGACTGGGGTTGACGCGAAGAGTATCGGCGCCCACCCCGGCTATTCGGCGACGAATCTGCAAGGTGTTGGTCCAACAATGGAAGGATCATGGCCAGCGCGGATTGGTATGATGCTGGCAAATCGGCTCATTGCCCAAAGCGCCGCCCAAGGTGCGCTAAACTTGCTCTATGCCGCCGTTGCGCCGGACGTGAACGGCTGCGATTATATCGGCCCCACCGGTTTTCAAGGAATGCGCGGTGCGCCGGGCAAGGTGCGTTCCAATCCTGAATCGTACAATGAGGCGGTTGCGGCGAAATTGTGGGCAATTTCGGTTGAGCAAACCGGCGTAACCTATGAATTGCTGGCATCACGTTGGTAGGAGGGTGGTGTCTGTTGCTTGTTGTGCAGCGATTGAAAGAGGTGCATCAGTGCGAAAACGAATCGTCTTTCCGAGATTGACACGGCAACGGGAACTGCAACACCCATTGACCCGCCAACGCCTGCGCAGGGGGCGCGGCGCGTCTGGAGTGATTCGCAAGGCGTCATCTGGGTGAGCGAATATCACGCCGGTCAGGTTGGGCGCTACGATCCGGCTACCGGTGCATGGCGCGAATGGAAACTACCAGGCGAACAACCGTTGGCTTACGCGGTTTATGTTGATGAATTGGACAAAGTGTGGCTCAGCGACTTTGCCGCCAACACGATGGTCATGTTTGATCCGCTGACCGCAGAATTTTATTCGTTTCCTCTCAGTCCAACTGGCAACATGCGCCAGATTCTAGGGCGCGCCGGCGAAGTGTGGGGCGCCGAGTCAGGGGCGAATAAGCGGATTGTGATCCGGCGTTGATTGCGCAATGTTGGTTTGTTCGTTGGTTGAGCAAAGCGCCGAAGGGTGCCTACTCAACCAACAAACCAACCAACAAGCTTCCCTGTATTTTGTATCTCTGTTGCCCTTGCAATTTTGGCGGTCTAGGGTTAGGCTTATCAAAAGGGAGATTAGCGGGACGGATGGCTTGATAAGCGTTGATTGAGTACTGAAAGCATCAGTAGCACAAATATGTTGGCGACGACTTCGCCGAATGGCGTGGTGGATGGACGGGCCGGCAACTGCTTATTGGCAGCGGGCTGTATGACTGGCGGCTGGGCTATGGGCGCCGGTGTTGGGGCATTGTAAACGCGCACACGGGGCTCTAACTGCTTCCGTCCTTGTGCGCATAAGTGCGTATAGTGTGCATCTAACAGTTCTTCAACATCATCAACAAATAGCTTTGCGTCTAGCATAAAACTTTCCTGTAAACATGACAACACGGCGTAGGTACAGCAAAAGATATACCCTTACTATGTATCTTGATATATGGATTTTTTGGGAAACATAGTTCGGCTCATCTACACAGCATAAGTCGTGCGGCGGGGCTTGACTATGGGCAAAGCGCACAACGGAAAAACAGATCTATAGTGCAACCTGCACAATTATTTAGCAACATTATATGGATAATGAGGTGACAAAAGCGATGGAAATCCTTGAGAACCGGTCACCTTAGGAAGCAACCTTTGCCGAGGGTTGGCTGCGTCATTACCACAAGACAGGGCAAATCAACTGGGACCTCTACAATCGCCCAAACAGACGGCGCCGGTCGGCAAGGGCGTTGATCTGCGCCATAGTCGCCTCTTGCTGATTTCGTCAGCCGGCGGCTATTTGCGGGAAGCGCAGGCGGCCTTTGACGCCGCCAATGACCTTGGTGATTATTCAATTCGCCATTTCTCCGTAACAACTCCGTCGGCGCAGATTGCCTTTTCCCATACCCATTATGATCACACGGCGGTGAACGCGGATCAACAGGTGTTACTCCCCCTCGGCCATCTGCAAGAGCTGGTCGCAATGGGCGTCATCTAAAAGGATAGAGACAAAGTTCCATCCTGCTTCTATACCCCGTTCTGTCGATCCTCGCCTGCTTTTGCGGTAAGCTCAACTTATCACCATCAGGCCAGCAGCGGAGCAGCTTACGTGTATGTTCCGCTGCTGGCCTGATAGTAATTGTTTTGTCTTCACCAAAATAGAACCGAGGAACCTTGCGTAACGAAGAAACCTTGACGCAACAGATCGATCAGCTTGCGTTTGAACGTTTTGGCTATGCGGAACTCTACCCTGGACAACGGACAGCGATTGAACAGCTTCTCGCCGGACGCGACACGCTGGCCGTCATGCCGACCGGCGCCGGCAAATCGGCCATTTATCAGATCGCCGGCTGTCTACTGCCGGGGGGTACGGTCGTCGTCTCGCCGTTGATTGCCCTGCAACAGGATCAGGTACAGTCATTAGAAGATCTGGCCGTCGGCGGGGCGGTGGCGGTCAATTCCACGAAGGGTGAACAGAGCCGCACCACCACGTTGGAGCAGTTTCAAGGCGAAGCACTGGAATTTGTCTTTCTGGCGCCGGAACAGTTGGGCAAGGAAGAGACACTGGCAAAACTGAAAGCCGCCAACCTCTCCCTCTTTGTCATCGACGAGGCGCACTGTGTCAGCGAGTGGGGCCATGATTTCCGCCCGGAGTATTTACGGCTGGGCGCCGTGATCGAGGAACTGGGTCATCCGACTGTCCTCGCTTTGACCGCCACCGCCGCCCCGCCCATTCAACAGGAGATTACCGAACGGCTGCGCATGCGTGACGCCGAAGTGTTGATCCAGGGGTTGGATCGCCCCAACATCTGGCTGGGCGTCGTCCGTTGCACGGACGACGCGAGGAAAACCCGCTTATTGTTGGAAAAAGTCGGCGAAAAGCTGACTGCCGGCGAACGACCGGGCATTCTCTACGCCGGTACACGTAAGTATACGGAGGAGATCGCCGCCGCCCTAGTGGCGCAGGGGATCAATGCTGCAGCCTATCACGCCGGCATGAGCGCTGGCCTGCGTAACCGCACGCAAAGCGCCTTTATGGACGACGAAATTGACGTGATCGTCGCCACCACCGCCTTTGGCATGGGCATCGACAAACCGAATGTCCGTTTTGTCTTCCACTACAGTATTCCCGGCTCCATCGACGCCTACTACCAGGAGATTGGCCGCGCCGGTCGCGATGGTGAACCAGCCCAGGCGCTTCTCTTCTACCGCCCCGAAGACCTGGCGTTGCAACGCTTCTTTGCCAGCGGCGGACAACTTGCCGAAGATCAAGTGCAGAAGATTGCCAAAACCGTTCATAAGCAACAGAGGCCGGTTGCGGTGGAGACGTTGCAAGAGCAGACCAATCTCTCTGCGGCCAAAGTAAACGCTGCCCTGAATCACCTGGAGCAAGCCGGCGCCGTAGAACTTCTGCCCACTGGTGAAGCTACGCCGGTGGTTGATGCCCCCGATTTGGCCGAAGCCGCCGAGACCGCCGTCGAATTGAGCGAACGCCGTCGCCAATTTGAACAATCGCGCCTGGCGATGATGCGCGGCTATGCTGAACTCACCAGTTGCCGCCGCGCCTACCTGCTCCACTACTTCGGCGCCGCCTATGAACCGCCTTGCGGCAACTGCGATTATTGCCAATCTAACCACCAACCGACCGTTATCCCAAGCCCAGCCAGCACGGCTGATCTCCCGTTTCCCCTCAACAGCCGTGTGGCCCACGCCAAATGGGGCGAAGGACTGGTCATGCGCTACGAAGGCGACAAACTGACCATCCTCTTCGACGCTGTCGGCTACAAAACGCTGGCTGTGACAGTCGTGCAGGAGAATCAGTTGCTTGAGCCGGTGACAGGGTGACAGGGTGACAGGGTGACATAGTTGTCTAGTTTTCTGATCATGCTCTCTTCACCTTGTCACCTTGTCACGCACCGCCGGCGACAATCTGCCGCGCCACCGCCTGCAAATCGGCGCCGATGATATCCGGTTTGGCTTGTAGACCACCCAGCACCTGGCCGGGGCGGGCGACGAAGGCGGCGGCGCAACCGGCATGCATGGCGCCGGCAATGTCCCAATCATGGGCGGCGACGAGGCAAATATCGGTGATGGCGACGCCTAACTCCTGAGCGGCATATTCATAGGTGGCGCGGGCCGGTTTGAATTGGCGGACGCCATCGACCGAAAGTAGGCGTTCAAAGTAGGGGCGTAGACCGGCATGGTCCATCTGCGCTTCCAGCGTTTGCGGCGGCGAGTTGGTGAGCGTTGCCAGGCGAAAGCCGGCATGTTGCAACATCTCCAAACTTTCCGGCACTTCCGGGTGGGGCGGCAGCGAACGGATGGCGTTCAACACTTGTTGGCGGCCCTCATCGCTTAGAGCAACGCCGTTGCGCAGTGCGACCATGTCCAGGGCATCGCGAGCCAGGGCGCTAAAATCATGATAGCTGTCGGTGATGGTGGCGACCATCGCCAGGCGCAATAGTTGGGCAAACCATTGCCCGCGCACGGCGCTATCGCCAAAGAGTTGTTGAAAGTGGGGGTCTAGCGCCTTCAAATCGAGCAAGGTTTCATTGACATCAAAGACGATTACACGGGGCATGTGTCGCTACCTCCTGCGCACCTAAAAACAGCGTCAATGCGCCCCATTCTAGCGGATGGTCTGGTTGCAGACAGTGAACTCTCCTACGAAGAACGGTAATTAGAGCGGGAGCCGTTGTAACTGGTTAACCCACTCATCAGCGGTGCTACAAGCCAAAATGAGCAGAATGTCGCTAATCACGGTATGAATCGCCAATTGATTACTCGCCACGATGACACCAGCAATGGTTTGACCGGCAACCATTTGTACGCCTGCCCACCCCTTTGCGCCAACTGCGCCCGCACTTGGGCCAGCATCGCCTGTTCACTCGGCAGATCGGGGTGGCCGACCGCTTCGTCAATGGCGACGACCTGTTCCAACTCGATAAAGGCCAACCAGCCGCCTACACGTTTCAGGCGGCTGGTTGGCCTTTACGCCAATCTTCTTTTGTGTTCATCAACGACTGAAGCGGGCGCTTTACCCCTGTGACACAAAGCGGAAGCCATCCCCACTGCGCACGACATAGCCCATGCCGGGGAAGGGCAGATGCGTGGCGACAATTTTTAAGCCTTCATCAGCAGCGCGGCCCAGCAATTGCTGGCGGGTGGCAGTGGTTAATTCGGGAATGGCGTCAAAGGAGAAGAGCCAATCCGGGCGTTGGAAGTGGAGAACAAAGTGGTTGGCGGCATCGGCGGTGAAGAGCCGATGCGCCGTGGCGATGGGAGAGCTTTCATTGTACGTGAGCAAAGGCCAGCGATCAGGGGGTTTTTGTACAATTGCGCAGGGAGCAACGCACTTGTGGCCCCGCTGCTTGACATTTTAGACAAGAACATGTATACCTGTATGACACAGAAACCGAGGGCGGCGCTTAGGCTACCGCCCTCTTGCTGCACCTCGTTTTTCAGCCCGCCCTGGCCGTTGGCTTAACAAAAGGAATGACCGCTATGCACTTTAAACTGAACGGACAAGAGATTGACTACACCGGTGATCCTGATCTGCCGCTCCTCGCCTATTTGCGCGATCAAGCCGGCATTACTTCGCCTAAGGATGGCTGTTCGCCCCAAGCGGCTTGCGGCTGTTGCGCCGTGCAGATCGACGACAAAGCGATGCTCTCTTGTGTGACGCCAATGAAAAAGGTGGCGGGCAGCCATGTCATCACCACCGAAGGCATGGGCGAGTACCACCAGGATGTTTTTGCCAACGCCTTTGTCGAAAAGGGGGGCGTCCAGTGTGGCTTCTGCATTCCGGGCATTGTCATGCAGTCCAAAGTGTTGTTGGAGAAAAATGCAGCGCCGACGCGTGATGATGTCGCTAAGGCATTGACGCCGCACCTCTGTCGTTGCACGGGGTATAAAAAGATTATCGACGCCGTTCTCTATGCCGCCGATGCCATCCGCAAGGAAGAAGAGATTCCCCAACCCACCAGTTCCGGCAAAGTTGGCGCCCGCCATCCGCGCTACGATGCGCGCCGGGTCGTTCTGGGACAACGCCCCTATGTTGCCGATATGCGGCTGGACGGCATGGTCTACGGCGCGCTCAAGTTTAGCGACCATCCCCGTGCGAAAGTATTGAACATCGACACCAGCGCCGCCGCGGCCATGCCTGGCGTCATTCGCATCTTCACCGCCGCCGATGTGCCGGGCGACCGGGTGATCGGCTTGATCAAGCAAGATTGGCCGCTCATGATTGGCGTGGGCGAAGAGACCCATTACATCGGCGATGTGCTGGCCGGCGTGGTGGCAGAGAGTGAAACGCTGGCGCGCCAGGCGGTCGAACAGATCCAGGTCGAATACGAAGTGCTGCCGCCGATTATCGATGCCCATGCCGCACTGCAACCCGATAGCCCAACTGTTCATCCGTGGGGCAACACCCTTTCCCGGATGGAAATCAAGCGCGGTGACGCTGATGCAACTTTGGCCGCTTCCGCCCATGTCGCCCACGGCATCTACCAGACGCAGACGATTGAACATGGCTTTATGGAGCCGGAATGTTGCGTTGCCCGTCCGCTGGCCGATGGGGTTGAAGTTTTTTCACAAGGCCAGGGCATTTATGAAGACCAGAAACAGATCGCCAAGATCCTCGGCTTGCCGCTGGACAAGGTGCGGGTGCAACTGGTGCCCAATGGTGGCGGCTTTGGCGGCAAAGAGGATTTGACGGTGCAGGGCCATGCCGCCCTTTTTGCCCACCATCTTCAGCGTCCCGTGCGGGTTAATCTGACGCGCGACGAGTCGATCAACATGCACCCCAAACGCCACCCCCTCTGGATGGACTACACGCTGGGCTGCGACGCCAATGGCAAGTTGACGGCGCTCAAGGCGCGCATTATCGGCGACAGCGGCGCCTATGCCTCGGTGGGCATGAAGGTCTTGGAGCGCGCCGCCGGTCACGCGACTGGCGCTTACAGCGTATCGGTGGTTGATGTCGAGAGTACGGCGGTTTATACCAACAACATTCCCAACGGCGCCATGCGCGGCTTCGGCGTCAACCAGGCCACCTTTGCCCTAGAAAGCTGCATCGATGAACTGTGCGAAAAGGGCGGTTTTGACCGCTGGCAGTTCCGCTATGACAATGCGCTTACCGAAGGCTCTACTACGTCAACAGGCCAAGTTCTCAAAGGCGGCACCGGGGTGCGCGCCACCCTAGAAGCGGTAAAAGATGAATTCCGCGCCGCCAAATACGCCGGCATCGCCTGCGGGATCAAGAACACCGGCATCGGCAATGGGATGCCCGACGCCTCCAGTGTGCGCATCACCATCGCCGCATCGGATCGGGTGGTCATCGAACATGGCTGGACTGAAATGGGGCAGGGCATCAATACAATGGCGGTGCAGATGCTCTGTGAAGAGACCGGCATTGATCCCAACTATATCGAAGTACGGATCGATACCGACGCCGGCACCTTCACCGGCATGACGACGGCTTCGCGCGCCACCTCGTTGCTGGGCAATGCCATTATTGATGCCGCCGCCAAGATTCGCACCGATTTGGCGACGCAGACGTTGGCCGATCTGGCGGGCAAGGTCTACATGGGCGAATGGGTGGTGGACTGGACGACCAAACCCGGCCACCCCAACGACGCCGGTGAAGAGATCACCCACTACTCCTATAGCTATGCCGCCCAACTGGTGATCCTCGACGATGATGGCCAGGTGCAGAAGATCACCGCTGCGCACGATGCCGGTCGCATCATCAATCCGACGCTCTTCGAGGGACAGATCGAAGGTTCGCTCCACATGGGCTTGGGCTATGCCATCAGTGAAGATCTACCCTACGAGAATGGCCGCCCCAAGAGTACGATGCTGCGCAAGTGCGGCATCTTGCGCGCCAAAGAGATGCCGGAGATGGAAGTCATCGGCGTGGAGGTGGCCGATCCCTATGGGGCCTACGGCTTGAAGGGCGTTGGTGAAATCGGTCTCGTGCCGACGGCGGGCGCGGTCGCCAATGCGCTTTACCAATATGACAAAGTGCGGCGCACGCAGTTACCCATGCGCCTGCCGAAGAAGCGGCGCGTCTAGAACTTTCTGTCTGCTCGTAGCCGGTCCATGACCGGCGGCTAGGACGCCGGTCATGGACCGGCTACGAGCGAGTTCGTGAGCAACCGAAGCTATGCAAATGGTCAGCCGCTCACGGTTGGCGGTTACGCCCTGTGATATACTACCGGACATGATGATACTAGATTGGCTGTTGCGACTACTGCTCCTTGGGGCGCTTGGCTTGTTGTGGCTGGGTTATCTCCGTGGCTGGCAACGGTGGCGACGGGTAGATGCCGCCCTGGCGAACCCAGCGCGCCTGGTTTTGCTGGGGGTTAGCACCCTGCTGATCCTCGTTGCCTTTTTTCCGCCGCTTGAACGTTTAAGCCGTGATTTTCTCTTTGCACGTGCGCTACAGAAGATTGCGCTGGCCTTTGTTGCTGCACCGCTGCTCTGGTTGGCCGCGCCCTTTCATCTCATAAGCTGTGGCCTGCCGGTGGCGTGGCGGCGACGGGTTGTGCAATGGCTACAACCGCGCCGGTGGTCTGGTCAGTTGACACGGGGCTTTACACAGCCGGCGGTGGCCTGGTTCGCTTTTGTCAGCGCCATTGTCCTCTGGCATGACACCCATGTGGTCGATTGGGCGATGCCCCACACGGGCCTTCATGCGCTGTTGATGCTCTTCCTCTTGGCGATTGCGCTCTTATACTGGAGTCATCTGGTAGGGACGGGGCCGCGGCTCCATCGCGTGCCGGGGTGGGTACTCTTTGCTTATGTGGTGGGCGTGGAAATTCCCAACATGGCGACCGGCATGACCATTGCTTATGCCGCCGTCCCTTGGTATGCGTACTATATCAACGCACATGCCCGCTTGCCATCAACCTTGACGGCACAGGAAGATCAAATGATCAGCGGCGGGCTGATTTGGTTTATCGGCAGTTTTGTCTTCTTTGGCAGTGCTGTACTGGTCCTCAATCGCCTCTTCCGGCGACACAAGGAAAAGACCCCCTATCACTTTCCGGAATGGGATTCGGAAGAACGGATGATTGCGCCCGGCTTAGAACACCGGCTGCAAGAGAAGCGAGGTCGCTACTAGGCGTAGACCGACATGAACAAAATTTTGGTGATTGACGACGATCCAAGTTTGGTGGAATTAATCCAGTATAACCTGGAAGGGGAAGGCTATACTGTCGCGATTGCCCGCAACGGGCAGGATGGCTTACGCACCTTCTTTGCCGAACGTCCAGCGTTGATTATTCTGGACATAGCCATGCCCAAGTTGGATGGCTACGAAGTGTGCCGGCGTGTGCGCGAATTAGCCGACACACCGATCATTATGTTGACTGCCAAGGGGCGGGAAGAAGATATTATTCGTGGGTTGGATAGCGGCGCCGATGATTATTTAACCAAACCCTTCCGTGTCGGCGAATTGTTGGCGCGGGTGCGGGCCGCCCTACGGCGCCAACGGAGTGAAGCGCCTGATACACCGCCGCCAGCCTATCGTGATGAGTACCTGACCGTTGATCTGGCTGATCGCCGAGTGACGGTGCAGGGAGAACCGGTGAAGCTAACGCCGACCGAATATAAACTCCTGAGTTATTTGCTTCAACACAAAGGCCGCCTACTCGAATTTCGCCAGATTCTGGAACATGTTTGGGGCTTTGAGTATATCAACGACATTGACTACCTGCGCGTCTATGTCTGGCATTTGCGCCGCAAAATCGAGCCTGACCCCAAACACCCCATTTATGTCTTAAATGAACTCAATACAGGCTATCGCTTCGAGGGCCGCCGCTAACGGATAGTTTCTCAATCATATGACTGACGCCGACCAGGGAATTTGGTCGGCTTTTTTATTTACTTTTGATCCCTCTTTTATGATAGTTTGATCTGCGCCCAGTAGACTTGTGCCGTACTTCACAAATGTTCGGTAATCCGTAGTCGTGTAGTCCAGAGTCGGGTTATGGCGATCACGGTTGCGTTGCGGTCTGCTAATGATCAGTAGGTTGCAAGGTCATCACGGTCCTGTTTGATGGAGGCTGGGAACTACACGACTACGCGACTACACGACTACGCGACTACACGACTGATGATTGCACGTTTACTAATCGTTGGCTGCCTTCTATAGGGTAGCCCCAATTTGGCGAGAAGCACGCATGACAAGAGATATAAAAGAGGAAGAGCAGATGCCGATGATTTTGGTGGTTGAAGACGATATGGATCTGTGCGAATTGATCGCCTATCATCTAAACCATGCCGGTTACGATGTGTTAGCCTGCAATAATGGTTCAGAGGCGGTGGCGCTACTGGCTGAACATTATCGCGCCATCAAACTCATTATTCTGGATCTGGGGCTGCCGCTGATCAAAGGCAGCCAAATCATTCGCCAAATGAAACAAGACCCCATTCTCAGACAGATCCCAGTGCTGCTTTGCACAGCAAGCGAACCGCCGATCATTGTACAAGGAATGAACAGCGGCGCCGACGATTATCTCCAAAAGCCCTTTTCCATTCAGAAAGACCTCTTGCTCCGCATTCAAGTGTTGCTAAATCGGAAGCGCTACACCTAACTTAGGAAGAAAACCTACTCAGTTTAAATGCCGTTTTAATTTGCTTTTGATGGGCATTTAATTTGTGCTGCCGATAATAGACGTAAGAATTGTTACCCATGCCAAGAAAGGAGCCTCATGAATATCTACCTGGACCGCAGCGGCTCCGTGGCCGCGCTTGTTACGTTGTTAGAAGAGAGCATTTTCAAGGATGGCGCGCAAGGATGTCTGATCCTAAGCTGTGACGGCAATGGCTATACCCAACAGGATCTCGATGCTGTGCTACAAAGCTGCCCCGTCCCCCTCTTTGGCGGCATCTTTCCCCAAATTATTTATGGCACTGAACAATTGATGCAAGGGACAATTGTTGTTGGTTTTGACGTAGCGCCGCAGGTACATCTGATCGCCAACCTGAGTGACAGCAGCCAAAATCTCGACCACTTACTGGAAGCGCGGGCGTGGCAGGAGAGTCGAGGGCAGACGCTCTTTGTCTTTGTCGATGGCCTTGCCCAGCGCATTCATGCCCTGCTGGACGCCCTCTTTCATACCTTTGGCATGGGGGTCAACTATATTGGCGGCGGCGCCGGTTCGTTGAGCTTGCAACAAAAACCCTGTTTGCTCACCAATGCCGGCTTGCAACAAGATGGCGCCATCTTAGCACAGGTGGCATTACCCAGCGGGATTGGCGTGAGCCATGGTTGGCAAACGATTGATGGCCCCTTTCAAATCACCACAGCGCAGGGCAATACCATTCACACCCTTGATTGGCGCCCAGCCTTGGAGGTCTACCAGGAGATTGTCTATCAGCGGTCCCAACAGCAGATCACTAGCGATAACTTTTTTGCCATTGCCAAAAATCATCCCTTTGGCATGAAACGCCTGGGCGCCGAAAAAATTGTGCGCGACCCCATTTCTGCCACTGCCGATGGCGCTTTGGTCTGTGTCGGCGAGGTCTCTGAATCAGCCTTTGTCGATGTGTTGGGCGGCAACGTCCATTCACTGGTCAGCGCGGCAGGCCAGGCGCTGACCCTGGCCCAGCGCGCATACCCGGAGGGCCGTCAGCCCAAGGTAACCTTCTTTATTGATTGTATCTCACGCGTCCTGTTTTTAGAGGAACATTTTGCTCAGGAGTTGGCAGCCGTCCATACCCCAGCCGCGCCCCTGATTGGTGCGCTTACACTTGGTGAAATTGCCAACAGCGGCTTTGATTATTTAGAATTCCATAACAAAACAGCAGTCGTTGGTGTCTTAGGATGACGAATAGCTCTGCCGAACAATTGCAAATTGCCTACGAAATCGCCATGTCGATTGGCAACAGTCTCGATATGGCGACCATGTTGCGCGCCTGTATTCCCACCCTGTTGCGCAAACTCAATTGCGCCGCCGGCGTTGTCCAGTTGTTGAGCGCCGATGCCAATGGCCGGTTGCACTTCAATCAAGTTTATGCGGTGCCGCGCAACATTGATCAGCATCCAGCTTTTTCCCAAGCACAACAACAGATCGCCACGCTCCTTGCAGAGGAGACGCCAGAGGCAATTTTTCAACAATTGCCATTTCATGGGCAGGTTGACCCTGATCACCACTTCTACCTGTTGGGCTTGCCGGACCGGGGGGTTGTCCAACTCTTCAAACGGGGGGATGCGCTCGCTCCGCAAACATTACACCTGCTCAAGCCGCTGCTGGCTAAGTTAGCCAACGCTTGTAATGCCTGTTTGCAGGAAGAGCAACTAACGGTCGCCGCCCGCTTTGCGGCTGAGAACCCGGAGCCAATTCTTCAGGTTGATCACACCGGTCATCTGCGCTATGGCAACCCAGCCAGTCAAGCACTGTTGGCCGACTATGGCGTCACCGTGGGAAGGCGGGTGCCGCCGGCTTGGGCGGGTGCCGTGGCGCTGGCCCTGACGACCAATAGCCGTCAACGCTTTGAAGTCGAACAGGGTGTGCGCACCTTCGCCTTTATCGTGGCGCCCATTCAACCAGCCGGCTACGCCAATCTCTATGGCTATGAGATCACCGAACAACGCCTGGCCGAAGTTGCCTGGCGTGAAGCCGAGCAGCAACTGCGCACGGTTGTAGAAAATACGCCTATGTTGGTCTTTGCCCTCGATGTCAACGGGATTTTCACCCTTTCCGAAGGACGTAGTTTGGCGGCGCTTGGCCGTCAACCAGGCCAGGTGGTGGGGCAGTCAATCTTTGAAGTTTATCGCAACCAGCCGGCCATTCTGGAGCATGTGCAGCGTGCGCTCCAAGGAGAATCGAGTGCGTTGCTAATTGAGATCGCCGGCGTTCCCTTTGAAAGCTGGTATGAGCCAATTTTCGATCCCAACGGCCGTGTGCGCGCCGTGGTAGGGGTGGCGCATGATGTGAGCCAGCAGCGCAAAGCCGAACTCACCTTGAAAGCAGTTCTTGATACGGTCGGTGAAGGAATCATTACCATCGACGCCGCCGGCGCCATTGTGATGATCAATCAGGCGGTGCAACAAATTTGGGGCTATGCCGAGCGCGAATTGATTGGGACAAATCTGGCAGTATTGATGCCGGAACGGTATCGCGCGGCCCATCGTGCAGGCTTGGTGCGTTATCTGGCAACGGGCGAGGCTCATGTTCTGGGGAAACGCTTTGAACTGGAGGGGCAACGGCGCGATGGAACAACATTCCCGCTGGAGTTGTACATTACCGAAACCAGAGTGGGCGAACGCCTGCTCTTTACAGCGGCGGTGCGCGATGTCACCGAACGCTATGCGCTAGAACAGATGCGCAATGAATTTGTCGCCACTGTGTCCCATGAGTTGCGCACGCCGTTGGCCTCGTTGATGGGTTTTACCGAAACCTTATTGGGCGAGCGCCCCGGCCCACTGACGACTGTACAAAAACGCTTTCTCAATCACAGCTATCAAAATGCCCGACGGTTGCAACTGTTGATCGAAGAATTATTAACTGTTTCGCACATCCAGCAGGGGACCTTTAGAATTTATCAACAGCCCTTTTTGCCCAGCAGTGCCATTGAGAATGTGAAAGCCATCGTCACGCCGTTGGCCGAGACGAAAGCGATCCATCTCTCTCTGGAAGACCAGTGGCCGGCGGCGTTGCCCCTCTTCGGTGATCAAAATCGGTTGGAACAAGTTTTGATCAATCTGATCAGCAACGCCATCAAGTTTACGCCCACAGAGGGCGTTGTCCATGTCATGTCCACCCAAGAAGCGCACGGCTGGCAGGTGAAGGTGCGCGACACCGGCATCGGCATTCCCGCGGCGGAGATCCCCAAGCTTTTTACCCGCTTCACCCGCGCCAGCAACGCTGTGGCGGAACAAGTGCCAGGCACAGGTCTCGGCCTATACGTCTGCAGAGCGATTATTGAGCAACATGGCGGGCAGATCGGGCTGGAAAGCCGGGAAGGCGAGGGCGCCACAGCCTGGTTTACCGTACCCCTCACCGACCGGCCGAACAACAGCGGCGCAATATAACTACCCTTTCAAGCCGGTGACAGAGATGCCTTCAATAAAGGTGCGTTGGGCAAAGAAGAAGGCTAGGAAGATTGGCAGGGTAATCAACGAACTTACCGCCATCAAATAGGGATAGGCCAACTGGCGGTTGCCAATTTCCGCAACGGCACTGCGTAGCCGTTGCACACCCAAGGCTAGCACCCACTTCTCTTCAATATTGACATAGATCAGCGGTCCCAAATAATCGTTCCAGGCATCCATAAAGGTAAAGAGCGCGACCACCGCCAGTGCCGGCACGGAGAGCGGCAGAATGATGCGAAACATGGTCTGTAGTTCATTGGCGCCATCAATGCGGGCAGCATCGGAAAGCTCCGTGGGCAGCGACATAAAGAATTGGCGTAGTAGGAAGATAAAGAAGGCATTGCCGAAAAAGTGAGGTACAACCAACGGCAAAAAGGTGTTTAACCAACCGATCTCCTTAAAAATAATAAAGAGTGGCACCAACCGCACCCAGCCGGGGATCATCAGCGTTGCTAATACAATGGTAAAGAGCGTGTCGCGCCCGATCCAGCGTAAGCGGGAGAAGGAGTAGGCCACCAAAGACGAAGAGAGTACCGTGCCAATGGTCGCCGGAATGGCATACATCACCACCGTATTGTAGGTGAAGAGCCAGTAGTTCTCACTACTCCACGCATCCCCAAAGTTATTCCACTGTTGCGGCACGGGAAACCAGACGGGCGGCACGGTGTACACTTGAGAATCATTTTTCACAGCCGATGACACCATCCAATAAAAAGGCAGCAGGAAGGTGAAGGCCAATGTCAGCAAACTCGTATATTTCAATATTTCCACAATCCACCCTTGAACCCCAAGCGGGCGCGTTTTGTGGCGCCGTTGCTCACGTTCCGGTTGGGTGGGTAGTGTGCGCTGTTGCGTCGCGGTTTGGGTTGTCATGAATCGTCATTCCCCTTCAAACAAACAAAGTCCACTTGTCGTTATTCCCTAGCGCGAGGAGCCGGCATAAAAGACAAGGCGCCCGGAGGCGCGGAAAAGCAGCCCGGTAAAGACAATGATCACAGCAAAGAGTAACCAGGCCAGCGCACTGGCTTTGCCCATGCGTAGATAGACAAAGGCGTTGCGGTAGAGAAAGAGCGAATAAAATTCGGTGGCCTGGTTGGGACCACCATTGGTCAGCAGCCAGGGCAGGGTGAAATATTGAAAGCCGCCGATAAAGCTCATGACCATATTAAAGAGGATGACCGGGCTGACCATAGGAATGGTAATATGCCAGAGACGACGGAAGGAGTTGGCGCCATCCACAATCGCCGCTTCGTAAAGCGATCGTGGCACATCTTGCAAAGTTGCCAGAAAAATGACCATCGCCGCCCCCTGCGCCCACATGTGGATGAGGATTAAGGTCGGTTTGACGTAATCGGGGTTGGAGAGAAACGGCACTACAGGCAGGCCCAGAAACTGGAGCGTCGAATTGATGGCGCCATACTGAATGTTGAGCAGGAACTGCCAAATAAAGGCGGTGACGACAACAGGTACAATCGAGGGGAAAAAGAAAACCGCCCGGAAAAAGGATCGAGCGATAATCTTGGTATTGAGTAGCAACGCCATGAGAAAGGCCGACAACACCCCCAATGGCGTACTAAATACGACCCACCAGAGCGTGTTGTAAGCAACAACCCGAAAATCCTCATCATCGGTTAAAATATTAACGTAGTTATCCAGCCCGAGGAAAACCGGTGGCCGGAGAAGATCATAGCGGGTAAAGCTGTAATAGAGCGATGACAGAATGGGGTATAGGGTAAAGCCCAGAAAGCCGATAATCCAGGGCAAAGCAAAGAGCAGCCCCATCAGCAATTCACGGCGCTCACGACCCGTTAAGCGACGAACGCGTGCAGACACAGTCATAAAATTTCCTCACACCAACCAAATGGGGTAAGCTCCTGGTTCACAACAAAGCACTACAGCTTACCGACGTAACACTTTTGTAGTGAACCAGGAGATCAACTCAAGCCCGCTCTTCGGGATCCACTGGGATCAACTCCCAAAGCCAGCTTCTTTCCATTCCTTCACTGCCGCTTCTTGTAATTGGGCGGCCGCTTGCGCACCGGTCAACTCACCGCGGAAGACCTTTTCCCGCGCTTGTTGATACTGCGTTTCGACAAAGGCTTGGATCTCATTGCGAATGAAGGGTCCCCAATAGGTTGCCTCTGCCACCGAATCAAAGTAGAACTTGAGGCCCGGATATTTCTCCTTGTCCGCCTTTTCAAAGTAGGGCAAGTAGGCCGGCAACCAGCCGATCTTGTCAAAGATCAAGTTACAAACGTGTTCACTTTGGATCCACTCAGCAATTGGCCAGGCTTCGTCTTTGTATTTGCCATCCTTGAAGATCATCGCCATGTGGCCGCCGCCAAACTGAATCTTGGTGCCACGGCGGGATTCCGGTACCGGCACCCAACTAGCGCGATTGTAGGGCGCCACTTCCGGCTTTTCGTTCACGGTTTCGCCCGGATGCCAGTACCCTTCGATGATCATAGCTTGCACTTCGGCGTTAAAGGCGCCACCCCAGGTGCCTTGCCCTTCCACCGAGCGCATCCCCGCCAGATTGTCGGGGCCGATGATCTTCACAAATTCACCCATGACCTCCATGCTCTCAGCCAGGAGTTCGTTATCGAGATTAAATTCCTTGGTATCTTCGTCGAAGTAGTTCAGCCCCCAAGATTCAGTAGCAAACCAGCCGTCATTGCCGGGACCGGTGCCACCTTCGGCATCATAGGGGTCGAGACCAAATTGCACTAGATTGCCGGCGCTATCAAATTTCGTCAGCGCCTTGTGCCATTCCAACAATTCATCCCAGGTGACGGGCGGAGTGTTGGGGTCAAGACCGGCTTCTTCTACCAAGCGCGTGTTGTAGTTGAGGCCACGGCGCACAAAGCATTCAAAGGCCGGAATGCCATAGACGGTGCCCTGGTATTGGATCACATCCCAGTTGCCGGGGATGAACTTATCGGGGCTAATGACATTACTGGCGGCAATATAATCGTCCAAGGGGACAACCGCGCCGCGTGCCATAAAGTCCAAATAATCGCCCCAGATGCCAATATCGGGCGGGGTGCCGCTTGCCACGGCGGTCAAGCGTGCTTCGCGTGGGAAGTCGGCTTTGAACTCAATGGAGTTGCCTGCGCCGATATAGCTTTCCAACGCCGGGTCGGCCAGCATCTCTTCCGCAATTGCCCCTGGTGAACCCCAGAAGACATAGAACTTGATCACCTTGCCTTCGGCGCTGGGGGCTGCTGCGTCACCAGAAGCCGCCGGTTGCGCCGGCGCTGCCCCTGGCGCGGCGCAAGCCGCCAACAGGCTACCTGCCCCCACCGCGGCCACTCCGTGTAGGAAACTACGCCGACTGAGATTGCGCTGACTTACCGCAGACATCTGTATACCTCCTGAACAATATAAATTTTTGGTTGCTTGGTTGGGAAGAGGCCGGAAGATCGATTGTAAATGGAAGTGGGGGTCGGCCTGATCTCAGGCACAGTGTAGCACAAAGTAACTTTATCTACAAACCATTCCATTATTTGTTGAGAAGCAGTTGGTTCGCGTGTTTTGTCATCGGATTGTCATCCGAAATTAAGGTTGTTTGTTGTACGCTGTTTAGTATTCATGTCATTGGTATGAGCCAAAGCATAAGTACAATAAAAAAGACAAGGGTAGGTATACTATGAACGGAAAACAACATTTCTGTCAGAAAACCTTAACGGTTATTGCTTTAGTTCTGATTAGCTTGACCCAAATCGTGTCAACGGCGGCGGCGCTAAGCCCACCACTCCCCTTGCCAGCAGCGACTTTTGCCGAATCGCACCCCAGTACTGACCGCCTGGCGCCCTACCTACGCCAATTAGCCGTGCAAGAGCCAAACGACCAAGTGCGTGTTATCGTCCAGATGCACACGCAAGATCGCGCTGTCGAAACGGCTGTCGCGCACGCCGGCGGGCAAATTGTCAAGCAGTTAGCCATGATCAACGCCTTTGTCGCAGATGTCAAGGCCGGTTCTTTACTGACCCTGGCCCAGTCTGCGTCCGTACGTGCGATCACATTGGATGCCCCTGTGCGTAAGCAAAACAGCGGCGAGGGGAATCAGGTACACATTAGCGATGAATTCAACCAAGTCAGCTATGCTGGCAGCACTGGCGTCGCGGCTTGGTCCACAGACTGGCAGGAAATCGGCGAAGCAGATGGTGCGGCAGAGGGGAATGTAGCGGTTACACCCTTCTGGGGCGGCGCGCTACAAGGCTTACGCCTCCAAGGTGGTAACTTTGGGGCCATGCGTCGCGTAGAGCTAGCGGCTGCCCAAAGTGCGCAATTGAGCGTCGCCTATCGACGCAAGGATCTTGCGAGCGCCGAACAATTTGTGACAATTGCCGTCTCCAGTGACGAGGGCGCTTCCTGGCAGGAAATTGGGCGTCTCAGCGGTCCGGCCACCGATAGCGAAATTCAATATGCTTACATTGATCTGTCCGCCTTTGTCGGCGCAACCCTGACCCTCCAACTGGTAACATCTGGCGCGATGGATGAAAGCAGCAAGGTCTACCTGGATTTTATTGATGTGAGCTTTACGCCAACTGTTCCCGTTGCGCCTGCTGCCAAGGTCTATCTACCATTGGTCAGCAGCGAGAGCAGCACCTTGTCGGCAGAGGGTGACACCACCGACGATATGGTGCAAGCGGCGGCCTATAGCACCGCCAATTTAGCCAGCACCTACGTCAAGGCGATTGGCGCCGATCGCGTTTGGACGGAATGGCCGTCTTATCTGACCGGCAACAATGTACGGATTGCCGTGGTTGACAGCGGCATCTCTGAACACCCTGATTTACGGAAAAATGGTCTATCGCGGATTGTGGCGCGGGTTAACTTTGGCCCAGCCTCGACCAACCCCGACGATGATTATGGTCATGGCACCCATGTGGCCGGCATTATGGGCGGCAATGGCGCGCAATCCAGTGGCAAGTACATGGGGGTTGCCCCCGATGCCAAGTTTGTCGATGTCCGTGTGACCGACGACAAAGGCGCCGGCAGCACTTCCAATCTGGTTAACGGACTGCAATGGGTTCTGAACAATAAGAACAGCTATACCATCCGCATCGTCAACATGTCGATCAACAGCAGCGTGCCTGACTCCTATCTGACCAGCCCGTTGTCGGCGGCGGTGGAAATTCTCTGGTTCAACGGCATTGTTGTTGTCGTTTCCGCGGGCAATGCTGGCGGTGGTAAACTCAATCCGCCGGCCAATGACCCCTTTGTCATCACCGTTGGCGCAGTAGATGACCTGGATACAGTTAGCACTACGGACGACACCTTAGCCAAATTTTCCAGCTACAGCATCACCGATGACGGCTTTGCCAAGCCCGACTTGGTGGCGCCAGGGCGCAATATCGTCTCGTTGCTTTCGTCTGATGATAACAATCTCGCCACGAAGTATCCAGCGAATAAGCTCAGTGGTAGCGAAGGCGCCTACTACTACAAAATGTCCGGCACCTCCATGGCCGCCGGCGTGGTAAGCGGCGCCATTGCGATTCTATTGCAAAAAGAACCCTTGCTGACGCCTGATCAGGTTAAATACCGCCTGCTCCATACCGCCCGCCCCTTTACCACTGGACAAAGCTGTGCAGCCGGCGCCGGCTATCTGGATATTTATGCCGCTACCCGTACCGCAACCACAGCCAGCGCCAACACGGGACTAAAGGTCAACCAATTGCTCTGGACAGGTTCCAATCCAGTTAATTGGAACTCAGTGAGTTGGAACTCGGTCAGTTGGAATTCGGTTAGCTGGAACTCCGTCAGTTGGAATTCGGTTAGCTGGAACTCCGTCAGTTGGAATTCGGTCAGTTGGAATAGCAATGAGAGTGGCGGCGCCAGCCAAGGCAGTTGCAGCGATGTAAGCAATGATGGATTGATCGGTCACTGGCGCTTGAATGAAGGTGGCAGCACAAGTGTGGCTGATGCTTCCGGCAACAAAAATATTGGCACAACCGTAGGGGCAATCCGCAGCCCGGCGGGGCGGATCAATGGCGCGATCATTCTGGATGGTCTCAACGATGCTGTGGCAATCCCGTCCTCCAGTTCACTAAACAGTGTGACCAATCAGGTAACGCTTTCCGCCTGGATCTACCGCACCATCGCCAAAAGTGGCTGGCAAAACATTGTTACCCGGCAATATGGCACATCAAATAAAGATCAGTTTGCCCTGGCACTGAACAATAACGCCTATGCGTTTGTGGTAAATACGGTTGATAGCGGCCCCAAAACGCTCTATGGGGGTACAAATAAAGTCAACGAATGGGTTCATCTGGCCGGGGTTTACGATGGCAGTACGATGAAACTTTATGTGGATGGGAACTTAGTGGCCACCATGAGTGGTGTCACCGGCAATGTTCGTATGGAGAGCAAATCACTCTTCTTTGGCGGCGGCGCCGACGGCGTTGATCCCAACACCCTCTCCTGGTTTATGAGCGGTCTCATTGATGATGTGCGCATCTATAAGCGCGCCTTGAGCGCCAGTGAGGTGCAAGTCATCGCCAGGGGCGCCACGAATCCCGGCACACCGGTTTTAATCTATGATGAAGAGTTAGCGACCAACTGGGCCGATTGGTCATGGGATACCACCCGCGATTTTGCCAACACGACCCCCGTGCTGAGTGGCAGTCGTTCCATTGCCGTCACCTATAACGCCCCTTGGGCCGGTTTTTACCTGCACGCCAATACCCCAGTCAATACCACCGGCTACTCGCTCCTCCGCTTCCGTGTACGTGGCAGTACGACCAGCGATATCTTACTGGGCGTTTGTGTGAATAGCTGTTCATATAAATACTTTGTCAGCACCTATGCTGATCAATGGATTCAGATCGATGTTCCCTTGACCAGCTTTGGCAATCTCACGGCGGTCAGTGACATCTGGTGGCAAAATATGAGCAGTACAGCCCAATCCACTTTTTATGTCGATCAGATCGAGCTAGTGCCGTAAGCCAGTCGGTCAACCAAAGGGTGATGGCTAGAACCGTCCCGTAGGGACGCTTGAGTTTAGCAGGAAAGGTAAAATTTTCTCTAAATTCAAGTGTCCCTACGGGACAATCAACCCATCAAGGCGCGTTGACAAAGCCATAGGTCACGCTAAGTTGATAGAGTGTCTTCCTGTCTTCCTGCCTCACCCAACCACCCCGGCCATCCACAGGCCAAGCTGTTCAGCCGTCGCTTGCCCACGTTCTACCACACCAACGATGCGCCCTTCATACAGAACCGCAATACGGTCACACAAGGCGAGGATTTCATCTAAATCTTCCGAAATAAGGAGCGTGGCAGTTCCCTGCGCACGTTGGTCGAGCAACCGTTGGTGAATATATTCGGTGGCGCCGATGTCAACACCACGGGTCGGTTGGGCCGCCACCAGCACCCGTGGTTGGCGCGCCAGTTCGCGTGCCATAATCACCTTTTGGATGTTGCCGCCGGAGAGGCTCTTGATTTTGGTTTCAATGGTCGGCGTCTTCACCTGAAAGTCGCGCACCAGTTGACGGCTGCGTTCGCCGATGGCTTTGAAATCGAGGAAGGTGCGCCGGCTAAAGGGCGGACGGGTATGATCCTGTAACATCAGATTTTCGGCAACGGTAAATTCTTGAATGACGCCATCGTGCATTCGCTCTTCGGGGATGTAGGCCAGACCAACGGCAGTGCGCTTACCCGTGGGCCAGTGGGTCATCTCACTTTGGCCTAGGTAAACCGTCCCTTGCGTCACCAGGCGCAGACCGGCGATTACTTCCGCCAACTCCCGCTGCCCATTGCCGCTGACTCCGGCCACGCCGAGAATCTCACCGGCTTGAATTTGTAACGAAACATTGCGCAAAGCCGGTTGACCAGTGATGCCCAAGGCGCTGACGTTGCGTAGTTCCAACAGCGTTTCCCCTTTAGCAACGGCGGCGCGCTCCCGTTCCAACAACACCTCGCGCCCGACCATCATGCGTGCCAACTGGGCGCGGGTCACGCCGTCGTTGGCGGTGGCGCCGGCCAGTTGACCGCCGCGCAGCACCGTGATGCGGTGGCTGATGTTGATCACTTCATGCAACTTGTGGCTGATAAAGATCAGACTGTGACCATCCTGCGCCATCTGTTTCAGCGTGACAAAGAGATCGTCCACCTCCTGCGGCGTGAGGACGGCGGTCGGCTCGTCGAGAATCAACAGCGCGGCGCCGCGGTAGAGCGCTTTGATGATCTCCACGCGCTGCCGTTCGCCCACGGCCAGCGTCCAGACTGGCGCACGGGGGTCGATCTGCAAGCCATAGGTTTTCGACAATTCCCGAATGCGCGCCTCAACCCGATCCAGATCCAATACCGGCTCGCGGCTGGAGGCCAGTCCCAGCGCCACATTTTCGCGCACCGTCAGCGTGTCCACCAACATAAAGTGTTGATGAATCATGCCAATGCCCAGGTTAATCGCATCAGTGGGCGAGTGAATGCGCACCGGCTGGCCGTTGATGGCGATCTCGCCGCCATCGGGCTGGTAGAGACCGTAGAGGATCTTCATCAAGGTCGATTTGCCGGCGCCATTTTCGCCGAGGAGTGCGTGAACTTCACCAGCGCGCACATCAAAATCAACCTGGTCACAGGCCAGCACACCGGGAAAGCGCTTAACAATGCCGCGCATGGTCAGGTGATCAATTCGAGGACGCCCGGTGGGTAGGGTCGCAGAGAAGTTTTGCATAATCTTTGTACAATCTTGTGCTGGGCAAATGTAGCGAGTTATCCAGCATTCTGTTTCATTCGTTGATATGCTGTGCAACAGACAGATACGAAGAATGGTAAAAAAGGAACGGTGAGCTATGTCTATGAATGCATATGAATCTTACCCTAAATCACACAACAATGTTGCGCAAGCCGGATCGGTGGGTAGCGATCTGGTGCGCCAGGTGCTGGTCATTGTCGCACTGGCTGCGACCATTTTTGTCAACTACCTCTCCAATGCGTTGCCCATCAATGGCCGCACTCCCGGCGAAATTTCTGATAGCTTTCCGGTGCGCTTTACCCCGGCTGGTTACGTTTTCAGCATTTGGAGTATCATCTATCTGGGGTTGATTGCCTATGCGATCTACCAAGCCTTGCCCAGCCAGCGCGCCAACCCCCGCTTACGCGCCATTGGCTGGCCCTTTGTGCTGAGTTGTGTCGCCAATAGCGGCTGGATCTTTGCCTGGCATTACGGGCTTTACCCGCTCTCGCTATTGATCATGTTGGTGCTGTTGGGGTCGTTGATCACGGTCTATCGCCACCTCTATCCAGCCTATCGCACTGTCGCAGCGGTGGAACGGTGGACAACCCACATCCCCTTTCGCATCTACCTGGGCTGGATCACGGTGGCGACCATTGCCAATGCCACCATTGTTCTCTACAACTGGGGCTGGCAAGGCGCACCGCTGACCGCTGAGACTTGGGCCGCTCTGTTAATTTATATCGCGACTGTTATCGGCTTTTTCTTTGCCCTGCGCCTGCGCGATATCGCCTATACCCTGGTTTTGGTCTGGGCCTTTGTCGGCATCTATGTGGCGCAGAACGACGCCCCCTTGACAGCCTATAGTGCATTGGCCATGGCCGGCCTGTTGACTGGCGCCGCGTTCACCGCTTTCCTGTTGCGCCACAGCCACACAGAGCCGACGACGTAGGGTTTTCGTAGGAAAGACATTAGTCTTTGGGCAGGCTTCAAAGACTAATGTGGTTCATCAGGAACTCATGGGCTTGACAACCATCTTCCCGGAAGGTTTGACAGGATCGTCCGGTCGACAAAACCGACCTTCCGGGAAGATTTACATGTCAACTCCCTGAGTTCCTGCTGAGCCACTAATGTCTTTCCTACGGCGCTACTCAGTCGGCAACGGTTTAATTTCGCCACTCTTGATGCCGGCAATGGCAGCTTCAGCCGCAGCGCGAATTTCGTCGGTCAACGCCGCGTTGTCACTCAATTGCATTTGCAAGCCATCGGCCAGCGTCAAGACGTAGACCTTACCGCCCAGCGTACCGGCTTGGTGCAGCGCAATCATATCTTTCACCGCCGCCGTCCAATCATAAAGCTGATTGGCGACCACATACTCTGGCGCCAGCAGCGTCTGATCCGATTGGGTGCCGAGCCAGAAGACCTTGTTTTCGGCGGCAATGCCAATCGAGCCGACCACCTGTTGCGCCGAACCGGTCAATACATCGGCGCCGGCTTTGATATGGGTGTTGGCTGCTTCCGCGGCCAGCGCTGTATCGCCAAAGGAGCCGGTGTAACTGATATTGACCACGGCATCCGGCTTCGTTGCCTTGACGCCGGCCACAAAGCCATCAATATAGAGCTTGGCATCCCCCGCCTCGACCGGGCCGACCACGCCGATGATGTTGGCCTGACTGAGCATTGCGGCGATGACGCCGTTGACATAACCGCCCTCTTGGGCCAGCGCTTCATAGGCAAAGACATTCGTAAAGCCATTGGCTTCACCGGTGTCATTGGCCGTACCCCAGGCAAAGCTGGTCTCCGGGAAATCCTTGGCGACTTCAAACATCGAGTTGCCATATTGGGTACCGTGGGCAATGACCAAGTGGTTGCCATCCGCCGCATAATCGCGAATCGCCGCGGCGGCATCGGCCACCTGGAACATATTCTCGGAAACGGAAATTTGCAACGCACTCTCGCCGCCCATTTCGGTCTGCACGGCGACCAACGCGGTGTACATCGCCTGGCTCCAGGCAATATCTTCCTTGCTGCTCGGCATGACAATGGCGATGCGGAAGGGTTCGCCGGCTGCCGCTTCCCCCTCTGCCGCCGGTTCCGCTGTCGCCGCCGCCTCACCGGCCGGCGCCGCAACCGGCGCCGCACAGGCGCCTACCAACAAAGTCAACACCACCAATAGACTAACTACAATCCCTGTCATTTTTTGCATAACATTCCCCCCAATCAAGAAATATAATAGAGTTCATCTAGTTTGGTTGGACAAGCTGTGAAGGCACGATTCCCCTGTTATCCTGTCACCTTGTCACCTTGTCAGGAGCCACTACTCCCCCCGTTCAAACGGCTTGGTCAGCGCCGCCGGCTGTTGCACCTGCCGCACGGCCAGCGCCAGCACGACAATGGTCAAAATATAGGGCAACATCACCGCCAGATCGGACGGAATGGCGACCCCTTTGACCTGCATCCACAGTTGAAAAGCGCTGACTGTGCTAAAGAGCAACGCCCCACCCAAGACGCCAAAGGGGCGCCAACTGCCAAAGTAGACTAGCGCCACGGCAATAAAGCCCATGCCATTGGTCAAGTTCTGCTGGAAGACATTGAGCAGCCCGACACTAAGCGACGCCCCCGCCAACCCCGCCAGCGCCCCACCCAGGATCAAGGTGGCATAGCGCACCCGGTTGACCGGCACCCCCAGCGAATCCGCCGCCTCAGGATTGTGACCGACAGCGCGCACCTTGAGGCCAAAGGTCGTCTTGTTCAAGACAAACCAACTGACCGGCACCAGCAGATAGGCGAGATAGATCAGAAGACTGTGATCAAAAAAGATTTCCCCGATCACCGGCAAGTCACTCAGCCAGGGCAGACGCAACGCAGAAAAACCAGAAATGCCCACCACCGAGCCGACCAGCGTCTTAAAGAGCAGATCGCTCAATCCCAGCCCGACCAGATAGAGTCCGATGCCGCTGATGCCTTGTTCTGCCTTCATCGTCACGCTGATCACCGCCATCAACAGCCCTAGGATTGCGCCGACGAGTAGGGCCAGGACAATCGCTAACCAGAGATTCTGCGTGTAAAAGGCGGCATAAAAGGCCGCAAACGCCCCCATCAGCATAATGCCATCCACGCCCAAATTGAGGACGCCAGAGCGTTGGGCAAACATCTCGCCAATCGCAGCATAGATGTAAGGCGTCGCCAACCGAATGCCGCTGTGGGCAATGCCGCTCAAAACGGTAAAAGAAAGTAGTTCGTCCATGTTACCCTTCTACCCGCTGTCGCGACCGCCGCCGCGCATATAACTCACTCGCCACCACAAAGAGGACGACCAGCCCATTCAACACCACGATCAGTGCATTCGGCACCTGCACCGTGCGCTGCATCTTATCGGCGCCTACCAACAGTGAGCCAAAGAGGAAGGAGGCCGGAATCGTTCCTAGTGGGTGCAACTTGCCAAAGAGCGCCGCCACAATCCCGCTAAACCCATAGCCGCCTGATAGCCCTTCCAACATGCGATGATGGACGCCGGTCACTTCCACCGCGCCGGCCAACCCGGCAAAGGCGCCGCTCAGAAGCAGCGACAAGGTCAAATAACCGGCGACGGGAATGCCGGCATAGCGCGCCGCCGCACTGTTCAAACCCACAGCGCGAATCCGATAGCCAATGGTGGTGCGCCAGAGCAGCAGATAGACTAGAATCGCCAGAATGACGGCCAGAATGATACCGCTGTGGAGCAAAGTACGCGGCAGGAGGCGGGTCAACCACACAATTTCGGGCAACGCTTCACTTTGGGGAATGTTGGTGCCGGCTTCAATCTGTTTGGGGTCGAGCATGGGGCCGCGCAGCAGAAAGTTCATCAGTTGCAGCGCGATCTGGTTGAGCATCACCGTACTCAAAATTTCGTTGACATTGAGCCGCGCCTTGAGAAAACCAGCAATCCCACCCCAAGCTGCGCCGGCCAACGCACCCGCCGCCAACGTCAACGGCAGGAGCAGCCACCACGGCCAGGTGCGCAGCGCCAGCGACAACGCCGTCGCCGCAATTGCCCCGACGATGATCTGCCCCTCGCCGCCGATATTGATCACACCGCCGCGAAAGGCAATGCAGATGCCCACCCCTACCAACAGGAGAGGCGTCGCTTTGGTCAGTGCTTGGGTAATACCGCTGACATTACCCAGCGCGCCGTTAAAGAGGGCAAAATAGGCTTCAAAGGGATTAGCGCCAAGCGCTAATAAAAGGAAAACGCCAACCACAAGGGCCAATAACACGGCAAAGAGTGGTAGCAACAGGTCAAAGGTGCGGGACAGCGCACGCGTTGCGATAGATGATGTGTTCATGGGATCGGAATTGGTTGGCGTTTGGTTGATTCAGCAACAGCAAATTGCACAACGCTTCTTATTCTACCAGAAACCTATCCTATGTCACAAGTCAACTTGTCTAGAGATTCTGAATCTGCCTTAAGCAGGTTGCATAATTAAGCGAAGCAATGGCTTATTCAGTGGCGAGCGTTACCAGGCTGTCCACCAAATAATCCACATCGCGCTCCTCAATAAAGGCCGCCAGCGAAATGCGTACACTTGTGCCGCGCAGTGCCGGACGTTGAATCATCTGCCAACGTTCACGCAAAGCTGTCGAGAGCGCGACGCCATCCATCCTGTCAAGCGAAATGGTGGCGATGCCGGTAGCGTCGCGCAGGTTGAGCGGGCTGTGAATATGAACGCCGGGTACCCGTTGCAATTGTTCATGAAAATAAGCGGTGAGGTGGCGTGAATGCGCTGCCACCGCCTCCACCCCAAGTTGCTCGACATAGGCAACGCCGGCCACCATCGCCGTATCATACGAATAGGTGCGCCCGCCATATTCAAAGCGCTTGGCGCCAGGAATCCAGTTTAAGTCCTCGACGCCCATCGTCACGCTACCGGTTTGGGTCACATTGCTGCCGCACCAGGTGACACCGATGTGATCCAGTCGGTCGCGCCGGATGTAGAGCGCCGCTGATGGGTATGGCCCCAGCAGCCACTTGTAGCCGACCAGCGCATAAAAATCACAGCCAAGCGCATGAAGATCAAGCGGAAATTGCCCGGCGGAATGGGCGCCGTCATAGAGGACATAGCTGCCTCTTGCATGGGCCAGACGGGTCATCTCTTCCACCGGCAAGCGGGTGCCGCTGTCGGTGGTCACATGGCTGACGGCCACTAGTTTGGTGCGATCGGTCAGTACAGCCTGGAAACTACTCAACATCTCATCGGCGTTATGTGAGACCGGGATACGGCTTACCTTCAAGTCATGCCGACGGACCACATTCATCAACGGAATCAACAGCGCCGGGTGTTCTTGATCGGTGACAATCACTTCATCGCCCGGTTGCCACGCCAGCCCCTCCACGACAATATTCACCGCGGTCGAAAACTGGGTCGTAAAGGCGATCTCATCAGCGTCGGCGCCCAGAAAGCGAGCCAACCGGGCGCGTGCCTTCTCAATCCCGATAAATTCGTCATCGCGCGCCAGCAGTCGCCCTGGCCCATCAGCGATGACTGCTGTCGGCAGGCGCAACAACTCCGAACCGACGCTGTTCGCCAGCGGCGCCATGCCGCCACAGTTAAAATGGGTATAGTGCGCCAGCATGGGGAAGTCGTGGCGGATGGTGTTGATGGGCATAGGGTGTTGTCCTTTTATATTTTGTTTTTTTCACGTAGACACTACAACGGATTTAGGAAGGAACGGATTTGTCGGCTTGTTACGAGAGTCATTTTACATACCATATGACAAATCTGTTCCCGCCTACATCCGTTCCTTCCTAAATCCGTTGTAGTGGTTTTATTGTTTTACCAGCCAACCGCGTACCCATCGCGCCGCGGATCCGCCCCGCCGGAAAACGCGCCACTCTCCGGGTCGATCATGATGCCTTGGGCGCCGCCAAAGGCCATGGAGAAATCGGGTTGGGGATCGACCAAATGGCCCCGCTCGGTTAGACCGGCCAGAATTTCTTTGCGGATGCGTCCTTCGGTGATGACGCGATTGGCTTCCTGGGGTCGGACGCGCGGCGCTTCAATGGCGGCCTGGATCGTCATTTCAAAGTCCATGAGGTTGGACATGAACTGGGGCGTCGTCTCCATAATGCCGTGGCTGCCCGGCGTGCCCATACAGGCAAAGACCTTGCCGTCGCGCCAGATCATACCCGGCGAGAGACACATTTCGACCTTTTTGTGCGGCGCCACCACATTCGGGCTGTCGGCGTCGAGATCAAACCAGTAGAGGAAATCGTTGAGCAGAATGCCTGTCCCCGGCACCACCACGCCACAGCCAAAGCCGCCGAGACTTTGGGTGGCCGAGACGACGTTGCCCTCAGCGTCTGCCACGTTGAAATGGGTCGTACTCTCGCGCAGCCCCGGATCGCCAGGCTTGACAACGCCGGTGTCCATTGTGGTGGCATAGCGGGCGCCGGCAATACGCGCCGCCTTCTTGGGATCGACCAGTTTCCGCCGCTCGGCGCAATACTCATCTGAGAGCAACCGCGCCATCGACACACCAGAGCGCACGTTGTAATGGACACGGTCGGCAATCGCCAACTTCTCCAACTCAATCAGCGTATGTAGATGCTCTACCGAGTTATGGCCCATCGCCTTGAGGTCATATCCTTCGAGCAGCTTCAACGTCTGCAACCACTGCATAGCACTGGAAGGGGGCGGCGGCCCGTAGACCTTGAAATCACGATAGCTGATGCCAAGCGGCTCGACCCACTCCACCGTGAGATCAGCAAAATCCTTTTTCGTCAACAAACCACCGTTGGCCTGGCAGAAATTGACAATTGTATCGGCAATCTCCCCCTTGTAATAGACCTCCGGGCCGCCCTCCACCAACATGCGATAGGTGCGCGCCAAATCCGGTTGTTTATGAATTTGGCCCACCCGCATCGGTGCGCCATTCGGGAAGAAAGCGGCCATCGACGACGGATGTTCACGCAGCCAAGGCTCATAGGCATTGACAATGCTCGCCGCATGAACCGTGACGGGATGACCCTCTTCACAAATTTCGATCACATGCTTAAAGACGCTGGCCCGATCCATGGTGCCAAAGCGTTCCAACGCCGCACACCACCCCGCCGGCGACCCCGGCGTCATTGGCGACTTGATCCCACGAATCATCTCGTCTGCACTGGTAAACCGGCTGCGTTCAGCGGCATAGGGACTCCACCCCTGATAATCCAGACAGATATGGGTGTTGCTCTTGGCATGGTAGATCTGCATCCAGCCGACCCCGCCAATGCCCGAAAGCCCCATCTCTGTCGCGCCCAGGCAAGAAGCCACGGCCACCGCCGCATCAATGGCATTCCCGCCCTCCATCAACGTCCGCAACCCCGCCACCGACGCCAGCGGATGGGCCGACGACACCATCCCCCGCCGCCCTGTCACCGCCGGCCGGTATTGCACCCCGCCGTATGCAAAGCCCATAGTTCTTTTCTCCCTGTCTAATAATTAATGGAGAATAATTAATAATTAATTGTTGTCCTTATTAATTATCCTTTAATGCCGCCCACGGTAATGCCCTGGACAAAGTACCGCTGGAAGGCGAAGAAGACAATCACCTGCGCAGCCGCCATATAGGTAGCCGCCGCCATCAATGCGCCATAATTCACCCGCAATTCGCGGTTGGAGAGCAACGCAAAGCCCACCGTCAAGGTCATCATGTCGGATGAACTCACCACGATCAACGGCCAGAAAAAGGCATTCCATTGGCCGATAAAGACAAAGATCCCCAGCACTGCCAGCCCCGGCTTGGACAAGGGCAGGATGATGTCCGTAAAAACGCGAAGTTCCGAACAGCCGTCGATGGTTGCCGCTTCGATGAGTTCTGTCGGCAAGGTCTGGATAAACTGGCGCATGAGAAAGACACCAAAGGGCGCCGACAGACCGGGTGCAATGAGGCCGAGGTAGCTGTTGACCAACCCAAAGCGGGTCATCAGCGTAAAGAGGGGGATGATCAACGCAAAGCCGGGGATCATCATCGAACTGACATAGATCCAGAAGAGCAGTTCTTTGCCGGGAAAATGCTTTTTGGCAAAGCCATAGCCGGCCATCGTGGCAAAGAGCAACTGGAAGGCCGTGACCGATAGCGCCATAAAAAGACTATTAAAGGTCCAGCGCCCCACCGGCGAATTGGCAAAGGCTTCCCAGAAATTGTTCAAGGAAACGCTGGTCGGAATCCACTCTGGCGGTAGACTCATCACCACCGTAGGCGGTTTGAGCGCCGTCGTCACCATCCAGTAGAGCGGAAAGAGACTCACCACCGCCCACCCCGTCAGGATGAGATAGGCGAAGATCATAAAGAGGCGTTCAGAAGGCGTCGCCTCACGCCAGCCGCGTGTAAGACGCGCAAAGAGGCTACGACTTCTAACTGGTGGTGGGGCTAAGGTAATGCTACCAGACACGGCGCGACCTTTCTAAGACTGAACACCCCCCTCCTACCCTCCCCCTGCTAGGGGGAGGAACAGTTCCCTCCCTTATCAGGGGAGGGCTAGGGAGGGGTTAATACTCAACATTCGTGCGCAAGAGACGAAATTGCACCACAGCCAGCCCGACCGTGATGACGAGCAAAATCACCGCCACCGCTGAGGCTCGGCCAAAATCAAAACGGATGAAACCATATTCGTAAATGGAAAAGACCAGATTGGTCGTCGCATAATTTGGCCCGCCGCGGGTCATGACAAAGATTTCGGTGAAGATTTGCAACGAGGCAATCGTCCCCAGAATCGAGACGTAGGTAAGCGCTGGTTTTAAGAGCGGTACTGTGATCGACACCACCTGTCGCCAGATCGACGCGCCTTCAATCGCCGCCGCTTCGTACAATTCCTTGGGAATGCCCCCCATCGACGCCGTGAGCAGAATGATCGACCCGCCCCAGTGTGAGGCGTGATACATAAAAACAATGCTCAACAGGCTAAAGGTGGGATCGGCCAACCACAGCACCGGCTCAATGCCAATCAACCCCAGTAGGTAGTTGAACAAGCCAAAGGCCGGATCATAGAGATAGAGCCAGACCATGCTCAACACCAGCCCGGAGGTTACGACTGGCAGATAAAAGGCCGATTTGAAGAACGTCTGTGCCGCCGCCGGCAGCCGATAGATCAACACCGACATGAGCAGCGCCAACAGCACACCAACCGGCACAATCAGCAGTGCATAGAGAAAGGTGTTAGTCAGAATCGTGAAGAACGCCGTCTCCCCCACCAGCCGCTCATAATTCTGCAACCCGACCCACTCCCGCCCAGTCAGTCGCAGCCGCTGAAAACTCAACACGATCGAATCGACCATCGGGTAGAGCGAAAAGATGAGAAACATCAGCAAACTAGGCAAGACAAAAAAGTAGCCCCAGAGGATGCCTCTAGTCCGCCTGCCGAGTAGTCGTCGCGCCATCGATCCCTCCGAAGATGCGTAAGGAATGGGAATTGAATAACGTGATGGTTGGAGATTGGGAGATAAAGAGATTGAGAGATTGCAGTTGACAATCTCTCAATCTCTTTATCTCCCAATCTCTATGGCACTAATTACCCGGCCATCGCCTCTTGGATCAACTTATTCCCCTCAGTGGCGAACTCGTCGAGCGCCTCTTTGGGCGTCAGTTGACCGCTGAAGGCAGCTTCCAACATGCGGGGCGCCAGGGAGAAGGTGATGGCGGCGGCACTAGCCCGGCGCCCAAAAGTTGACATCATATCGGTAAAGCGCAGACCAACCTTCATATTCTCATCTTCCACCGCGCCCCAGAGGGATTGCAGGGCCGGCGGCATCCCAAAGGCGTCGAGCGACAACTTGAGCGCGTCGGGGCGGGTCAGGAATTGGGTCCAGCGGTGGGCGGCAGCAGTCTGGTTGGCATCCTTTTGCTGGAAAACATAGTGACCGTGGATGTTGGTCATCACTGCCGGTTCTTTGCCCGGCACATTCGGCGGCGGCGCCCAATACCACTTGAAGTCATCCCGATCGACAAATTCAGGCGGCGTCTTGCCGGAGCCTTGAGAGGGGAAGGTGGCGGCTTTGCCCTCGGTGAAAATTTGGCCGGCCTCTTGCGCCTTGCGAATAGCCGTGCCAGGGACAGCGACCTTGTGGTCATTTTCCAGCGCTACCAGCCACTCCAAGCCGGCGACGCCTTCCGGGCTGTTGAGGATCACTTCGGTCTCATCGGCGTTGAAGAGACGGGCGCCGAAACCGAACATAAATTGGGTGATTTGGTAATGGATATCGGTGCATAAAACAGTACCGAAGACATCTGTACTGGTGTTGGCTTTAGCCGCTTCTAAAAACTGATCCATCTCCCAGCGGCGCGTCTCACCGGTGGGCAACAGGTCGGCGACGCCGTTTTGTTCCCACATGGTCGCGTTGATCGCAATGCCGCCGCCAAAAGAGAGGCGCCAGGGCCATAAATACTGATGATCATCAAAGCTCGCTTCCGCAGCAACCGCCTGGTGAAGATCGGCTTTCAACTCCGGTGACAAATAGTCGTCAATGGGCGAGAGCGCGCCAAGCGGTATATATTTGGCCGCTTCGGAAACGGGTCCTTGCACCACATCGGGCGGCGTGCCGGCCACCAATGAGGCGTCGAGCTTGGCAAACCAGCTTTGATCGTGGGGCAAGTATTCGAGTTGCACCGTGGTCTCTGGCTCAGCCTCATTAAATTGCTCCACATTCAAGGCAAAATAATTGACAACATTTTCGGTCTTATCCGCAGGAACGCTTTTAAGGGTAGTGCGGTCCAGGGGTAACGTGGAGTAGGCCCAATGCACTACGGTCGCACTGGCGACCGCCGGCGCCGCCGCACCTGGGTTTGTAGCAGCCGGTGCGACACAAGCGGCCAGGGTCGAAGCACTGACAACGGCTGACAACGCAAGAAACTGCCGACGACTGAGCGAGTTCTGGGTCATGGTTTTCTCCTATACAACTATGGAAGGTACGGACGAAGTTAGATATAGTCTAGTACGCCAACGGGCTTGTATAAATTATAGCGCACCTACACAGGGTGTCAAACGGCAAAAAACTATAGGATAGTTGGGTAGTTGGGTTGGCAAAAGTAAATTATTACGTTGCCACAAAGAGGCTGAAGCAGGGACAGAAACAAAGGGCGCCAAGGCTTCAGTCGCCTTGGCGCAGCTATACTAACGAGCGCCAAGAAGTAACACTTTTTACACGAGTAATGGATTATTTCTTGTGCTGCTCGTCAGTATAAACTAAATGCTAAAAGCCGGTGCGTTAGCGCGCGACAAGCGGAAGTAAAACTTTGAAGGCAGCGTTGTTCTGGTCAGCGTTGACGATTGGCGCTTCTACGATTGGCACAGTACTTACCGGCGTATCAATCATGACCAGGTTATCGTCGCCTAGTGGTTCGGTCGTGGGGACGGCGGCACTACTTACCGTACCTTCTTCCCAGTAGTCACTATTCCAACTGACACTATTCCAACTGACACTATTCCAGCTGACACTGTTCCAACTGACACTGTTCCAGCTAACGCTGTTCCAACTGACGCTATTCCATGCCACCGGTGCTGAACCAGTCCATAACAGTTGGCTGGCGTTAAGGCCCGTGTTGGCGCTTTGCGTCGTTGTCCCGTTGAGGGCCGCGTAAATGTCTAAATAACCGGCCCCAGCTTTAGTGCTGCTATAGCCGGCCCAATTTTTATTGGCCGTTGCCGTCAGCCGGTATTTCACCTGATCCGGCGTCAGGTTGGGTTCATCTTGGAGCAAGAGGGCAATGGCGCCGCTGACCATTGGTGCGGCAGCCGAGGTGCCCGACATGCGGAAGTATTTTGTCCCAACAATATTGGTAGGACGATTGGCTTTAAATTGACTATTTGCGGCTAGAACCGAAACGATGTGACGACCCGGCGCCACCAGATCCGGTTTCGCAAAACCATCCGTAGTCGTACCGTAGGCCGAAAAATGGGCAACCGTATCATCTGTAATCGTGGCTGTACCTTGATCATCCGTTGCGCCAACTGTAATGACAAAAGGATCGTTGGCGGGCGGATAGAGGGTGGCGGTGCCATTATTACCCGCAGAGGCAACCACGGTAATACCATTAAACCACAGAATTTCGCAGGCTGCCCCAATCGGGCTGGTGAGGTATGATTCCGCCACCGCACTATTTAGCGAGAGGTTGACGACCCGTACATTATAGGCGCTGCGGTTGTTCAGCAACCATTGCAAGGCAAAAATAACATTGGAAGCGGATGTTTGACCGTAAGCATCACTGACTTGCACATCAATCAGATTCACTTTCGGTGCCACACCCATATAGGCGCCGTTGGCCGAGGCGCCATTACCGCCAATGACCCCGGCGACATGGGTGCCATGCCCATACCCATCGGTGCGTCCATTGAGAATCATCACATCGGTCCAAACCCCGCCCATCATTGTTCGTTGGCGCGTATTGACCCAAACCGAGCCGACCACACGGCTACCTAGGTCCGGTGAAAATTCATCAACACCGCTGTCTACCACAGCAACACCAATCCCGCTACCCTGGTAACCCTGCGCCCAAACCCGATCAGCGCCAATTGCGCGGTTATAGACGTTCAACAAGTTCGCAGTATTGATCGTACCGTCAGGGCCGCCCGATTTTACCATCGGCGCATCAAGCGAGACCCAGCGCACACCCTGCGCATTGGCCAGTATTGGCACAGCACTCGCCGGCACTTCGGCGGCAAAGGCATTAATGATGGATAGATCCAGGGTGACAACGCCACCCAACGTTTCTACCAATGCCTCCACTTGCTGATCCTTCGTCAGTTTTTGGACAATGATATTGAAGCGGTCGTTCGGCTGTTTTTGACTTCTTGCGAAGAGGAGCGGTTGCACACGCAAGGTGTGCACTTGGGCTTGGGCCGCCGGCGCCAGCCCACAACAAAAGAGCAGTAATAGTAACCAAATCGTAAATTTTTTCAAAGGGTCCTCCTTGTTTTGGGGAATGATAGATAAACACATAAATTTTATCGAAAATTACCTTAATAAATGCTATCAAATCCCTGTCAATATAGATAATAACCAATGCAAACTGTTCATTCTCTCTAACAATGAAGCACACTGACACGACTTGGGTTGGCAGGGGCGCCAATCAAAAAAGGGGCAGGTACTTTTCTACTGACAGTAGAGAAGTACCTGCCCCTTTTGGGGAATTAGCCGCGCTTGGCGTTTGCCAGTTCTACGGCGCCGACAAGTTACTGATAGGCCAATGCCCCATCCGCCGTGTAAGTGAAGGCGCGGTGCCAACTCTTGAAGGGGTAGTTGCCTAGCACGTCTTCGTTCAAATCGATGCCTAGCCCTGGCTTCTCCGGCAATTCGAGATAGCCATTGACTAATTTCATCGGCTCATCAACAATGTCGCGGCGGGCGCCTTCGTCATCGGCGTGATATTCCAGAATGAGGAAATTATGGGTGCTGGCGGCGAAATGAACATTCACCGCTGTCGCCACCGGGCCACAGGGGTTATGCGGCGCGACACTGACATAGTGGGCATCGGCCATGGCCGCTACCTTTTTCATCTCCCACAGGCCACCCATGAGACAGATGTCGGGCTGGATGATATTGACCGCTTGTAGGGCCAGCAGTTCACGAAACTCGTGGCGAGTATAGAGCATTTCGCCGGTTGCCAGCGGCACATCGACACTTTGGCTCAGTTTTTGCAGGGCGTCATAATTCTCCGGGCGCAATGGCTCTTCGACAAACATGGGGCGGAAAGGTTTAACCACTTCACACAATTCCATGGCCCGTGACACTTCAAAGAGACGCGCATGGGGGTCGAGACCAATGTCAATATCGTCGCCCACGGCGTTACGCACCGCAGCCATGCGCTTTTCCACTTCACGCAAGACCTTGTTCCAGGGCATGGCTTGCCAGTTGGGCGGCAACGGCCCCATCTTGATCGCTGTATAGCCATATTTTTCAATGAGCGCCACGGCGTTGTCGGCAATTTCTTCTGGTGTCCCGCCACGGGGCGATTGATAGACGCGCACCTTCTCGCGACACTTGCCCCCAACGAGGCGATAAACGGGTAGACCTGCCGCCTTGCCGGCAATGTCCCAAAGCGCATGTTCAATGCCACTGATGGCGGCGTTAAGCACCATGCCGCCAGGGAAGCGCGAACCGGCATACATCAACTGGAACAGACCCTCGATGTCCCGCGGGTCGCGGCCAATGAGCCACTCTTCAAAGTCGCGAATGACCTCCACAGTCGCCTTGTCCGGGCCGCAGGAGTAGGCTTCACCGATGCCGTAAATGCCTTCGTCGGTGTGGACTTTCACGTAGGGGATGTTGCGGTGGCCCATGTTGACGAGGAAGGTGTCGATTTTGGTGATTTTCATCTAAAGCCGTTTCTAATAATTAATGGAACATATTTAACGCATAATGGTTAATGACCTATCAGTGTATCAGGGACTGTGTGAGATTGCAATGCATTAATCATTATCAATTTTCCATTGACAATTAACTTATTGTTTAGCCTTTTAACCCAGTCGTCACAATGCCGCGCACAAAGTATTTCTGCGCAACAAAGAACAGGATCAACGATGGCGCCGCCACAATCAGCGAAGCCGCCATCAGGATCGCCTCGCGCGGTTCATCGCTTTCAAAGGGGTTAGAGAGGAAATAGCGTAGACCAATGGACAGGGTATATTTGTCTTCGGTGTTGAGAAAAATCAACGGCCCGATAAACTCATTCCAATGTTGCAGGAACGAGAAGATCGCAACGGTGGCAATGGCCGGGCCGGAGAGGGGCAGAATAATGCTCCAGAAGATGCGCACCGAGGAGGCGCCGTCGAGTTTGGCCGCTTCATCCAGATCGCGCGGGATGGTCATAAAGAATTGGCGTAGCAAAAAGATAAAGAAGGCGCCGCCGCCAAAAAACGACGGAATAATCAGCGGCATAAAGGTGTTGAGCCAGTTGAGATAGCGGAAGAGCAAAAACTGCGGCACAATCGTCACCTGCCAGGGCAACATCATCGTACTCAGCACCAGAAAGAAGAGCATTTCCCGCCCTGGAAAGCGAAAACGGGTAAAGCCAAAGGCCACTGCCGCTGCCGAAATAATCTGCCCGATCATCGCCAATACCGTGATGACCACGGTGTTCCAGATGAAAAGCGCAAAGGGCGCCAGCCGGAAGACATCGGGGTAGTTGGCCCAGCGATATTCATGGGGCCAAAAGGTGGGTGGAATTTGGCGGATCTCAGCGGCCGTTTTCAGCGAACTGCTGACCGTCCAGAAAAAGGGCAGGCTAAAGGCCAAAGCCGTGAGAATGGCAAAAGTATAGAGCGCGATCTGCTGCCATAGTCGATTGGTGCGCTGGCTGCCGGCTTTGGCGGTGGCGGTGGACTTGGCGGCGGCTACGGGGCGCACACTGGGTTGGGTCGTGGCCATAGAAACTCCTGACTAGGAAAACTCATTACCCCACCCTAACCCACCCCTGAGAAGGGAAGGAACCATCGGGCGTACCACAGTCCCTCCCCCAAACGTTCGACTGAGCTCACGCCGAAGTCTGGGGGAGGTTAGGAGGGGATGTTAAGAAAACTCGTAATAGACCCAGCGGTCCGACAGCTTGATCTGTAGGTAGGACAGAATAAAAATAAAGACAAAGAAGATCCACGCCAGCGCCGACGCGTAGCCCATCTGGAAAAAGTTAAAGGCGTTGGCATAGAGATGCAACATATAGAACCAGGTGGCATAGCTTGGTCCACCGGGCGGGCTGGTTGCCAGGTAGGCGACCGAGAAGGTGCTAAAAGCGCCGATGACCCCCAGAATCAGGTTAAAAAGAATGACCGGCGAAATGAGCGGGATGGTCACATTGCGGAAGCGCTGCCAGCCGTTGGCGCCATCCATCTCCGCCGCTTCCTGTAGTTCTTTGGGGACGCCCTGCAAACCGGCCAGAAAAATAATCATGCGTCCGCCGCCCACGGTTGACCAAAGGGTGATCAAAATGATCGAGGGAATGGCCCAACTGCGGTCAGTCAACCAGCCAGGGCCGGGAATGCCGGCCATACCCAACAAGTAATTGACCAATCCCTGTTGTGGTGACAAAAGCCATTGCCAGAGAATGGTCAACGCCACCACCGGCGTCAACGAGGGCAAATAGTAGAGCGCCCGGAAGATCGTCTTGCCTTTAATATTCTGGTTGAGCAGCATCGCGGCCAGGAGGGAAAAGATGACGCCCAGCACCACTGAAGCAATGGCAAAATAAAAGGTGCGGCCAATTGACGGCCAGAAGAGCGGGTCGTTGAAAAAGGCGGTCTCATAATTCTCCAACCCCAGCCATTGGGGCGTCCCGCCAATCTTGTATTTGGTCAGGCTCAAGTAAAAGGAGGCGATAATTGGCCCCAGTGAAAACACAATAAAACCAATTAACCAGGGACTGATCCACAAATAGCCTTCCAGCGCCTCACGGCGTTGTAGACGTGATCCCAGCAACGAACCGCGCCGCGATACTCCACTAGCCATATAATAACTCCATTACTAGGCACAGCGTCCCTGTTTCGTAGGGGCATGAAATTTCATGCCCCTACGAAACAGGGACGCTGCGTTTTCTATACTTACGGTCGCGGCAGATCCAGAATCGTCTGAATTTGGGCAGCGACGCCATCGATGAACTCCTGCGTCGGGGTTTCGTCGCCGGTCCAGAGCGGTTGCATCAACTGGGCCAAGGCGGTTTCGGCCTCAGCTTGACGCCAGTTGGCGGTGATACGGCTGTTCATGGCGTTGTCCATGATCTCTTTGAAGACAACACGGAAGGGGAACTTGAGCAGTTCTTCGCTGCCATAGACATCGGCGCGCCCACCGACGGTGCCGCCGATCAAGCCCAGTTGGATGCCCGAATCTTGGCTGCACAGATATTGCACCCACTTGAAGGCTTCGTTGGGGTTCTTGCTCGCCGTGGTGACGGTGTAGGCATCGACTTCATAGTCCGAGCCGCCGACGCCGCCGGGGCCAACCGCATTGGGGGCGACCATCCACTTGAAGGCATCGCCGATGGTGCCGCCGGTGACGGAGACCGAGGTGCCACCTTGGTACATGCCCAAGGAATTGGCGATCCACATATCGTTGCCGCCGCCGACCATTTGCGCCGGTGTGGGCGCGACTTTGTGGGTCTGGAAGAGATCATAGAGCCAGGTCACAGCTTGGATGCCCACTTCACTGTTAAGTTGGAATTGGGTGCCATCTTCATTCAGCAGTTCGGTGCCAAAGGCGCGGGAGAGGGTGACTAATGTCTTCCAGATGTTGCCTGTACCTGGCAGGAAGCCATAGAAAGGCGGGGTGGCATCCGCTTTGGTCAATGCTTTAGCAGCTTCAACCTGTTGCTCTTGGGTCCAGCCAGACTTCGGCAGTTCCAAGCCGGCGGCTTCAAAGGCCGTCTCGTTGTAGTAGATCACAGCTAGGCCGGGATGAGCCTTGAAGGGTAGACCGAGGAGGTTGCCTTCGACGGTGATCGCTTTGATACAACCTTCATACCACTGGGCGAGATCAATGCTATTGGAGGCAACCAGATCGTCGATCGGCGCCACAATGCCCTGTGCCCACATGAAGTTGATGGTGGCGCCACCCAACGCGCTCCAGGCGGCGTCGCCCAGCGTATTGCCGGCCAACATGGTCGAAACCTTGGTGTTGTACTCTTCGCCGGGGAAGGATTCCTTCACGATCTCAATGTCAGGATTTTCTTCCATGAACTTCGGCATCTGCATATCATAGAGCGTGTCCTCTTGCTGGCCGATGCGGGCATGGAAGCGGATCGTGACTTTTTCACCGGCAGGGGCCGCTTCGCCGCCACTGGCTTCCCCACTCGGCGCCGCGGCTGGCGTGGCGACACAAGCGGCTAAGGCCAGACCGGCCACACTCATGGAAGAGACGCGCAAAAAATCACGACGTGACAACCCTTTTTGGTTGGTCATACAAACACTCCTTTGATATAACTTTGGAAAAGAAAGGACGCTACACACTTGTTTGATTGTTGATGGTCAGCGATTAGCGGTCATAGATGAGGGCTAATCGGCTGTTACCCACAGGGAACGTGAGCAACAACTATGTAAGTCCATAAAATTGGGAATTAACAGAATCGTACATGAATTGTAGCAATCTGTCAATTGTGGTCTACGAATAAAAGCCCGCTCTCAGCCGGTCTGAATCCAGATTGAGAGCGGGCTTTGGTCGCTATGGGGCTAGGTAACAGACTTTCTCACAAGCACGCAGCGATTTATCGAATCATTGCGTGCCTGCTTTGTAAGGTTTAGGCGTTACGCGATTGACAGGCGCCACCAAGGTCTTGTCCAACTGCGTAACTTCTAAGGCTATGACTAGTTGCTAATACGCCACTGCTGGTTGCTACCTGTATGGCAAGCCCATTGTTGCACAAGGGCGCCATTGGTTGTAGCGCTACCATTCACATCCATACACTTGTTGGAATGCTTGGCGGCTACCTGGAAGACGCCACTGCTTACCCCTTGCAAGCGGAATTGCTGATTGCTGTTCCCCGTGCAAGGCCACTGGATTATCTTGGCGCCATCGGTCAGCGATGAGTTAAAGACATCCAAACACAAGTTGCTGGTGCGGTTGACCAACGTAAAGAGATCGCTACTACCAGCAACGGGAAGCAAGGCGAATTGTTGGGCGCCGGTGCCGTTACAACTATATTGTTGCAACTGCACCCCACTCTGCGTGCTTGAACCGGGTACATCCAAACATTTGCCGCTGTGCTGGGCGGTCAACGTCACATAGTTGAAGTAGACGCCGGCATCCACATTGGTGCGATTTTCTGCCGAGGCAAAGATCAGATTGGCTGTGCCGCCGTAGGAGAAGATCTCAACATCGCTGTCGGTGCTGTCACTGCCTACATTTGGGGGGGTAAAAGTCGCACCGCTGGGACGGCCAAATTTGAGCACATAGACTCGCCCTGGTTGCAACCCGCTAAAGGTATAGGCGCCACCACTATTGGAAACAGTGGCGACTTGTGTGTCATGGACGCCATCGTTGTTACTGTCTACCCAGAGCGTGACAGAGACGCTGACGTTGGGTTCATTGCTTTCGCGAATGCCGTTGCGGTTGATGTCATGCCACAGGCGGCCACTGACACTGGCAGGCTGGTTGCCTGGTGTATTGGTTGGCGTTGGCGGCACAGGCGTATTCGTCGGCGGGACGGGCGTATTGGTTGGTGTCGGCGGCACAGGTGTGTTCGTCGGCGTGGCCGGCGCTGGCGTGTTGGTTGCCGTCGGCGGCACGGTTGTATTCGTCGGCGTAAAGGTCGGCGTTGGCGGCACAGGCGTATTCGTCGGCGTTGGCGGCAGTGGCGTGTTGGTGGCCGTCGGTAGTGGCGCGTTGGGGTCATAGACGCCGGCATCGGTTTCGGCATTTTCAACAAAGGGCGCCAGCGTGATACAACTGCTCACCCCGCTGCTGTCCACATCCGAATCGCCAAAGGGATCGTTGACGGCATTTTGTGGACTGAAGACAAAACCGGTCGGCGCCGTGACGCGAATGCGATAGGAATCGGCGGCCAGTGCAGTGAAGAAGTATTCGCCACGGGCATTGGTCGTTCGGGAAGTTAGCACGGTTGTCCCGGTGCAGCCGGCCAACAATTCAACCGTAACGCCACTCACGCCCGGTTCACCGCCATTCTGCACACCATTGCGGTCAAAGTCGTTCCAGACGCGATCACCCAACGTGGCGCCGGCTGGGGTGGCGGTTGGTGTGGCCGTAGGGATGGTTCCTTGCGGGTCATAGAGACCAGCATCCACATTCGGTTCTTCCTCAAACGGATCCATGATAATGCAGGGGGTAATGCCGTTGCTGTCCATATCCGAGTCGCTGCTGTCGTCGTTGCCGACATTCTGTGGGCTGAAGACTAGACCAGCAGGCGCCTGCACCCGCACCAAGTATTGACCAGCAGGCAGGTTGTTAAAGATGTACTGCCCACTGTTGCTCGTGGTGCGCGTCGCCAGGACGCTTGCCCCGGCGCAACTGTTGAGCAGCTCGACAGTCACACCGGCCAAATTAGGCTCACCCGTATCCTGGAGACCATTACGGTTGAGATCATTCCAGACACGGTCGCCAATATAACCACCTAACGGAGTGGGCGTAGGCGTGGGGGTCGGGATCGGAGCATTGGGGTCATAGACGCCGGCATCGACGCTGTAGTTAGCTTCACCAGGGGCCAACGTAATACAGTTGGAGATGCCACCGCTATCGACATCCGAATCCCCTTCATCGTCGCCGCCCTGATCTTGCAAGGTGAAAACCGTGCCGCTGGGCGCCAGGAAGCGCAATCGATAGGAGCCGGGCGCCAAGTTGATAAAAACATATTGCCCGCTGTTGCTTGTGATTTTGGTGGCTGCGGTGGTGGTGCTGCTACAGCCTTCCAGCAATTCAACCGTAACACCGGCCAAACCGGGGCCGCCTTCATCCTGAATACCGTTGCGGTTGCTATCCAGCCAGACGCGATCGCCAATGATGACATTGTCAACCGAGGCGGTATTGGTGGGCGTGGGGCCGCCGGAACGGGTAACACACACAGCGTCGGCCAGGAAATCGGCGCCGCCATCGGTGTAGAGGAAAACCTCAATGTAGATGGTGCCGACAGGCGCCAACAACGACGCCGAGACCTGTTGATAACTGCTGGAGGTCACCTGGGCAAAGGTGCGATCCAATCGTGTACCGTTGGCATCATAGAAGTTAATGCCAAAGGAATGGAAGATGCCCGCGTTGGTCGTCCGGCCAAAGCCGCTGATGGTATAGCTGGCGCCGGGCAGCACGCCCACCGGTTGGCTGATAAAGACGCCGCCGGGGCCGCGCAGCAGGGCAGCCTGTGTGCCGCTGTATGCCTGGTTGCTCAGCGTTAGTTGCTGGCTAGTGTAACCGGCAACTGTCCAACTGGCGAAGCCGCTCTCAAAGTCGCCATTGACCAAGAGGTTGCCGGTACAGCTTGTCGGTACGGGCGTATTGGTCGGGCCGACCGGCGTGTTGGTTGCTGTTGGCGGCACGGGCGTGTTGGTTGCTGTTGCCGGCACCGGGGTATTGGTGGACGCTGTTGCCATGAGCGTAAAGGCGATCTGTTTGGTATCGCACAACTGCCCGCCGGCATTGTCCTGCGTATGAGCCGTTATCTTTACCGTGTAGGCGCCGGCAGTGGCATTCCAGGCTGTGCCGGTGGCAGGATAGTTATAGGGCGCCGTATTCTCGACAATCACGGTGCCATTGACATCAAATTTGACGCTTTCAGTCGAACCAACCGCAATCGCCTCTAAGGCATACCGGGCCGGTAGGCTGCTTAGGTTGATGGTTGCGCCGTTTTGAATGGGGTCAAGACCCGTCACCGGCAGGTTTGTGTCCAGGTTCATCATTCGCAGCCGGTCAATGCGAGCGTCACAGACAGGCGTGGCGGTAGGTTGGGGGAAATCGCTGTTGTTGATCGTAACATACATCAAACTACAGGTGTTGACGGTAAAGCGCTTCACCTGGTTGCCCTGAAGGTCACGTACAATCCAGGTATTGCCGTAAAACGTATGTTGCCAATAGGCGACGCCGGGCGATAGGGTAGCGTAGAGGGTTTCCTGGTTGCTGTAATTCAACCAGAAGACACGAATCGTCTGACTGCTGCTATTGGTAAAGCGAATATAGGTCTGGCAGGTGCTGGCTACCACTTCACCTGTCACCGCTACCGGCGCTTCCTCAGCAAAAGCATTATATTGCGTTGGTTCGACGGGCGTAACGTTTGTTTGGTTGCTGGTATTCTCGCCATTACTGATAATCGGCAGATACGCATGCTTATTGGCATCATTTTCGCCAGTTTCTTGCATCTGGGGCCGGGCAGCCAGATGGTTGGGCGAAAAGCCAATAGGCAGCAAGGCGAGAATCGTCACTAAAATCAAGAGGGCGCGAAGCATGGAATGCTCTGAACGTTGTTTATTCATGCATGAGTTCCTTGTGGGTTAACGATTTTTTGAGTGCCAAAGCCTGTATGGGCAGCAATGGGGATGATGTTGCTATGGGTGCAATAGCAAAGCAGCAAAGGGATGATGACAGGCGAAGTGTTAACAAAGTTAGTGCACCGGATAACTCCTTTCTAAGGTAACAAAGAATTTATAGTTGAAAACGAAAGAAATGTTTTGGGGGTACGATAGCTATAATTCGATTCAATCCATCGCATTATAGCTTCAAAAATTACAACTTTTTGTTGCATCTCTCTTGCAATTCCAGCGCAATAAGTAAGGGGAGAGGTAAGGTTTAGGCCGAAACGAGCATTTTTCCACCATCTTGATGCGCTACTTAACGCGATCAAGAAAGTATCAAGATCGGATCTTGATACTTTCTTGGTAACTATTCAGGCAAGCAAGCAGGGCGAAAGGGCAAGCCGAGTAAAGCATTAGACAAAGCATCAAGAATGGAAATGCCATGCTTGCGAACGGTAGCAATGTAAGAACGAATCGTACAAAAAAGAGCCGCCCCCTCTTTGGTACGAAAACAACCGGAGACTTTGAGCTTTAACTTGACCATACGTAGATCACGTTCAGCTTGGTTGTTGTCAAAGGGCACATTAAAATCATACATAAAGGCGAACACAGCCGTTTGATGTTTACGCAAACGGTCTAGCAAGTTACGGGCAGGCGATTGTTTTGGTCTGCCACGGGCCTGAGTGCGTTGAGTGACCGGAGGATTGTCAGCATCGCCTTGTTCGAGTAGCGCCAGGTAACGTTGTTCAAAATCTGTGAGTTGTTCAGCGGTCAGGCTGGTTTGTCCGATTCGTTGTGCCTGTTCAACCGTGTGCTTAATCTCGACGAGCAGCGCGGCGAGTTGGCTGGCCCACAGTTGCTGGTAGCGTTCAAAGAGA
>JAPKMW010000031.1 GCA_026645575.1 Caldilineaceae bacterium
CGCAGATCCTCTTCTTTCAACCCGATTAGTTCGATCACGGCTTGTCAAATTTGACCTCTGGCTCATTTGACCTTATTGAGAGATTGAGAGGTTAATACGGAATCTCTTGATCGCTCAATCGCTCAATCTCTGGCTTGTTACTTGCGACGGCGGATAATATCGGCGTACACGGCCAGGATGACAATGGCGCCGGTGACAACCATCTGCCATTCCTGGGGAACGGAGAGGATGCGCAGACCATTGGTGAGGGTGCTGATAATAAAGGCGCCGATGATGGTGCCGAGAATGGTGCCTTCGCCACCACTGAGCGAGGTGCCACCAATGACGACCGCCGCAATGGCGTCCAACTCATAGCCGGCGCCCAAGGCGGGTTGGGCCGAGTTAAGGCGGGACGCAATCAAAACCCCGGCCAGACCGCTAAAGGTGCCGCCCAAGGCATAAATCGCCATCTTCCAACCATCAACATTGACACCGGAGAGACGGGTTGCTTCCTCGTTGCTGCCCAAAGCAATATTGTAGCGCCCTAAGACGGTTTTGGTGAGAATAATACTGGCGACAATGGCTGCGGCAAAGAGAATCACCACGGCGTTGGGCAGGGCAAAATTGGGCAAAAAGATTCCCACCACCGAACCCATGGCAATCTGCCCGAAAGCCGGCGTATCATTAAAATAGATCGGCTTAACTTCTGACAGCACCAGCGACAGCCCACGGGCAATCATCATTGTACCCAAAGTGGCGATAAAGGGTGGAATCTTCATCTTGGCAATGGTGATGCCATTAATAAAACCAACCAATGCACCGGTTGCCAGTCCGGCTAGTACGCCCAGCGGAATCGGCAGCCCCCAGTTGGTGATAACGAGACCGGTCATTACCGCAGAGAGGGTCATCACCGTGCCGACGGAGAGATCAATGCCACCGGTGATGATGATAAAAGTGACGCCCAGGGCCAGGACGCCGTTTACCGCCGTCGCCAGTAAAATACTGCTGACATTGCTAAAGGTAAAAAAGATGGGCGAGGCCAACGAAAAGACGACAAAAAGCACAATCAGACCGGCAAAGGCCAGGAGCATTTGGGTCGCATTCGAGCGGAAAAGGGAGCCGCGCTGCGTTGTCGGTTGCGCGAGTTGGGTTGCCATAAGGTGTAGTTCCTGTAATACAGTAATACAGTAAGACAGTAAGGCAGTAGGGCAGTACGAACCACCCACTGTGTTACTGTCTCACTGTCTCACTGATTCACTAATTCTTGCTCACAATGCCGCCCCGCTGGGTGGCGTACTTCATAATGGTTTCCTGGGTCGCCTCGGCAGCGCTCAGTTCGCCGGTAATGCGCCCTTCACACATGACAATGATGCGGTGACTCATGCGCAGAATTTCGGGCAGTTCGGAGGAGATCATAATGATTGACTTGCCCTGGTGCGCCAGATCATTCAATAATTTATAAATTTCGCTCTTGGCGCCCACGTCGATGCCACGGGTTGGTTCATCAAAGATCAAAATATCGGTGTCCGCTGTTAACCACTTACCAATGACGACCTTCTGTTGATTGCCCCCCGAAAGATTGCGCACCCGCTGTTGAATGGTCGGCGTCTTGATTGCCAGGGTCTCGACATATTGCTGCGCCGTGCTACGGGTCTTGCTACGGTTGACCCAACCCAAGCGCCCAAAAAATTTCTTGAAGGCCGCTAAGACGACATTGCTCTCAACATCCATGCCCAGCGCCAGTCCGTAACGCTTGCGATCTTCGGAGAGATAGCCAATGCCATAACGCACCGCATCGCGCGGCGTCTTGATCTGCACCCGCCGGCCTTGGACATAAATTTCGCCAGTATCAATGCGATCCGCACCAAAGACCGCACGGGCCACCTCTGTGCGCCCGGCGCCCATCAGCCCCGCAAAGCCTAAAATTTCCCCCTTTTTCAGGGTAAAGTTAATGTCCTTGAGAACACCAGCGCGGTTTACCCCTTTGACTTCCAACACCGTCTCCTGGTTGGCTGTTGCCGGCACTTCGGGGGCCGATTCGTAAATGGTGCGGCCCACCATCATGCTAATAATTTGGTCGATGGTGACCTCTTGGGCGCCCACGGTGTTAATGTAGCGGCCATCGCGCATAATCGTAATTCGATCACAGATGCGCTTGATTTCTTCCAATCGATGGGAGATATAGACAATGCCAACGCCCCGTTCCCGCAACTGGTTGATCATACGGAAGAGTTCATCAATCTCGGCTTCCGTCAAGGCTGCGGTTGGTTCGTCCATGATCAAGACTGCCGAGTTATAGGAGAGCGCCTTGGCAATCTCCACCATCTGTTGCTTGGCAACGGTTAGATCGGCCACCTTGGTGCGAGGGTCCAGGTTAAGATGCATGGATTGAAATAATTGCTCGGTCTGGGCGTTGAGCGCCCCTTCATTGAGCCAGAAACGCACCCCTCGCCGTGGCTCCCGGCCAATAAAAACATTTTGCGCCAGGGTGAGATGGGGCATCAGGTTGAGTTCTTGGTGGATCATGCTAATGCCCAGAGCTTGGGCGGCACGGGGGCCGGCAATGGTCACTTCCTTGCCCTTGTACAAAATCCGGCCGGCGTCGGGCGCATAGATGCCGGCTAACACCTTCATCATTGTCGATTTGCCTGCCCCATTTTCACCCAAGAGCGCATGAACCTCGCCGGCGCGCAATTCAAAACGACATTGATTCAGGGCGTGAACACCGGGAAAGGATTTCTCGATCCCTTCCATGGAGACCAGGATGTCGGCCATAGCAGATCCTTTGTGTAAGCAATCCCATATGAGGCGTGCAGCGTGTTGCGTATTGCGTGAACCGTTAACAATCACGAATCACAGATCGCGTAACACGCAGCACGCAGCACTGATTCACTATTCGTACAACAACGGCTTAATCTCTTCCGAATCAATATTCGTGGCGTCGTACCAGAAGAAGCCGGTATCGGTCACTTTGTCCAGGGTTTCGCCCTTGATTGCCTTGACAGCGGATTCGACGCATTTGTAGCCAATGCCGACCGGGTTCTGGGTAATGGCCCCAGCTTCGACCCCACTGCGGACGGCGTCCATCTGCTGCTTGCCGGCATCATAGCCGATCACCACGATCTTGCCCTCCATGCCCAATTCTTTGACGGCATTCAACACACCGATGATCGAACCTTCGTTGGCGCCGAAGAAGCCCTTCAGATTGGGGTTGGCTTGGATAATCGCCTTGGCCAGATCGGTGGACTTCAGTTGATCGCCGGCGCCGTATTGAATATCGACAATCTTGACATTGGGGTGCGCTTCGGTCATACGGTTGACAAAGCCATCGCGGCGGTCGATACCGGTGCGGCTGGTCTGGTCGTGAACGATGACGGCCACTTCGCCTTCATCGCCGATCAATTCCGCCATTTTGTCCGCGGCCACGCCGGCAGCGGCAATATTGTCGGTGGCGGCGGTGGTGACGGGAATGTCGCTATCGACACCAGAGTCAAAGCCGATGACCGGGATGTTAGCAGCCTTGGCCTTTTCCAACAACGGCACAACGGCCTTGCTGTCAAGCGCTGCCAGACAGATGGCGGCGGGGTTCTTGTCGAGGGCGGTCTGGAGCATTTCGATCTGCTTATCGACCATGGCCTCGGTCTCCGGCCCTTCAAAGGTGATGTCCACATTGAACTCGGTGGCAGCCTGTTCGGCGCCGGCCTTCACGGCCTGCCAGAACTGGTGTTGGAAGCCCTTGGAAATGATCGGAATATAGGGCTTTGCATCGGCGGCGGGGGCGGCGCCGGCATCAGCCGCCGGGGCCGCCGGTTGGGCGGCGGGGACGGCACAGCCTGCGACCACGGCGGCGATCACCACCAGGATCCACAAGGCATTGAGCAGGTTCTTCATCTTCATGACAATTCTCCTTATATAAAATTTTTATTGTTAAGCTCCAGATGGAGCGCTTAACCAAGCTGGGCAACCGCCGGCCGACGAACAATAAAGCTCGCCGGCCAGGGTACATGATCGGCGCAGGACTGGCGAATATGGATGGTCGGTTGAAGGACGATTTCCTCAATCGGGCGGTCGGGGTCGGCAATACGCGCCAACAACAGTTCGGCTGCACATTTGCCCATGGCGTAAACCGGTTGGGCCACCACGGTCAAGGCCGGTTTGACCACAAACATCCACTCCATTTCATCAAAGGCGGCTAAGGCAATCTCTTCAGGAATCCGCAAATTGTGTTCATGAACGGCCTTCAAAGCGCCAATGGTCAGCAGATTGTTACCCAAAAAGAGGGCAGTGGGTGGCTGCGGCAGGGCCAATAACTCATTGACCAACCGATAGCCCGTGGCAATGGTGGGCAAGCCTGAACGCAGGAGCGCCGCTTCGAGGGGAATATCGTGCAATTGTAAAGCGCGTAGATAACCGTCGCGGCGTTCATGGCCGGTGGTTGCAATGGGGGTTCCCACCACCGCCCCAATCCGGCGATGACCATCGGCAATTAAATGGCTGACAATTTCACAGGCGGCGTTCATGTTATCCACCACAACCGTGTCCACCGGCAGGTCATGGACTCGTCGATCAATGGCCACCACCGGAATACCCACATGCGCCAGGCGTTGGCAAGAGGTCGCCGTTTCCTGGGTCGGCGAGATGACCACGCCAGCCACCTTTTCGGCAATCATCAAATCAATATAGAGTGCTTCCTTGTCCGGGTCTTCGTCGGCGTTACAGAGAACCAAGGTGTATTGATGTTGATAAGCAATATCCTCAATGGCCCGGACAATGGCGGTAAAAAATGGATTTTGAATATCGGAAATAATCAACCCTAGCACGTGCGAACGCTGGATCCGCAAACTGCGCGCGAGCCGACTAGGCCGAAAGCTCAATTCATCCACCGCAGCTAACACCCGCTGCCGCACTTCGTCGCTGACATGAGGCTTGTCGGCCAAGACGCGGGAAACCGAAGCCGTTGAAACACCGGCACGACGCGCGACATCAGCTAACTTGGCAGGCGTTGGTTGTGTTGTACTCATTGCGTAACTCAAAAATAGGGAAGCTGTAATCGATTACAACTTATTGTAATCGATTACAAACATGCCTGTCAAAAATTGATTTGCAAAAATTTCATTAATTGATTGATTGCGCGCGCGCTCGACGACTCTTCCAGACAATCCGCCGTGTCCGTGGTCGGTTGTTGGCCTTGCGCCGGCCATGATAAAGTGGGTTCTTAGGGTTTTCGTTGCATCAAGTAAGCGACCGCATTCAGCCCACGGTAGGTGGCAACAATGCTGTACTGTTCTTGCAACTGGTTTAAGATCAGGGCGTCATCCGTTTTGTACACTCGGCCCAAAATAAGCCAGAAGCGTTCTGGTTGCCTGCCAAATGCCTGCCAAATGGCGGCGATATGTTCGGGGGCAGGGTGATCGCGCAGTGACCTGCTATAGAAGACTGGCGCTTCTGCACATCCGGGTTGAAGGGTAGTGCGACACGCCGGATTCTGTTCCGATAACAAGTTATGTTTTTCCAAACCGGCAAGGCGCAAGTAATAGCTAAAGGTAAAGATAGCCCCTTCGTAGACATAAGTCGGCTCTGTTGGTGAACGTTGTTGAAGCCAGCTCTGAACGACACGCCCCATATCCTCGCGCGCCTCGGGTGGACGCTCTTGTCCGAGTACGGTAGGATAAAAGGGCGAGTGGGGAGATGCCGCCCAGGCCAGACCAATGTATAGTATCAGAAAGACAATGACAGGCGTTGTTCGCAAACGACGCCCCAGGAACGTAACGATGGCGCCGCCGGTGAGGGCAAAGAGCGGCGCCAAAATTGAACTATAACGACCGCCCCAGACGCCATACGCATAGGCGCCGCTCTGTACTGCCACATAATAGACAAGCAGGAGAAGCCAAAACCATAGCACAATCCGCTTGGCTGACCAGGTGATCGGGATTAGGAAGAAGTACGCACAAGCCAGTAAAAAGATTATTAACCAAAGTTGTCCCAGCCACTGTGTCCAGCCAGGAAGTGCTTCCTGCGGGCCAGAGTTAATCCACAGGGTCAGCATCGTATCGCGTAGATGAACAAAGCTATGGTTGAACGATAAGATCTGCGCCAGGGAAAGCGCGGGCCGGCCGGGCATATTCGTGAATTGATCCCATAAGAAAGTAAGGACGAGGGGAACGAGGAGAAGCAGGCTCACAAAGGAGACGACAATCTGTTGATAGAGCGCGCGGTAGCGGCGGTGATATAGATTTTCGACCAACGTGGCGCCAGAGAGCGTAACAACAACAAGCAGTGCGCCATAATGGCTATAGATGCTGAGAACCGCCCAAGCTGTAAAGACAAACCAGATACGCCAATCCGTCCGTTGAAAGGTGCGACTAAGACAAAGAATCGTCCAGGCTAGGGTACAAAAAAGCAAGGCATATTCAGCCGTTTCTTGCGCATAATGCACGGCCACAGGCATCGTAGCAATGAGGGCGCCCACTGCAATCAGACCGAGTTCATTTAGCTCACGCTTGGCCCACACCAGTAACGCCGCGATCCCACTGATACTGAGCGCAACGGATAGGAAGCGCAACCAAATGGGTGTCATGTCCAGCATCACCCATAGGTGAAGCAGATAGGTATAGAGCGGTGGTTGAAACGTAAATTTAACGGCGCGTGGTAATTCGGCGAAAGTGAGTTCGGCTGACCAAAATTCAAATGCCTCATCAAGCCACAATGCACGAGCATCTAGCGTCCACATACGCAGGGCAAAGGCAACAAGTAATAGCAGTAAGCTCAGGGAACGCTGATGATTCTTCGACCAGTGCATAGACAAACTCCATCAATAAATCCAATCCAGGTTTATGTCAACGTTAGCACACTACGGGCTACCTCCCCTTTGCTCAGCGCCGCAAAGGCGTCGTTGACCTGCTCCAGCGGATAGACCCGTGTCACCAACTCGTCCAGTTTCAATTTGCCGGACTTGTACAGACCCAGCAACCGGGGAAAGTCTACCCGTGGCCGACAGGAGCCATACATAGAGCCGATGACCATTTTCTCCGGCATCAACATGCGTGCATCAAAATCGACGGCGGTGTTGTGAGGCGCATGGCCGACAAAGACCGTGACGCCCCGCTTGCGCGTGCAGAGGATCGCCTGGCGAAAGGGTTCACCAATCATACCGATGGCTTCAAAGGCGTAATGGGCGCCGGGGCCGCCGGTGATCGCCTGAATGGCGGCAACGGCGTCTTCTCTGGCCGAGTTAACGGTGTGGGTGGCGCCAAATTGTTTGGCTAGTGCCAACTTGTTGTCGAGAATATCGACGGCGATGATCGGTTCCGCCCCGGCAATCGCTGCGCCTTGGATCACATTCAACCCCACGCCGCCGCAGCCAAAGACCGCCACCGACTTACCCGGTCGCACATTGGCGGTGTTGAGCGCGGCGCCCACGCCGGTCATCACGCCACAGCCAACCAGGGCGGCCTGTGGCAACGGAATCTCTTTATCAATGGCAATCACAACATCACCCGGCACAATCGTCTCCGTACTAAAGGTGCCGAGGCCGAGCATTTTGTTCATCGTGCGGTCGCTACCGGTAAAGCGAGGCAGGGCGCGCAGGTCTGGGGTTTCATCACAAAGGTTCGGATAGCCACTCTGACACATCTCACAAAGGCCACAGTTGCGCTTCCAGGACAGCACTACATGGTCACCCTTGCGCACATGGCCTACCTTCTCGCCCACTTCTTCGACGACGCCGGCGCCCTCATGGCCCAAGATGGTGGGCACGGGAATATGGGGCCAGTCGCCTTTGATCACATGCCAGTCCGAGTGGCAAACCCCACTCGCCACCAGCCGCACCCGCACCTGATCGGGCAGAATGTCGGGTAAGGAGAAGTCTTCAATTTGTAACGGCGTTTTGATGTCGTAGAGAACGGCAGCTTTCATGGTTCCTCCTAAATTCAGGCGTCCCTACAGGACGAAAAGCATAATCAACAAACACCAAGGTAAACCACCCGTCCCGTAGGGACGCCTGAGTTTAGGGGAAGGAAAAAGAGTGAACCTAGCCTAAACTCAAGCGTCCCTATGGGACGAAAAACAGCATTATGATGGTAACGCGGTAATAGTTATAAGCGGTAGAAGGCAACGGCGTTGTCATGGAAGAGCCGACGCAATTCGCTATCGGAAGAGCTGCTCACTGCCCACTGTAGCGTCTCGACCCAGCGGGGGTATTCGGTGGCTTGATAGGCGACGGGCCAGTCGCCGCCGTAGATCACCCGGTCAAAGCCAAAGCAACTGATCACATGGTCGATATAGGGTTTCAGGTCATCTCGCGTCCAATGTTGGTGATCGGCCTCCGTCACCAGGCCAGAAACTTTACACCAGACGTTGGGGAAAGATGCCAGCGTTTTCATCTCGGCACGCCAGGGATCGAGCAAATGGTTTTTAATATCCGGTTTGCCGATATGATCGAGGATGAATTGCACGTTGGGACATTGCGCCACCAACTTGATCGTATTCGCCAGTTGAATGTGCGAAATACAAATATCAAAACTCAAACCATAATTCGCCAACAGTTGGACACCTTTGACAAAATCGGGGCGCAGACAAAATTGGATGTCCGGCTCAAACTGAATGATACGCCGAATCCCTTTGACCAGCGGATTGGCTGCCAACGGTTGTTCAACATCCGCTTTGGCGGCGTCCCCTTTTTCCAACGGCGCCCACGGCACCATGCCCTGAATCCGTGGATCTTGCGCCGCCAGGCTGGTGATCCAGGCGGCTTCTTCTTGAAACTGAGAAAAGTCCACCTCGCATTGCAAAAAGACCATCTTCTCCACCTGCACCGGGCCGCAATGTTGATTATAGTCGGCCAACAGATAGGGTTTGTTGAGCAACGGAACGTTATCCAACCAGGGGTAACGCAAGAAACCAGGATCCCACAAATGGAGATGCGTGTCAATAATCGGAAAAGGAAGCATAAAAATCTCCTCGTCACAATCTCTCTACCCGTCCCATCGGGACGGCTGAGTTTAGGAAAGAACACCTCGTCGCCGCACCCGTCCCATCGGGACGGGTGAGTTTAGGGTGGAATCCGTTATGTTGTTCCCATCCCTAAACTCAAGCGTCCCTACGGGACGAAACGACCACGCAATTATTCGAATTTGCCTTCGACCGCCTTGCTGGCATAGCGGGCGCGGTTGATCAACTGGATGGTCATGCCGCCGTCGGTCATGATGTTGGCACCCGTGATATAGCTCGATTCGGCGGAGGCCAGGAAGAGGACGACGTTGGCGACTTCACGCGGGCTTTGTACGCGACCGAGCGGAATATTATCGAACCAATGTTGCAACGCTTCTTCGCGATTTTCGGCAGCGTTTTGCAAATCTTGCCAGATCTGCGTGTCGGTCAGGCCGGGGCTGACGGCGTTGACCCGGATACCATAGGGGGCGAACTCAATTGCCAGCGAACAGGTCATCATGTGGACACCGCCTTTGGCTGCGGCATAGGGCGCGGCTTCGGGCAGTGTGGCAACAGTGTGGACGCTGGCGATATTGATGATATTACCCTGCCGCCGGGGCACCATCACTTCCAGCGCATAGCGGCTGCACAAAAACGCGCCCTTGAGATCGACATCGATCACCCGATCCCAGTCGGCTTCGTCCATTTGGAGCGTGGGCTTGACAAAGTTGACACCGGCATTGTTGACCAGCGTATCCACCTGGCCGTAGGCGTCCACCGTGCGCTGAATCAAGGCCCGACAGTCCGCTGCGCTGGCGACATTGGTTTGGACAAACAAGCCCTTACCGTATTGCGCCTGCAACTCCTGCGCTGCCGCTTCGCCCCGCTGGGCGTTCACCTCGGCAATCACCACTTCGGCGCCGGCTTCGGCAAAGCGCGCCGCAATCCCCTTGCCAATGCCACTGCCGGCGCCGGTGACAATGGCGACATGTCCCTTCCAGGTCATAAGCGTTTCCTTGGTTTTTTGGGTTTGTGTGAATGGATCGATTTGTCTGATTATAGCACCGGCGGCGCGGGGATGCAATGTGAGCTTTTCAGAGGACAGGTGTATTTTTACCCCTTGAGTTTAGGCAAAGAAATAAATGACAAACCCATCTGCGTCCCAGCGGGACGATTGAGTTTAGTTTAGGGGAAAAATGAAGCATAAACCCATCCCCGTCCCAGCGGGACGCCTGAATGGGTGATACCGCCGCCGATTCAATCGTCCTGCTGGGACGGGGCGTGAGGTTGGGGGGCGTATCTAAACTCAGGCGTCCCGCTGGGACGGGGATGGGCGAATTGGGTGACGGCGTCTAAACTCAAGCGTCCCTACGGGACGGGGTTTTATTGCGCAGGGTGCATCATTGCTAACAACTTTGTCTCCAACTGTTGTACATCAATACCTAGATCACGCAAGATAGTCATGGCCATGCCGTGCCCTTCGCGCAGCAGACCGAGCAACAAATGTTCGCTGCCGAGGAAGGGCTGACCGCCTTGGGTTTGCGCTGCGGTGGCGTAGTCCAACACCTGCATCATGCGCGGAACCAGCGTGGGTTCGGTGGTGGGGGTGACTTCGCCACGACCAACCCGTTCGACCGCTTGGCTGACCTGCTTTGGGGTGACGCCGGCGGCGTGTAAGAGTCGTCCAGCCAGACCATCCTCATCATGCGCCAGCCCCACCAGCAGATGCTCGGTGCCGATGTAGTTGTGGTTGCGCTCTTTGGCGGCGCGCAAGGCATAGTCGAGAACGGTGCGGGCCTGTTTGGTGTAGACGCGTTCCCCATCATGAATGAATTTGTCGCGCCAGGCGAGGGCGCGTTCTTGTCCGCCACGGTATTGCTCGGTCTCCGCCTGGAACCAGCGATCAACATCCACCGGTTGCGGCAAGGCAAGGCCAACAGTCGCCATAACGGTATCCGCCACATAAATCGGACAACTGGCATGTAACGCGCTGGCAATCGCATCACTAGGGCGCGCCTCAACCGCAATGATCTGCTCCTCCTTTTGTAACTGGACAACTGCATAGAAGGTGAACTGTTGCAAGCGTTCAATCCGTACCGCCTTGAGTTTTACCCCGACGGCCGCCAAAAGGCTGTTGCCATAATGATAGGTCAAAGGTTGAGGTAGCGCTTCACCCGCCAGCACGTTTTGGAGTTGTAACCCCTCATAGGGGCCGACAAACATCTGGAGAACGCGGGCGTCTGTGGTATCAAACAAATAGAGAACATACCCTTCCGTTTCGCGTTGGAGAATACGAAGATCGGTAATCCGAATCATGCGTTTGTTCCTTTCCTGAACGTTTGCTGCCGGTTGGGGCATCGGGTCAACAGGGCCATAGAGGGGCGCCAGTTGGCTGCGCAATTGTTTGCGCGCCTGATGGAGCCGCCCTTTGACGACATTGACCGAAACGCCCAGATGGGCTGCAATTTCCTCAAGCGACCACTGTTGGAAGTAAAAGAGCCACGTTGCGCTCTGGTTCTTGGCTGAGAGGGTTGTCAACGCCGCCTGAACTTGTTGATCACGTTCGGCATCTTCCCAGGAAACCGCTGGATCATTTGTTCCCAGCAGCCACTCTGCCGGATACTGACTACCGCCATTGAGGGCTTCCCACGAATAGGTGGTCAGCTTCCGGCTGCGCAGGTGGCTGCGACAGACATTGCGCACGATGCCATAGAGCCAACTGGCAAAGCTGGCTGGCTCGCGCAGCTTAGGCAGCGAGAGATAGGCTTGCAGCAGCGCTTCCTGGGCAAGTTCCCAGGCAGTCTCCTGGTTGCCGACCATGCGCATGGTCAACCGCCGCGCCATCGGCAGGTGGCGGTTGACCAGATGACCAAAGGCCGTGTTGTCACCAGTGCGTGCGGCGACAACGAGTTCGCTATCTGTCCACTGATCCACGCAATTTCCCCCTAAACTCAGCCGTCCCTATGGGACGAAACAACGTGACTGGGCAACCTGTCCCGTAGGGACGCTTGAGTTTAGGGAGGAGGATGTTCTAAACTCAGCCGTCCCCATGGGACGAAACAATCGCTAGCGATGCTTCTATAAAAATAGTCGCAGAAAAGGGGCAAAAGGTTAGATGAAACGCAAAGCAATTTCCCGCCGAACATCCTGAAAAGGTGTTTGCATCTCCACCCGTTTTGCGGTTTAATTTGGGTAATTCAATGCGAGATTCGAGGGTTGAAACCCTCGTCTACCCTCAGTCGTCACTCCGTGACTTAATCACGGAGTGACGACTGAGGGTAGACAGGTCTTTCAAGGCCGGTCTGAATACATATCATCTAACCCAAAGGACAATCCTATGACAACCGCCACCCATCTGGTCTATCTGAATGGTGAATTTATACCGGCTGATGAAGCCAAAATCTCGATCTTTGATGCTGCTGTCATGTTGGGCGACATGGTGACAGAATCAACGCGCACCTTTGCGCATCGTCCCTTCAAATTGGAACAACACATTGACCGGCTCTACAAATCGCTTAAGGTGACACGCATCAATCCGGGCATGACGCCAGCGGAGATGCACGAACTTTCGCTGCGAGTCCTCGAAACCAATCTGCCCAAGGTCGCGCCGACGATGGATGTGTGGTTGGTGCATAATATTTCGCGCGGGCGCTTTGTCGCCGGCGCCGACCCGACCAAGCAGCGTTCCCAGGCCACCATTATCATCCACACCGCGCCCATGATTTTAACCGATTGGGTGCGGTTTTACACCGAGGGCTGTCATGCGGTGACGCCCTTTAGTCGCGCTGTGCCGCCGGAAGCGCTCGACGCCCGCATCAAAAACCGTAGCCGCATGGCCTACACCCTGGCCGAGATGGAGGTCAAACTGGTCGATCCCCAGGCGCAGAGCATTCTGCTCGATACGCATGGCAACGTGGCAGAAAACAAGGGGGGCAACTTCTTTATCTACAGCGAAGGGGTTCTCAAAACGCCGCACGCACGCAGCGCCCTGGCAGGGATTAGCCGCGCCACGGTTCTCGAATTGGCCGCACAACTGTCCATCCCCGTCGAAGTAACTGACTTCCAGCCCTACGACATCTACACCGCCGACGAAGCCTTTTTCACCAGCACGCCCTACTGCATCATGCCGGCGACCAAGTTCAATGGCCTGCCCGTGGGCGACGGCCAGGTTGGCCCGGTGACGAAACGGTTGTTGCAAGCCTGGAGCGACCTGGTCGGCGTTGATATTATTGCCCAGGCGCAAAGTCAACTATAAGCCTGATTACCTCACGTCGACCCCATATGCTTGCGTCCCGTAGGGACGGTTGAGTTTAGGAAGGGGGAAAAATTGGGTGGTATAACGCAAATTGTATCTTGGCCCTAAACTCATTCGTCCCTATGGGACAGGTTAACCAGGCAATACTGATAGAGGAGCCAACTTATGACCAAAGTCCAATCCGTCAACACGACTGATCTACGCGCCGCCATCGAACTCGGTTGCCAAACGATGCAACATGTCTTCAATGCCGACGACAATGACATCCCTTTTTTCGGCTCTCGTGTGCGACCGGAGGCGCGGCTGAGTTTTAGCTGGGCGCATTCGGAGTCGCATGTACCGGGACGCCATTTGAATGCCCTCCTCAATGCCGAAGATGCGCTGGGGCTTGCCATTGATGAAGATGCGGTGGAAAAACATGCCGCCGCGGCGCGTTTTTCTTACAGCGGGGCCTTGCCTTTGCCTCTCAATCGGCAGGAATTGGGTGGGCCACTGGTGAATTTTCTTTCCCATAATGTGCGTGAGGGTTTCCACGCGCTCTATGCCTTAACTCAATTTCGCCAAAGCAGTTGGGCGCGCACCCTGGCCGAGGCGAGTATCGCCACTATCAATGAATATTGGGACCCGGTTGCCGGCTGGGATCGCGCTCGGCTGGAAGGGGAACATGGGCTGAAGTTGATCGACTCCACCTTTATTGTCGGGTTGGCACGCGCTTTGGGGCCGCTGGTGAAATTTTATCGCGCTACTGGTTATGCACCCGCTTTGACCCTGGCCCTACGCCTCAAAGAAAAGCTGATCAACGAGTTTTTCCTGGCCGATGGCGCCTACAACCGGGAAACCTTTGGCACCCATACCCATTCCACCACTTGTGTCATGTCTTCGTTGGCGCAGTTGGCCGAATTGACTCAAGACGCTGGGTTGATGGAGCGCGTACGCGCCTTTTATGATAACGGTCTCTGGCAGATCCGTGATGCGTTGGGTTGGGTGGTAGAAATCAGCAGCGATGAGGCCGACCCTGACAAGGGCGAATGCAACAACACTGGCGATATTGTGGAAACGGCGCTGATCCTGGGGCGGTGGGGTTATCCGCAATACTACCATGACGCCGAGCGGATTGTGCGCTGTCATCTGTTGCCGGCGCAGTTGCGCGATGTTGCCTTTATTGTCGAGCCGTCCAATCCCAGTGGCGAGGATGGCAAACGAGCCGTGGCAGCGCGCCATCTGGGCGCCTTTGGCTTTCCGGCGCCCTATGGACATGAGCCGGTGGATGCCAATCATGTCAGCTTTAACATGGATATTGTGGGGGGGGCGGTTGCTTCGCTCTGTGAAGTTTATCGGGCGGTCACACGCTTTGATGCCGCCGGCCATTGGGTCAACCTGCTCTTTGACCATGAGACCGACGCCATTCAAGTCGAGTCGCCCTATACCCATGAGGCGTTGCGGGTACGGGTGAAGAAAGCGGCCCCGCTCTTTGTGCGTATCCCGCCGTGGGTCGAGCCGCAACAGCTAGAAGTGAGCGGCGCAACAACTGCACCCCAGTTCACCAACAGCTATCTCTTCCTTGCCGAGCCACCGGTCAACCGCTGGCTCACCATCCGCTTTCCGCTGGCAATAGAGAACTTGACGCTCCACCATCGCACCCGTGATATTCGGGTGCGGTTACAGGGCGATGCAGTAGCGGCAATGGAAAACTTTGGCGCTGATTTAACCTTTTTTGATCTATTGAATTGATGATTGATAAAGTAGCGGTATGATATAATGATTCAGGTGATAATAATTCTTTCTATGGAGGAACAGCGGTGTTATGCCAACTGCACTTCGCCGTGGCCCGTATCGTTTCTACTTCTATCCTTATGATTGCGTAGAGCCGCGGCACATGCATGTAGATCGAGAGAATTTGAGTGCCAAGTTATGGTTGGACCCCGATGTGCGATTAGCGGAGAATTTAGGTTATAATCGCCATGAACTGCGTGTGATAGAGCGGTTAGCGCGTGAAAATTTGGAGGTATTGCGCAATGCATGGGACGACTTCTGCCGGGGGCGGGCGAACAACCCCTAAAGTGATGAGTGTGCTGGTCACAGATGATACACTGAGCGTAGACTTAATGGACGGACGCACAATTGCTGTTCCGCTAATGTGGTTTCCACGATTAGCGTATGGCACCCAGGAAGAACGGGCAAACTTTCGGATTGCCGGCGCCGGGTATGGGATTCACTGGCCTGACTTGGACGAAGACATTGGGGTTGAAGGTTTACTGTTGGGCAAGCAATCTATGGAAAGTGAGTCATCTTTTGCTCGCTGGCTTGCACAGCGTCCACATAGAGAACATTCATCTTTGGTTGTACCAGTGACTACGTGAGTTCAGTTTGCCTACTCAATCCAGACCGCATGGGCGCAATAGCAAATTACCTGCTCCCTCGACTGGCAACCGGCACATATTCATGGATGGCCTCATACCCCGGCGGCGGGACGAGGATGGGCGCCGGTGGGGTTGGCAGGTTCTCTTTTTCACGGCGGAACTCGAAGAAACGCCAGGTGGCCCGACTGACCCCTTTCATGCGGCTGTTGCTGGTGGCCCAGTCCATCCATCCAGAGCGAAAGACAAAGAAACTGACGACATACGGCCCGGTCGGCCCCCAAATCAGCGCAACATCGCTGTGCGATTCATAGGCAAAGCCATGCTTGTGGACAATCCAGGCGTCCTTGGGGTTGGGAATCCCGGCCCAGAGCATCTCTTGAAATTCGTCATGGCTCATGTAGAAGAGGATGGTGCTACACTCGTCGGGCGTGATCGTGTCGCCATATTGCTCAATGAGGATGCCCTCGCCCAACGTGCATTGGTAGATGGCGGCGAGCAGACGGCCCATCTCGGCTGGGGTGGATTGGAGATTGGTGTCGGGGTTGGTATCCCAGTCGTCCCGTTGGTTGCCGGGCGTGGGGATTTGTGGGAATTGCACCTCGACATCGTAACCGGATTGCATATAGGTGCTGATAAAGCCGAGGCTGTGCATAAATTCGGTGAAGCGACGGGTGCCGGCGCCCATATCGCCATCCCCCAGCCAACGGAGCAGTTGATTGGCGGCGTGGTTATTGCTTTCGCCCAACGCATAATCGACCCAGATGCCCACATCGCGACTGACCGGATCATCGGCTTTGATCCCGTTCTCAAGCTTTTGCATGACGGCGGCGGCAATGCCAATTTTGAGGGTGGACATGCCGGAGAAAGAGACATCGGCGTCCACTTTGGCTTCTTCACCGGTGGTCAAATCTTGAATGTAGAGAGCGGCAAAGCCGGGGAAATCCGCCGTGTAGAGATTGAGTGCTTGCTCCAACGCGGCAAAGGTTGGGGGCGGTGGGGCGGTTTCGGTGCGGATTAACTGTGCTGTGCGATCTTCTTTCGCAGTGAGGGCGGCGACTGCTTGCGGAATACTGGCTTCAATATCCAAGGTGTAGCCCGGCTCGCCCGGCTGCCAACGCCAATCCTGCTCAAAAACGCCGACATAGTCCACGGGCAGGGTCGTTTCGCCCATGCCGTTGGCCCACTCCTGTTTTGGCGCCAGCGCACGGGGGGTGGTTGGCGGGCGATTGTGTTCCGTTGCCACTTGGGTCAGCCAGGCGCGCAACTTTTCGATATTGAGGGTGAAACGCACCGGAATATCCCGCCGTTGTTGCGGAAAGCCGAACGCTTCACGCACGGCAATGTCGATGAAACTGGTTCCTTCCAGATAGCGCGTCGCCTCATGCACCATTTGGTCAACATCAACGGTAAACTCCACCGCCGCCGGCAGCAGCGGCACCCGTTCTTCACCAAAATAGAGGCCGACCGGCGCCTGATAGATGCTTTCCAGATGTTGCCGAATTTCTGCCGGATCTTTGAGCGCGCTCAACTCCAACCCGCCTAAGTAAACACCAGGTGGAATCGGCGCGGCGATCACTTTGTAGCGGCTGTAGAGGGGGAAGAGGGCACCGATGGCGATTAGGAGTAGAAGAAAGGTGATGAACCTGTGCATAAATTCATGTTTAGGATACAGCCAACGCCAGTCGTAGACAACGCTGCACGCCTTCCCAATCATGTTGTGATAAACGACCAATTTCTTCGACTGCGGTTGTTGCCGGAATCATATTGAGGTAGGTGCGAAAGGCCGTACTACGATGCAACCCTGCTTGCGCCCAATCGCGTAAGAGATAGTCGCTGGGTTTCGTTGCTGACGCTACCTGCGTTGTAAGTACACCAACAATGATATCAGGGCGTGTTTGATGATATAGGGTTGTTGATATAACGACGGTTGGTCGGCGCTTAACGCCTGTAGCGCCAACAAAATTCACCGTGACAACGACACCAGGTTCAATCACCATCTTGCTCCTCGTCTAGAAGCGTGGAGATATACATCATACTAGATCGACTGAAGTCTGCTAGGTCTTCATCACTCCACTCGTCGGATACATCAATCATTTCCGTAGGAAATTTTTCTGTTTGGGCGAAATGCGCCAAAGGTTGCGCCTGCTTGTTCTCGCTTTCAGGCAAAATAATATACACCAGAGCGTTTTCCGGCAGGTTAACTTCGGACTTCAACCGAATCTGCCCATCCTTGACAATGCCTTCTAAGGTTACATAGCCCATAGAATCTCCCCAATCTATTTCCCGCATCTACTCCCACTCAATCGTTGCCGGTGGTTTGCTGCTAATATCATACACCACCCGATTGATCCCGTCCACCTCGTTGACAATGCGATTGCTCACCTTGGCCAGCAGATCGTAGGGCAGGCGCGCCCAGTCGGCGGTCATAAAATCATCGGTGGTGACGGCGCGCAGGGCCAAGGCATTACCATAGGTGCGGCCATCACCCATGACGCCGACACTGCGCACGGGCAACAGCACAGCAAAGACCTGGCTGGTCTGGCGATATTGACCGGCATTACGCAACTCTTCCAGGAAGATGGCGTCGGCGGCGCGTAACAATTCCAGGCGCGCCCAGGTCACGTCGCCGATAATCCGAATGGCGAGACCGGGGCCGGGGAAGGGATGACGCCAGACAATCTCTTCGGGCAGCCCCAGCGCTTCGCCCACGGCGCGCACTTCATCCTTGAAGAGCATGCGCAACGGCTCAATCAACTGAAAGGTCATGTCTTTGGGCAACCCACCAACATTGTGGTGCGTCTTGATGGTGCGGGCATGGCGGGTTTCATCGCTGCTGGCCGATTCGATCACGTCGGGGTAGAGGGTGCCTTGGGCCAGAAAGGCGGGGGCATCGACCCCCCATTTATCGGCCAGCCGGCCTGCTTCTGCTTCAAAGGTGCGCACAAAGCGGGCGCCGATCAATTTGCGTTTCTGCTCCGGGTCGGTGACGCCGGCCAAATCGCCCAGAAATTCTTCGCTGGCGTTGACGGCGATGAGGTGCATCCCCTGATGCTTCTGGAAGGTGTCCACTACTTGGGTCGCTTCACCTTTGCGCAACAAACCATGATCGACAAAGACACAAGCCAGCCGGTCGCCAATCGCCCGATGTACCAGCGTGGCGGCGACGGCGCTATCGACCCCGCCGCTCAAGCCGCAGATCACATGACCGTTTGGCTCGACACGCTCTCGAATGCGTTGCACCGTCTCTTCAATAAAGCTGCCGGGTGTCCAATCACCCGTGCAGCCACAGATGCGTTTAACAAAGTTCTCTAAGATCGCGCCGCCATGTGGCGTGTGGACGACTTCGGGGTGAAATTGCAAGGCGTAGATACGGCGCTCCCTGTCGGCGACGGCGGCATAGGGCGAGTTATGGCTCTCGGCAACAGCGGCAAAGCCTGGCGGCAACGCTTCCACCCGATCACCGTGGCTCATCCAGACTTGCAAGGATGCGCTGATCCCGTCAAAAAGTCCACTGGCAGCCTCAACTAGGGAGGTCTTCAATTGAACGGTGGCCGGACCATATTCACGCTCCGGCGCCGAAGCCACGCGCCCGCCCAGCGTATGCGCCAGGAGTTGTAACCCATAGCAAATACCAAGAACCGGCACCTTGCTTTGCAAGACGATTTCGGGCAAGGTCGGTGCGCCGGCATCGTAGACGCTGTTGGGACCGCCGGAGAGGATAATACCGGCGGGTTGTAATTTGGGAAGCAAGTCGGCGGCGCGATCCCACGGGATCAATTCGGCGTAAACCTGCTTTTCGCGCACACGGCGACAGATCAGTTGGCTATATTGGCTGCCGTAATCAAGGACGGCGATGGTTTGGTGGTGCATAGGTCGTTATTTGTGATTAGGTGATTCGTGATTCCACAGTAATTGATTTACGCGCGAGCAGGATGAGATGATCACTGCCGGTATGGTAGGGCGCGCCCTCAAAGTCGCCCCAGACTTCGGTGACAGTAAAGCCGGCGCTTTGTAACAGTAATTCGGCTTCCCCGCGCCAGAGAAAGCGAATGGTAAAGGGACAAACGGTGCGCCGCACGGCGCCGTCGGGCAAGTTCTCTTCGTAAATAAAGAGCGTTTCCTGGATCTGGTCGGCCCAATCGATGGTGCGCACGCTCCACTTGATCACTTGGGCGCCGGTGGCAGGATCAAGCCATTGGTCGCCCAATTCCATAATGCCATTGACGGCATGAAGGCGGGCGACATCGGGGCTGAAGAGATCGAGCAACAAAAAGCCGCCAGGGCGCAAGTGGCGATGGGCATTACGCAAAACCGCTAGTTGATCGGCTTGCGTTGTCAGGTGCATGAGCGTATTGCTCGTGCAGAAGGCAAAGGCGAACTCTTTGACGGGAAGGTCGAAGGTGCGCAGGTCGGCTTGGTGGAACGTACTTCGTGTTGCGTGTTGCGTGTTGCGTATCTTTTCCTTGGCAACACCAAGTAAGCCGGGGCTGATGTCAACGCCAGTGACGGTATGGCCGGCTTCCAGCAGAGGGACGAGGGCGCGCCCAGTGCCGCAGCCCAATTCTAAGATCGGGTCACCGGTCTGATCAGCCAGGTCGAGGATCAGGTCGAGATCATCTTGATAGTGGCGATAGTCGGCGTCATAGAAGCGGGCAAAGCGATCAAAGAGTTCGGCTTGCGTTGCAGGCGTTTTCGATATCATACCCGTAGTATATCACTATTGCTGGCAAAGCCTCAAGCTACTATACACTTATAGATATGTTGATGGTTTAGGGGTAGATACAGTCGGCGTTGTTTTCGTCCCGTAGGGACGCCTGAGTTTAGACGAGAGGGTCCAATGCTTGGCCTAAACTCAGGCGTCCCTACGGGACGAGTCATGGTTGGCAGAAGTTGGTTCGGATAATCTACTTGGCGTCCGCAACGGTTTGCATTGCGGGATCGTTTTTCCAAACGATATAGGAGTAGACCATGGCAAAGAGTACAGTGCCAACAACACTCGCCATCATCGTGAAAAAGGCAATTGTAGAACTCCATAAACTGGCGCCGATAATCAGTAGCCCGCTGATTACAAAGAGTTTGCCGGTGATGCGATGGGTCTTGTTCCACGCTAGCTCACTGGCCAACGTCCAGGGTGTGCGCACCCCGAACATATAGTTACGCCGGATCTTGCCCATGTAGTTGCCTATGACCACAAACATCAGGCCGACCGCCGGCGCCGCCAACAGACCGATGTTGATCGGGTAGCCCAAGGCGCTCAGAACCGCCCCCGTATGTAAGACCGCCATAAAGAAGAGCGTGCCTAGCAGGACAGCGCGGTAGGCTTGCCCCGAACGTTCAATGTTGGCGCGCAATGGATCGATGTAGCGGATCAGGTTGAAGAGCAGGAGTACGCCAACGGTGACAGCCGGCAGCAACAACAACGCTTCCGCCTTACCGCCATAGCGATCCGCTTCACCAGCCGCATTCCAGTGGACCGGCAGCGAGGCATCGGCGGGCAACTGCACCCAGGCCCAGGCCGATAGGCCAACCATCAATACAATGAGCAAACTACTGATTAGCCAGGTTGTTTTTAAGTTCAATCCATTCTTCTCTACCATTTTTCACTCCTTTTGCACGTGATCGCTATCGATAGCGTTATCGATCATTTTTTCGCTATCGCGGTCACTCCGATCAATTTGAAACATATCCATCATGCCCAGTAGCGCTTCTTCCAAGACAGAGACATTAAGGCTGTAAATGATGGATGCACCCCGTTTTTCCCCCTGAATCAGATCTGCTTCACGCAGGACGGCAAAGTGGCGTGACAGGGTGGGCCAGGCGGAGTCAAAATGTTCCGCCAATTCGCCGGCGCTCATGTCCCGTTTGCGCAATAATTGCAAGACACGGCGGCGGGTCGGATCCGCTAGGGCTTTGTAGACATCACTAAACATATCTTCCTCATCCAACCTTTTTCCTTCTCAGCTAGACACTGCGTTTTATGATTTAGCTAATTAGCTAATAATAGAATAACATGGAATGAGAGCAATGTCAATAGGTAAATGAAAGTGTAGTGATTTGTTGGACTGATTTAGAAGGATCGGCCCGAGAGCGCGTTGCGGGGGCTAATGCTACTGCGTTTACGTGATGCGCCGTGGCCCGTGCAACGCACTCTCCTGCACCTACCGCGTCGCCAATTCTGCTAATGCATCCTGTATAACCGGCACATACAGCGGCGAAAAATGAGGATTGATCTCTAGGGCTGTGTTCAAATGGGTGCGGGTAGCTTCTGTGTTCCCCAGCTTGGCGGCGATCATCCCGGCATGGAAATGGAGCATGGCATCTTTGGTTTCCAAGCGTAGGGCTTCTTGGCTATATTGCCATGCTTCTTGATGCTCTCCCTGCTGATAGAGCGCCCAAGCCAGCGTATCGGCGGCGTAGATGGTGGGACGTTCGGCATAGGCGGCGCGCGCTTGTTGGACGGCAGCAATAGGATCTTCGCCGTGACTGGCGCTGAAGAGCGCCATTTCCAGATCGACATTCATGCCGGCGGCAGCGTTGAGTTGCTGGATCACGCCGACTAGGCCATACTGCTGGCGGGCGGCATCTGGTTGACCGGTCGCCTCATAGAGTTCACCAAGCGCAATGATAAATTCGGGTAACGGCAGGCGTTCGGCCAGTGGCTGGTAGATCGCAATAGCCTCCGCAGGGTTGCCTTGCGCGGCGGCAACACGCGCTTGACCGCCAAGGGCGTAGGGGTAATGGGCTTTGGCAGCCAGTACCTGTTCATAAATATTCGCCGCTGCGGTCAGATCGCCCCGGTTGAAGTATAAATGCCCCAGATGGGTTAGCGTCCAGGCCCAACTTTCGCTGCCGGGCAGGGTGGTTTGAACGGCCGAGCGCATGGCCTCAATGGCGCCATCGACATCGCCATGTAGTTCACGCAAGTACGAAATACGACTATAGGAATCTAAGTCCGGGCGCAGATCAACCATCTTTTGCAAGGTCTGCACGGCCTCATCATAACGCCCCAGTTCGACCTGCCCATCGACCATGATGCCCAGCGTTTGGGCGCGGAAAGGGTTGATGGCCCAAGCCTGGTCAGCCCACGTCAGCGCGCCCTGAAAATCATGCAGCGCCAATGCCAGGATACCTTGCCCAACCAGCGCGTCTAGTTGTTTGGGGTCGCGAGCGAGTGCTTCGGCAAAGGCTTTGCCGGCGCGCTCATAAAGGGAAACATCGCCGCTTTCGCGCACCTGTTGCAATAGCCCCAGCCCCAACTGGGCATAGGCGTAGGTGTCATCCGGGTTGTTGCGTAGCCGGCTTTCCAGTTTGCTGATCGCATCCTGTGACGAAAGCTCAATTGGCGCCGGCGGCGTAGCCGGTTGGCTGGTCAGCGGGTTGAGCAAGCGCACGCCAATCGCCACGACCAGGGCCAGGGCCGCCAAAAGGAGCATCATCACGGGGCGGCGGGGCATCCGCTGTAACCAGAGTGGCATTGCAAGAGCAGACATACGTTTCACCCTCTTCCTGTTGAAATAGATTTTGGTCGCTCACCGTGTCCCGTCGGAACGCTTGGGTTTCGCTTGGAAAACGGGTAGCGCTTTCGCCATCGGTGCAAGCGTAAGGACTTGACCGCTCAAGTCCTTACGCTTGTGGCAAAACTACAACTTCCTATAGGCTGATGCCTGCGTAGACATTCCTATCTGGTTAGCGTTCAACCAGCGGCAAGAAGAGATTGTTGAGCAGTTCCCCGCTCACCGCCTCATCAAACGGCGGGTCATCAATATCCACGTCATCGGCATCATCATCCTCTGCCGCCGCTTCCGGTGTAATCGTCTCTAGGCTGCCAGAGCGGACACCGGCAACGAAGCGCGCAGGCAGCAGCCCCAGGTGAATGCCATCCAGGTTCTTTGAACCGGACGCGTACTGCGCACTACCCCAGAAAAGACGATAGGTGCAGCTTGTGTCGGCGCCGCTGCCGGCCAGCATGCAGACAAAGATGTCATCGGCATCAATCGTCATATCGGCAAAAGCAAAGGTATCCTTGACCGTGAGATAGAGATCGCCATTAGCCGAGTCAATCGTCACGCCGTTAATATCTTCATTGGCCAGGCCCACGCGCGACCCATCGAAGTAGAGACGCCAGTCACCGCGGCTGGGATTGCCAAAGGTGGCGTTGTCCAGTCGGAAAAGATCTTCATCGTGTCCCCTGGCGCCCGGTGTGTCGAAGTTGCCAATCGTGCTGACCACCAGGTGGCCTTCAGCCGTGAAGCTAATCGCATCAATGTCCTCACTATCGGTGGTTAGCCCGACATCAGCGCCGCGCAAGTACCAGGCGAAGCTGCCGGCCGTGTCGTGGCCCAAGGTGGTGGGGATGAAGCGCACAACGTCCGAATCATCCACCGCCCCCAAGCCCGGCACGTCTGTGGGGCCATTGAAGCTTAACAGCAAATTGCCGTCGCGATCAAAGGTGAAGGCATTCACATCTTTCGTCACCCCAACATCCGAGCCGTCAAAGATCATCTGCCAGGTGGCGCTGGCGAAGTCATAGACCAGAATGTCTTCATCCCGAAAGGCAACATCACCGGCCTGACCGCTGCTGCGGGAGCTGACAAAGAGCAAGTTGGTGAAGGCTGCGCCATCCGCTTCGTAAGCGCCAAGGTCACAGTTGGCGCCTTGCGGGCGAGTCACCTCCCGTTGATCGACCCCGTTGACCGGCGCCGCGGCGCAGATGGCATCATCACCCGCAGCCAGGGCCGGGCTACCGGCCAACAGGGCCAGCGTTGCCGTTTTGCCGCCGTTGTTGGCGAGCATTCCCAAGCGCGGATCGTCGGTAATGGTTGCACCGCAGCTTCCATCGCTATCCAGATTTGGCGCGCCATTTGTGCTGATGGGGCCAACACAATCGGTTTCATTGGCGGCGACAATGCTGTTAGCCAGTTCCACTGTACCGGTGGCATTGGCAATACCGCTGCCGTCATTGGTGGCGAGGGTCACGTTGATCACGGTGCTGGTTCCTGCTGCGTTTAGCAAACCACCGCCGTTGCCGTTGTTGGTTCCGTTGCCGGTGATGGTGCTATTGCTCACGGTAAGCAAGCCGCCGTCATTAAAGAGGGCACCACCGCCTTGGGCAGTGGCGCCGTCGCCGTCACCACTGTTGGTTGTCAGGTTCTTGTTCAAGGTTGTGCCGGAGACCCGCAATATCCCGACGGCGGAATTCCAGAGACCACCCCCTTCCGCAGCGGCGCTGTTTTCGGCCACAATGCTATCAACCACGTCCACCGTACCGGCGCCGGTGATATGGAGCGCACCGCCGTTACCCGGCGCGTCGCCAGTGCTATTTTTCAGCAGACGCACATTTTGCAGACGAACCGATTCCCCAGCGTTGTCTTCAACACCGCCACCGGCTCGATTAGAATGATTCCCGGCAATCGTGCTGGCCGTGACGATGAGCGTCCCCAAGTTGTTGAGGATGCCGCCACCGCTGCCGGCTGTACCATCGGCGCGGTTGGCGCGAATGATCGCATTGCTGACGCTCAGGTCGCCGCCATCGTTAAAGAGGCCGCCACCCCCTTGATCGGCATCGTTGCCACTGGCAAGATTGTCGATAATCTTCGTGCCGACAACAGTTAGCGTGCCGATGGCGGAATTCCAGAGGCCGCCGCCTTCCGCCACGGCTCGATTGCCCATGACCATCCCCCCGTTGACTGTGACAGTCGCCGCACCGGTGATATGGAGCGCGCCGCCGTTACCGGGGGCCGGACCAGTCAGATTGTTCAGCATGGTGACGCCGTTGAGCGTGGCTGTCACGGTATTCGTCACGACGCCGTTGACTTCAATGGCGCCGCCGGCCCGGCTGGCGGTGTTGCTGATGAGGGCGCCACCGGTAATCGTCAGCGTACTGCCGGGGACAGCGAGGATGCCGCCACCGCTACCGGCTGCGCCATCGGCCTTGTTGCCGGTCATGGTTGTATTGAAGACGCTCATGGCGCCACCATCGGTAAAGAGGGCGCCGCCCCCCTGATCCGCTGCGGCGCCGCTGGCCGTGTTGTTTTCCAAAGTGACATTCTGCACCGTCAACGTACCCACGGCGGAATTCCAGAAACCACCACCTTCCGCAGCCGCACGGTTCCCGGTCGCTGTGCCACCATTAATCGTGACTGTGGCGGGGCCAGTGATGTGCAGCGCGCCCCCATTCCCTGGCGCGGCGCCGGTGGCATTGTTGGTAAAGTCAACATCGTCAAGCTTTGCCGTCGCAGTGCTGGCAGCCGTGGCGTTGACTTCAATGCCACCACCAGCCCGGCTGGCCCGGTTGTCGGCCAACGTGCTGTTGGCAACAGAAAGCATACTACCGGCGTTGGCAAGAATCCCACCACCGCTGCCGGCAGTGCCGGTCGCGTGGTTGTTGACAAGCGTCGTATCGATGACGGTCATTTCACCACCGTCGTTGAAAAGCGCGCCGCCACCCTGATCGGCATCGTTGCCGGCCGCACTGTTGCCGGTCAGGGTGCTATCGATGACCAGCAATGTACCGACAGCAGAATTCCAGAGACCACCACCTTCGGCGTCTGCGTGATTGTTGGTAACGGTGGCATTGCTGACGGTCACCTTGGCCACACCCGTAATATGCAGCGCACCACCATTGCCGGGGGCCGCGCCGGTCGTGTTGCCCGAAAGTTCGACATTTTTCAGGGTCGCATGAACCATGTTGTCGGCGGTGCCATTGACTTCAATGCCGCCACCGGCGCGATTGGCGTGGTTGCCCTGAATGAGACCACCATCAACCTGTACCGTACTACCGGGGACGGCGAGGATGCCACCGCCGCTCCCAGCAGCGCCATTGGCGGTGTTGCTCATAATCGTCGTATTGCGCACTGTGAGTGTGCCGCCATCGGTAAAGAGGCCGCCACCGCCTTGGTCAGCATCGGCGCCACTTGCGCGGTTGTTGGCAATCATGGCATCTTCAACAACGAGCGCGCCACTGGCGGAATTCCAAAGCGCTCCCCCTTCGGCATTGGCGACATTGTTGTTGGCTTCGCCACCGATCATCTGCACGCTGCCGTTGCCAGAGGTGTGTAAGCCGCCACCGTTGATACCGGCAGTGTTGTTATTGAGTGAAAGATTGTTGAAAGTTACTGTGCCGGCGTCATTTTCAACCCCACCACCAGCGCGGGCGGCGGCATTATCATTGATCGCGCCGCCGTTGACCACAAGAATGGCATTGGGGCCATTAAGGATACCGCCACCGTTGCCCAATCCCGTTGTGGCTTGGTTCATGGCAACCTGGGTATTGTTGAGAGTGGCAACGCTATTGGGGCCGTTGTAGAGCGCGCCGCCCCCCTGCCCTGGTTCGTCGCCCAAAGCGCGGTTGTTGGTCAAGATGCTCGCGTTGATCGTCACTGCGCCCAGATTCAAGATGCCGCCACCGTTGCCGTCCGGTTCGGGCACGCCATTAGCAATGGTCACATCGGCAAAGATCACCTCAGCCATTGGCATAATATGAAAGACCCGGTCAATTGCGCTCTCCGGATCCGCCCCGGCCTGAATTGTAGTGACATCCGCTCCGGCGCCACTGATCAACAGCGGGGCATGGATATCGAGATCACCGGTTTGATTGGCATCTTCCTCGGCGCCGGGGCGGCTGAGGGTATAGGCTTCGGCGCCCAGTTGGATGGTAAAAGGAGCGGTGCCGGTCAAGGTGCAACCGCCAAAATCATGGTGGATATTCACCGCTTCAATGGCTTCACGCAAAGAACAGCTATCTTGCGTGTTGCCGCCGAACTCATCTTGCGTTGTTGTCACGTTGATTGTCCCATCGGCATAGGCAACCGATGGGCTTACCAGTAGATATAGCAGCAGTAGGCAGACAAAACTCTGAAGGGTCACTTTCGGCAAAGACATGACTGAATCTTTCTTTGAGACAATTCTCGATGAACAGCTCGTTGCCAAGTTCCCTTGAAACGATACTTGCAACTGTACTTGACACCGTGCATCGAGAAGTACTTGGCTCGGTTTTTCTCCCGCAGCCGTTATTACCAAACCCAATTCATAAGACTTACCCAAAAGCAGGCACGTTCTATGCAAAGTCCGACTGTGGGAAAGCGTCGGATTGCCAGAGGCGAACCTATTCCGATCCATTCATACACACGCTAGGGCGGTAACAATTGCACCTGCATAAGACTTGCGCAGGAACTGTCACCCGATAACTTGTTGTCTGCTCCTTCTTTCGTTTTACGCTGCTTACTGCTCTCCTCCTCCTTTTCTGAATGACTCCACCGGTGGCAAGCGGTAGATAGACCTTCCACTCGTGGACACTTGCCGCTGTGTTGTTGCTGGCGCTGGCAACACAGTGAAGCGTGAGTAGAACTTTCGTAAAGAAAAGCGATTGTAAATTAACCAATTACCGTTGGTATAGCCGTAGGTGGGGTTACAAACCCACCTGTCTTCGGGAACCGTGCGGTTTGTACCCCCACCTACGCTACTGGTGTTAAGTCAGAAATTGACAACAGCTTGTTCTGACGAAACCGCTACTGACAGCTTCACTTAATCAGTCACAATTGGCAGGTAAGCTTTGCTGGCTTGGGTTGTGTCAGGGGTGTTGCTGCCATTGCCTGCTTCCTGTGCCTCGATCACCTCATCTTCGTCCACACCTTCGGGTTCGACCACGGTGGCCGGGTCAACCTCGTTACGCCAGAGCGAACTGCTCAACACGCTGGTGCCTGCGGCCATGTTACTGCCGGCAGCGGCAACGGTCGTTGCGCTGGTGCTATACTCAATGTAAAGCACCGGTGCTAGGGAGACACTGCCGTCATAGGCCCAGGCTTCACGCTCCCCCGTCCCCGTCACCATGATGTTGATCGCATTGTTGGCGCTCCAACCACCGCGGTTGACGATCTCCTGAATCACTGTGCTGAGGTCTGGTGTCCAATACCGTTCGTTCTTCTTCCACTCCGGCACGTTGTTCCAGGCCACCTTGGCGCTCGTGGCGGTGCGACTGCTGATATTGTTACGGGTGTCGGTAAAGGCGGCGGCATTATCGGCGGCTTCGGCGCCGACCTGCAAGTTCGTCGCCTTGCTGTCACTCTGTTTGGCAACAAAGGCAACGTGGGCCTTCTGAATGGTTGCGCCAGCCGGGATGTTGACCTCGGCAAAGTGCAGCCCGATGGTTTGGCGGTCTTCGCCTAAATCGAGGTCGCGGCTGGTAAAGTAGACCGAGCCGCGCTTGCTCTCTTCGGCATCATCACGCCCGGCTTTGATCAGGGCCGTCGTCGATTCAACGGTCGGTTGGCCGGTGGTGGGGTTGTCATGGATGTGTTCCTGCCCACTTTGCGCCAGCGCCATATAGGGGAATTCGCTGCGGAAGGGGCGATCATTAAAGTCGATGCCATCATCCAGGACGCCGATCAGCGCCGGGTTGAAGCTAAAGCTGGTGTCACGGCCATCCAGCACCGGGTAGGCGGCGCCGGCCACGGCCAGCAACTCAATTTCGACAACGTCGTCAAAGAGACGACGGCCATTGGGGAAGCCACAAGCATCACCGCCCAACACACCCAAGCGGCTGGGGGTCGGCGAACAGAGGTCGCCCTTGATGGCGGTGTTGATGCGAATCATCTCGGCAGGCACAACGTTGGCCGGTTGGTTGACATTGAAGCCGGCGGGTAAAGTCACCGGGCCGTTCTTGGTTTGGATGGTAAAGGGAGCGGCTAGTTTCATGCCGGTGAGGAAGATGTCAAAGATGTCGCCGCGACCAGAGCGGGGCGTTTCCACATCCACTTCGGTGCTGCAATCGTCATTGGCATCGCCCGGCAGCGGGACACCATAGAGGGCGCACAGCAAGCGGCCCAACTCCGGATCTTCCACGCTGCGTTGGAGCAAGGCGCCCACATCTTCACCCAGGGCATCGGTGTAAATCGGCAGATCGAGTGAAGGATCGATGCTGTTGAAGGCATCTTTCAATGCCAACGGAATCACCACTTCATTGACCAACGGCATCCCCAAGCGGGAGACCTGGATGGCGTCGCCGCTGTTTTCCAGCGCACCGAGGCCGGCCGCGCCCTTGAGGACACGGGTAGTCGGGCGGCTGGCCGTGGCCCACACGCCCAACACTGGTTCATCGCCTTGGGTCAAACGGCTGATCGGTACTTCGATGACCATACTGTGGTTGTTGAAGCCAGCAACCGAATCGACGGGATCATTATTGCCGCTGCTGTAACCGATGGGCGGTTGTTGGCCGCGCAGGGTTAAGAGGTCAAAGACTTGCAGATCAACCCAGAAGGCATCATCGGTCTGGCCGGCATAGATTTGGATCTCATCGCTGCCATCGGTGACATTGTAGGTGAAGCTCTTTTCCAGGTCGGCAAAATTCGGTGTTGATTTGTTGCCAATGTTAACCGGCGCCGTTAATTCATTGTCGACGAGGACTTTGTCACCACCAGCGCTGCTTTCGGTGATGGTGATGCGTTGTTGACGATTCCAGTTGGCGCCGTCGTTGCCAATCGGCCCTGTGTTATAGAGAAAGGTCAGCGGGTTCTGCACTTCCACGTTACTGGAAAGCGTATAGGTGTAATCCGCTTTGGCGTCGCCATTGTTATCCACATGAATGCTATAGAGAACGCCGTTGCCCCATTCAAAATAGTTGGGGCCGCCTTCCGGCCCTTCAAAGGGAATCCAACTGCCGACCAGCACCAGATTGTCGGGATTCGCCGGGGAGATAAAGACATAGGTATCAGTGTTGTCCGCATATTGATCCTGCGAGATGAGCGGCGCCTCGCGATGGCTGGAGGCGTTGACGCTCCCCTGGTCGACCACCAGCGACGTGGTGGTGAGCAGCAGCGGCGTCGCCAGCACGGCAAGGGCCAGGCCCAGCCGTGCGAGCAGATGTTTCCTTGGTTTGGTGTTCATACAATCTCCTTATAGAATAACGTTGGGAACTTGCCAAGCTTCGGTCATTGGGCTGTGATGCAAAACGGCGGTGTGCAGAAGCAAGGCTTGTCCTATTGCTAGATTGAAAGATGAATCCTGAAGTTGAGCCGACCGCTGGATTCATCTTTCAAGTCATCAAACACGTAGTCTAGAGTCCGTAGTCCAGAGTCCAGAGTCCGTTCATTGCCCTATGGCTGGGTCACCCCAGCATCCCGACCGACCCACGAGAGCAGGAGGGTGAAGAAGGGGTTGGTGTGCCAGTGATTCTGACCGGATTGAGCCAGCCCCAGATAGGGGAAGATGTTGGGCAGTTCTTCGACCTTGGTGCGCTTGTAGTAGGGTACGTCGTTGTAGTGGACGTTGTCATTCAACACGTTGACAAGCGCCGGGTTGAAGGTAAAACTGGCGTCACGACCATCCAACACTTGATAGGCGGCGCCGGCCACGGCCAGCAACTCAATCTCCACAACATCATCAAAGAGACGGCGACCATTGGGGAAGCCACAAGCATCGCCACCCAACACACCCAAGCGGCTGGGGGTCGGCGAACAGGTGTCACCTTTGATGTCGGTGTTAATGCGAATCATTTCCCCTGGCACCACGTTGGCTGGTTGGTTGACATTGAAGCCGGCCGGCAGGGTGACAGGGCCGCCCGCCGTCTGAATCGTAAAGGGTTTCGCCAACTTCATCCCAGTGAGGAAGATGTCGAAGATGTCGCCGCGGCCGGAGCGAGGTGTGCCGGCGGTAAATTCGGTCTTGCAATCCTTGTTGCTGTCGCCCGGCAGCGGCACCTGATAGAGTGCGCATAGCAGGTTGCCAATCTCCGGATCTTCTACACTCTTCTGCAAGAGGTCCCGAATGGCGTTGCCGGCGACACCCGTGTAGAGCAGCAGATCGGTGCTGGGTGGAATGCTGTTAAAGGCATCCTTAAGCGCCAACGGAATCACCACTTCGTTGACCAGCGGCATCCCCAAGCGGGAGACCTGGACATAGGTTGTCGAATTGCTGATGGTGTTCAATGCCCCAATCACACGGGTGGTGGCGCGGCGGGTGCCAGCCCAGACGCCCAAGACCGGTTCGTTGCCCTGCTTGACACGGGCCACCGGCACTTCGATCACCAGACTGTGAACATTAAATGCCGAGACCGAATCGACCGGCTTGTTGTTATCGGCGGTGTAGCCAATCGGCGCGGCCTGCCCGCGCAGGGTCAAGAGATCAAAGACCTGCAAGTCAACCCAGAAGGGGTCATCCGTCTGGCCGGCATAGACTTTCATGGTTCCTTGCGGCGCATTGAAGGTGTAGATTGCCGCATCGGCCAGGCTCTGATAGTTGGGGGTTGATTTCTCGCCAATGTTGACCGGCGCCGCCGATTTGTTGCCGACAATGACGGTAGAGGCGCCGGCTTCGGTCTGTTCGGTTACGGTGTAGAACTGTTGGCGGTTCCAGTCCGGGTCATTGAGACCAGTGATGGCGCCCACATTGTAGAGGAAGGTGTTGGGAGTTTTCACCTGCACTTTGCTCGACAGCGTATAGGTAATGTCGGCCTTGGCGTCGCCGTCGTTATCAATATAGAGGTCATAGAGCGCCGAATCATCCCACTCGAAGTAGTTGGGGCCACCTTCTGGTCCTTCAAAGGGTATCCAGGCGCCAACCAGGACAACGTTGTTCTGATTCTCCGGCGACAGGAAGACATAGGTGTCGGTGTTGTCGGCATAGGGATCTTTCGAGATCAAGGGCGCTTCGCGATGGCTGGAAGCGCTGGCCTGCGATTGGTTGGCGATCAAAACCGCTGTGATAAGCAGCAGCGGCGTCAAGATGGCGCAACTGAGCAGTGCCAGTCGGCGCACTGATGGTGGAAAAGTAAGCTTCATACAAGTAATTCCTTTCATAATGATGAATGAATAACAGCGATTGATGATGGATTGAGTAATTCGTGATTCATGTGACGTAATTCGTGTTGCGTAGCCTCCTTTTGTTTGCAAATTGTCCAGGCCGGCTGATTTTGGACCGCGTTTAAGAGAGGTGGAAGCTTTTGTCGCTTGCCACAGGGATGCCGACCGCTTTTTGTGTTTTGGGAATCTATTGGTTGGTTCGATTGTTTGTGTCTTTGTTGAGTAGTTGCTTAGAGGAATAAGCACCTACTCAACCAACGAACCTACCAACTACCTACCCCAACGTAAAGATGCCGATGTTCATCAGTGCTTGGACAGTAATGCCAACCCCAACAACAGTGATAAACAATGCGCTGGCGACTGGGACAAAACGGAAGAGGGGGCCGCTTTCAGGGATGCGTTGAAAGAACTTGCCGGCATAGACCAGCACCACCCCGATGGCGGTGAGGACGCTGGCCAGCCCCAGGCTGAACATGACAATGAGCGCCAGGCCAAAGCCGACCCGTTGCAAGCTAATGGCGCCCAACATCAACACCAGCGCCGAGGGACAGGGCAGCAGACCACCAGAGATGCCAAGCGCCAGCAACCCACGCCAAGTGATTGGTGAACCATCCACCCCTGGCGGCATATGATGGTGATCATGGTCATGATGGTGATGGTCATGGCTGTGATCATGGCTGTGATCATGGCTGTGATCATGGCTGTGATCATGATGGTGATGATGGCCGTGATGATGATGGTGATTTTGACCAGTGACAAAACTATGTAACCGATCCTTGATCATGACGGCCCCGATAACGACGACAAGAACGCCCGATGCCATACTGAGCCAGGGGTAGAGCTGCTCTGGCAGAATAAACTGAGCCGCAAAGAGGGTGACAAAGCCGAGAGCAAAGACGCCTGCCGTGTGGGTAATGGTGGTGGTGAGGCCCAAGAAGAGCGCATGACGCACCGTCCCCCGTGAGCCGACCAGATAGGCGCCGACAATGGTCTTGCCATGACCGGGCGAGAAGGCATGAGCCGCGCCCCAGCCAAAGGCGGCCAACAAGGCCAGCAGGATGGTCAACGGTGTGACCGTCGTCACATTGATCAACTCGGCAAAGGGATCGGCCGGTCGACCGGCGCTGACTGGCGCACTTTGGGCCGCAGCGGCAGTTGTTGACTGTTCCACGGCTGCCCCGGCCACTGGCGTAAACTGAAAGCTGGCCCGATTCACTGCCAGGGGCGATTGCAACAAATTATCAGGGTAGGTTTGCAACGCCTGGCTCACATCGCTGGCCGGCACGGAGGAGCTTTCCAACTGAGCGCCGGCGCTGCCCTGGACGATCACTTCCTGCCAGCCGATATGATCAGCATAAGTCGTGTCCTGATACTCGGCTTGCCAAAGGGTAGGTTGGGCGTCAAAGGGTGTTGACCATTCTGTCACCAACCGCAGGGTTGGCAACCCGGCTTGACCGGTGGGGAAGGTCAACTCATGCTGTACCGGTGTCCAGGGGTGAGTTGACCCATTCAGTTGTAACTCCAGTTGGGTCGGCAAGGTTGTTAGCAGTTGCGCCATATAGCGATCTTGTTCGGCTTGATCGACCGTGCCGTCGCTGTTGGCATCCATCCGGGTGCGCTCCTGGTGCGCCGGGATTTCGGCCATGTCTACAATGTAGGTCAAATGGATCTGGTTCTGCTCGACGGTCAGACGGCTATAGCGATTGACCGTAAAATTGCCCAGCGGGTGGGCCAGCGCTCTGCTGGGTAGCAGGAGAATCAGCGTCAGCGTAAACCCAATCAGAAAGGATGCTCGCTTGGTCCGGGTCACAGTGGACCGGCCGCTTGCCAACATTTGTGCCAACATGGGCGTTCCTCACTTCAACTATGGTAGAGGGGAAGTCGATACGAATGATTGCCTGGACTTACCGGTCAAGGAAATGATGGATACTCCCACTCTTCGCAAAAGACTTAATAAAATCTTCAAATGAACTTTACAGAGTGTTTGGCCTATCACTTACCTAACTCGATACAGTCGCCGGGTAGAGATAAGGTTATACTTTTCTCTACTTGCGCTTTATTATGGTGCGAAGTTCTGGTCACTTACCAGTTCAAAAGCTGCTCATTTTCTACTCACTTTTGCACTTCTATCTGTTTGACGCAAGCCGCGCCAACTTGGATCACACCAATTTACTTTTATCTTCAAACCTTACATAGAGAATTTTTCCTTGCAAACTCCAATGTAGGCGCCGGTCAACTGGCGCATCAGTGCGACCAACTCCTAACTGGGACGCGCAAATGTCGCTATCAACGTAGCCGGCTCATGCCGATTTTCCGCGACGATATGTTGGAGAGAGAAAGATAGAGCGGTAGGGTTTTGTATAGGGTGCGCCAGCGTGTTCCTGGCCGTAACTATGTCGTTTGGCAGCCAAAAACACAGTAGATGATGTTCTATAGCAAAGCGAGTGGCTTCATGGCGGGAACGAACCCCAAGTATGCTGTAGATGGCGTGGCGGTGAGCATCGACTCAAGCTATGTTCAGATCAGCGGGAGTTCCATTGCCAACAACCGCACAAACTTGTCGCCTACCTTTATGCGGTTGGCCTCACCCGTCAAGGTGAAGCCCAAACTTTGGAAGAATTTTAACGCGCCGGGGTTAAATTGTTCAACCGTTACCCGTGCCTGTCCCATCTGGCCTTGCGCTGCCAGCCAGGGTTTGAGCAACTGCCAGGCGTGTGTTGCCACCCCCAGCCGCTGATAGGGTTCGGCGACCATGATCATGCCGATAGAGACAATCTGCTCGTTAGGCCAGTGCAGGCGAAAGTCGATCAGTCCGATCAATTCAACGCCGATACCGCCTGCTGCTTCACTCTCCACCCGACGGACGATGCCCATTATGGTGCGACCGGGCGTCTCGGCGGCAGTGCGTAGATCACTTTCAGCTTGACCAGCCGGCGCCGTCAGCAAATTATACATGGCCCAATAGCCGGGCGTCGCCAGGTAGACCTGTTGCAGGGCGTCAACATGCCATTCCAGCGATAGCGGAGCCAGGGAAATCGTTACTGGTGCGCTCATAAGGTTTCGATGTCACAATGTTTCAATATCGCGGCGCAACTGCGTGATGGTGCTTTTGGTCAGCCGCAACTCGGCGTCGAGCTTTTCCAGCTTTTCCCGTTCGACGCGCACAAAGCGAGTGTACGGGGCAATGGCATCGCGGATACGGCGCAGGCTTTCTTCTAGTTCGCTTTCAAATTGTTGGGTGAGCGCATTATCCAACTGGGTGCGCAAGCCGTTGACTTTCTCGCGTAACTCTGCCTTGACCTTGTCGCGGCGGTAGGGCAACACATATAAGCCCATGACCGCAATCAGCCCCGCGCCGAGAACGCCTGTCAGATCGAGCCACCAGGTGTTGAGCAGCGTCACCAAGACAGCGCCCAGCCCAATCGCACCCACTTGCACAGCAGCCGTCTGGAAGATCGCTGTCTGTACCTGCTGCGCCAGCTTTAATGATTCGCGCTGCTGGTCGTACCCCTCAATCACCCGTTGGGCATTTTCACCCACCGTTTTCAGCAGCGCCTGGCGATTAATCTCAAATTCACTGTTCACGCTGCCAATCATGCGGTCCGTATGGTGCGCGGCGCGCCGCCCGATAAAGTCTACCACGGAGCGCCACTGGCGATAATTCTTGTCTACGACCCAGTCGATCAGTTCGCTGACATGACGTTCAATGGCGCGGCTGGTGTCGGCCACCACCGTGCGTTCAAATTCACCCCGCACCTTTTCACTGTTGACCAGCTCCATCACCCGCGTCAGTTGCAACGTCTCATCAAAGAAGCGGTCGCCCCGTTCGATCATGCCGTAAAGAACATTGTCCACGCGGCTGCGCTGGGCGGCAAAGTCGCGCCGCATGTCATCGGTATAGGCCAGCAACTGCTCTTCAATGGTATCGAGCGTCTCAAAATCGCCCTTGAGGATGGTCTGGCGCTCATTGATCACTTGGAGATACTTTTCGATCAAGCGCCGCGCAACCCCCAACGGGTTTTCTAACTTCAGCCGGAGCCGTTCCCGGTTATCCAATTGTTGCAGGATAAACGTTTCCAGGGAGGCAAATTGGCTGGCCTGCCACAAGTCACCCGTCGGCGCTGCATCATGTCGGCGCGCCTCTTGCTTGGCTTGTAAAGCTTGGCGGGCGCTAACAGCGAAAATTTGGGGATCAGCGCCGAGCAGGGCGCGCCCATGTTCGCGCACAAAATCAAGAATCTTCTCCCGGTCACTTGGCTCGTCCACCATGTCGATCTTGTTGACAATGACGACAATCTTTTTGCTCCACTGGCGAATACGTTCCAGGAAGAGCCGCTCACTTTCGGTAAAAGGGCGGTCGGCGCTGGTGACAAAGAGGACCAGATCGCTGCGCGGGACAAACTCTTCGGTGATCTCCTGATGGCGCTGGATGACCGCGTTGGTGCCGGGCGTATCGACCAGATTAATATCGCGCAACCATTCGACCGGCAAGTGCAGCAACAGGATGTCATCGGGCGTTACCTCTTGCTGGAACTGTTCACCATAGCGCAAGATGTGAACGTGGCTGGTGGTCGGCGTCACGCCTTCGGTCAGCAAGCGTTCGCCCAACATGGCGTTGAGAAAGGCCGTTTTGCCGGCGTTAAATTCACCCACCACCACCAGCATAAAGAGTTCCTGCATTTGGGCATTGCTGGCCTTGAGCAGCGCCAGATCAGCCTCCGCCGCATGAAGGCGCGCCAGCAATAGCCGCAACTCCTCCAACATTGACCGTTCCCGTTGCAGAACTTCGTCTTGTTCCTGCGTTAATAACCGTTGCAAGTTGAACCCCTTGTCCCTTTGTAACAACGCCAGTGCGCCGTTACCGATAGCCACTTTGTCAGCTTTTTATTACGTGTCGCATAAACAAAAGTTGCGTCTGTCCTAGATTACCCCAAGTATAGCACAGAGAAGGCCATTTTCCGCGCAACAGACAAGGCCCGTTTACAAATCGCAATCGCGACAAATGGCGCTGGACAAAATTGACAAAATCAAGGATAATAGAGAATATTAAGTTAGTGTCTATTTTACATTAACCCTGAGGGTGAGTCTCATTCGTGAATCAGCGTGTCGATTCAGGTAGACAAGGAGCAGAAGCAGATGAGTTTACAATTTGTTGCCGGCGAACAGGTCGAAATCCCGGCGATCCCCTTCAAGCCAGTGATTGAATTGCCGGCGCAAGAGAGCGCTGTAGTCGTGGTTGATATGCAGAATGATTTTGTTAAGCCCAATGGCACATTGGTGGTGCCGGCGGCCATCGAAACGGTTGGCGCTATTCAACAACTGCTCACCCAAGCCAGAACGCAGGGGGTGCGGGTGGCTTATACCCAAGACACCCATTACGAAGGCGACCGCGAATGGAGCATCTGGCCTGTCCACTGTCGCGCCAACACTTGGGGCTGGCAGATTATTGATGAGTTGGCGCCCCAAGCCGATGATCTCGTCTGCCCCAAAAGCCGCTATGACGGCTTTTACGACAGTTCACTCGATCACTATCTGACCCGTGTCTGGAATGTCAAACATTTGGTGATTGTGGGAACAGTTGCCAGCATCTGTGTGCTGCACACCGCCGCCTCGGCGGGGCTGCGCTGGTTCCATGTCGTGGTGCCGGCGAATGGCGTCTCGGCGCTGACGGACTTTGATCAAGCCTTGACCCTGCGCCAGGTCTCTTGGCTTTATGTGGGTGATGTGGTACGAAAAGTTGAGGAAATCCGGTTTGTGTAGTCGCGTAGTCGTAAAGTCGCGTAGTCGTGAAGTCTGGAATCAGTCAGGATTGACTTTGCAACCTGATGACTGAACGACCACGCGACTACGCGACTTTACGACTTTACGACTACGCGACTGCTAGACCATCGTCGGCTGTAACAGCCCATAGTCGCCATCGCGACGGCGATAGATCACGTTGACGGCCTTGACTTCCGGGTTAAAGAAGACAAAGAAGTCGTGACCCAATAACTCCATCTGTTCGAGCGCCTCCTGTTCATTCATGGGCGCCAGGGGGAATTGCTTGCGGCGAATAATCTTGCCTTCTTCCTCATCCGGTTCGCTCTCCTCCGTTGTCAGCGCCACTTCGGCTTCCATGCTGGCGGCAGCCGCCGCGCGGCGACGACTTTGGAAGCGCCGCCCCTTGAAGCGTTGCAACTGATTCCCCATTTTGTCGATCGTGGCGTCAATCGAGGCGAAGATGTCACTGGTCGATTCTTCGGCGCGCAGGATTTGACCATTCGCCCAAAGGGTAATCTGGGCTGTATATCGGTCCGCGGCGGCGCGCGTCTCGCTCTGCGTGAGTTCGGCGCGCAGCTCTTGCACCTGCGGCAGGTAGCGCTCCAGGCGATTGACCTTCTTTTCGATATACTGACGAATCCAATCCGTCACTTCCAGATGGCGTCCGTGAACAGTGAGTTGCATGGTCCTTCTCCTTACTATAACGGTTTTTGAGAAAACGGTAGCGGCTACCAGTGGGACAGTGAATTAGTAGGACAGTACATCAGTGAACACTGACTGACTGACTGTTTCACTGACTGACTGTCTCACGATTGGTTGCTACCGGCTTACAAACAATCAACGGGGGCAGGCCAACGCCAAGCCATAGACAGCAACGGCGCCGGCGTCTAACGCCGCCTGGGCGCACGCACGCATGGTGGCGCCGGTGGTATAGACATCATCAATGAGTAAAAGACGTTTTCCGAATACGGCATTGGTGGCAAGAAACGCATCCTCAACATTGCGCTGACGCTCGCCGGCAGTGAGGCCCACCTGGGATTGGGTGGAGCGCTGCCGTACAAGCCAGCCAGCATATAAGGGTAATTGTACACGATGGCAAAAGGCGCCGGCAAGTAACTCAGCTTGATTATAGCCCCGTTCTGCGTGGCGCACACTATACAGGGGGACAGGTACAACCCCGTCAACTGACGGGAAAACGCCGGACCACGGTAAGGTTTGCACGAGGGCAACTAGATAACGCGCCAAGGGCGCCGCCAGTTCCGGTTGTTGCTCATATTTAAAGGCGTGGATCAGCTCGCGCAGTGGCGAGGCGTGGAGTGCGGCAATGCGCACCCCACTCAGCGGGTCGCTAGTCAAGTGTTGGCACTGTTGACATCGGGCAACCGAATGCAATTGTGGGCGACCGCAACTGGTGCAGATTGTAGGGCCAACCGGGAGAACCGCTTGCGCACAGGCCGCACAAACTAACGCGCCTGCCCGGTGACAGGCAACACAACGGGGTGGAAAGAGTAGATCCAGTAGCGCCGTCTGTAACCGGCGTAGTTGGTGGCTAAGCGCCAGGTGGCTTGCCGGCCCTCTACCGCCAGCCACATATGTGGAAACGTTCAAAATTCGCCTTTCCGGTGGACTGGTTGATCTGACTTTAGGCCAGAACTTTCGATCAGTTCAAACCAACATACCATGAAAATGGCGTTACCTACTACGGTTTTGTGACGGGTTACGTCTCAACCATTCGTCGTATCATGTTCCCCCACTGCGAACTCCGCAGTAGGAATGGCGCTTAGGCCGTGGGGAACCAGCGTAACAACAAGTCATTGATAAAGGTGCGCAGATCATCGCCCAGGATCAGAAGAATTGAGAGCAAAACAATCGCCACCAGAATGATCATCAAGGCATACTCAATAAAGCCCTGCCCACTCCGATTTGACGGCATTCGTGACATTCAATACTACTCCTTTTGCGCCTCCTCTTACGCCGAGGTCGCCAAATCCTCAATGCGCACCCAACCGCGGCGGAGGGCGAGAATGGCGGCTTGGGTGCGATCCTCAACGCCCAACTTGCGTAAGACGCTACTCATATGATTCTTCACCGTCTGCCGGCTGATGCTCAAGGCGCCGGCAATCTCTTTGTTGCTGGCGCCCTTGGTAGTCAAGACCAACACCTCCATCTCACGGGGACTCAGTGGGGCAAAGGTTTCCTGCCCCGTATCGGCGACAACGGTGAACTTTTCCATTTCAGCCAACAGCCACCGGTAGGCTTCGGTCTTATTCAACACTTTTCCGTTAATGAAATAACGATTCTGGGCGACAGTGCGAATAGCAGGAATCAACTCACTCGGTTGCACATCTTTGGGATAGTAGGCCGAAGCGCCGGCGCGCAGCGCGTGCAGCATCTGCTCATCATCGTTATACGCCGTCAAGACGATCACGGCCGTTTCATCAATGGCATAGGTTTGCTTGATCTCATGGGTGGCCTGCAAGCCATTTTTGCCCCGCAGATTGATGTCCATGAGAATCACGTCGGGCGTCAGTTCAACAGCCAACCGCACCGCTTCATCGCCGGCCGTTGCCTCTGCCACGATCTGTAGATCGTCTTCAATTTCCAACACCCGGCGCAACCCTTGGATGAGCAGCGGGTGGTCTTCTACTACCATAATCCGAATCACCGACAATGATCCCCTTGTTACATCGTTTTCTGCCACTGTTCAGCCCGAGTCATATCCGCAGCCACAGATCACAGCGGAAAGCTGGCGTAGGAAAAAGCAGCTACATCCTATACCAACAGTAGTTACGAGTATAGCATTAACTCCAACTGACGCCAAACCAAAAGCAGCGAGTGCGTTGCATGGGACAAACGGCATACCCACGGCAGCACCGCCATCTGTCCCATGCAATGCACTCGCTTTACTCGCAGTTTGGGTTGGCGTCGTGTGGATGCTATAATCTATGGCGTTCAAGCAGCGGAAACCGACATCGTTTGCCAATCGAAACAGGGACGCCAGCAGAATCTGCCAAGCGCAGTCGAGCAGTCTGTCAGCAAATGCAGGGAAGGGGTTGTAAATGGCCGACATTGCCAAGTTATACGAACTACAAAAGATTGATGTCACCTCGCAGAAGGTGCGGCGACGGTTGACCCAGTTGAAGACGCTGCTCGTGGAAAGTGATGACCTGAAGCGCGCCCGCACCCAAGCTGAAACGTTGCAACAGGAGCAACAGCAGTGGCACGGAAAACAGAAGAGCGCCGAACTGGAAGCGCAATCGTTGGCCGACCGCATCAAAGAGAGTGAACAGCGCCTGATGAGTGGTCAGGTGCGCAACCCCAAAGAATTAGAATCGCTCCAATCCAGCATTGAAGCCCTCCAACGTCAACGCAGTGCCCTCGAAACCGCCTCGGTCGAAGCCCTCATGAAAAATGAAGAATTGCATGGGCAAGTGGCTACCGCCAATGATCAACTCCAACGGATCCAAGAAGCCTGGTCGGCCAGTCAAACCGAATTAACCGAAGAAGAGAACAAGCTGAAACGGGGCTATCTCCATCTCAAAAAACAGCGAGACGCCCTGACTGAAAGCCTGGATAAAGCGCTCTTACAACAGTACGACTATTTGCGTGACCGCAAAGCCGGCATTGCGGTTGCCACGGTCGAAAATGACAACTGTAGCGCCTGTCATGTGCGGATTCCCTCCGGCGTCATGAGTACGCTGCGCAGCCAAAGCGACAAAATGGTGAGTTGCACCAGTTGCGGTCGCATCTTGTACCGGCCCTAGCGGCGCCCCAAAAAACCTGCAACGCCAACCGCCTTAGCCCAAGGTGGCCGATTGCTCGACCATCGTTGCGGCGGCGGCGTAATCGGCATCACCGACACGGGCAAAACGGGCAAGTGGTGATGCTGCCAGCAGGGCGGCGCCGACCACATCGTCGCTCATCGTTGCCAGGATCGTTGTCATTTCTTCGCGCAGGGCGACCGGCACTTCGATGCGAATAACCCACGGTGGCGCCGGATTGGGGCCGAGCCGTCCTAGGGCGCGCACGACGCCGTGCAACGCCGGCTGCTCTTGGACAATCTGTTCAAAGACGGTTGTGTCAATGGCCGCCACATCCACCTCGCCGGCAACCAGCATCTGTAAAGCCCGGCGATGGTAACCGGCTTCGATTGCCTCTGCAAAGAATGTCAACCCTTCGCCTAAGCGCGCCAGGTGCGCCCGCATCACATGATAGCCGGAGAGCGACCCCGGTTCATTATAGGCCCAGCGCAGCCCACGCAACTCGTCAAAGTGTTGGGCCGGATGGTCCCGATGCACCATAATGTCAGAGTGGTAGACCGGTTGATTGCCATAATGGTCGCCCCGCCAGACCGGCGCCGCCAATAGCGCGATCTGCCCCTGCGGTCGCCGCACTACATAAGGCGCACCACATATCCAGGCAATCTGAATGGCGCCGGTATCGAGTAGGCGATAGCGCTCCGACCAGTCCGGGTCGATCACAAACGCAATCGCCTGCCCCAACCGGCTTGCCAGATAGTCCGTCAACTGGCGGCAAAAGCCATCCATCCCCGGCGCCATACAGGTCGTCATCCGCAACCGCTCCATCTGTCTCTAGCCTCCTCGACTGCCATTGTTATAGCCCGCTTATCGTGACAACTAAGCCTGGGAACGCCGCTATCCTAGCGGCAAATGGTATAGGCAGCCGCCAGGATAGCGGCGTTCCCAGGTAGCAACCCGGACTTGGTCATTACAATTCGGCCAATTATACAACCCTATCTTTGCACCAACAACCTTCTCGGCCACACAAAATCCGTTCCCACCCAAATCCGCTGCAGTGTCCCACACTCAAACTTGACCTTACGAACCGATAACGATACAATGGCGGCGCCAACGTCTTGTCGCGCTGTTCTGTTGGGAGCCGCTATGCAATATCGTCCATACCAACTGTTTCTCTGCCTGAGCCTGCTATTGGGCATTGTCAACGGGTTGACTGGCCTGTTCACCGGTTCCACCACCTTGCGCGCCCAAAACCAGCCACGGATCGTGCCGATCTATCAACTGCAAGGCAACGGCCTGGTTTCGCCGTATGCGGAAAAATGGGTGGATAGCTATGGCCTGGTCACGGGGGTATTGCGCGACGGCTTTTACCTGCAAGACCCCATCGGTGACGGCGACCCGACTACCAGCGACGGTATCTTTGTCTACACCTACAAGCGCCCCACCGTCACCCAAGGCGAATGTATCGTGGTGACGCGCGCCTTGGTAACCGAGTTCTACGAAAAAACCGAACTGTCGCGCCTCAAAAGCATCATCCCTAGCGACCGCTGCCCTAGCCAAACAGTGCAAGCTGCTTCCATCCCATTACCGCACTTGGGGATGACGCCAAGCATCCCCTACGAAGCTTATGAAGGAATGCTGGTAGCTGTGACCAACCTCACCGGCACCGTGCAGGGGCCGACCAAGCACTTTGCCGACGGTGACATGGAACTTGCGTTGCTGCCGACTATGCTACAAGCCTATCTTCCCAGTGGCCGCGTCTTTCAGGCGGATAGCGCTGCCCTAAACGCGCTCGTTTATCTGACCAATGAATTGGGCGCAATCTTGCCCGAACTCTCCTGGGGCGCAACGCTGACCGTTGGCGACGCTACACCGGCAGGGCGCACAGCAACCGCCATTCTTGACTATAACTTTGGCAAGTATCAGCTTCACCTCTTGCTAGGGACGCCAGTGGAACCGATCCTGGCCGATCCACCCGTCGAACGCCAACCGGAGGAAGGGCGACCAACCACCCCTGACGAATTTGGACTTTGCACCTTCAATGCCTACGGCTTGGGGCGGGGCAGTGCGCAGTTCCCTGATGAGCGTGAATATCAGCAGCAATTGGCCAAACGCGCCCGCGCCATTGCGGAGACCTTACACGGCTGCACCATCATCGGTCTCCAGGAGACTGGTACGCCTGCCGATGCCCAAAATTTGGCCGACTTCCTGGCCGAAATCTATCAACTCGACTATGAAGCGACCGCTATAGCCGGCCCCAACACACAGAGCAGCGAGTTCCCATTAACAAACAGCGTGCTTACCCGGCGCGACCAGGTACAAGTGTTGCAGGCTGCGGCGCCACAGGGTTGCTCCCCCAAAGATTATGAAGTCCCTGCCGTTACCGGTGACTGTCTGCGTGGTCATTATGCCCTCTTTGACCGCCCGCCGCTGGTGGTTGATCTGCTTGTGACCGGTGCCTGGGGCGAGCCGATCACAATGACGGTCGTGAACAACCATTGGAAAAGCAAAGCCGGGGACGAAACAGTCAACGCGGTGCGACGGGCCGACCAGGCGCGTCATGTCGCCGCCCTGGTGCAAGCGAAAGTGGCGAGTAATCCACAGGCATTGGTGACGGTGTTGGGCGACCTGAATGATTACTATCCCAGTACACCAGTCGAAGTGCTGCGCGTAGGCGTACAACCACCTCTGGTGCATCTATATGATTACCTGCCGCCGCTGGACCGCTACACCTATATTTTTAACGGTGGCAGCCAGGTGCTAGACCACATCATAGTGACGCCGGCCTTGGCGACACTGGTCACGCTGGTCGATCCAATTCACAGTAATGCCGACTTTCCCGCAGGTGATCAGCACCAATTGCAAACCCTGGCCCATGCCAGCGACCATGACCCTGTGCTGGTGGTGCTGCGACCGGAAGGCGCTGCCATCCTCGGCGGTTCTTTGCGATATGGCGAAATCCATGTAAAATTGCTAGACCAAAATGGCGGTGTTGTGGCTGAAACGACGACGGATGCCAATGGCGACTTCCGGCTCTGGCAGTTGCCCATTGGCGCCTACACGCTTACCTTTACACCACCGCCGGCAGTGACGATGGAACCGCAGACGATGCCAATCGACCTAGTGCGCGGCTACCAACGGCTGCCGACGCCGGCGTTGGCCCATCGCACCGTGACCATTGGCGTTGCGCTGGCGTTGACGGCGGCGCAGCTATCGCCGAACGCACAGCGTGAATGAACGGCAAGGATGAAGCAGGATGAAAAACGTTTACCTAAGTTGGCACGACACCGAAGAATTGATTGCCCAGCTAATCTTTAAACTGGACACGCCTTATGATGCTCTGCTCTTGATTGCACGCGGCGGCATTATCCCCGGCGGTATGATCGCCGAAGCGCTCAAAATGCATAACGTCCTGACGGCAGCCGTTCTCTTTACCGACCCGCAGACCGGCGGACTGCCGCGCCTAAGTTGGCCCAAGTTTGTCCAGTTCCCCGCCGACAACTTGTTGACCGGGCGCAAGATTTTGGTGGTGGACAATCTCTGGAATCACGGTCGCACGGTCCTGGCCGCCAAAGGACGCATTGAAAGCGCCGGCGGCTTCCCGGAAATTGCTGTGCTGCACTGGAAAAAGATGAACAGCCACTTCCCTGACCAGGCGCCCGACTACTATGTCGAAATCACCGAGGACTTTATCCATTACCCGTGGCAGCGGATCGATGACTCAGACTACCGCGTGTTGGCGAATCCGGTGTTGCCGTCGCTATCATAACAATTATTGAATAAACTTGGTTGGTAGTAAAGACTTTAGTCTTTGGGATGGCTCGAAGACTAAAGTCTTTACTACCAACCAAACCGCGCAAACCGTGATCAACCGGATCTAAAGGTTAATCTTTATGAATGTAGTCAACAATTTAACGGCGACGGCGCCCGCCACCGAACGGATTACGCCCCTCATCCAACGTTTGCATGAAGCCTACCCAGACGCCGAATGCGCCCTTCATCACCGCAATGCTTTTGAATTGTTGGTTGCCACCATTTTGTCGGCGCAATGCACCGATGAGCGGGTCAACAAGGTGACGCCTGCGCTCTTTGCCCGCTTCCCTACCCCCGAAGCAATGGCCGCTGCTGATCGCGAAGAATTGGAAAGCTTGATCCGCTCCACCGGCTTCTACCACAACAAAGCCAAAAACATTCAAGGCGCCGCGCAAAGGATTGTCAGCGCCTATGGCGGCGTGGTGCCGCAGACAATGGACGAATTGCTGACCTTGCCCGGCGTCGCCCGCAAAACGGCGAATGTTGTCCTGGGTGTGATCTTTAAAATTGCCGACGGCGTGGTTGTCGATACCCACGTCAAGCGCCTCTCCAACCGTCTGGGGCTGACCACACAAAGCGACCCGGAAAAGATCGAGCGCGATCTGCAAACGATCACGCCCCAAGCCGAGTGGATCAACCTCTCTCACCTGCTAATTTTCCACGGACGTAACGTCTGTGACGCCCGCAAGCCGAACTGCGCCGCGTGTACGCTCAGCGATCTCTGCCCCAGTGCGGCACTCTAATTATGCGTCAACAATCACTCTTCTGGCTTAGTTTCGTCTGTCTGCTCATGCTGACGGTGGTTGGCTGTGGCTCGTCGCCCGCGCCGACGCCAACCGTGGCGTCGGCGCGGGCGACAGCTACCGCAATACCGGCGGCAACCACTGTGCCGCAAAGTGCGATGGTCGTAACCAGCACCATTACGCTGGCGCCCTTTCAGATCAACTTGCCCGCTTCCGCCCCGGTTTTCTACCCAACCGATGCAACGTGGGTTCGTCAACTTGCCCAGTTTCAACAACAACAACCCCAACTTGCCAACTATGTAACCGCGCTGGCGGCTACCTTAACCGTGACAGAGCGCGTTGCGCTCATTCAATTACCGGTTGCTGAAGAAACGCTCACCGTAGTCGCTGCCGCTGTGCCGAGTGAGGGGCTATCCCTACAAAGCTATCTGGCGGCAGCACAAATGGAACTAGAGCAAAGCCGGCTGGCGCTTGGCTCCGGGATTGTTGTTCAACAAGCAATCATCCGTTACGACCTGCACAAAGCGAACATCCCCCTCGCCACACTCCAATACACTTTACCGGTCAATGGCAACAGCCCTGAGGGCGCAATCGCCGGATATCAGGCGGCCATGCTCGACCAGACCGGAACCCATCTGCTCCTGCTAACTTTTGTCACGGCGCCGACACCGATGGCGGCAGCACAAACGCAGATTGCCGCGATGCTTGCCCAACTGCAAGAGACTACGCCTACTCAGTAAAGGAAGACCTATCATGCCTGCACCAGTGCCAGCCGGCTACACGCGTGGCGCCCTTGTCGTGATTGGAACGACGACCAGCGCCACACTACAAGAACAATTGTTACAACGTTTTTGGAACGAAGCCGGCGGCTACGGGGCGCGCATTCTGATCTGCGCTGCGCCGGGAACAGAGAAAGAGAGCAGCGTCTACGCCAACCAACTCCGGCTGATGGAAGCCGCCAGTGTGGATCTCTTGCCGATTCCAGATCGGCAGAGCGCCCGAAACACAGCGCATCAATCCTTGGTGGAACGGGCCACCGGCATTCTCCTGCTGGCGCCCAGCGCGCTCCATGTGGCCGCGCTCATTGGCGGCACCCAGCTTGCCACCGCCATTCGCCGCGCCAATGCGGTTGGCAAAACCGTTGCCGGGGCCGGGCCAAGCGCCGCCATCCTTTGTCAGCACATCTTGACACAGCCGAGCGCAAGCAACGCCGCTACGCCACTGTTACAACGCGATCTGATCCAATTTGCACCCGGTTTGGGGATGGTGAACCGGCTTCTGTTGGCGGTCGAACCATTGCCGCGATCAGCCAGTCATCAGCTTGCGGCGCTGTTGACCGCCATTGCCTACAATCCCTTTTTGGTGGGTGTTGACATTGAGGTGGATACGGGAATTGTGATCTATCCTGATACGACGCTGGAGGTTTTTGGCGCCAACAACGTCTTGCTTGTCGATGGTCACGCGATTACCCACACCGACGTGACTACCGTGATACATCCTGGCGCAGGCAGTGTACATGGTATCCAACTGCATGTGCTACGCCACGGCCAAACCTTTACCTTTGATACCCATACTGTCAAACCCCAGTCGCCGACTGACATTCCGACGGAAGGCGCCCCGAATCATCAACTGTTCTAAGGGGGACTTTGAAAGCTAAGCGTTCGCCTGTCACCCTAAAAGGGTCTTGGAGGCACAATACCCCAGAGACCCTTTCAGGGTGACAGATGGGTCTTCCTGGTTTTGGGATGTAACTTTCATAGCTTGATGCCGATGGGAATGGCAACTGCACTGACAATGGCTTGTGCCTACCACTCTTCAATATCGGCAACTTGTTCGCCGATCACCTTGAAACTGCGCTGTCCCCCCTGCGGGCCGGTCATGGCCTGCGGACCAGGAAGCATCATCGTATTCAGGGTTGGCGGCTGATGGCCTTGTTGCATGGCGGGATAGCCAGGGCCGGCCAACACAATGACCGGCGGCTGTTGCATCGGCATAGGATAGCCGTGACCGTGCATCTCCAACGAGCGGCGTGATCCACCATGATGGGGGTTCTGCCCTTCCTCCTGCCAGGTATCGCGCCGACGGGCTGAAGCCAGCACCAGAAGCGCCACCGGTATGCCGGCCAAGACGCCAAAGAGGACGCCCAGCGCCATGCCAATCGCATCAGCACTCAAGCGTTCACTGATACGCCAGGCGGTTACACCCACAAAAATGAGCAGAATCAAGAAAAATAGACGTTTCATTATGCCTCCTGTAGCACTCTCAAATACACCTGGGATAGATTGGTTGACTGGACAGGGCGCGGACTGGGAATCAAGGGACAGATCAACGATTTTACATTACACTTGCACCCGTGCGGTTAAGCGACTGAAGAGACTGCGGACACCGCCGAGGATTGGGGCTTGCACCGGTTGCGGTATGACCGGCTGCTCCACGCTACTGCTGTCCCACCGGCGTGAGGTGCGTTGCCCCGATTGCAGGCCGTCACAGATTTGGGACAGTTCCTTGGGGCCAAGCCAGGCGGCCTGGAAGCGAACCATTTCTCCCTTACAAACGAGTAAGAAGTCACCTTTGCCTTGCAACTTTTCGGCGCCGCTGTCGCTGACGCCCGACGCGTAGCGGGCCTCATCTTTGCTCGCGACAGCACCGACGAGACGAACCGGGAAGTTGGCTTTGATCGCGCTGCCGATCAAGGCCGAAGTGGGCTTTTGCGTGCAGGCCACAAGATGGATGCCGGCTTCACGACCCCTTTGGCTGATTCGGGTTAGGATCGCTTCGATTTCACGCCCGCCGGTCTGCAACAGATCGGCCAGTTCATCAATCGCCACCACCAGCACAGGTCGATTGCTTTTGTTCTGATCGCGCCGCTCCATCTCCTGCGCCACCCAGCGCAGCTTTTCAATCGCTGCCGCCGGCGTTGAGGCAATCCCACCCAAGATATGAGGCAGAACCGTCAAGGGGGCAAAGCCACGTTCTTTGGGGTCGATCAGAATCAATTGCAGTTCGTTCTGTCGATTGTGCATGGCCAGCGATGTGAGCAACGTGCGCGCTAACGCCGTTTTTCCCGAGCCGGTGGTGCCGGCAATCAGAACGTGGGTGACGTCGGGGGCATTGAGACGCAGCAGGAGGGGGGTGCCATTGCCTTCTAGCCCAAGGACGGCGGTGACAGGCGGCACGGTGGTGAGCCGACTACAAAGCGGCAAGAGACGCACCGGGCCGACTTCGTTGCGGGGCAATTCAACGCTGATCGAGCCATTCTGGCGGTAGACCCGTGCTTCACGTTTGCCCAGCGCCAGGGCGATCTCCTCGGCCAGGGCCGCCACTTTGCTTACCTTGGTGCCGAGGCTGGTGCTTAACTCAAACCGAACAAAGCGTGGCGTCACTACACCGCCATTGACCCGACCCGTAACCTTGTGGCGCGCCAGGACTGCCTCAATCATGTCCGCCTGCATCTCTAATGTTCGTCTTCGGTATGCCATAGTAAGCCCCCTGCTTTTGTGCCTTTGCACCTCGTGGCGCCGTCGGAGCAACTGGGAGGTAAAGTGTTTGCCAATCAAAAAAAGCCTGGTGAGCCAATGCCGTTACCCTTGGGTAACAAACAGTTTGCTCAGACCAGGCTTGGATTCTTTCAGGCTCGCAACATTCGATACGGAACGTGTGTGAGCCTAGTACTGTGCTAATGTTTAGTTAATAGAGAACAACTGTTCTAGTTTTCTGCTACTGTTCTAAGATTAGCACGTTTGTTCTAGTTTGTCAACTGGCAAATTGGCAAAAACAAACAAATGTTCTGCTTGGCAACATTAGGCGGCAACAAAATATTGGCGAAAGAGACGACGCCAGGCGGCGATTGAATAATCAGGGCGCACGGCAAGCCACATGAGTGTGGCATACCCATGAATCATCGCCCAGAAGGCCATCGTCTGTTCATATGTCGTTGGCTGAGACGCGCCGGCATAGGCTTTATTGACGCCAAGCTGGCGTTGGATAGCGCCATGGAGGATCTCAAAGAGCGGATGTGACGGGGGTGTCGCCTGCTGATGGCCGTTTGTTTCGGCGCGGAAGGGGTATCCCTTTGCTCCTGTGTTCGCTTCGACATTGTAGTGTCCATACAACTTGAACAAGGCCGAGTGGCGTTGGGCAAAATCGAGGTAGGCAATGCCCAGTTGTTCTAGATACTCATCCGGTGCCTGGTGCGTATCGACCGTGCGCAAGTGGCAAGCCAGGTCATCAAGCAGCTTGACATGAAGCTCATAGACAATCTCATCTTTACTGGTAAAGTATTCGTAGAGATTGGCCGGACTTGATTTCACCGCCGTCGCAATCGACCGCATGGAGAGTTGGTCGATCCCCTGATGAAGAACGATGCGATAGGCTTCGTCCAGAATTTTCTGGCGATTTGTTTCAAAGCGCGTATCATTTTTGATTTGTTCACTCATTGCTCTTCTGTGTCCTAAACAATGTTCAACTTGGGTGTAGCTTAAATTTGACATGGTTGGTTTCTTTTGTTTTAGTTAGTTGATTTGCAAATAAATCAAACAACGTCTCGTCTGTTTTTCGGTGGGCTGCTTTGATCATACAGGTTTGACTGCTACGCTCATCTACTAGATCGCCCGCCGACTTGCTTTGACAGCACTTTGCCCTGTTGATGTGGATTGTTGCTGACGATGATCGAATGCGCACAAGACTATGCCAAATATATCATACCAGCGCCGAAGAAACGTCGAATTATTTGTATCTTTTTTCGCCATTTCTGGTTCAGTAGAAGATCGTAATGGAAAAAGTTGAAACAAGCGTGCTGCATCTTTCCCTTCTTGGCGCGCCAAAGTTACTTCGTGACGGCAAGGTCGTTGGTGGTTTTATTACGCGAAAGGCCGAAGCGCTCTTCTATTATCTTGCCGTAACCGAACGCCCACACACGCGCGCCGCCTTGGCGGCGTTACTCTGGCCGGAGATGTTGGAGCAGAATGCGCGCAAGAATTTGCGTGATGTCATTGCTAGTTTACGTAAGCTTGTCGGCGATCATCTCCTCATTTCCCATCAAACCGTGGCGATGGATCGCACACAGTCCTGTTGGGTTGATGTCGCCATCTTGAGTAAAGTCCTAACCGATCCCAGGGACGCGACGCTAGATGATTTGCGCGAAGCCATTGGTCTCTATCACGGTGAATTTCTGGATGGTTTCTATATCGTTCATGCCGCACCTTTTGATGAGTGGGCGCGCCAAAAGCGCGAAGAGTATCATACACTGGTTTTGAATGGTTTACACCTGTTGGCTGATCGCTATCTTGTCGCCGGTGAGTATGAACCGGGCTTAACGGCAACGCGACGGCTTCTGTTGCTCGATCCCTGGAACGAAGAGGCGCATCGAAAGCAGATGATTTTGTTGGCGCTCGCCGGCCAGCGCAGCGCCGCGCTAGCGCAGTATCAAAGCTGTGTCCAAATTCTGGCCGATGAGTTACGTGTCGAACCGATGACGGAAACGACGACGCTCTATCGCCAGATCCGCAGTGGTGAACCACTAGAAACGTTTCTGAATTTGCCGGCGCCGCCGGAAGTACGACGACGAGCGGGAGGGCACGCGTCGTTTGCCGCTGAAGGTGGGGCTGCTACCCCAACCGTGCCGCACAATCTGCCACGCCAATTGACGCCGTTGGTTGGGCGGATCCATGAAAGTTTGGTCATCCATAACAAAATCCTCGATCCCGCCTATCCGCTGGTCACAATTGTCGGGGAAGGTGGGGTGGGTAAGACGCGGTTGGCCTTACACGTGGCGCACGCCATTGTCGAAGGGGCGCCGCTTGGCGAAACCGATGAGAACGCGCCCTGGGGAGGGCGGAGCGCACACCATCTGTTTCATACCGCCGGCAATGGTGGACGGCCGGGGCTTTTTGTCGATGGGGTCTGGTTTGTCCCGTTAGCCGGCTTGTCAGCCAATGGCAATGTAGGCGAACAGCTCGCTGAGGCGATCGCCCATGTTCTCGATCTCGACTTATCCGGTGGGGCTCCGCTTAAGTCGCAACTTTTTGCCCGTATTGCGGGTAAACAGATCTTACTCATCTTGGATAATTTTGAACAACTTGGCGCTGGCGTTGGTTTTCTGGTCGAATTATTGCAGAGTTGCTACCACCTAAAATTGCTGGTGACGTCACGGCATCGACTCAACCTCCAAGCCGAGTTCGTTTATCGTCTCGATGGTTTAATCGCACCTGACCCGGTTGAGGAGGGCGATTGGTCCAACCAGTCGTTGCTCCATTTTGATAGTATCCAACTTTTTCTGGAACGCGCCGGGCGCACCTCACCGGGCTTCACCTTGACCGCCGAAAACCAGCGGCACGTTTTGGCGATTTGCCAATTTGTGGAGGGTTTGCCGCTGGGGATTGAATTAGCCGCCGCGCTTGTTGAGTATCATGATGTGGCGGTCATTGCCCAACAGTTGACCAACAATTATGCCTTTTTGGCGGCTAATCTGGCGGATCTTGCGCCACGTCATCGTAGTATGAGTCGCGTGCTTGACTACTCTTGGCAACTATTGACAACGGAGGAAGCGCAAATTCTTGCCCAATGCGCCGTCTTTCAAGGCGGCTTTAGCCTGGAGGCGGCAACGGCAATTACTGGCGCCACGCTGCTCCAGTTGGAATCGCTGGTTCACCAATCGCTCTTGCGCTATGCCGACGATGCGCGCTTTGCACTGCATGAATTGGTGCAACGGTTTGGGGCGGAACAGCTTGAACAGATGCCGACCCAGAAACGATTGGTTATGAATCGTTTCTATCATTACTATTTGAACCTGCTGCATACGAGCCAAAGTCTATTGCCGGAACAGCGGCAAGCGGCTGTTGTGCTACGCCTTGAATTTGACAATATTCGTTCTGCCTGGCTCCTGGCGGTTGCTGCCGGTGATGTAACCGCCCTAGCCAAGGGGTTGGATGGTCTCATGCTCTGTAGTGAGCTGATGGGGCGTTATAAAGCGAGTGAAACCCTGATCCGGCACGCACGCCAATGGTGCGAGGAGCAACGAACAGCGGGTGAGGCTGAGCAAGCAGCCATCCACCACTTGTTAGCGCGCCTGCGCTTGGCCCAAGGCTATCTGAGTTTTAAACTAGGCAATCTTGGCGATGCCGCCGTGAGCTTTGAACGTGCGATCGAGGAAGGCCGCCGTCGTCAAGATGCGCTTTTGTTGGCAGAGGGGCATTGCCGGGTGATGGCGCTCTGGCTGGCGCGTGGGAATTACCGGGCTGCGCTGGCTGTTGGTGGTGAAGCCCTACAGTGGGCGCAGCAGGGCGAGAGCAGCGCCTTGGAAGGTAACATGCTCACCTATATGGGGATCGCCTATGGTCAGCTTGGCGCCCAGGAATCGGCGGAAGATCGCTTCGGGCAAGCCCTGCAATTGGCCCAGCGGCGGGGTGCGAAAGAGGCGGAAGCCACCGTCTTGCTCCACTGGGGGGAACTGTATGAGCAAGCCGGTAATTTTGCCAAAGCCTTGGATTGTTTGCAACAAGCGCTCTTTTTGCTCCGGCGGCTGGATAAACAGAGCGGGATTGCCATAGTCCTCTATCGGCTGGGGGCGCTACTGTTGAGCGTGAGCATTTTGGACGAAGCACGCAGCTATTTGGAGCAGGCCCTGGCGCTTCTTCACCGGGTTAGTGATCGCTTTTATGAAGAAGCGGTGCTGGCGAAATTATGTAGCCTCTTTTTTCGGTTGGGGCTGTATGAGAAAGCGGAATCCTACCAGGAACAAGCGTTACGCTTGTCCACCGGCGCCGGTCATCAAGCTATTTTGGCCGAGACGCTGCTCTATGCTGGTCGGCTTTGGGCGGTGCGTGGGCAGAAGCGGCAGGCGGTGGATGCCTTTCACCGGGCGTTGGCCTTTTGGCAAGAGAGTGGACAACGGGGTTGGCTCTGTGCGGCGCAAGGAGAATTGGCCTGGCTGGCCTTCGAGCAGGGGGATCAGGCGGGGGCATTGGCGACCATTGAGTTGATCATCGCCGAGCAAGAGCCGACCGCACTCGATTTTGCCGCCGAGCCTTTACTCATGCTCTGGCGCTGTTACCAGATTCTTATGGCAAATCAAGATGACCGGGCGCACCGCTTGCTGCTGACCGCCTACCAACAGTTGCAACAACAAGCGGCGACAATTAGCGATGACGAACTACGCCAAAGCTATCTCACGCAGGTCGCGCATCATCAAGCCATTCTACAAACTTTTCAGACACAAAAGCGGTAGCCCAACCCAAAGACTGTCTTTAGATATTTGGGGGAACTTGGGTTGCGTTCGATTTTGTGCCGCAAACGGTGCATCGTCGTCCGTACAACGCTGAGGTCGTCTCTTGATCCTTCACCCCAGAGCAACTGCAGTAGATCCTCCGTACGGACAGCCCGGTTAGGGTTGCGCACAAAGTAATGCAAGAGGCGACTTTCATTTGTTGTCAATTCGATCATGGTGTTGTTGATCCACACCTCTTGGCGGACGGGATCGAGGATCAAGTCGCCTTGTGTAATGTGGGCGCTGCTTGGTTCGGCAACATGCATACGACGCTTGGTTGCGCCGATCCGGGCAACAATCTCCGCTGGGGCAAAGGGCATGACAATATAGTGATCGGCGCCGGCTTCATAGCTTGCCACAAGTTCTTCCAGCCGTTTGTCAGAGCTGAGCATGACGATGGGCACAAGTGAAGCATTGCGAATTTCAACACAAACATCGTAAGCCATGGCGCCGAGTGCGTTTAAATTAATGAGTACGGCTGCAACATTGTGGTCGCTCAAGATACTTACTGCTGTCGAGGTACTATTGACGGGAATGACTCCAACCTGATACTCGACAATCGTTGCCTCCAAACTTGGGTGCAAAAGGTGATCCTGGCCTACAACCAATAGATCGGTAGGAAAATAAAACGCCGGTGTTTCACAGATACGTTCAGACATTGGCAAAGCCGGGCGCGTGGCAACAGCAGGGGCAGAAATGTATGGATGCGGGTCATTGCGATACTGCGTCATCATGGCTGATTTTTCCATTATTTTGTCGGTACAGTCAATCTATTGTATCAAGACAATTGTCGGTAATCCATTGTTTCGTGTAAACAGTTTCAGTTATAGCGGTGCATAGCCGATAAAACGCCGAAAAACCCAAAGATGAAGCGATGTAAGCACTGTAAGGATGGCGATGTGCCAATGGACATGGGACAGCAGTGTAGTTTTTTGAGCATTGGGGAAGGGGTGTGAAGCGATAGGCAAGAGCTATCCGCTGCTGCAAAGCGGACAGCTCTTGCCTAAGCGCTTAACTTCGAGCGCTGCTCCACTAGGCAAAGTGGAAGCCGTTACGCCGCGACTTTTTCTGGTTTGACATGACCGTTGGCCGTTGTACGGGTCAAGACTGGATTATCCGAGCCGACTTTGTCCACAGGGATGTCTTGGCGCCAGCGGGAGTCGGTGATGATTTTGTCCAAGTTGCACCGCTCTTTGTAGCGCGCCGCCACTTCCACCACCTCGTGCAATAAGCCTTCACTCAATTTGATGGGGTTCAACCCCAGCGCCAAAAAGTTATCATTGCGCACAACCAATTCATTTTCCAACGCTTCGGTGCGCGGGTTGACATAGTAGCGAATCTCGGCGCCGGTGAGACGAGAGACCAAATCGGCCAATTGGTGGACACGGTGGGTTTCGGTCATCTGATTGAAGATCTTCACCCGTTCGCCCGGCTGCGGTGCATTGCTGATCGCCAGCGAGATACATTGCACCGTGTTACGAATGTGGATAAAGGCACGCGTCTGGCCGCCGCTGCCATAGATCGTCAATGGATGACCGACCGCTGCTTCGACCAGGAAGCGATTCAGCACGGTGCCGTAGTCGCCTTCATAATCAAAGCGATTAATCAGCGCCGGGTGCATGAGCGTCTCATCGGTATTCGTGCCCCAGACCACGCCCTGGTGGAGGTCGGTAATGCGCACGCCATCGTTGCGATTATAGTAGTAGAAGAGGAGCGCATCCAGCGTTTTGGTCATGTGATAGATGCTGCCGGGGTGGGGCGGGTAGGGGATTTCAATGTCATGATCCTTGCCTTTAATGTCCACCTTCACCGTCAAATAGCCTTCGGGAATGGTCATGCCGGCGGTGCCATAGCCATAGACGCCCATTGTCCCCAGGTGAACCAAATGGACATCGACGCCGGCATCGACAATGGCGCAGAGGACATTGTGGGTGCCGTTAATATTGTTATCGACGGTATAGCGCTTGTGCTTGGGTGACTTCATCGAATAAGGCGCAGCCCGTTGTTCGGCAAAGTGAACCATCGCCTTGGGACGCACGCTGGCGATGAGGTCGCGCAATTCATGGTAATCTTCCGCCACATTCAAATTCACAAAGTTGATCGTCTTGCCAGTAACAGCCTTCCAGGCTGCCAACCGATTTTCAATCGTTTCAATCGGCGTCAGTGATTGGCAACCCAATTCAATATCGATCTTGCGCCGTGACAAGTTGTCCACAATGGTAACATCATAGCCTTCGTTGGAGAGGCGCAAGCTCGTGGGCCAACCACAAAAGCCATCGCCACCCAGTACAATCACTTTTCCCTTTGTCGTCATCGTTTTCTTCTCCTCCTGTGGGATCGGTGCGTCCCGGCTGGCGCAATGGGGTCTTGCTTTCCAGACTACCGGGGCGCCCATCCGTTTTTCTGTGCAGTTTCCGATCACCCGGTACAGATCGACCAGGCGCCAGTTGCGGCTTCTCAAGGATAAACGAGGGGGCAATATTTAACAAAATGATAACACACCTCTGGTCAGCAAAATTGCATGGAAATGAGAAGGTAGCGTAACATAAAGTGAGTAGGTAAAAATGGCAAGTTGAAATCAAAGGTGCTATGGTATGTCAAACGAGAAACCGCTCAAAATTGCGCTCTTCACAGAAACGTTTCTACCCAAGATCGATGGCATTGTCAGCATTTTATGTCTGATGTTGCAGCGGCTCCAAGAACAGGGGCATCAGGTCATCCTTTTTGGTCCTAAGGGGGCGCCGCCTGACTATGCCGGCGCTGAAATCATTGGTGTGGAGGGATTACCCTTGCCCTTCTACCCGGAATTACGGATCAACATTCCGCGTCAATTTGTTTGGGAGCGCTTGCAAGCCTTTCAACCTGACCTAATCCACATGGTCAATCCGGTTGTGCTGGGGCCTTTTGGTCTCTCTTATGCCAAGAAGCTAGCCGTGCCAACTGTGGCCTCGTTTCACACCGATCTCCCTCGCTATGCCCGCCACTATGGCGTCGGCTTTGCGGCGCCGGTGGTCTGGAGTTACCTGCGCACGATTCACAACCAGGCTGATGTCAACCTTTGCCCTTCCAGCGCCGTGCGCGACGAGTTGCGCCGCCAGGGTTTCCGTCGGGTGCGCTGGTGGAAACGCGGCATCGACACCGAACTCTTCCAACCCGGCCCGCGTGACGAAGCCGTGCGCAACCGCCTCACCGATGGTCATCCCGATGAGTTTCTGGTCATCAATGTAGGGCGCCAATCACCAGAGAAGGGACTGAAGGAGATTCGCGACCATGTCTTTGCCGAGCCGGGCGTGCGCCTGGCTTTTGTCGGCGGCGGGCCAAGCCATGAACAGTTGCGCGACCATTATCGCGGCACGCCCACCGTCTTCCCTGGCTTCTTACGTGGCGCTGACTTGGTTGCCGCCTATCGCGCCGCCGACGCCTTTATCTTTCCCTCCACCACCGAAACCTTTGGCTTGGTAGCGCTAGAAGCGATGGCCTGTCGGCTGCCGGTGATTGCGGCTAAAGCCGGCGGCGTGGTCGATACGGTGGTGGATGGCGAAAATGGCTTTTTCTATGAGCCAACCCGCCTGGAACAGATCACCGGACTGATTGGCTGGCTGCGCGCTAATCCCCAACTGCGTGAACAGATGGCCGACAATGGCGTCAAACATGCCCAGGGGCGTTCGTGGCGGGCGACCATGGATCAATTGATTGATTATTACCGGATTGCCGGGCGGGTCTTTCGCCGTGGCCGGCAACCGTTGGCAACGATGGTGAGCTAATGCCGCGTTTTTCCTTTTTTCATACTGACAAACCTCTCCCGTACTCAGAATGGGATCCCGCTCTCCATCCTACCAGGACAAGCCTTGGGGAAGGAACCGTGGTGCGCACGACAGTTCCTTCCCCTGTTTGGGGGAGGGTCAGAGGAGGTGGATTTGCTGTTACCTTTTTCCAATGCTCGTTGGCCCTACTCCTTCTGTTGGGCGCTTGTACGCCGGTTGCCGAACCAACGCCGACGCCTAGGGCAACCGCAACGATAGCGCCCACACCCACCGCACCCATTGCTGAACCCACACCCACGCCAGTGGCTGCTGCTGGTCAGTTGGTTGATGTCGATGGCCGTTCCCTCTTTCTCGCCTGCAGTGGTAACAAAAAGCCGACGGTTTTGCTGGAAGCCGGTTTGGGGGCCGACCATACCAGTTGGGAACGGGTGCAGCTGGCGGTGGCCGAACTGGCGCGCGTCTGTAGCTATGACCGCGCCGGCCTCGGCGCCAGCGCACCGGCAGCCGTCCCGCGCACGAGCGCCGAGGTTGTCCAAGACTTACACCAACTATTGGCCACCGCCGGTGAAAGTGGCCCCTATCTGCTGGTCGGTCACTCTTTTGGCGGCCTCTTTGTGCGGCACTTTGCCCATGAATATCCAAATGAGGTGTTAGGAGTCATTCTGGTCGATGCGGTGCATGAGGCGTGGTGGGAACGCGCCGCGACGTTGTTGCCACCGGCGACGGCTGACGAGAATGAACAATTGCGGATTTTTCGCCAGTATGTAACAAGCGATTACGCCGATCCAACGTTGAATCCGGAAGGCATTGACATTCCAGCGACGGCGCAAGCGTTACAAGCGGTAACGACACTGGGCGATCGACCATTGTTCGTGCTGGTAGCCGGTGTGCCGATGTTGGGCGAAGGTGTTTTGTCACCGGAACTGACTGGCCAACTCAACCAATTGCTGCAAGAAACCCTGCCGGAGACGTTGACCAAGCTTTCCCCCCAGAGTTTACGGATCACCGTTGATAATAGCGGCCATAATATCCCCAAAGAACAGCCAAACGTCGTCGTGGCGGCGATCCGCACAGTGATTGATGTAGTCTGTAAAAATGGTTGTTAAACCACTTTGTCACAAATTGATCGGGTCGCTCGTCTCATGTATGACACGCACGATACCATTTGGCTTTTATTAAGGAGCGACTGATCATGAATGAGACGAAACAGACCAAAGTTGTTGTGTTGGGTGGTGGCTATGCCGGAACATTGGCCGCTCTTAGCCTTGCCGGACAGACCAAGCGGCAAGCGGTCGAGGTGATCTTGGTCAACGGCAGCGATCATTTTGTCGAACGCATCCGCCACCACCAATTGGCCGCCGGTCAACACCCAAACTCCCGCCCATTTATCAAGCTGCTGGCCGGCAGCCATGTACGCTTTGTCCAGGGTTGGTGTACGGCCCTTATACCAGCCGCCAACCAGATCACCGTCCAGACGCCAAGCGGCCATGTTACCCTCGACTATGACTATTTGATCTATGCGCTGGGTAGCACAAGCGCGACCAGTCGCGTTCCTGGCGTTGCTGACTATGCCCACACGCTGGCCGATGAAGCCGCCGTGCTGCGTTTACGGCAGCAAGCCAAACAATTGGCGGCAAAGCAAAGACACTTCCTGGTCATTGGCGGCGGCCTCACCGGCATTGAAGCGGCCACCGAGTTGGCCGAAAGCTATCCCGGTTTACAGGTGACACTGGCAACCAGAGGCAAATTGGGTGCTGCGCTTTCTCCCGCTGGCGCCGCCCATGTGCAACGGGTCTTTGCCCGGTTGGGGATTACCGTCGTCGAAGAGACGACCGTAGAACGGCTGACCGTAAACGCCGCCGAATGCACCGGTGGGCGGCGCTTGCCCTTTGACGGCGCGCTCTGGGCCAGTTCGTTTGTTGTGCCAAAACTGGCAGCGGCCTCTGGTCTACCCGTTGATACCAGTGGCCGGATCCTGGTGGATGAGTCATTGCGGGTGGTGAATCACCCTGAGATCTATGCCGCCGGTGATGCCGCCGCCACGCCATTGCGCATGGCCTGTGCGACGGCGATGCCGATGGGCGCCTACGTTGCCAATCACTTGACGGCCCAATTGAAGAAGCAACCGCTGCCGGCGCCTTTCCGTTTTTCCTACCTGCTCCAGTGTATCAGCTTGGGGCGGCATGACGGGCTTGTTCAGTTCGTCAAAGCCAATGACAGCCCCAAAGCACGGGTGATCACCGGTTGGGTGGCGGCGCGCGTTAAAGAGTTGATCTGCCGCTACACGGTTTGGAGCTTATACCAGCAGCGACGCTGGCCGGGTAGCTACACCTGGCCGCAAGGACGACAAATTGTCGGCGGGCAATCCGATCAATCACAACAGGTGCGCTATGGACAACCGGCTACAAACCTTTGAGCAACAACGTCCGCTGCTCTTCTCCATTGCCTACCGCATGTTGGGCAGTGTGATGGAGGCCGAGGACGCTGTACAAGAGAGCTATTTGCGCTATATGGCGACCGACGCCGGTGCTATCCAATCGCCCCAAGCCTTTCTTAGCACGGTTATCACCCGGCTCTGTCTGGATCAACTCAAATCGGCGAGGGTAAAGCGGGAGGAATACTTTGGGCCGTGGCTACCCGAACCGTTGCTCACCGCCGACGCCCCTGATGAACTGCTGGCACGCCACGAGTCGATTTCCATGGCCTTTTTGTTGTTGTTGGAAATGTTATCGCCGGTGGAACGGGCCGTCTTTCTCCTGCGCGAAGTTTTTGACTATGACTACGAAACGATTGCCCAGATTGTCGGCAAGCGTGAAGCCAACTGTCGCCAGTTGCACAGCCGGGCGAAAAAGCATATTCACAGCGGTCGTCCCCGCTTTACCCCCTTACCACAGGAGCAACAGCAATTGGTCGGCAAACTCTTCGCGGCCATGCAACTAGGCGACAGCGAGGCTTTTGCCGCTCTCCTGGCCGAGGATGTGGAGCTACGCTCTGATGGCGGCGGCAAAGCGGCGGCAGCGACGCATCCTTTGGCAGGGCGGCAGACCGTCATGCGCTTCTTGATGGGTCTCTACAATAAACGGCCCCCCAATAGCAGCGTAGAATTGACCGAAGTGAATGGCGCACCGGCGTGGATGGTGCGGGTGGGTGGCAAGCTTGAGAATGTGATGAGTTTTGAGATCAATGGAGCAGGCGTCAGCACGATTCGCATTGTGCGCAACCCAGAGAAATTGCGTCATTTACAATAAAATTTACAATAAAAAGGTGGCTCTTACTACAGAAGAGCCACCTTTTTAGGTTACTTCACAACATTCAAATCATCTGGCGCCTACGGATGGATATTTTACTCTTTAAAAACGCCTAAGCTTTTGGGACACCTTACACCTAACATGTAATCTTTATCGGCGCTGACATCGAAATCGACTTACTGTGAAAAGTTTTTCAGGAGATTATAGCTATGCGTTCTTTCGCTTATCTGTGGTGGCTACCGGTAGCCATGCTGTTGGTCATCGCTCTACCGCTTTGGCCGGCGACCGGTTTGGCCCAAACCGGATCAAGGCAAGGTTTGACGACGAAAGCGGCCAAAGCCCGTAATGCCGACACGGCGACGGCCTTTCGCACCACGACCCCGCCAACGATTGACGGTGTGGTGGATGCCGTTTGGGCCAACGCGACCGTCAACCCGATCCCCACGGCTTTGGTCGGCGGCCCGATTGCCCCGGCGGATCTCGCCGGTTCGTTCCGCCTGCTCTATGACAGTCAGCGCCTTTACCTGTTGGTGGAAATGGTGGACAATCAGAGCAAAAATGACTCCGGCGCTGACTGGTGGGAAGATGATGGCGTGGAACTCTACCTGGACGGCGACCGCAGCCGCGGCAGCAGCTATGACGGCGTCAACGACTTCCAGTTTGGCTTTCGCTGGCAGGATCAACAGATACGACTGGGCGCGAACTCAGCCACTGCACCCGCCGGTCTCAACGCCGTGCAGGTGGATACCGCCAACGGGAGTCGCCTGGAACTTTCCCTGCCCCTGGCCGGCTTGGGTATTTCAGCCGTTGATGGTTATCAATTTGGGCTGGATCTCCACCTCAATGACGACGACGATGGGGGCGCCCGTGATCGCAAATTAAGCTGGCACGGCACGATTGATGATGCCTGGGAAAACCCAAGCCGCTTTGGCACGGCGCAATTGGTGCGCAACTCACCGGCAACGCCAACGGCACAGCCGACGCCAGCCGCCACCGCCACCCCAACGCCCGGCCCGACTCGTGTCATCTGGCAGCGAGCCGGTTTTGGCGGCGCCGGCGCATTTGTCAGCCTTCACTTTGACCCTACCAACGCTGGCGTGATCTACGCCACCAGCGATGTAGCCGGCGTCTTTCGTAGCAGCGACGGCGGCGTTACCTGGGAGATGCGCAGCCTGGGGCTGGGCAACTATGAAGTCTCCTCCTTTGCCATCGATCCCTTTGACCCGCAGACGCTCTATGCTGGCGTCGGCGCTTTTGCGAATTCCAACAAAGCGGGCATTTATGTTAGCCGGGATGCGGGGCTGAGTTGGCAACAACTCAAGAACAGTGCAACCAACGGCATCGACTTTCGTGTCCAGCGCACGATCAACGCCATCGCCCCCGACCCGCAAGCGCAAGGCGTGATTGTCACCGGCAGCCGCAGCAAAGGCATCTGGCGCTCGACCAACAGTGGCAGCACCTGGAGTCAGGTTCTCGCCCCGCCGACCACGACGGTTGAACCCTTTTTCTCCAACGCGGGCGCGGGGATTGTTGACCCTGAATCGGGCAGCTACCCGGCGCCAGTGATGGTGGTGCGTTTTGATCCGGCGACGCCGAAGCTGGTTTACGCCGCGTTCTATGGCATTGGTGTTTTCAAAAGTACCCAAGGGGGCGTGGCCGGTTCGTGGCAGCCGGTCAACGGCGGTCTGCCGGCGTCGCCAACCCTGCACGATCTGGTGATCACACCGAATGGCACGCTCTATGTCGCTGCCGGACGTGCCGGCGTCTTCAAAAGCGCCAATGGCGGGGCAAGTTGGCAGGCGGTCAACGGCAACCTGCCCTTCAATGATTTTCATGTGCTGGGGCTGGCCGTCCACCCGACTGATAACAATACCGTTTACCTGGCTCAAGAGCGCGCCGCCAACGCCGCTGTCATCCACGAAGCGATCTGGCGTACAAGCAACGGCGGCGCCAGTTGGACGGAAATCAAGGGCAATGTGGAAACCGATCCAGTCAACTCACCGCCGGACGCCTGGTGGTTCTACCCTAGCCAAAGCTGGCGCGTGGCCGTTGATCCCCATAACCCCCAACGGCTCTTTTACTTGCTGGGCGGTATTTATCGCAGCGAAGATAGCGGCGCAACCTGGCGCAACAGCATCCAAGGTGCGCAAGACACCTGCGTCACCGACCTGGCGGTCGATACCGATCACCCCGCCAGTCAACCGGACACACTCTATGCCACCCACCTCGACGCCGGTCTACTGGCCTCGACCGACAACGGCGCGACCTGGCGCATGGTCGTGCCGACCAGCGTTGACCAGCGGGACGAGTTGGCTGGTCACTACTGGCGCATCGTGATCACCAAGAGCGGTGGCGTCAAGCGTTTCTACACGGTCGTTTCCCCCTGGGCGCGCAACCATGCCCAGATTCTGCGCAGCACCGATGGCCTCACCTGGCAGGCCATCTTCACCCAGGCGACCCCCAATGGCAACCGAGGGCTAGGGCAGACCGCGCTCGCGGCTGATCCCACCCAACCCAATGTCCTCTACTTTGCCCATGATGGTGGCGCCATCTTCAAATCGACCAACCACGGCGACTCCTGGCAAGCAACCGCCGGTCAACCGGAGGCGACGGCTTTCAACGATCTGTTGGTCGATGGCGCAGGTCAGCTCTTTGTGGCGACCTTCTGGCAAGGCTTATGGCGTTCGCCGGATGGCGGTGTGACCTGGGGACGCGTCTTACCGGAGCGTTGGCACTTTGGGCGGCTGGCGCAAGGGGGCGGTGCGATCTACGCCGGGGCGGAAGATGGCAATCTCTACCAAAGTCGCGATGGTGGCGCTACGTGGCGCAATCTCACCAACTTGCCGCTGGAAGAAGATAATGACGACGGCAGCGTCTATGGCATGGCCGTGGCGGTCAACCCGGCTGATGCCAATCACCTGCTCTTTAGCCGCTTTGACGGCTGGCATTCGGCGGATGGCGCCGGCGGCCTCCTGGAAAGCCAGGATGGCGGTCAAACTTGGGTCGCCTTTAACGAAGGGTTAGGCTATCCGCGCGCCGGGGTGCTGACCTTTGGCAGTAACAGCCTCCGCCTGGCCGGCACCCTCTGCGGCGGCATCTGGGCGACAACGGGGCGCAGCAGTGGCAGCCTCGCGCCCGGACTTTTTCTGCCGGTTGTTCAGCGGTAGGAGTTATGCAAGCAGCCTCGTAGGGGCGTCCCCTTGCGGGCGCCCGCAAGGGGACGCCCCTACGATTACCGGATTTGGTCGTGAAAATTCATTAGGATCAGCGCCACATCCAACCCGCGCCCGCTAATGGCAATCCACCCAACAGACAATTGTCCACAAAGCCTGATACTATTGCGGTTTGGGCAAAATTCATCTATAATGACAAAAGACGAACAGGCGTTCGATAGAACCCATTCCTCAGTAGCGCAGCCCAGCCCAACTTGACGGCGAACGATTTTGGAGAGGTACTTTATGGCTCTGGACAAACTGGTTGTACGTGGTGCGCGTGAACACAACCTGAAGAATATCAATGTGGAGATCCCGCGTGACAAACTGGTGGTGATCACCGGCTTGAGCGGCAGCGGTAAAAGTAGTCTGGCGTTTGATACCATTTATGCAGAAGGTCAGCGACGCTACGTGGAGTCCCTCTCCGCCTATGCCCGCCAATTTTTGGGGTTGATGGAAAAGCCCGATGTTGATCAGATTGAAGGGTTGAGTCCAGCCATCTCCATCGACCAGAAAGGATCCGGACGCAACCCGCGTTCGACGGTGGGCACGGTGACAGAAGTCTATGACTATCTGCGCTTGCTCTATGCCCGCGTCGGCCAACCGCACTGCCCGACCTGTGGCGAACCGATCTCCCAGCAGACGGCGACGCAGATCGTCGATAGTATCATGGAGATGCCGGAAGGCACCCGCCTACTGATCCTGGCGCCGGTGATCAAAGACCGCAAGGGTCATCATAAGAATGTTTTTGAAGACCTGCAAAAACAGGGCTTTGTGCGTGTACGGGTTAACGGCGAACTCTACGAAGTGAATGAAGTGCCCGATCTTGACCGCTACAAGATGCACACCGTGGAAGCCGTGGTGGATCGCATGGTGGTGCGCCACGCAACCGATGAGGATACCGGCGAGGGCGGCACCGATATGACCCGTCTCAGCGATTCCGTCGAAACGGCCTTGCGGTTGGGCGGCGGCGTCTTGAGCGTCTCCGATGTCACTGACCGGGATAATCCCAAAGAGCGCACCTACAGCGAACATTTTGCCTGTGTCAAGTGCGGCACCAGCTTGCCGGAGATTGAGCCGCGTACCTTTAGCTTTAATAGCCCGCATGGCGCCTGTCCCACCTGCACGGGGTTGGGGACTTTACAAGAGTTTGATCCTGATCTGATTTTGGAGCCGGAAAAGTCACTGGCCGATGGCGGCGTAATCGCCTGGCAGCGGCAGAATGAAGATGACGAAAACGAGGGCTACTACCGCCAAATTTTGCGCGCCGTTTGCAAGCAGTTTGCCATTCCCTTTAACGCGCCGGTGGGTGAATTGAGCCTGAAACAGCGCGATATTATCATCTATGGACCGCCACGCAAAGAACAAAAAATTAAGATTGAATATCAAAGCAACTCCGGCGAGACGCGCTTCTATGAAACCCATTTTCATGGCGTCATCCCCAGCCTACAAAAGCGCCACCAGGAGACCAGCAGCGACTATATCCGCAGCAAGCTGGAAGAATTTATGAGCGTGCGGCCCTGCCCAACTTGTCAGGGCAAACGGCTGCGCCCGGAAGCGTTGGCCGTCACCATTGCCGGCAAGAATATTTATGAAATCACCGATATGGGCGTGGGGGATAGCTTGCGCTGGGTGAAGTGGTTGCAAGGGGAAGAGACAGGACAAGGAGACAAGGAGACCGGGGGACAGGGAGCACGAGAAAATGGGAAGGTGAACGGCTATGTAACGCCGGCAGCGGCCCCGCTCTCATCGCGGCAGGCAGCGATTGCCTATCAGGTCTTCAAGGAGATTGTGGCGCGCTTGCAGTTTATGGTCAATGTCGGGTTGGATTACCTGACCTTGAGCCGCACAGCGGTGACGCTTTCCGGCGGCGAGTCGCAACGCATTCGGTTGGCGACGCAGATCGGTAGCCAGTTGATGGGCGTGCTCTATATTTTGGACGAGCCGAGCATTGGTCTCCATCAACGTGATAATGCCCGCCTGATTGAAACGCTGCAAGGAATGCGCGACCTGGGCAACACGGTGCTGGTGGTAGAGCATGATGAAGATACCATTCGCGCCGCCGATTGGGTGATCGATATGGGGCCGGGGGCCGGTGAACATGGCGGTCATGTCGTCGCCTCGGCGCCACGCAACAAATTTGTCAAGGATAAGAATAGTCTCACCGCCAAATATCTGCGCGGCGAACGGCGGATTGATGTGCCGGCGGTTCGGCGGGAGGGCAATGGCAACCAGCTCTTTATCCGCGGCGCCATCGAAAACAACTTAAAAAATGTTGATGTGCGCATTCCGCTCGGCAAATTTGTTGCCGTGACCGGTGTCAGTGGCAGCGGCAAATCGACGTTGGTGGTGGATGTCCTCTACAAGAAGCTGGCGCAGTTGATGTATCGCGCCAAGGAGCGCCCCGGTCATCACGCCGCCATTGAGGGCGTCGAGTTTCTCGACAAGGTGATCGACATTGACCAAAGCCCGATTGGCCGCACCCCGCGCAGCAATCCCGCCACCTATGTCGGTCTCTTTGCCGATATTCGCGACCTCTTTTCCAGCTTGCCCGAAGCCAAGGCGCGTGGCTACAAACCGGGGCGCTTCAGCTTTAATGTCAAGGGCGGACGTTGTGAAACCTGTCAGGGCGATGGCATTATCCGCATCGAAATGCAGTTTTTGCCCGATGTCTATGTACCGTGTGAAGAGTGCAAAGGCAACCGCTACAACCGGGAAACACTCGAAGTCAAATTCCGCGGCAAGTCGATTGCCGACGTTCTCAACATGACGGTGGAGGAGGGGCTGGATTTCTTCCAAAACATCCCGCGTATTCGCACCAAACTGGAGACGCTCAACGCTGTCGGCCTAAGCTATGTCAAGCTCGGTCAACCGGCGACCACGCTTTCCGGCGGTGAGGCGCAGCGCATCAAATTGAGCAAAGAGTTGAGCCGTCGCGCCACCGGCAACACGCTCTACATCCTGGACGAGCCGACCACCGGTCTACACTTTGAGGATGTGCGCAAGCTGCTGGAAGTGTTGCATGAACTGGTCAACAAAGGCAACACCGTCCTGGTGATCGAACACAACCTAGATGTGATCAAAAATTGCGACTGGCTCATCGACATGGGGCCGGAAGGCGGCACCAAAGGCGGCACCGTCATCGCCGAAGGAACCCCCGAACATCTGGTCACCGTTGCCAAGAGCTATACCGGTCAGTTCCTGGGGCCGATGTTGCGCGAAGAGAACTATCAGCTTCAATAGGGTAGGGTCATTTGTGACAGGGTAAGGGGCCGTAAAAATATAAGTTAAACCGCTCACCGCGAGTCCGTGACTCGCAATCAGCCTGGGCGAGTCACGGACTCGCGGTGAGCGGTGTAGCAAGTTATATTTTTACGAACCCTAAGGGAAAGAGGTCGGATACAGTTATAGGATGAGTTGTCGATTCCGTCAAGGGGTTGAAAATGGGTGAGGCTACTCAGCCCACGGTAGGAAGCGCACCTTGATCGCTTGCTTTGTGCGTAGGAGTTCGACGCCTTCGGTGTAACGGTGAAGCGGCAAATGGTGCGTTGCCAGCGGTGTCAGATCCACTTGTCCCTGGATAATCAGTCGTAACGCTTGCTCGGCGGCTGGTCGATTGTGCCGTTCGTAGCCCAGCAACTGGAAACCGCGCCGCCAATGCTCCCAGCCAAAGCGCACCTCTTCGCGCAGGACGCCAAAGAGGGCAACGACCTCCGCCGTGCGCGCCAGCAAGGGCTGAATCGCCACGGCCAGGCCAGTGCAATCCAGTGCGGCATCCAAGGCAAAGGGGGTGGCCGGCGGCGTCGTCCAATAGCCGTCATCGGGCGCCAATGCCAGATCGGCGCCCAACTGACAGGCGAGATCGCGGCGAGCCGGCAGCGGGTCAATGGCGACGACTTGGGCCGCGCCATACGCCCGCGCCATTTGCACGGCCACCAGCCCGGCCGGCCCCAGCCCATTGACGCCAAAGCGCTTGCCCTGCACCGCTGCCAACCGCTGTAATTGATCAAACGAAACCTGTACACACATCGCCAGTTCTAGCGACGCCACCTGTTCCGGCGCCAGATGGGCCGGGATCGGCAGCAGGTTTTCGGCTTGAAAGGGAACATATTGGGCATAACAGCCCTGGCGCCGTGCGCCGGCATCGCGCCAGGCTGCCACCCGTTCCCCGACCGCAAAGCCTGTCACGCCTGGTCCCACTGCCGCCACTTCGCCCACCATCTCATGGCCTGGTTGGCCGGGCGTGTAGGGATAGGGTAGCGGCACACCAGGAAACATCGGTTCCCCGGACATCAAATGCAAATCCCAGTGGGGACAAGTCGTAATTGCCGCCACCTTGACCAAAACCTCGCCCGCTTCTGGCTGGGGGATCGGCGCCTCCCGCCAAACTACCTGCCCCGGCGCCAGGATTTGGAGGATTTTCATTGTTGTATTTGGCATAGTTGCTTCTCTGTCGTGTTCTGTGAAATAAGGCTTGATAGGCGTTGGTTGCTCGTCCCTATCACCGCGAATCAGTGGGATTAGCGAATCGCTTCAAGGCAGAAATTCGCTAATTCCACTGATTTGCGGTGATATTCGGCGGCGCTCCTACCGATTGTTACCAATCCAAAATGACCCCTAGCACCGGCTCATTTTTCTGAGCGATCAAGCGCCAAGCGTCGGCGGCTTGGGCCACGGGAAAGTGGTGGGTGATCAAGGGCAACGTTTGCAGATGACCAGCCGCAATTAGGTTAAGCGTGGCATCCATGCGTGGCTGCGACCAGCCGGAGACCAGGTCGAGCGACAGCTCCCGGTTGCGCAGCGGTTGCAGGGCCACCTGATCCTGGGTGCCATAGAAGCCGGCAGAGACAAGGTGGCCGTATCGCTTCATCACGCCCATCAACTGCTCGATGACGGCAACGGAACCAACCGTATCGACGGCAACTTGTACGCCGCTGGGAAAGCGCTCGCGCACGACCTGCACCCAATCTTGCTGTCGTTCGTTCACGCAACAGCGCAATGGCCCTTCGCCAAATAAAGCCAACCGCTCCGCATGGCGCCCGACCAGCACCACATTGGCGCCGCGCCAGGCCAGCGTTTGCGCCGCCCACTGGCCGACCATGCCGTCGCCGATGACCACCGCCCCTTCGCCGATGCCAATAGGTGCGCGTACACCGCAGTTGTAGCCCACTTGGGTTAAGACCAGACCGGCGCAGGCCAACGGGTCAACCCCTGCCGGGATCTTCCAGATCTGTTCGCGTGGACTGATCGATGGCGACACCTGACCGGCCCACGGCGAAAACATGCCCTCGATTTTGCCTAGCGCGGCAAAGACCGTCTCGCCGACAGCAATGTCCGTCACTTCCGGCCCGACCCACTCGGCCACGCCGATCTTCTGGTAGCCGGCTACCATGGGAAAGGGCCAGGGATCGCCGGGGCGGTAGGGGGTGTCGCCGGCAATGCGTTCGCCGCGCAGAAAAGAGCCTTCGGTGCCATTGCTGATCCACGAATGGGTGACACGTACCACCACATCCCGCGGCCCCGGCTCTGGGCAGGTCACAGAGCGATACTCGACTGTATTGGGCGCGGCGAAAACGACGGCATTGGCCTGCATGATCTATCCCTTAATCCTTTACAGCAGATTTTTCGGACGCGGATTTTCGCGGAACCGCGCGGATTATTCATAACTCAAAATCCGCGTGGTTCCGCGAAAATCCGCGTCCAAATCTTGAATGACTCACCAGCCTCACCCGTGATAGACGCCGTTGATCAGGTTATCCTGCGCATGGACGGGCCGGTAAAGGGTACGCCGTTTGGATGGCATCAGCGCCATCTGTTCCGACGACGGATTCCAGTGGTGCCACTTGCTGTTGACCGTATTGTAGCAACTGAAGATCGCCACCCGGTCATTTTGGGCATTGGTCCAGGTGGTGGCGCTGTGAGTCAACGCTTCGGTGAAGAAGAGCAACGAACCGGGGGGACAGCCATAGGTTTCCCAGATGCCCGAATCGGGGTCGTTGATCGAGTCGGGGGCAGCGTAGACCCCTTTGTGGGTGCCGGAGACCAGCAATGTACCGCCCGTGCCTTTGATGACCGGGTTCAGTTCCCAGACCACACGCACCAACCCGGCATTGGCCTTGCCCGGAATGCAGTGATAGGTGTGCGAGTCGCCGGGGAAGCGCAATAGGCCGCTGCCGTTGTGCGGCCCAAATTTGCCCTGCCCCACTGTGCGGTAGAAGAGGTGGCACGACTCCTGGCGGAAGCCATAACAATCCTGGTTGGACAGCCCCGGATAGGCGACAAACTCATTCATAAAGCCCACCACCAGCGGATGATCGGCCAGCTTTTGCAGCGGCCCGCCCAACGCATTGCGCTCCACTTCGGGGATCGACTGCGGATCATGGTGCAGCCGGACGGCAAAGTCGCGCATCTCGGCCACGTCGGATTCACTCAACACACCGGGAATCAACAACCAGCCGCGTAAATCAAAGAGATACTTCTGCTCCGGCGTTAGCTCGATGACCGGTTTGCCGTCGGCGTTGGTCGTGGGCAGGTCGATCTTGTCCAGATCGACGGCTTTGCCCATGTTTTTGTCCATGATGTAGGGGCGCGTGGCGGCCCCGTTCTGTTGCACCATTGTCAATACCTCCTTGAAAAAGCGTAGAAATTGCGAGTAGTAGGGATGGTAGCACAGGGTGGCGGTAGGTGCAAGTGGTCAAAATTAGGGTTCAGGCAATAGTAGCCATAGGTGCGACTGAACTTCAGATTGATTTACAACATTGACAACTTGCATCTCTTCCAAGTAAACTATTGTCTATCTTTGGTGATACGCTCTGCGGCCAATTGACTGCAAAGAGAAGGGCTTTATCCAACCGACGGCCTGGCTCGGCCAGGCTGCGCAAGCGTTTCCGCATCCCCTTTCGCTGGTAGAACTATGACAACGGAAAGTGTTATTACGCAACAAACATTTACCACAACCGAGGTAACCATTACCTTAGCCGCGCTTGATGAAGAGATCAACGGCCAGCGTGCGCTACTCGTTCAGCATAAGCGCAACGTCCTGAAGTTGCAGAACAAACAGGCGATCTACCCTGCAGGCGAAGTTCCACTGCACCTCGATAATCAGCTTACGGCGGAAACAGAGCAGATTGAGCAGATAAAAGTGCTGCTACGCGACCACTTCTACCGCAAGCTGCTCTATTTGGTCTCCCTGGCTGGCCTCTCCGCCGATGAGATCCGCCTGCTTTACCGCCAGTGTCGCCCCAAGCATTTTGTGAAATCGAGTCAACCGACGACAGATGTGCAACTTACTACCTGGATTTGGGGGATGCGTGATAGCCAGGACAATGAGACGCCGATTCTCGAATTTGTTGAACGACTGACAAGGCTACCACGCCCTATGCCCATTGACGCCTTGCGCGCTTGGCGGCAGGATACGCTTGATCTGGGTCTACTGACGATCCACCCCGCGGCAATCGCACAACTGGAAGAACGGATGAATTCAGCAGAAGAGCGGAACAAAGATTCAGCCTTGCTGGTTGAGATTGCACCGGATCCGGGGACGCATGACTATCTTGTACGGATGTATTATTGGGAAGAGGGGACCGTCGTTGCCTGTTGGCACAAACAGGAGAATGATACCTCAGGGCATTACAATCGTACTTATAAGCTGCATGAGATCCCCAATTTACTCCATCGTGTTCTCAGCACACATGAAGAGAAGCCGGCCGCCATTGAATTCTTGTTGCCGAAGGAGTTGCTGGTTGAGCCGGTCGATCAGTGGGTGAGTGATGACGACCTGGTGAAATTTTGCAGCGAGCATCAAATTGTCATTCGTTCCCAGGAACGGATTGCCAAACGCGAGTTGAGCAAGTGGCGCCAAGCCTGGCACGAAAAGTGGCAACTATTTCAGACCTTGAAGGATGAGCGGGACATTTGGTGGATTGAACCGCTGGGCGCACACGAAGCGACAACCCTTGCGCAACGGCTGATTCTGGCAAAAGCAAAGGCAACCTGTCTTGGCCTGACCTTTCCTCCGGTTCACCGGGCCAATGAGCAAGAGCGCACCAGTTTATTGCTGCACATTTTGCGCGCTGGTGTACCAATCATGGCCTGGATGCGCCATCGTGCCGAGGCAGAATTGACGACACAGCACGTGCGTGATGAATTAGGCGCCATCTTGTGTAAAGAACAGCTCGACAATTTGCCGCTGGTTGTGCATCATCTACGGACCTGCCCAGAAGTGTTGGATTCCGCCGAACATATCGGCAACCGACTGGCCTTATTTTGGGATGATCCGGATCGGGTTCCTGATGTTTACAAGTAAGGCTCATCTGTGCAAAGTGTGAAAACCGACGATTTGCTCGGCGCAACTGGTTACGGTTTCAGACTTTCGGCGGCTGAGCGACAAATCAATGAGCGGACTAACCAAAGAGGGTATATGCCAAACTGGTACATCTACGAAGGCACCGGTGAGCGGGATGAAAGCAAGATTGCGCGATTGCCCCCACCACCGCCGTGGCGACAATTTGCCCAAAGTGAAGCCAATGGTGGCGATACTGCGCAACCGGCACAACCCAGTCGCCGGGTGCAAAAGCACTTTTTCCAGGTGGATGAAGAGGAACGCCGAGTGGTCAATGCCGCGCTCTATCTGCGTCGTCCTTTGCTGGTGACCGGGCCACCCGGCGCTGGTAAATCAACACTGGCCCATGCCGTCGCCCACGAACTTGGCCTGGGTGAGGTGTTAGTCTGGCCCATTACCTCGCGCTCATCCCTGCAGGAAGCCCTCTATCGCTACGATGCGATTGGTCGTTTGCAGGAGTCAAACCTGAGTGGGCAAGAGGCCAAAGCGACGCCACCGATTGGCAAATTCATTCGGTTAGGACCACTTGGCACTGCTTTCGCTGATAGCCAGGGCAAGCCGCGCGTCTTGCTGATTGACGAGATCGACAAAAGCGATATCGATTTACCCAATGATCTACTCAACATCTTTGAAGAGGGGCGCTTTGAGATTCCTGAATTGGCCCGTTATGTTGAGCCGCGCGTCGAGGTCTACACGCATAACAGCGACAGACAAATCCCGATACAACGGGGCAAGGTAATCTGCAAGGAATTCCCGTTCGTTGTCTTGACGAGCAACGGTGAACGGGAATTGCCGCCGCCACTCCTGCGCCGCTGTTTACAGTTGACTTTGCCGGCGCCGACTGATGAAAAACTAGAGCGGATTGTTAAGGCTCATTTTGATGATCTGGGTGATGACGATAAAGCACGCGTAACGCGCCTGATTCAGCATCTACTCATCCGTCGCAACGAGCAAAATGAGTATATCGCCACCGACCAACTCCTGAATGCGATTTATCTTTTTACACGGCGCACCCTGGAGAGTGATGGTCAACCGTCGCGCTTGGACATTGATGACCAGACGCTGCAGGCGATCATCTTGAAAGCGATTAGCGAGTTTGAACACCGATGATTGATTCGTTACTTCATGCCCTGGCAACCAGCCATTTACCCTTGACTGACGAGGAGTTCGCCGATGTCCTGTGGCTTGCTTCCTATATGGACATGCCGCCGAACGCGTCCACGCTTGCCAGCGCACCTGAGGCGCAGCCACAGCCGGCAACACCAGCAGTTGCCCAAAACCGTCATCAACAACCCACCAAAGATCAACAAGCAGCAAGCACTTCCGGTCAGCCCACAACTTCTGCCCAAGCCGAAGTCCATTTACCTAAGTCATCAACCCATGATAAACAACGTGTAGAGGGCATGCGCGCCCTTTCTTTTCGTTCACCGGCAGCCACTGCGCTTCCCGGTAAACTGGCGCTGGCACGTGCGCTACGTCCCATCCTGCGCAAGATTCCTTCGTCCACGCAACAAGAATTAGATGAGGTTGTAACGGCTGAACAGGCGGCCGAGGAAGGCCGGATCACTCCCCAATTGCGCCCTGGTCGCGAACGTTGGCTCGATGTTGCGATCGTGATCGATGACTGGCATACCATGGCGATCTGGCAGCAAACCATCGCTGAATTTATTGAACTGCTCCAGCAGTTGGGCGCCTTTCGCACCCTCCAAACGTATCTGTTGAGTACCAAGGGCGATGGACAAACAGAGCAGGCAACGCTCCAACTCTTTACGGCGCAGGGGTTCAAACGTGGTCGCATCTGCCCGCCCAGTGAACTAGTTGACCCAAGGGGCCGACGATTGACGCTGATACTTACTGATTGTACATCACCGGCCTGGTCTAGCGGCGCTGCCGGAAACCTACTATCCCAATGGGACATGCGCAACATGGTAACACTCATACAAATGTTGCCTGCGGACCTGTGGAACAGTTGTGCGTTGGCTGACGCGATTCAGATTGCGGTTTCGGCGCCAGCGCCTGGTATCCATAATGCCAAATTAGCAGTTGAACGCCCCTGGTATTGGGACGATATTTGGAATGAAGACCGCACACCAGCAATGCTCAGTCAACCTGTGCCTATTATTACCCTGGAGCCTGAACCCCTGCGGCGCTGGACGCAAGCAATGGTTGGCAAAGGTGGTAGTAAGGCAACGGCTTTCTATCTGCCGCTTCAACCAGCGCGATCGCCCAACCCAAAAACACAAACTCTGTCTGAGTCTCTAACACCAGAAGAACGCTGGCGACGCTTTCGCGCTACTGCTTCGCCAATGGCACAGGAGTTGGCTGGTTATCTGTCGGCTGCGCCTCTGAGCTTGCCGGTGATGCGGTTGGTGCAGCGCGTGATGTTGCCGCAATCCCGCCAGGTACATTTAGCTGAAATCTTGCGTAGTGAGTTAATTCAAAGCTCGACTACGTATGACTCAACTGTTAATTCAGATGAGATGCGTTACGACTTTATGGAAGGCATACGTGAATTATTACTTACGACTGTACTAATGAATGATACCAAGGTTGTTTTGGAAAAAGCGTCTGAGTATATAAGCCAAAAAGATTATCAGTTTCGTAACTTCCATGCCTTGATTTTAGATCCAAACGTTTCTGGCGAGTTTATACTTGACGAACATACCTACCCCATAGCCCGTATTGCTATAACTGTTTTACGACGCCTAGACGGGAATTACGCTCAATTAGCTAAACATCTCGAGAGAAGTGTTGCTAATATTACGTCAGACATTGGGAAACGTAGGCAAAGTCTAGTTAAAATACCTGTTAGGAAGTTCCGCCCATTTATCATCGGCCGGTATGGCGAAGTCAACCTCTTTGATGATCTATTGCATGACCGCACGGCCTATCACCTGCTCAACATCTACGGTCCGGGCGGCATCGGCAAAACGGTTGTATGTCAGATGTTCCAAGACCATGCCCGTGCCCAGCACATCCCGATAGCCATGATCAATGGCTTACATCCAGACCTGACATCTGACCGCATCCTCTATACTTTCATGGAAGGGCTAGTGGGAGAAGCAGCCGACGAATCTATGGTCGATGCATTTAAGCCGTTCGACCGCCAGTACCAAGACTACCTGATTGTCAATCAGGTGTTACAACAGGGAGGCGGCATCCAGGCGCTGTTCGATGTCGAGGGCAATATCACTGATCCAGGCGGCTTGGCGGCTATTCTCGGCAATCTGGGTGCAACGGTGAACGAGACGGCCAAACACAGACTCAGCAATCGCTATGCGCTGGAGCGTTACCTGCGCGGGGTCGAACGGACACTGACCGCCAGTTTTATAGAAGGACTCAACACAGGTCTGTCCACGCGACAGCAGCCGGTAGCGCTGTTGATCGATACCTACGAGGAGATGGAGAAGCTAGACGACTGGGTGTGCCGGACCTTCGCGCCCGCTTTGCCCGCAGGTGCGCGTATGGTCATACTGGGGAACGACCAAGTGCATAAGGTCAACTTTGACTGGAATGAACACGATGAGAATGTCCATGCTCTGCCGCTACCTGAATTGACGGAAGCGGACGCTAAGTCCTATCTGCGTAATTACGGGTTGACCAATGCCATTGCTCTCGATAAAGTGTACCAGTTTACCGGTGGCTATCCACTTTTGCTTGTGCTGGTACGCCATCTGGCTAGAGAAGCTGGTGGCTGGCAAAATATTGGCGATTTAGAAAGCAGTGCAGATCGCGATCGCGTCGCCACACAACTATTAGAGCGGATCTTACGGCAAGAGAGCGTGGCAGAAGTGCAGGCATTTTTAGAGAAAGGTGTGGTAGCGCGTTGGTTTGATCCCGAAACCATTAGTGTCATCCTGGAAGTGAACCTGGGCGACGCCCGCATTATCTATGAAAAGTTGAACCGTCACTCCTTTGTCGAGCGTCATCCCTATGGCCTCAAGTTTCATGATAAGATTCGTGAATTACTGTTGAACCGGCTGAAGTTTACCCATGAACACGAATATAACCGACTGACCAAACGATTGACGGACTATTATGTTGAAAAGGCAGGACTTGCTCAGGATACGGAAGAATCATCGTTCCAAACAACTTCAGATCCTGTTTATAAAAGTTCACTTGTGTCTACATATCCTACAGTGATTAGTGATTCGACGGAAGTGGCGCGTCTGTTGCAAGATCAGGAGAAAGAGAGGCAGCAACAAGAATCCGACGCACCGCTTCCACTGACCCGCCGTCAAATGGAAGTGCTCCGTTATCTGGCGTCTGGAATGTCTAACAGCGCCATTGCCGAGGCCCTTCATATTGAAGTAGGGGCTGTACGTGGTCATATCAGCAATATCAAAAAACGATTACAGTTGCGCTATCGTTGGCAAGTGATTGATGAAGCACACCGCCGAGGCCTCGTCGGCAACCCCACCGAAACATAACGCTTCATTTCACCCATCCTTCAGTAGGCAACAGTAGCGTTGTGACCATGTCGCTTCCTAATCGCCTCAGACTGGAAATTTGGCGCTATCCTTGCATGGCGCGCCTAATGCTCATCTCAACCATTTTGTTGTAGGGGTTACGCACGAATAAACTGTCACCAAAGAGACTTGGCAGGCTTGCAGAATCTAGCAGATCTTTCGTTTTCCCTGACCCGGTACTCCAGATTACGAAATTTTTAGAATTTTATTAAATATAGTAAAATATTTTTTCAAAAGCCATTATAACATCAATCTTTCCAACCAATCAGCAAGTTCTGGATTTGATTCTAACACACCTTGTTCATCCCATACGTTTCGTAGCACTGCACAAAGGGCTACAATCTCACTCTGGCGATTTTCCTTTTGCAAGAAGGTGATGTGCATTTCGATGCGTTCGAGGGTTGCGGTCAGGAGTGGATCTCCCTCAGTCGCAGCGAAGACGACTGCCTGGGCGTACTGCTGAAAGCCGGCTTTGAGTTCATTCGCGAAGATGAGTCTGTCACCACGCAGCCAACAGACGCGGATCAGTACGTCAAATTGTAGCGTTGTTTCCCCGATGGCCCACAAGCGATCCAGCATCTCATCAAGCTCGTCTACCTTGCCTTGGGCAAAGCGTATGCTGGCCAGACCCAGCAAAGCGATACTTTCCAGTACAAGGTCATCCGCTTGGGTGGCAATGGTAAGCGTTTGTTCATAGCAGTGCTGTGCTTGCGCCTCTTCTCCTCGTTCATCGTGAAGATGGCCCAAATCAGCCAGAATCCCACCGCGTCGGCGTTGATCACCAATGCTTTCAGCCAGGGTTAACGCTTGTTGATAGCAAGCTGCGGCCTCATCTAAACGAGCAAGATGACGGTAGGCATTGCCCAGATTATTCAACACATCGCTTTGGGTAGCCTGATCGTTGATGGCGGTGAGGAGCGCCAGGCTCTGCTCTTGGTCGGTGGCGGCGGTGTGCCAATCGCCACTTTCCGCATAGATGACGCCCCGTAAATTGAGGAAAATCGCCTGGGCGCGCCCGTCGGCGATCAGTTTGCACTGTTCAATTGCTTCCGTATACCGTTGGATGGCTGTGGCGTCATCGTTCTCAAATTCAGCCACCAGCGCTAGATTACCCAGTGTTTGCGCGGCATGAACCCAATCACCGACCGTTTGGTTCAGCGTGAGCGCTTCCAGCAGATACTGGTTCGCCTCAGCCGGTGCAAAACGCTCTAAGGCCAGCAACCCTAAATTATTGAGGACCGTGGCAACACTGAGTTGCTCCCTGGCTGTCCGAAACTGAGTTAATGCTGTTGTATAACAATGCTCGGCGGTTGCCCACTCGCCTTGTGCCTGATGGTACGCCCCTCTCGTTGATTGAAGAAGCGCGGCCTCATCGGGGTTCGCGACCAGCCTGTCTGCTTCATCCAAATAACGCTGTGCCGCTGGCCAGTCGGCTTGCTCGATATGGATCATCGCCAGGTTGTTCAGCACCTCCAACAGGGCATCCGGTTCGGCACCAGTAGTTCTATACAAAGCCAGCGCTGCTTGTAAGTTGGCAACGGCATCGTCCAATTGCCCAACGGCACGATAGGCCAAGCCGAGATCGGTTTGCACTTGAGCGACCTGTAACAGTTGTGCAGCAGTCTGACTAATACGAATGCTCTCTTCATAGCAGCGGATAGCCTGATGGAGATCTCCTTTTTGCTCCGACCAGCGACCTTCGACATAGCGCACCAGACCTTCGATTTCAGGTGTGAGCGGTGCCTTTTTCAGTTCACGTAGCAGGCGACTACATTCAGCTTGTTGCCAACCGTCCAACGCCTCTTGAAAGGCCACGACCCAAGCCCGTAACCCAGCATCCGGATCACTCTGCCAGGCCGCATCCAGGTAAGCAAGCAGGTAGTCGGTTTTGTGACGCATAGCCTATCCTCTCGATAAATCTACTGTTCCTCCACCAAACGCACCTTTAGTTCTGCAAAGGCATTGACCAACGATGGGTACTGTTCCGCATGGCCAACCTCTCGCCAGAGGGTGACGAGGCTATCACAAAACCAAATGGCTTGATCGGCGTAACCATCCTCTGCGTGAGCCGTCCACAACGCGACCAAATACTCGACCATCTCATCTAACAACTTCTGGTTAAAGTTAGCGGCGTGGAGACAGGCTTCGGCATAGAGTTGCACCAGACGCAGGGCATCCGGCTCGGGCTGTAACATCTCTAGATCGCCACGCACACGGCAGCCATCAGCCAGACAATCCCAATACTCGGCTTGCAGCGCAATCTGATCAGCGGCATCGAGATAGGCGTTGGCTGCCTGCACCTGGCCTTGTAACGCGGCCAACTTGCCCACGTTAAGCAAGGTAAAGGCTTCGATACGGGTATCGTGTTGTTGCTGCGCCAACGTCAGTGCCTGCTGGTATGCCTGGATTGCCTGGGCAAAGTCATTGCGCGTATGGTAAAAGCTGCCCAGATTCAAATAGGTATGCTTGAGGCTCCGTTGTTCGCCGGCGGCTTGCTTGTGGGCCAGCGCGGTGAGAAAGGCCTGTTCCGCCTCCTTAGCACGATTCAACATGCGATAGGTGTCACCCAGACCAGTCAACACCTGACCCTGCAATTTGACGTCACCTAGATCTTCCGCCAGCGCCAGGGCTTGTTCATGGTGGATAAGGGCCTGGCCATAGTCGCCTAGCAGCCAGCAGACATTGCCCAGATTGGTCAGCACCTGCACTTGGCCGTAGAGATCGCCCCACTCTTGTAACAGCTTGAGGCTCTGCGCATAGGTCTGTGCCGCCATGGCCCACTCGCCACGCGCTTCATAGAGCAAGCCCAAACTGTTGAGCGTTTCGGCCTGACCGTGGCTCTCCTGCCCCGTCGTTTGCAACTGGAGGGTTTTGGTAAACGCGCTTTCCGCATCTGCGAGCTTCCCCTGCGTCCAAAAGAGTGAACCCAGGTTATGAAAGACTGTTGCGGCTTGTGCAGAGTGCTGCGTCTCAAAAAAGGTCAGCGCCTGCCGGTAGTGCGCTTCCGCTTGGGCCAGTTCGCCTTGGGCATAGCGGGCCAAGCCAATGCTGTTGTGCAGGGTGGCGATAGCGAGTGCATCATGACGTTCATTGGCAATGGTCAACGCCTGTTCGAGCAGCTTCATGACCTCCGGCAGCGGCTCTTCCAGGCGACGGAGCAAATTGGCCAGGGCATTGAGGACCACCATTTCCCCCGCGCGGTCCCCGGTCGCATGCTTGAGGGCAAGGGCGCGACTAAAGGCATCCTTGGCGGCCGGCCAATCGCCCAAACGCACCATCAGTGTGCCTTCCAGATAGCGGATGACACTTTGGGATTGTTGGTCAACGGGCTGGCCCTTAACCAGACGGAGCAACTGTTGGGCGCGATCCAGTCGCCAGCCGTCGCGAGCCTGTTCAAAGGCAACTTGCCAGCGGCTCTGATTTACCTCTGCGCTAGTGGACAACTCCAATTCCAGCAGGGAGAGTTCATAGTCAATCGGTCTGCGCTGTATCATCGCCGGTACTATCCAATTGCCCACTATCTCGCAACACAATCGCCATGTTGGTCAGCGCCGTTTTCAAACCACGCTGGTCGCCAATGGCCTCAGCCAGGGTGAAGCTGCGGCCATAGTAATCTAACGCTAATTCTGGCTGTTGCCGTTGTACGGCCAGACCACCCAGGTTGTTCAACACAGCAATTTTGTCAAAGGCGACACCCAGAGCATCAAAAGCAGCCAATGCGGTCAGCCATTGGCTTTCGGCCCCAGCCAGATCGCCTTGCTCATAGTAGACGCTACCCAAATTGCCCCTGATTTGCGCTTGCAAATAGGCTTTATCCGGTAGAGCCTGCACCAACTGCAAAGCCTGCTCCAGCGTCACCCTTGCGACCGCGACATCAGCTAGACTGCGTTGTGCATCCCCAATATGGTTCAAGCAGTGAATGATTTGCTCACCTTCATGGAGCATCTGCCAATGGGCCAGCGCCTGTTGATAATAGCCCAGCGCTGCCCCAGGGTCGTCGGCGTGTTCTAGATTCAAGCAGAGCTGTTCCAACGCTTCGGCTTCGAGATCGATGCGCTCGATTTCGCGGGCCAGCAGCAGGGCTTGTTCATGGGCTGCCTTGGCGCCGGCCTGATTGCCCTGGATCCGCAAGGCCATACCCAAGTCCAGGAGAATGGCAATCCCCTCTTCGACATAAGGTGTATCCTCCAACAGATCGACCGCCGTCATCATGGCGTTGACTGCTCGTGTCCAATCGCCCAGTTGTGAGTAGAGGCGACCCTCCCCATGATAAACCTGCGCCCGTTCATCGACAGCTAGGGCAGCCTGTTTGGCCTCGCGCAACAGCCGTTGCACCTGATCAAGCTGCCAATTCACCAGCGCTTGGTCTAGCAAATTCCACCAACTGGTGAAGCCGGCTGGCTGTGCCAGCGTGTGATGGGTCCATTCAACCAGATAGTTCGTCGATGATCTGTTCATTTCGAGCTACCCTTGGGTAAGGAGAGCGGATCCATTCTCCTTTAGGTCAGTTTTCCTTGCGCCATTGCCACCAACCGTTGCCAGGCGGCTTCCAAGTTCAACCCACTATTGAGTTCAAGTTCACCTTCATAGGACAGAATCAACGGAATGATCGGCAACGTAAGCATGAGCCTATGCTTCACGTCGAGTTGTGGTGCCGCGACGGTCTCGGTTACCTGTTCAAGCTCATCGGTAATCGTCGGATCACCCAAAATAATATCATCTTGCTGGATTTCAGAGAGTATCTGTTGCAGAGCCGTCAAAGTATCCTGCAACTGGCTCAACGGGAAACGTTCCGTTTCGATTGCATTCAGCACACTCTGTACAGTTGTCAATTGAACTTGATCCAGTTGCGTAACCAGGGCAGTCACGAGGGTTTGTTCGTTGGCCTCGAAGCGCGCCAATATCGCCTGGCGCAGATCGCTCAGGTCGTCACGGATGGTTGTCTGGCCAGCCAACAGGGTATCCAGCTTGTCGTCCATCTGTTGCAACTGAGTGGCAACGTCTTGCATGACCGGCGACGGTTCACCGATCACTTGCGCACTTAACTCATTATACTCTTGCTGGTAGCGAGCGGCCGACTCGCGTAATTGTTCAATCTCGCGACGATTTTTCGCCCGCCGCCGTGGATCATCTTCATAGCGCGAGGCGTCTTCATACTCTTTGAGTAAACCGAGATCTTGGTGAATGTTATCAGCCAAGTGTTGAAGTCGCAGATTCAGCGCCGGTGATACGTTGCGAGACTGAACTGCCTCCGTCTCCATCAAATCTTCGATCTCGTTAGACGTAAAACTATTCCGACAGATTGGGCAATCAACCATAATTGCATAAGGATTGCCGAAGGTGCCGGCATCGAGTACGTGGAGTATCGCCCCATCGAATGGACAATGGGCAGTTCTGGTGCGCCGATACGTTAAGGCGATCCGTACCTTCTGTGCTGAAGTCCAGGTATTTGTTTTGGACATCATTGGTCTATCTCTCTCCATAAATGCTTTTGCGTAGATGGGATTACGAATGACAAGGTGGCCGGCTTGGAGCGTAATAGCACCGGTCAAGTAAAGCTCCAGGTAGACGTCATCGCTAGCTTTACGCAAGGGAACCACTGCACCAGCCTGCATTTGTGACCATAGTTGCCTTGCCGGTTCTGATAACTCTGCCAGCATTTTGGCAACGTGACGCAGATTCTTATCCCGCTGAATAGGGTGTGTCGGATTCAGGATGATCTGTTCGACAATGTGGTCAATGCGTTCCGGTGTAATGGCGATTGCGCCGCTGGCCGCTTTTTCCAACTCGAAGCATATACGCTGCGTCAGATAGGGATGTCCGTTGGTCCAGTCATAGATCACTTGGTGTACGATTGGATCTACATGCCGGTTTAGTGCGGTCAGATGTGTGGTCAGGATCTGGGACTCAGCCGAGGTAAAGTCGTCCAGGCTGATCTCCTCGCCCACATTAAAGGGTGAGATGTCGGGATCTTTTACCAGATCGCTGGGATTGACTGCACCAGCCAACGCCACGATCAAGGTGCCTTTGTAATCATCCCGCTGAATATAAAGGTTGCGTAGCGTCATGAAGAAGGTATCAGAAAAAGGCGTGCCGTCGGCATCCCGAGCTTTGCCGGCCCCTTCCACTTCATCAAATAGCAGCGCAATACGCGGTTGACCGTTGGTCCAAGGCAATGCGTTATTCAGTAGGTAGCGGCGGAAATCAATTTGGTTGGCAAGCGTTGGGACATGTTCTGGCGTTAGGCTCTGTGCAAGCTCCTTACCCAATTCGGCATACCAGGATAATTTGGGAAAGTCCATCAGCATGGACAGGTCAACAAGGGCACAACGCCAGCCCATATCAGTCAATCGGGCTGCGAGACGCTTCAGCAGCGAGGTTTTGCCTACCTGGCGTGGCGCAATAACATGCAGATAATCGCCATTTAATGCAGTACGTAGCGCATCACGATCTGCCTGTCGCTCTATGTAGCTTGGGTGATTAGTGGGGAGTGCGCCACCCGCTTGAAAGATAGAGTTCATTGGTAGCCTCGCTTTGATCGCGGCTCAACATCGCCATAATGCTGGTAGGTTTCGCGATTGAGGGCAATGAGGTCCTCTAGTCGATGGGTCTTGGCAAGGACTTCGGGAAACGCTGTCACAGCGAATTTGTAACCTTCCGACGTGCGATGCAGAATGTTACGTAGGTCCACTAAACGTTCTAACGCTTCGTCCACTTCATTGAATGTTGCGTGCACATTGTGGCTGTCTAGTTTCTCATGCACTGTCATTAGTGTGCGAATACTATCATCTTTAGCCATTATCAGAGAGCAAAGGCGTTCCAAAGAGGTAGAGCGTTCCCAATAGACGCTCAAGAAATCTCTACGTAGAAACCCGGGGTCACCTACTATCGCCTCGACATCCTCTACTGTCAATTGACGATCTCCACGCTCATTGAGACGAATGACAAGGTGTTGACAAAGACGTTGAACAATATTAGGGTGCCCCGAGGTAAAATTCCAAATGCGTCTCACTATTTCCAGTTCAGCTTCAAATTCGATTGATAATTGTTTTAGTGGCTGTATCACCAGCTCTGCAACAGCATGAGAATCTAAGCGCCCAACAACCATTTGGTTAGCAAAGTTATAGAGGGGCGAATCAGGGTTTACCAGCTCCGATCTTAATATTTTCTCCCCGGCAAATACGAAACGACATTGACCACGATTGGCTGAAGCTCGTAGTAGGCTAAGTAGCGAATAGCTTAGCTGACTATCAAATTTAATGAGCTTGTCAGCCTCATCAAATAAAATCACAGATGATTTATCAGATGGTAATAAACGCATAAATTGCGAAAATGAGACGATGTCCATTGCCTTTGGATGAAACTCTGCCATACCATCTATTAGAAGCTGAACTAGCTCAGCCTCAGTATTACATGGTGAACAATCACAATACAATGTGTAAAAACCAAGTGACGGCAAACGTACTCGTTCGAGTTGCTTGAGAATTGATGTTTTTCCAATGAGGCGGCCGCCGATAATAGCAAAATTTGATAAATGAATTTGTTGTGTAATCTCGCGCAATTCATGATCTCTGCCAAAAAAAATCGAATCATAAGCTGGCCCTGAGATGACAAATGGTGAGATTGCTTTAAGGTTAATCTTTGATAGTATTTCATTCTTAAAATAGCCTCTAGGATCTGTTGCCGTAAATATTTTGCTGCACTGCCTATATGTTAATGGAATGACATCACAGCTAAATACCTGCCTAATTCTCTCCAAGACTGGCATAATTAAGTCATATTGATCCAAGTTGGCAATTACAAAAAGCCCAACGCAATTGGGCTGAGGTAAGCTATTAACAAGTAACTGGTCTAGTTTTCCAAGCAATTGTTCTTGTATGATTGATTCCCCAAGTGCAAATATGGAAATGGGCTGAGCTATCTGTATGTCGCTAAAAAGAGCCGACGCATCAACCTGCAAAGCGAGGAGGTGGGGATGCTCCGTAGTAATGGGCTTGGGATTTGACAACTGCAGGGCTTGTAAAAAGTAGGACAGCAGCTCATTTATGGCTTTACTAGCTGTTACAAATTGTAACAGCTTTTGTGCATTTATAAAATTTTGCCATTTATTATTCAATTCTGATTCTAAGCGCACTTTATTTTGTGTAAGTGCTTTATCGACTGTTTGCAAAAACGCGCTAGGCTCAAAATCAATTTTTGAGATGTACTGGTGAACACCATAGTTCTGAAGGTTTTTCCTGACGCGCTCAGTTATCGGGTAACCTGTTAAGGCTATGCTACATACTGGACCATCGCCCATTTCTGCAATATGTTGCACAAGGTCGATTCCTGTGAAATCAACATCAATTTGGGTTTTTAACTTCAGATCTATAATTGCCACATGACAGATCTCGGTTTGGAGAACTCTTACTGCCGTTTCGTATTCTTGGGCTATGACTGTCTCATAACCATACTGATGTAAATATTCTGTTAAAATTACCTGCCAACCAGGTTCATCATCCACAACAAGCACCTTGAACTGCATGATTTGGATCCCCATTCAGTTTCAGTAAGAGTGTCTCAATTGGGTTCAGCCACTGAAGTTATACTATGATTGGGATCTACCTGAACTGGTGCCAATCGTAGTCGAACCACAAAAGTACTTCCTTTACCAGGTACGCTTTCTTCAAGGTCAAGTGAGCCTCCAAGCCGATCAATGATTCTTTTACAGAGCCATAGACCCATACCATGGCCATTTTCTTTTGTTGTAAAAAATAGACCAAAGAGCTTATCATGGTGAATTGGTTCTATGCCTATACCAGTATCTGCGACACGAATTGTGACCCATTTATCATTTTCGATTGTGCTTCGAAGAGTGATCTGTCCACTTCTTGCCGTAGCATGTATGGCATTTATGATGAGATTTTCAAAGACACTGCTTAGAGCCTGTTGGTTGCCTTTCACCCATTGAGTTTGGTAGGGAATGTCAACTATGAGTTTAGTGGCAGAAGGGAAAGCGATCTTTTCTTCTACGGCTTTGATAACCTTAGTTAAATCGGTATTTACGATTTCCCATGATATAAACTGGTTACGCATCCCCTGAAGAACCTCAGTAGATCGCGTTAAGTACGTGTCCACCATTTCTAGGTATTTAGATGGATTTTTGTCTTGTTTGGATAAACGAACAAGTTCCCGCGCAGATATAATGCTATTGCTTAAATTGTGCAATAAGTCATTCATGAATAGTTCATTATCGCTAGAAAGATGAGTTTCTTGTTCCTCACTGCCTGGTATCAGTACTTCAGCATTTGCTTCATCTTCACTGGATAAAGTACCTTCTTTCTTAACTGAATCTTCTCCTGGTAAACCTACAGCCGATCTTTGGTCTTCGTCTAGATTAGTAAGCCCTTCTTTTAGCGCATAGAGAGCCGCCTGTGTACGATTTGTTAAATGCAACTTACTCAGTATATTAGATACATGAGTACGCACAGTTCGCTCGCTCATGAATAGTGCATTAGCAATGTCTTGGTTTGAATAACCACGTGCAACAAATATTAAAATCTCAATTTCTCGTTCTGTTAATGGTTCATCGGCTAGCGGTAAATTAGAAGGGCGATTCAATTCTCGAATTAATTTGCGTGCAATAGCAGGATGAAGGGATGATTCGCCACGATAAACATCATGAATGGCCACCAATAGCTCTCTAGCTGAACTCTCTTTTAACAGATACCCCAAAGCCCCAGCTTTTATCGCAGCAAACACCTTTGCATCATCTGAATAACTAGTTAGCACCAAAATTCGGGCATCAGGATCTTCATTTTTAATCTCTTCAATAGCTTCGATACCAGTTTTGTTAGGCATCATTAGATCCATTAAAATGACATCAGGCTTTAAAGTTTGAGTTTTAAAGACTGCTTCAACTCCATCAGCCGCTTCATCAACTATTTCTATGTCATCTTCAGCTTCAAGAAGCGCTCGTATACCACCTCTCACAACGTGATGATCATCAACGATTAAGATGCGGATTTTCTCACTCACAATGATCCTCCACGCTTATACCCAAAAGCACATGGATTTTAATAGATTTTTTGCAAGCTAGCTCGTGCTTTTCACATTGTATAGTAGTCGCTAACACAGGTCATAACATCCTTTACTCAGAAACTGAACGCAAACTTTAATCTATTCCTCAACACCACTAATAAATTTGCCCTATCTGAATCAAGAAATTTTCTATAAGATAATCGGCATCAACGCTACGTACAACCCAATGTCCGTTGCTCTGCTTCATAGGTTGCCAGTTGCGTACGCAGATCGGCGATCTCCCGTTCAGCACGGTGCTTTACCTTGGGATCACTGGTCAGTTGTCGTTGATCTTCGTACTCTTTAATCAGTTGTAGCGTATCATGTACATGTGCAGCCAGATCTTCACAGCGTCTTCGTTTACTGACATCACTTCCCGTTTCGACGACGTCAGCAGACGCACTAGCCAATTGTTGGTTAACCTGTGCATGATCCCCGATGATGACCCCTTGTCCGGTGTGGATGTTGATGATGTACTTGGCCTCATCGCTTGGTACAGGTTGTACTGTTTTTCCCTGCTCAGCCTCTGGTTGCTCAATTCCTGCTTTCATAGCATAGTAATGCATGAGGCGTTGCGTAAGACGATTGTACTCAGATTCACTGGTGAACTTGAGCCGATCCAACAAGAACTCACGGATCTTGTCGTGAAATTTGAGGCCATTTGCGTGTCGTTCAACAAAGGAATGTCGGCGTAGTTTCTCATAGACCTGACGGGCGTCCGTCAAGTTGACCTCCAGAATTGTACTGATGGTTTCCGGATCAAACCAGCGCGCAATCACGCCCTTCTCTAAAAATGCTTGCACTTCTGTCACGCGCTCCTCACGCAGAATGCGCTCCAATAGTTTCGTAGCAATCAGATCACGGTCGGCACTGCTCTCTAGGGTGCCAAGCTTCTCCCAACCGCCGGCCTCACGCGCGAGATGACGCACAAGCACCAACAAGAGTGGGTATCCACCCGTATAGCGATAGACCTGATCGAGGGCGACGGGATCGGTCAAACCGAAGTGGCGCAAGTACGCTTTGGCCTCTGTCTCCCCCAACTCCGGCAGTGGCATCGTATAGACGGTAGTCTCGTGTTCATTCCAATCGAAGTTGACTTTGTGCAGTTGGTTGCGTCCCAGAATGACAAGCCGGACATCCGCAGGCAATCCAGCCACGAGCGTCCGGCAAACCCAGTCGTCCAACCCCTCTATCTCCTCATAGGTGTCAATCAGCAGCGCAATCGGATGCTTCACCGCTTCCATCCCTGCGGTCAACCCTTCAAGAAAGTTAGCAGTCAGCGTGCGCTCAATGCTACGGAGGTACCGTTCCAGCGCGAAACGGTTGCTGACTTTGCTTTTGACCTCTTCCGTCACGGCGCTGTCCAGGCTATTCAAGATGGCGGCAAAGCTAGCGGGATCTTTTACATTCCCCACCACATCGAAGAGGGATTGAATGCCGCCACCTTGCTGGAGTACCTGATTAACGACGACATAGCCGTTAAATGCTTGGCTAAAGGGACGAAAAGCGTCTTCTAATTTTTCACCCGCTTCGGTCTGCAACAATCCTTCCATAAAGCCATAAAGGAGACGGTCTGACGTCAAGTCGAGTCGATTGCCATCCACGCTGGACATGGGCGTCTGTTTGCTCACGGCGTGATCGAGTAGTTTTTGACCAACCACGGTTTTCCCGATACCGCCAGGGCCATAGATATTCAGTAAACGATAATCAGTCTGTCCGGCCAAAAATTGGTCAAACCGATCAACTTCTTCCTGACGACCGACGATAAATGGTTTTGCTTGGGCCATAGGTTTCCGTCTTTCAGTTAATAATAACCATTTTACACTTTTTCGTTGCGTTCTTCTGAATTTATCGTATGAGCTTGTTGAAAGTAAACATTTGCTTCAGAATACTGCTTTGTATATAAAGCTTGAATTTCAAGCTGCTGAAGAACTTCAATTGTTAGGGATTTATCAGATATCTCAAGTGAGATAGAGAGTGCTTCAAGAAAACGATCTTTCGCAATTTGCTGCTCTCCGAGCTGGAAACTTAATTTGCCCATCTCAAACAGAATTTGTGCGACTTTAGGTTTGGCGCTCATCTCTTGGCAATAAATTAAGCTTTCGGAATAGTAATTTTGTGCATTATGAAAGTCTTCATGTCTGGAGTACAGATTACCGAGTCTAAACATACAATCGGCCATTAGTGGCTTGCTACCTACCTCCTGGGCAAGATTTAATGACTGGTGAAAATAAGAATTATTATCCTCAACACCTTGTTCAATAGCGAGTCTTCCCAACTCGTATAGGACTTCTGCCTTCTTGATCTTACTCTTTGTCGCTTGGAAAATTTTGAACGCTTGGTAAAGATAATCATGAGCTCTACTATACTCATGAAGTTCAATATAGGTTCGGCCTAGGTTAGTGTGGGTATCAGCCAATCTTGGTTTATTTTTTAGCTTTTCATAAATACGACATGCTGCCTCAAAATGACCAACACCTTTGCCGACCTGATCTCGATCAAGTTCTATAAGTCCTCTTTGCAATAAAACGTCTCCTAAATCTTCCCTGCTTGTAAGTTCATCAAAAATACTTTCGGCAGCCTCATAAAAGGTTAGCGCTTTATCGCCATATCCTAGAATTCTATTAGTCATTCCTAGACGCTGAAGTACTCTTCCCTGTAGGAGTCGAGATATACTCTGTTCATGCAGAAGACCTAGTAGCATACATTCTGCAGTTGTATAGTCACCTTGTTCATATGAAACTGTAGCAAGATGATACTTAGCTTCAGTTTGGAGGCGTCGATGCCCTATACTTATGCTATTAGCCTCTTGAATAACTAACCCGTAACTCTGCAAGGCAGCCCTGTAATCCCCTTGATATTGGTAAACAAGCCCTAGCCTATAGCGCCCCTGTACAGCCCTTTCAGCATCATTAGTTGCCTCTATACTTTGGGTATACATCTGAGTTGAAGCTTCATAATTACCTTGGATCTCAAATATCTGACCAAGGTCATTTAAGCACATTGATACTTGGTTTCCATCATCCAACTTTTCGGCTATTTCCAAACTTGCAAGTATATTTTTGCGGGACTGTTCGTAATCACTTAATACACGATGCAACTGTCCAATATAGAACAAAACTTGTGAAACTCTACTATCATCGGCGAGTGAGCGCCAAGTTTCCAAACATGTAGTAAAACGTGAAATTGCAGTTTCCCACTCTTCAAGTATCATATGGAAAAGTGCCTCGCAATATATGATAGTTGCCATATTCTTGGGCGAGGGCTGTAATGATGACTTTGCTACTCGGAGCAGCATCTTGCACAGATCAAAGTTAAGCCGATCTAGAGCAGTATTATATAATCTGACCCATTCTTCAAGCCCTTTTATTTCATCTTGAATAAGCCACATGCGAATAAACTCTAGCTCATAGTAGAAGCCACGCTCCACAACTTTCTCCTTTCTGCCATAAAGCGCCCTAGAATATAAGATTAAATTGAATGCTTATGACCTAACATCATTCTCTACCTGTTGTACTAATCTCTACTTGCTATACTAAATGATCGAGCAAAGTTAAATTGTCTCCTTGGGCGGCAGTGATTGCATCATCAACCTTCTCCAGTGCAGTTAAGGGTGTCTTTGCAGTAGTAAGTTTGCCAAGCAGCCTCTGCTTTGGAATACTCTTCCCGTTCCTCATAAAGGATACCCAGGTTGTGTAACGCATTGCCAGTCAGATCGGCTGCGCCGTGGGCTTGGCTAATCGCAAGTGTCTCTTCAAAATAACCCTGGGCCGCCGCACTGTCGCCGCGATTACGGGCCAGTTCACCCAAATTGAGCAAAGTGCTGGCTTCCCCATAGGGGCTGCCGAGCTGGCGATGTAGGGCCAAGCTTTCCTGGTAGACGATAGCCGCCTTGTCCCACTGCCCCAAATCACTGTAAAGCACGCCCATATCATTCAGTGATTGCGCCAGCGTATAGGGATCGTCAAGCCGTTTTGCTTCTGTGACGGCTTGTTCGTACCATTGGAATGCAGTCGGATAATCGCCACGCGCCTGCGCCAAGCTGCCCAAACTGTGACAGACTTGCATAGCGGCATCAAGCTGCTGCAATGCACGGAGCATGGTCAATGCCTGTTGATAGTGTTGCTCGGCCTCCACCCAACGACCAGCATCTTGCGCCAGGATCGCCAGATTATTCACGGTGCGTGCGGCGCCGCCTTCATCGCCGGCATCTTGAAAAAGAGTTAGGGCCGCCGCATGAAAACGCTGTGCCTCTTCCCGTTGGCCCTGGGCGCGCCGGAGGATGCCCAGCGTGTTTAATACATTAGCTTGCCCTAGATAATCGCTCAGGGCTTGATGGAGCCGCAGCGCTTCGGTCAACGCTAGGTTGGCAGCTTGCCACTGATTGCGGCGGTAGTCGACAAGCGCCGCATTATGGAGGAGGTCGGCCAAAGCATGGGCATTATTCAAAGCGCGTTGCAGGGCAATGCTCTTTGTGTAGAGATTGGCTGCTTCTTCCCACTGCCCCTGTGACTGGCGTACGCCGGCTAGGGCAGCCAGCGCCGTGGCGGCACCAGGTTGATCCGTCAACTGCTCATAGAGCGTAAGTGCGCGTTGATAGGCTTCTTCCGCCGCGGTCCAGAGCGCTTGGTCGTCATAGAGATTGCCAAGGTTAATCAGATTTGAGGCAATGGCTGCCGGATCAGCAAGCGCCTCAAACATGGCTTGCGCCTGGTGTAGATAAGCTTCTGCGGCTTGTCCATCACCGTTCAAATTGGCCAACAAGCCGAGATGGCCGAGGGTCCGGGCCTGGCCATGGTGATCACCCAGTTGTTCATAACTGGTGAGAAGCGTAGCAAAGCTCTTTGCGGCTTCGTCCCATTCATGGGCATGGAGGTAAATTAAGGCACTTTGTTCACGCACTTGGGCGCGACCGGCTGGTGATAGTGGCCACCCTTTTGCCACATTGAGCAAACACCGACAATCTTCTAGCAAGTAGGCATCGCGAAAAACGCTTATCGCGGCAGCCCAGGCAGTCAACCCCTCGGCTTCGTTAGCCAGGATGCATAAGCGTAGATACTCAATGTCGTAGGTAAGGTCATCCAGCCGATTCATCACCAACTCCAACGGGAGATATTGTTCCCGGCAATGAAGTTATATCATGGACGCGTTTCTTTATCGAAATCTTACCACAAAGCCAGTCGGTACTCAAGCCTTTATTGAGATGGAAAATAGGCGCGATCAATTGGTTTGAGAGTAAGCCGTAAACGGCAGGAACTAGCAACATAACATACATTATGTTGCTAGTTTGGCTCATATGTGCTACGATTTGACCACATAAATCGTCCATAAGCCCAGAAAAACTGGCAACATAATCATAAACGCACATGACAACTGCGACTACCTACCCAACTTTCTTCATTGATCACTGGCTCGCCGATCTACGTAGGCGCGGCAAGAGTGAACACACCCTCAGCGCCTATCGCCGTGCGTTGAATCACTTTGTAGGTTGGAGTGAAGGTGCGTATGGTCAACCGTTCGACCCGGCCCATGTCATCACACGTGATGTGCGTGACTGGAAGAGCTATCAACAGACAGTCGAAAAAACGGCGCCGGCCACCATCAATCAGCGCTTGACCGCCGTTACGCAATTTTTTGCCTGGGCCACGGCACAGCGGCACGTCCGCAGCGATCCGACAACCGAGGTCAAAACGCTGGCGCGACCGCCGCGCAAACCAAAGGCCCTAGCCGAGACAGCTCTGCGCCGGCTGTTACGCGCCGTCCATGCCGATGGAAACCTACGTGATATTGCCATGATCGAACTATTCGTAGGAACGGGGCTGCGCGTCGAGGAATTGTTGACGTTACAAGTGGATGATCTGGTGCTCAACCCGCGCTCTGGTTACGTCAAGGTACGTAAGAGCAAACATGGCAACCCACGCACCGTGCCACTGACAGCGCAAGTGCGCAATACCCTTGCCGCCTATCTCCAAAGCCAGTCCAACGGGGAAACGGCCGGAGTGGCGGTCTGGTGGGGAGAACGCGGGCCATTGCGCGATCGCAGCGCCGTTAACCGCTTGCTGACCAAGTATAGCCGCCAAGCTGGTATTGAAACCCTGAGCCCCCATACCCTGCGCCATACCTTCGCCACGCGCTACCTCAAAGCCAACCCTGATGACTTACGCGGGCTAGCCGCGCTGTTAGGCCATAGCAACATAAACACAGTAATGATCTACACTGAACCAGGGTTGGATGACTTGGTTGAGCGTATGGAACGCATGGAGGTCGGCGGATGAAAAATGCGGTTTCTGGCAGTTAATCCATTAGTCCGACACCCCTACTCATCGGGGAGAAGCTCCGTGTCATCAACACTGCACTCCTTTGCAGAAAGGTTCGTGCGTTCTTCAAGATTGCCACCATCTGAGTCATCATGAATGCTTGCACAAAACTGGGCGAAATGCGCAATGGCTGGCGCACTCCATTCACGCCAAGCTTCATCCTGGAGTTGATGGAGCAGTTGTTGGCCGCAAGCCAAAGCGCTGGCGTGCTCTCCAGCATTGACCAACTGTTGCAGATCTGCGGTTACTTCGGCCACAAAGGCTTGATATTTTTGTTGATTGTTATCTTGTAACGTCAGCAAGATAGCCAAGCCAAAGTAATTGAATGCACCAAGCTTGCCCTGCTGCTGAAACGCCAAGCCAATCAACCAGGCAATGTTGTAGAGCCAACGACCAAACTCATTTTCAAAAGCATTCTCCCAGGCCGGTTCGAGGATAGGCAGCACTTGCTCATAGTGACCTTGATGATAGGCCAACAGACCAAGTTTATAGGTGGTTTCGCATTGGGCTAATTTGTCTCCGCGCTGTTGTTGGAGCATAAGCGCCTGTTGCAGATAGGCTTCTGCTTGCGGCCAGCGCCCCTGACTGGTGCGCAGCGTACCCAATGCCGCCAATACCGAATCCTGAATGCGCATATTTTGCTCTTGCCGGCCAATCGCCAATGCGGTTTGATAGAGCGTTTCAGCCTGCTCAAACTCACCTAGATTGCGATAGCTGGAGGCGACATTGACCAATGTCGAGGCTTCACCGAGTTTGTCCTGGACCTGCCGATAGAGTGATAAGGCCCGTAGGTGACTATTTAGTGCTGTCTCCTCAGTTCGACTTTGTACATTTCCAAGTTAATAACAAACAGCAGCGAGGAGCCGCACTAGCCCCTTGGGAGAAAGTAAAGCGAGATCAGGGGAAAGCACATTTGTCTGAAAAAGCCAATGGCGCCAACAGGCCTGACGCACGAGTGCTAAGAGATCATGAAAGCTGCCGTCGGTCTTGGGATACCAGGCCGCTTGGGGGAGAGGCAGGCGCCCATCGGGATAGAGAGCGTGCGCAAATAAAGTCACGAGACTAAAGAGCCCGAAGAGGGCGGGCGTCGTGCGTTCAATGGCCATGTCACTCCACTGGCGTTGGGTCTCAATGCCCAGGTGCTGGCGACTTTCTTCAAAGGTGACCTCAAGCGACCAGCGTTTGACAAAGGCGGCGATGAGGGTTTGCGCTGACGGGTAAACATCGGTCGAGCAGTAGGCGCGCGTGGGTAAGCGCCCCTCGGGGTCACGCACCAAGACCCAGCGAATCGGCAGGGGGGTGAGTCCGGTCGAGTACCAGAGCGCCGTGCCGGTGGTCCACTCTAGGCGTTTGGTCGTTCCG
>JAPKMW010000032.1 GCA_026645575.1 Caldilineaceae bacterium
AGTTGGAGAGGGGAGATCAGCTTCCCCCCTCTCCAACTTGGAGAGGGGGTGAGGTTGCCCCAACGGTTATTGGCGGCGCCCGGAAAGTTATTTGCCATCGACCAACAGCGCATAAATACCAGGCCCCCGATTGCGGGCCGACACCAGATTCGTATACGGGTCGCGATGATGAGGCGACAACGGCTGCCAGCCCGCTTGATCCCAAAAGTAAAGCGTCAGCGTCTCTTCCGCGGCCCGCTCGATCAGGACATCGTTTTCCAGGTATTGCAGGCTCACCGAAGTCATGACAGGGATGGTATTGGCGGCGGCGATCAGGTTGTAGCCCCGCCCGATCACGATCTTGCCGGGGGGCAGTGGCGGCAGGTAGGTCATTTCGTGGATCGTGTAAAAGGCGCCAACCGGGAGCGTAAAGGGTCGGCTGGTGGTCAACAGGAATTGACCGTCCGTCGAGAATTGGGGCGCCCAGCCGCGACTGCTGCCCCCATTGCGACTGTGTCCATCGCCCCGGTCGCGCCCACCGTTGCGACTGTGACCACCATTGCGGCTATGCCCAGGATTGCCCCCAATACGATAGGCCACAATCGTCTCTAGGCGCGTGGCTTCTGCGTCACCCATGCCGGGCTGAGTGGCCCAAAGCTGGATATGCCCAATCAATGCCGGCGCCGGTAGCGAGATAACCCCGCGATAGCCAGCGCCAACTTGCGTCAGAGTCACGGGCGGGGTGGCGATGCCGAACTCAGGATAGAGGCGGGCTTGCACAGCAGACAGGTCATCGACGGTGCTGGCAACGTTGGTCAAGCTGATCGCCAGGGTCACGGAAGTGAGGGGCGTCACCTGGATGATGGGCTGCCAGTCCGGCGCGGTGCGCATGGTCAACCGTTCGTCGCCCGACTCAATCACCGCGCAACGAAAGGCGGTGCGTCCGCGGTCAAAGACACAGAGCCGATCCCCCAAGCGGGCGCCGCGCGCCAGCAGCCGGTTCTGACCACCAATCGGGCTGCCCAGATCATAGATATGTTCATAGTCATCAAGCGTCGTGCGGACGCCGTCGCCATCGCGCAGTAGGTAGGCCTGAGCAGATGAAGAACTGCTGCGCAAGTTGTCGTAGTCGAGGTAAAAGGTGGGATCGACCAGCGTCACCGTTGACTTGGCCGGGGGCAGGATGGTCACGGTGGTCAGGGCAAAGGGCATCCAGCTTGGCCCGGCATTGGGCACAGCGGGCGGGTGGAGCCACGGATACCATGCCTGGATCGTCGCCCATTCGGTGCGCCCTTGCCGGATCTGTTGCAGCGTCTGATGACAAGGGCGCCGGCCCCACTGCCCGGCATCAACAATAAATTCGGTGTTATTGGGGGTATAGACATCGCCCATCGCCGTGCCGCTACAGCCACTTTGGGGGTTCAGCGTCTCCACCGCCACCAACAGCCCCGCGTCATCAAAACCCAGGTAGGTATCTTCCAAAAAGAGCAGATAGTGACCCAACTCGTGGGCCAGCACCAACGGCCAATCCTCGCCTAGATTTTGGCCGGGTTGGCCGTAGCGATTCCAGGTTGCGCCCAGATGGACGCGCCCACTGTCATAGATCAGTTCGGGGTGCGCGCCATCAACAGTTTCGGTAATGACGATGCCGCCCACGGTAGCATAGGGGCGTAGGTGGTTGCTGGCGTGGATCACAATTTCCGCCGATCCCCAGTTATCAGCATTCTGGGTGACGGTGATGTGACCGAGCGTGACCTGGCCGTCGGTAAAGTCATAGAGATGGCGCGCCGCTTTTTTCAGATCTACGGCCAGTTGCTCCAAATAGGGCTTGTCGGCGCTGGCATCCCATTCCAACGCCACCGTCAGGTCAAAGAGCAGCAACGGGTGCGCCCCCGAAACCGCCAACTGCTGAAGCCCCGGCTGTGTGACCGTCAGGCTTTGCGTATTGCTGATCAGGGCGTCAACACCTAGCGGAGTCGGGTCGCCGTTGGTGTAGTAGAGGCGTAATGTATCGCTGTATCGCTGGGTATAGGTCGGCGGTAGGGCAACCGGCGCCAAGGCCAACAAACGGTCACCAATGTTGACTGCGCCCCGCCCCTGTAGCAACCCCGCGTGATCGGTGACAAAGGGCTGTGCTGCCCCATACCCAAACACCGCCCCCTCTGCCGTCTGCTTGGCCGGCATCCGATAAACAATCGCATTAGAGACAGGCATTGTCCCACTGACCACTGTCCCACTGACCACTGTCTCACTGACCACTGCAATCTGCATCCCCTGTACCCGAAAGGGGAAGGTGGTGGCGCTGCTGTAGCTCTGTTGAAAAGAACCGGCTATACTGTTGGTGTAGCGATAACTACCGGTGATGGCCTGCGTTGCCGAAAGCGGCTGGCGATAGGCCAACAGCCGCACGACGACATTGTCCGATTGGCCGTAAAAGCCCGATTGATAGAGATCCCACTGATAAACGTGTTCAATCCCGGTCTTACTGGCGCGCAAATGGGCGGTGACGGTATCGGCGGTGGCAACGGCTGGCCGCCACTGGCCGCCGCCATCTAGCGAATAAAAGGCCGCCACCCGCCCAACCGTCGCGCCCGCCGGGTCAACGAGCGTATAGGTGAGGGGAACGGTAGGGCCGGTCAACCGTTCGGCGGACGCGTAGCCATCGGCCTGATGGCTCTGGCCGGGCTGCTGCACCGTCAAGGTGGGTATATACGGGTTGCCTGTTACCGTCAAACCCTGCCGCCCATTCAAATAAAGCTCGGTAGTGGCTGGTCGCCAGGTGCCGGCGACGGTTTCCCCTTGCAACGCGACTGCGAGATCGAGGTCGCCGTCGCCATCCACATCGCCCCAGGCCAGATCATGTGCGGCAAGCGGTTGGCTCGTCCAATCGGCCCTGGTCGCGATTGTGCCGTCGATGTTGCGATAGAGGGCGATGTTGCCGACATTTTCCCCCCAGTTGGCCGCGGTCAGATCCAGATCGCCATCGCCCTCAACATCAGCCCAGACGACCCGCTCCGTCGCCGCTTCCTCGACCGAGATCCACGCAGCCACAGGGTTGAGGCGACCGTTCTCATTCTGGTAGATTTTGTTAGCGCCCCAATTGCCGACCGCCAGGTCAAGATCGCCGTCACCATCCATGTCCCCCCACGCCACGCTCCGGCTGTTGTCGCGATCAGCCGACGACCAGAACGCGGTTGGCTGTAAGGTTCCGTTGTCATTGCGGTAGACTTGGTTGGGGTGTCCCCAATTGCCAACGGCCAGGTCGAGATCGCCGTCGCCATCCATGTCACCCCACGCCACGCTGCGGGTGTCCTCGGCATCAGCCGAAGCCCAGGCGGCGCTCTGCGCTAACGTCCCCCCTTCGTTGCGATAGAGCTTGTTTGGTTCACACTGCTTGCGCTCCGGGTCACAGCCATTGCCTACAGCCAGGTCAAGATCGCCATCGCCGTCTACATCACCCCAGGCCACGCTCCAGGTGCTATCGGCGGCCGGAGCGGTCCATGCGACCTGTAGATCCAGAGAGGACGCACCACCCTCATTCCGGTAGACGACGTTCTTTTGCGCTTCACAATAAAAACAATCAGGAGGCGCAACCCGTCGCCAATTGCCGACGGCCAGGTCAAGATCGCCATCGCCATCCATATCGCCCCAGGCCACACGGGCGGTCGACGCATAAGCACCGTTACCAGCGAGCGGCGGCACAGAAGTCCAGGCGGCTTGGGCGAGCAATCGGCCATCCATGTTGGCATAGAGCCAGTTGGGCGCTTGAAACCACGCGCCGACGGCCAGGTCGAGATCGCCGTCACCATCCACGTCACCCCAGGCCACGCTGCGGTTATCGGCGGCATTGCCACGCCAGGCGGGGGCAGGCGGCAACGTTACCCCTTTCCCATTGCGATAGAGGTAATTGCCTTGGGTAAAGGTGGCATTGACATTGCCGACGGCCAGGTCGAGATCGCCGTCACCATCCACATCGCCCCAAGCCACGCTCTGGGTGCGCGATTTTTCGCTCGCCTCCCAACCAAAACCGGCAGCCAACGTCAGTTCGCCCCCCACATTTTCATAAAGCTGATCGCCAATGATCCCGCCATCATTGCCAATGGCGAGATCCAGATCACCGTCGCCATCCATGTCGCCCCAGGCCACACTCGTGGTGTTGACCGCGACGGCTGACAGCCAGATAACCTTGTGCAGACCGTCGCCATCGTTGCGATAGACCTTGTTGGGGCTACCAGCATTGCCAACCGCCAGATCCAGGTCGCCATCCTCGTCAATGTCGCCCCAAGCCACGCTGGTTGTGTTGTCGTTATCGTTTAGCGCCCAAGCCGCCACCACCGCCAAAGTTCCCGCCTCATTGCGGTAGACACGGTTGGTCGTGCCGCCATTGCCGACGGCCAGATCCAAATCGCCGTCGCCATCCATGTCGCCCCAGGCCACACTGCGCGTATCATCGGTGTCAACGGAGAGCCAGGTCGCCACCGCCGCCAAAGTTCCCGCCTCATTGCGATAGACCCGGTTGGCCGTGCCGCCATTGCCGACGGCCAGATCGAGATCACCGTCACCATCCAGATCACCCCAGGCGACGCTCGTGGTATTGTCGGCGTGAGGGGCAGTCCACGCGGCGATGGGTTGGAGGCTGCCGGCTACGTTCCGGTAGACCTTGTTCGGCCCGTGCCAATTGCCGACGGCCAGGTCGAGATCGCCGTCGCCATCGATGTCGCCCCAGGCAACACTGCGGGTGTCATCGGCGTCAGCGGACATCCAAGCCGCCACCGGTTGCAACAAGCGCCCCTCATTCAGGTAGACGCGGTTGGCGCCGTTGGCAATGCCGACCGCCAAGTCCAGATCGCCATCGCCATCCACATCGCCCCAAGCGACACTGGTGGCTGCGTTGTCAGGCTCCTGCGAAAGCCAAAAGGGCAGTGAACCAAGCGGCGGCAGCGTCTGGGCAGAGGTAGGGGTGGCAAAGGTCAGCATAGCGAGCAGCAGCCCAGGGATAAGAGCAGCGTAGCGCAGATTCATTTGGTTCTCCTTGAAAAGAAAACACTACAGCGGATGAGGGCGGGAGCGGATGGACCGACGACGGGGCAAAGACCGATACAACCACAGGTTACCTTCATAAAGAGCAACTACTCAGGCTCAGGTGCGCGGCACTAGTCAAACGATGATCGGATGAACAATCTACTCCTGACCAGTACCACGCACCTGAGCAGTTACCACAAAGACAGCCATTGCACCCCTATCCATCTGGAGTGACACAACCAGCCGCTCCCGCCCTCATCCGCTGTAGTGTTGCAGCAACGCGATCTCCCCCAGTTCGCGCCGTGCGCCCAATCTGTGCAGGGTCGGCTGCGCTTGCTGGAGCAAGGCGTTCCCTTGTGCAATGTCCCCGGTGGAGATGAGGACGCGACCCCAAGCGAGTTGGGTGCAGGCGGCTTCGTAGGGATCACGATCAGTCAGGTGGGTGAGACTTTCGGCAAAGGCGGCCACGGCCAGGGTCGACTCACCGGCAGCGGCCCAGATCTCGCCCCGCACCCGGTGGGCAATGGCCGCTTCGACGACCGATGCCAATTCGGTCGCCAGTTGCAGGGCGGTGTCAACATGGGCGTGCGCCTGCGTCAAACAGCCCTGCGCCAATGCCACCAGCGCGTGCAGATAGGCCAGTTCCACCAGGGGATAGCGGGTCTTGAGTTCCCGGGCAATGGCGGTGGCCTCGGTCAGGCTGGCAGTGGCAGCTGCCCATTCCGCCCGGTGGATCTGCACCTGGGCCAGGCTCCCCAGCACATAGGGCAGTTCGCGCCGAATGCCAAGCTCCCGGTTGAACGCCAGGGCATGGGTAAGCAGCGCCAGCGCCCCCGCCTCATCGCCCTGTTTACTATACAACAGCCCCAGCGAATTCTCAATACGCGCTTGTTGCGCCCGGTTGCCAATGCGGGCGGTCAACGTCAGCGCTTCTTGGTAGCGGGTGGCGGCGGCAGACCAATCGCCGGCCAGTTCCAGGGCGATCCCCAGGTTACAGGTGGCGACGGTCATCCAGTAGTAGTCGTGCAATTGGCGGCTGATCGCCAGGGACTCTTCCCACGCCACCCGCGCCGGTTGCCGATGGCCCTGGACATCATAAACATTGCCCAGGTTCAAGAGCGCCGTCGCCCGCCACTGGCTGGGGTGCGGCGGCAAGTGGCGCAAGCCCTGTTCCAGCGCGGCAATGGCCGCCCCATATTGCCCCAAAATCCAGTGGAGATTGCCGGCGCGAATCCACAACGCGGCGACCAGGGCCGGTTCTACCGCCTGTGGCACCACCGCCACGGCAGCCACCCCTCCTTCCAGCCAGGTGAGCGCCGCCGTCGGTTCAGTGTTGCGGAACGCTTCGCCCATCCCCAGCGCAATGCGCGCGTGCAAGGTGGGGTGGTCAGCGGTTGTCGGTTGGGCGGCCAGCAAGGTCAACGCGGCCTGGTAATGCGCGCCAGCCGCCCCACTCTCACTGAGGAAGCCGCAAAGTTGCCCCAGCGCAAGGTTGATGTTGATACGCATTCGGCTTTGTACAGTCGGTTCCCCCCAAACGGTGTCCGGGTGTTCACTCAGGCGCAGCAGCAATTGGTGCAAGGGACGCGCCTGCCCCTGGTTGATAAAGCCCCAGACATCGACCGTCGCCAGGGCGGCAGCTTGGGCGAGGTCGCCGGCCCGTTCGTAATGGAGCGCCGCGTGGAAGGGATCGGTCAGCGCTTCGCCATAGTAGCGCGCCGCGCGCCGGTGCATGGCCTGGCGCTCGCGCCGGCTAGGCAGATCATAGTAGAAGGCGCGTACCATGGCGTGGGCGCTGTAGGCATCTTGCGTGCCGCTCTGCGCTTGGGTCAGGAGGTGGCGGTCGGTCAAGTCACGCAGCACACGCTTGAGCCGTTCCTGCCCGCTTACACACTCGATAAGGGCGCGATCGGCAGTGTAACCCAGCAGCACAGCCACGGCAATCATGACCGTGCGCTCCTCGTCGTTCAGGCTGTCATCCACTTCCTTGGCCAGGTAGCGTTCCAGATCCGCGGCTTCCGCCAGTCGATCGAGCACCCGTGCTGGATCAGCGGCGCGGGCCAACACGTTGAGCGCCAGCGACACCAGTTGCGCGTTGCCTTCGGTGTGGGTGTAGAGACGAGCGCTCCACTCGTGCGACAGAGCCAGCCCACGCACCGCGGCCATCTGTTGTAGATCCGCTCCGGTCAAGCCCGTCAGCGGTTGCATGGCGGCGATGGGCCAATAAGCGGGCAGATGACGCGTGGTGACAATCACCGTGATCTCTTGTTGAGCAAGCAGGGGTTGCAGGCGCTTCATCAACGCTTGGATCAGCGGGTCGTCGTCGATCAGATGGAGATCATCAAAACAGAGCAGATAGCCCTGACTGCGCACCTGTTGCAGCACATAGTCCAGCAACGCAGCCGGCGGCGGTGGTTCACCACTACTCTGGCGTGCGCCCTGCAACATCTGCCATAAGTCTCCCTGCCCATGCCAGGCCAGAAAGGCAGCCAACTGCCAGATCAGGGTCATCACCCCTTCGTCGGCATGGCAACTGTGCCAGAATATCTGCTTGGTTCGGCGCGGCGCAACATCAACTGCGATGGTTTGCCACGCCGCGGCCAGTCGCACCGCCAACGCGGTTTTGCCCACGCCGGCCATACCGCTGATGACGGCCACGTTGTGTCGCGCCAGTTGTTCAGCAAAATAGGCCAGTTCCTGCTGCCGACCGATCAACGCCCCGATCAGTGGCGGCTGCGCCGGTTCGGGCGGGGCCGGTAGCGGCGGTGAGGCAATCGCAAGCGCCAAGGCTGGGGTGAGCACTGGCCCGGCAATTTCCCCCGCCAAGATTTGATCATAGAGGGCATCGGTTTCAGCAGCGGGGGGGACGCCCAGTTCATCGAGCAGAATTTGGGTCAACGTGTCATATTGGGCCAGAGCCAGGGTGCGTTCGCCGGTGCGCGCCAGCAGGCGCATGAGTTGGCGGTGCGCCTCTTCGTGCCAGGGGGCCAACAGCAGGAGGCGACGGAGAAGCTGTTGCACCTGTTGCCACTCGCCGGCGGCTTCGTAGTAGGCGCAGAGCCGGTTGAAGGCGACCAGGGCCAATTGTTGGAGGCGCTCGCGCTGGGTCATGATCCAATGGTCCAGCAGGTCGCTGTCGCTCACGCTGAAGCCATCTAGAAAGGGGCCGTGGTAGAGGGTAATGGCTTTGTGTTGGGCGTCCGGCGTGCCGACGCTCAACTGTCGCGCAAAGGTGATGACATCCACTTGCTGGTCACTGGCCGGGTTGAAGGCAATGGTTTGCGCGGTGATCAACAGGTACGGTGGGGCAGCGTCACTGTCGCCGATGGCTTTACGCAGGTTGAGCAGCGTCTGTGCCAGGTTGTGGCGGGCGGTGGTTTCCGGCGCATCAGGCCAGAGCAAACCGGCCAGCGTGGTGCGTTGGTGGGCGCGATCCTGTTCCACGGCCAAATAGATCAAAAGCGCCCGCTCCTTGGCGCTGCGAAAGCGGCTGATCGCCTGACCGTTGCGGGTGGCTTGAAAGGTGTTGAAACAGGTGATGGAGAGCATCGAATGAATTGACTCTGGGCTAGGCGACTAAGAAATGATTGGAGATTGAGAGATTAAGAGATTGTCACCTGTAATCTCTTAATCTCTCAATCTCGTTAATACACACCTTATTTAATTGCCGTTCCTAAACAACTACAGACTCCCGACTATCAACAACTCGCCCCAATTCTGTTGATACTTTCTTGACCGCCGCCCGCTATGCTGTGACCAGCGGCGAATGAGGGAGAAAATAGCGTGCTAAGAACGTATTGCTACCCGCTATCGCCCACCGGGTCAAGTCGATGGTTTGCAAAGCAGCGGGAGTCATGCCCCGTTGAGGGATCCCCCCATCACAAGACCCTTTCCAGAAACCCATTGTATCCTGTTTCACGAAAGGAGAAGCTTGCGATGAACACCAAGCGTATTGCCCAATTTGTCGTTGCTGTTGTGTTGACCTTTGCAACCGTGGTTGGTTCCGGTGTGGTGGCCGAGCAGATCGGGTGGGCTGTTGGCACAGCAGTCTACGCCTGCGGCACCAGTGCCGGCGGTGGTTGCTAACCGAGCCAGAGAATCGGAGCAAAATATCACATTCATTTTGCTCCGATTACGACGAATTCAATCTTTTTATATCAGCATCAACCAAGGCAACGCTGTTTGAGCGGTTGAGATGATAATACATTTCGCGTGAATCTTCTAATTTTCGTCTAGCTGTGGCTACCTCTCCCATAGCCAGATGAATTAACCCAAGGTTATGCCAGACCTGGGCCAATTCTAGCTTGAGTGAGAATTGCTGGTGAATTTTCTCTGCTTTCAACGCCAGCCGTAAAGCTTCGGCATCATTGCCACTGAAGCGGTAGGCAATTGCTAGATTGTTGAAGATTCCGCCTAAGAGTGATTGTTCGCCCGATGTTTCAATAAGTTGGATGGCTTTTTGCAAAACAAGTATCGCTTTTTCTGCGGCCATTTGTTCATTATAAAGAAGACCAAGATTCACCAACCCATAGATCAGACTATGTTCATCGTTCCGTTGCTGCCAAATCTTACAAGCCTGCTGTAGATGATCTTCAGCAACATTCCACATCTGTTGACGGATATAGAGTACGCCCAAATGATTATGGGTATGCGCTTGCCCATGCGCACTCGCCAATTGCTCAAAAATCACAAGTGCGTGCTTGCTTAACAGCTCACTACGCCACCAATAGCCATAGTCAATATAAAGATACCCCAAATTAGAACAGGCGCGCGCTTCTTCAAAGCGGTTGCAGGTTTGCCGCGCCAGACGAATGGTGCGGCGATAGTATTTGACCACATCGGCTGGTCGGCTCATCCGTTGTGAAAGGCGTGCTAACAGCGCAGTCAGGGTGGTTTCGCCGCGCACATCGGTAGCCCGTTGCGCGGCGTCAATGGCTTTGCGCAAAACCCCGTGCCACTCCTCCCAATGACCGCGCCGCTCCATATAGGGAGTCATCGCCACGATCAGTTGCTCCACCAGCGGCCAGACCGGTGGCCATTCCAGTCCCAACGCGATCACGGTCAGGATCGTCTCGCGCTCCCGATCCAGGACGGCGACCTTGAGGTCACGCAGCGCTTCATGCCCCTGCCAATATTCCAGGCCGCGCCGGATGCGCTCCTGAAAATAGGTCACATAACTGGGCTGGGCAGTCAGTGACTCTGGGGTTGCCATGTCAGCACCTCGTGCATCAGGAAGGTTTCGGTCAGGCGGTGAAGGCGATAGCGGGGCTCAGCCAAATCGCCGGCGACCTGCACCAAGGAGTGATCGATCAGGCGGAGCAGCGCACTTTGTAGCGTCGCCAAGTCGAGTTCGCTGATCGCCGCCAACCCGCTAAAGGTGCTATTGGGCATGACCGGCAAGGTCAACATGAGCCGACGGTCAGCTTCCTCCAGCCGCTGCCAGATCTGCCAGTAGAGATAGGTGTAGAGTTCATCGATCTGGCGGCCCTGGGCCAATTGCAGGCTGGTCAGCACCTGGGCCAGCGGCAAAAAGCGCGCCTGGCCGATTACCAGCTTCAGCGCCAATGGATGCCCCCCCACAACGCCATAGATTTGTTGAAGTTGGGCCGGGGTGGCCTGTTGCAGCGGCGCGATCCCGCGCATGTCCGCTTCGTAACGTAAAAAGGCCAACGCCTCCGGCTCATCTAGTTCACCCAGACTGTAACAAAAAATATCGGTATAGGCCTGCAAACTGAGGCGGCTGGTGAGCAGAACCTTGCTGGGGTTGGTCAGGTGGCGTAAAAATGGCACCAATGTCTGATAATCGACCACTGTTTCCAGATTGTCCACCACCACCAGGGTGGGCACAGCCTTGAGTTGTTGCTGCAAGCGCGCTTGCTTTTCGCGGCTGGGGAGTGCCAGGGTGGGCGCGTCGGTCAACTGTTCCAATAGCGCATCGGTCAGCCGCTCGCCGTCCAGGGCCGGACGATTGGTCGCGCTCACCCCAAAACCAGGCAGAAACTCCTCCTGCTTGGCGCTGACCCAGGCCACGGCGCCAAAGCGTCCCTGCGTCAACGCCTCACGCGCCAGGCTATCCGCCAGCGTTGTCTTGCCGATGCCGCCCATGCCGTCGATGGCGATGAGCCAAGGTCGGTCGGGCGCCACAAGGCTGGCTATTACAGTTTTGTGGGCTGTCTCGATCCCAAAAAGCTTCTGCGCTGTCGGCACCTCCAGTCGACTGAGCAAGGCCGCCAGATCCGGCGGTGCGGGGGGTGAGGTCGTCGTTGGCGGCGGGGGCGGGCTGTTATCAACGACGACCGGCGTCGGTTGCCGGGCTTCATGACGGCCAATCGCACCAGTACGGATCTGCTCGGCCAGGGCAACAGTTGCCGGATCGGGCGTAATCTTCAGTTCATCGGCCAGGAGACGACAACAGGTGGTGTATTGGTGTAGCGCAGCGCTCCGCTGTCCACTATCGGCCAGCAGTTGTATCAACTGGCGCTGGGCCGGTTCATGCAACGGATCGAGCGCCACCCAGCGGCGGGCATAGGGAAGCGCCGCATCATAGTTGCTGTGTTGTGCATGGAGAAGGCTTAAACGTTCGAGGGCGACGGCGAGTTGTTGGCGCAAGCCATCACTTTGAAAAAATTGCCATTCATCAAAAGCCGGGCTATCCGGCAGGGTGAAGCCACGAAGAAAATCATCACGGTAGAGGGCAACGGCGGCGGTGAGCCGTTCCAGACAATCGGCCTCAAGCGCGGTATAAGCAGCCATCAGTTGTTGAAACGCGGCAACATCCACCCAAAGCGGGCCGGTCAGGGCAATGGTTTCGCGGCTGCTATCGAGGAAGGTTTGGTCGCTGATCTTGCGTAGCTCAGAGACATGGCGGGTCAGTGCGGTACGCGCTTCCGCTTGGCTATAGTCCGGCCAGAGCAATGTCGCCACCGTGTCACGACGGTGGGTTGCGCCGGTCACGGCCAGATAGATCAATAGCGCCAAAGCTTTGCGGCGCGGGATCGCAACGGTCTGACCATCGACTTGCAAGCCGGGCGTACCGAGCAAAAATAATTTCATTTCTGCCATTACATCTCCAAAAACCCTGAAGAATGTTTCCTAACGCTCATTATACTGGAGATGGTACAACGAGTCAAAAGGTAAGATAAAATTAAGATTCAGCTACAGTGATCCAAATCAATATGCTTCACGTCAGAGTAAGTATGATGGTGTTAGCGTCAATGCGTATGGGCTTTTAGGAAAAGAGTTTTCCTGTTGGTCTACGAATATCTAACATTTTTCCGTATATCCAACGCCATTCTTCAAGCATTTGTCAAGGATGCGCTCCTGAGCAGATGTGGGGTAACTACAGTACTTAAAGATTTTCCTGAAAATAGGATAGCACATTTTAAGTAAATGTCAAGTAATAATTTTTTAACGATTCAGATCACACCGTTTATTTTGTCGTAGTCAAACAAGATTGAACGGTTGCCGGTCATCGTTTTGACAGAAACGCAGCTTCTTGGTAATCTGCTCTACAGTGAGCCTTCTGAACCTCGGCTGTCAAAACGGAATTTGCGTGTGAATCTAACAACGTTATCTGATGAAGAACTCTTACAACTGATTGCTCGGCGCAACGGCGATGCGTTTGAGACGCTTTATGACCGCCATGCGCCGCTTGTCTATAACGTCAGCCTACGCATTGTGGGTGATGTGCGGCTGGCAGAAGAAGTGGTGCAGGAATGTTTCTGGCAAGTATGGCAAAAAGCTGGCGATTTTCGGGGCGACGGGGCCGGCGCAGCCTGGCTTTATCGTATTGCGCGCAATCGCGGGCTAGACCGGCTGCGTCAACAGCAGGCGCGACCACAGACAATGGATCTCGCGGTAGCAGAGACGGCAACGGTCAGCCGGTATGGCTATGCCCCTTCGGTTGAACTGACGGTGGAGCAACGCTGGCAACAACAGCAGGTGCGCCAAAGCCTGGCCTCGATCCCCGAAGAGCAACGGTTGATTTTGGAACTGGCCTATTTTGAAGGCATGACCCAAAGCGAAATTGCCGACTATCTGGCGCTGCCCCTGGGTACCATCAAAAGTCGGCTACGGCTGGGGGTGGAAAAATTGGAGAGACTTCTGGCAGCCACCGGGCTGCGCAAAGGTGATTTTTAAGTAACTACCAAGTTCCTAGCCAGTCTGTGGCTGGCTAGGAACAGGCGCGATAGTTACATTTTGAAGGTGATTGTGGATGAGTACTGGGTTGACTTACGAAGAAGCAGTTGAATTATTACCGGCTTATACCTTGGGCGCCCTGGAACCGGACGAAATGGTGGCGATGGATGACTACATGCAACGCCATCATGCCTTGTTGGCGCGTGTGGAACGACTGGACGCAGCTACGGCGCAGTTGGCGTATACAGCGCCGATTGCGCCGCTCTCCTCCCACGTCAAAAATTCCTTAATGGGGCAAATTCGCGCCGAGGCGATCCCGTCGCGCACGCTTTCCTTGCTGGATGCGGCGGAACGCATCACCCAAAACTTGCCGACTGTGCCGAAGAATACGCCGTTGTTGCCGGCGCGCCAACAACAAGAGCAGACCTATGCGCTGGCGCGACCAACGCCCATGTTGCCGCCGCAACCGACGTCGCCACCAGCCCGAACCCCAACCCGTCGTTTTGACTTCGGCTGGCTGGCAGCCACCGCAATGGCGGTCGCAGCCCTATTTATCGTTTGGATTGATTTTGGCGCACAACGACAACTGGTACAATTGCGCACCGACTTGACAGGACGGGATAGGCAAATTACACAGTTAACGCAACAGATCCAGTCAATGGAATTGCAGTTGCAACAGAACCAGGGGCAATTGGCCTTTTTTGCTGCGCCCACGGAGATCGTGCCTCTAGCCGGTTTGGGAAAAGCGCCGGGCGCAGGCGGGGTCTTCTACCAACATAACAACCGAGCGATTTTGGTCTTGCATGGCCTACCACCGTTGCCGGCAGATCAGACCTATCAGCTTTGGCTGATTCCGGCGCAAGGCCCGCCGGCGCCCGCAGGCATCTTAACCATTGCCACCGTCAATCCGAACGGCCAACAGGTTACCCTGCCGGAGAACGCACTGGGGTATCAGGCGGTTGGCATCAGCATTGAACCAGCGGGCGGTAGCGAGACGCCGACAGAGGGCAATATTGTGCTGGCAGGTGAACGTACTTAGGTAGTATGTGAAGTTCGCCCGTGGGCGTGCGAACTTCACACTGACCGCAATGAATAACGCGCATGAAAACTGAACGCTTATTTTACGAAGCTTACCGCCGTTTGCCCAACAAGCGCAGCAGATACAAGAAGAGGTTGATAAAGTCGAGATAGAGGGTCAGCGCCCCCAGAATCACCATCTTCTGGAAGGTTTCGGTGTCCCGCTCATTGATGGTGCTGCTCAGTCGTTTCAACTTTTGCGTATCATAGGCCGTCAACCCGACAAAGATCAGAACGCCGGCATAGGTGGTCACCCAGTAGATGGCAGTGCTTTGCAAAAAGATGTTGACCAGGCTGGCAATGATCAAGCCAATCAGCGCCATAAAGAGAAAGCTGCCCCAACTGGAAAGGTCGCTCTTGGTGGTGTAGCCATAGATGCTCATGGCGCCAAAGACGGCGGCTGTCACCAGAAAGGTGCTGGCAATCGACTCGGTGGTGTAGACCAGAAAGATCGCCGCCAAGGTGACGCCGCTGATCGCCGAGTAGAGAACAAAGCCGCCCGTTGCCACCGCCGCCGACATGCGGGACAGACCCCAACTCAAGCCCATCACTAAGGCTAATTGCACCAGAATCAACCCCATAAAGACAAACTGCTGACCAAAGATTAGCGCTAACATGGTTTCCGACTGGGAAACATACCAGGCGACCAGACCGGTCAACGCCAAGCCAGCGGCCATCCAGCCGTAGACCTGTTGGAGCAGCGAGCGAAAGGTGCTATCACTACGCAAGACCGTTGAGGGAGAAGACAACATAGATTCCTCTTTTCATATGAACGATGCTGAGTGTACATTCATGGTGAATGTACACTCAGCATACTACAACCTGCGCTGATACACCTGACATTCTACTGACAAAAGTGTGTTCGCTTACCGGTTTTCCAGTGCCGATTCGTTGCCGTTAAACCAGTGATCTAACTTCTGAAGATCAATCGGCGCCGTCATGTCAAGCACCAGTGGCGTCACCGAAACGACGTGATCCAGGACAACGGCACGCACATCGGAATCGGGTGCCAGAATAGCAGGGTCGGCGCGCTGTTCATAGCCCAGGTTTGCTGGTTCACCCAACGCCCGTCGCTGCTTTAAAACTGGATAGAAATAGCGCGGGCGACTGAGCCGGGTCCAGCGCATAGGTGTGTCGAGCGTGGCATGGCTGGGAATGTCGATCTTGAGCACTTCCGCCCCAGCCGGCAGACCATACTTGATCACCGCGGTTGCCACCCGACGCACAAAGTGGGCGGCCACCGCAAAGTCAAGGTCAGCGTCATGGGTGAAATAGTGTTTGGGATCGGTTTGCAACGAGGTCGCCAGCGCCGGCAAGCCAAAGGAAGCCGCTTCCAACGCCGCACCCACCGTGCCGGAGGTGGTGATCCCTTCGCCGATATTTTCGCCAAAGTTGATGCCCGACACCACCAGCGCCGGCGCCCGATCGGCCAGTTCGATAAAGCCATGTTCGACAACTTGCGCCGGCGTCCCTTCAATGGCATAGCCGATGACCATCCGGTCATTGACAATCAGCTTCTCTTCAAAGATGCGTCCGCTGCTGCCTGGTGGTTTGGCGCGCCCCACTGCCGACTGTTGGTGCGCCGGCGCCACAATCAACAAATCGCCGAGAAGGTCACAAGCGCTGGCCGCGGCCAACAAACCGCGCGAGCGGATGCCGTCATCGTTGGTAATCATAATCAGTGGTCGTTGAGTCATCTTTTTACACCGGTTCGGCAATCTGGGTGCGCAGGAAAGCCACTCCATTGCGCAGGCGGGTTAAGGTTTCTTCGCGACCGATCGCGGCCATGCTCTCAAAGAGCGGCGGCGCGACCGTCTTGCCGGTGAGCGCGACCCGAAATGGCGTCAGGAACGGCCCCACCTTGATATTCATTGCTTCGGATTTGGCGCGGAACGCATCTTCTAACCCCTTCACGGTGAAGGGGTTCAATGTTTCCACCAGTGCGATCCCTGCTTCCAGCACCTTGATCGTCTCTTCCAGCGTCATCTTGCGCCCGATAAAGGCCGCCGGGTCATTATAGGTGATGGCGGATGCCGGTTTAAAGGCCCAATCGATAAACCCTGTTGCTTCGGGCAACACTTTGATGCGCTCTTGAATGAGCGGCGTCAATTCAGAGAGGGTTTCGCTGCAGCGCAATTCTTCTTCGTCCAGGCCCAGGTCACGGGCCAGGAAGGGCGCCAACTGTTGGTGCAGATCGGCAACGGGCAGGGCGCGAATGTAGACGCCGTTGAGCCATTCCAGCTTTTCATAGGGCAGCGCCGCCGGTTTGGGATTGATGGTCGCGATGTCGCTAAAGCGTTCGATCACCTCGGCGCGGGTAAAGACTTCTCGTTCCGGGTCAAAGTTCCAGCCCACATTGGTCAGGAAATTGAACATGGCGTCGGCCAAGTAGCCGGCTTCGACAAATTCGTGGACCAGCGCCAGGTACTCTTTGCCATCGACAATCTTCTTGCGCTTGCTCATCTTACCCTTGCCGCTGGGATCGAGAATAACGGGCAGATGGGCCAGTTTGGGCATCGCCCAGCCAAAGGCGTCATAGAGTTGCTTGTGCAGCGGCGCCGACGAGATCCATTCATCGGCACGCAGAATATCGGTGATCTGCATTAGGTGATCATCAATCACATTGGCAAAATGATAGGTCGGCATCCCGTCGCTCTTGATGAGGATCGGGTCGAGAATGCTGTCGCTTTGCACCTCAATGTCGCCACGGATCAGGTCATGGACACGCGTCACGCCTTCTAAGGGGGCGGCAAAGCGGATAACCGATGTGCGCCCCTCAGCTTCAAAGGCGGCTTTTTCCGCTACGGTTAGCCGGCGATGGCGGCGATCATAACCGATCTGCTGCCCTTTGGCACGCTGTTCCTCGCGCATGGCTTCCAACTCCGCCTCGGTAGTGTAACAGTGGTAGGCATGGCCGTCGGCGAGCAACTGCTGGATATAGTGGTGGTAGATTTCCTGACGGTCACTCTGAATATAGGGGCCATAGGGGCCGCCGACATCGGGGCCTTCGTCCCAATCCAGCCCCAGCCAGCGGAGGCCGCGCATAATATCGGCCAGGCTTTCGGGGTTATAGCGGGTCTGGTCGGTATCTTCAATGCGCAAGATGAACTGGCCGCCGGTGTGGCGGGCATAAAGCCAGTTAAAGAGCGCCGTGCGCAAGCCGCCCAGGTGTAAAAAACCGGTGGGGCTGGGCGCAAAGCGCACACGGGCGGGGTGAGTGTTGGTTGTCATGATCGCGTTGCTTTCTGCTCCTTCACATTTGTTGAATCAGTCGGGCTATTATAGCACAGTTTCTGATTTCTGCCCGTCTGTTATTTGACAAGTAACGTTTGAACAAATACAATCATTCAAAAATAAATGAATGGTCAATAAAAACTAAAAGACTGAATTTAGTTGAATGGATTTTAGATGAATGGCAAAAACCAGACAAGCGTTACCAATCGAACAATCAACCGAGCAACCTACCGAGACGTTGCCGACGCCCCAAGCCGAGTTTGTGATTCAAGATATTGAAACATTACGCGCAATCTCAGACCCACTGCGTATCCGGTTGTTGGAGTTGATGGCGCAACCGCAAACCGTGAAAGAAATCGCGACACAATTAGGGGTAGGCAAGACCAAACTCTACTATCATCTGAACTTGCTGGAAAAGCACGGTATCATTCGCGTTGTGCGCACCAGAGTAGTCTCCGGCATTATCGAGAAGAGTTACCAGGTGACAGCCTTCAGCTTTCGACCGGCCAAAGAATTATTGTTGCACGACACTGAAGGCAAAGCACAAGGGGTGGCGATCATTGAATCGATCCTGGACGCCACTAGCGCCGATCTCACCCATAGCTTCAAAACTGGAAAAGTAGCGCTAGGCAAAGAGGCGCAGGAGAAACAACTGTTAATGGGACGTGTGGTCATGTCCCTGACGCCGGAACAAGCCGCCAGCTTTTACGAACGCTTGGAGGCGCTGTTGACGGAAGTTTCGCAATACGAGAAGCCGGCGACCGGTGCGCAAAGCTATTCGCTAACCATCGCCTTTTTCCCGAAAAGTGCTGAACAATAAGCACACTATCTATCCAAAGGAGTCGATCATGACCGTCGCTGATGAACGGGTGGTTGCGAAGGAAACCGCTGCATATATCGAGGTTGCGCCGGCATCACCACCGGCGGAAGAAACCGCGCCTTGGACAGCCAAGCAACTCTTGCAGAACCGGAACTTTCTGTTGCTCTGGTCGGGGCATGTGATCTCGGCCTTTGGCGACGCGTTGACCAATCTCACGCTCCTGATTCTGGTCAATGCCCTGACCGGTTCAACGGCGGCGATTGCCACCATGACGATTTTGCTCGCCATTCCCCAGGTGACGATTGGGCTACTGGGCGGCGTTTATGCGGATCGCTGGGATCGCAAGCGGATTCTGTTGGTTTCTGATCTGGTGCGCGGTATCTTGGTGTTGGGTTTCCTCTTGGTCGATTCGACAGAACGGCTCTGGTTATTGTATGCGCTGGCCTTTATCCAAGCCAGCGTTGGCACCATTGACAACCCAGCGCGCAGCGCCATTCTGCCCCAGGTTGTCCCGAAACCAGGGTTATTGGCAGCCAATTCGTTGAATCAAACCGGCAATTTATTGGCGATGGTGTTAGGTGGCGTGACAGCCGGTGTTCTGGTCGGCTTGAGTGACAGCTATTGGCCGGCCTTTGTCATTGACGCGCTCACCTTTTTTGTCTCCTTTACGGCTGTTCTGTTCGTGGTGGTGGCGCCCCAGCGGCGGACAGCAACCACGACTGTCGGCGGGCTATGGGCCAATAGTGTTTTGGTTGTCCACGAGCTGCGGGGGGGTTTACAGTTGATCGCTAAGACGCCAGTCTTGTGGGGTAGCTTGATTGTGACCGGAGTGATGATGTTGGGGTTAGGGTCGGTGAATGTCCTCTTTGTGCCCTTTCTGGCGAATGATCTCAAGGTGCCGCTGGCCTGGTTTGGCGTGATCGAATTTGCGCAAGTGCTGGGGATGATCATCAGCGGCGGCATCGCGGCGACAGTACTCAAGTTCAAGCTCGGTCATGTCATCAGTGGCGGCGCCATTGGCTTGGGGCTGGCGGTGGCGGCGGTTGCTTTTACCACTGCCCCCTGGCAGGTAATGCTTGCGCTTTTTATGGTTGGCTGTTCTGTCACCCCACTCCAAGCGGCCATTAGCACCTTGACCCAAACCAGCGTTGCGAACGACATTCTTGGTCGGGTCGGCTCGGCGCTGAACACCACCATCGGCGCCGCCAACCTGATTTCCATGGCTTTTGCCGGTCTGCTAGGTGCGTTGCTAGGGGTGCGTAATGTCTTTATCCTGGCGGGGATGATTAGTGTGTTGGCGGGCGTGTTGGCGATCGGGTTGTTTCGACAACCCGTTCAGGAAAAAGACAATGAATGACAACGAATGACAACGAAAAAATGATTACGATTTCTTAAGTTTAACTTGTGATTCTTTGGCTATTGTTGGTGGTCATGTATAATGAGGTACAGACGCGGATTTAGGGGACACGGATTTTTGATTCTATATACTGGGTACAAGAAATCCGTGCTTCCTAAATCCGCGTCTGTACCCCTCTGCGTCTCTACCCCACCAACCCCAACTGCCGGATCTTCCCCATCAGCACCACATGTTCCTCTGTCGTCAACGGCTGCCCAGGCGTACGCGGCTCGCCACAATCAATCCCCAAGCGGGCGCTGAGAACCGCTTTCGCCGTCGCATGAAACTTAAACGGCGGCGCCAGATCAGCGACTTGCGATGCGTGTTCCTGTGCCGCTTGGGCTTGCGCCAGATCACCAGCCTGATAGGCGCGCCAGATCGCAACCCACCGCTCAGGCGCCCAATTCGGCGGGCCATCGACGCACCCGGTGGCGCCGATGGTCATGGCCGGCAACATGAGGCGACAATTGCCGATGAGACAGGCCAGCCCCATCTGGGCAAAGGTGCGTACATAGCCCATGTAAGGCGCCGAATGTTTCAAACCGGCCAGTTGCGGCACCTTTTCCTGGATCTTTGCCATCAACTCCGGAGTGATCTCCACATTGGTCGATTGGGGCAGATTATAGACAAAGAAGGGGAGGTTGGCTGCGGCAGCCACGACTCGATAATGTTCGACAACGGCGTCGTCGCTCTGCCGGTAGAAAAAGGGGGGCACACAGCAAATTGCTTCCACCCCAGATCTGGCGGCGTGTTCAGCCAGCCGCGCCGCCCGCAAAGTTGTCGGGGCGCCGACGTGCATGATGTTGAGTATTCGCCCTTGGGATTGATCGGCGGCAATCTCGGCAATCCGGCGATTTTCCTCGTCCTCTAGCAACACGCTTTCCCCGGTGCCGCCGGCCACCCAGAAACCCTGGACGCCGGCCTGAATGTTGAACTCCATCACCTGGCGGAACGCCGCTTCGTTGAGGGCGCCGTCGTGTGTCATGGGGGTGATAATAGCGGGGAAAATGCCTTTGAATTCGTGCATGATTGGCTCCTTCCTTGGTGTTATGATCATAGCCCACTGAGTATAGGAGAAAAGGAACGGCCTGTCAAAGCGCTTTTATGAACCAATCCAGCGGCGCACGGCCAGCGTCAAACGCCCGAATTCTTCGGTTGCCGTCATTTCCAGTTGGCGAGGACGAGGCAACGGAATGGCGACATCGGCCACCAGGCGACCCGGTCGCTCACTCATCACCAGCACACGATCGGCCAGCAGGACAGCCTCCTGAATGCTGTGCGTCACCATCAGCACGGTCATCTGTTCTTGTTGATGAATGCGGAGTAGCTCCAGGTTCAGCCGTTCACGCGTCAACGCGTCGAGCGCGCCAAAGGGTTCATCCATCAACAACAATTGCGGTCGTTGCAAGAGCGTGCGCGCCAAAACAACGCGTTGGCGCATCCCGCCGGAGAGAGTTTGGGGATAGGCTTGTTCAAAGCCTTGTAGACCGACAAGAGCCAGTAGGTCGATGGCCGCTTTACGCACTGTCCCGTCAACCGATCCCTGTTGCACTTCTTGGGGCAGCAGGACATTGTCGATCACAGTGCGCCAAGGCATCAAGTTGGTGCTTTGGAAGACAAAACCGATTTCCTGCTGCGGTTCGTACAAGGGGCGACCTTGAAAGGAGACATTGCCGCTATCAGCCGCCAGCAGACCACCGATAATGCGCAACAGCGTACTCTTGCCGCTACCGCTTGGCCCCAGCAAGCAGACAAATTCGCCGGCGGGCACTTGAAAAGTAACATTCTGCAACGCCGGCACTGTACGCGCCTTGCCAGGGAAGGTTTTGCTGATCTGCTCAACTGTCAGTAGCGGCGTCATCCCTATTTCCATTCAATAGTTTAACCACGAAGGCACGAAAGGTTTCTTCATGAACTTCGTGCCTTCGTGGTGATTACAAGTACGCTTCGTTACGGCGTCTGCACAAAGTCGTTGGTAAAGAGTTCCGCTGCCGGCACAACCGTGTCGACCAGCCCAATGCGTTGCATAAACTCGGCCACAGTCTGCCAGGCAGACAAGTCGGTGACGCCCAGAGTGCGCCCCGCTGGCGGCGCCCAGTAGGCAAGGACAGCGTCAAAGACGGCGCGATTGGCCGCTTCATTTTCGCCCCCCGCTTCGGGGACAAATTTCAACGCAATGGCAAAGGCTTCGTCAGGGTTGTCCAGCGTATATTGCACGGCCTTCATACTTGCGCGCACCATTTTGCCGACCACTTCGGGCTTCTCGGCAATTGTTACTTCATTGGTCACCAGACCGTTAGCCGGCATCTGGAGATAGTCGTCTAGCTTGATCTGGGTCGTCTCCACACCGGCTTGCGCCAGCACCACTGGGCCATTGACGCCATAGTCAACCGCCGCATCGACTGTCCCCGCACTGACCGCCGCCGCTTGCGTAAAGCCGATACTTTCCAGTTTGACATCGGCTTCGGTCAGGTTGGCCGCTTCCAAAATCCCCCGAAAGGCGACATAGGAAGCGCCAAAGGGGCCGGGAATGCCGATGGTCTTGCCGGCCAGGTCGCTCGGCTGGATAATGCCGGCGTCACTTTTGGCAAAGATCACCACGGGGTATTGGCTGTACCAATTCATCACATAGCGCACCGGCAAGCCTTGCGCCCGCCCCAGCACCACCTGGTCGCCGCTGCCAACCATAAATTGCAACTCATCGACGCCAACCAGCTTGAGATAATCATTCTCAAAGCCATACTCCAGGCTAACGTCCAACCCTTCCTCGGCATAGAAGCCCTTCTCAATGCCGACATAAAAGGTGGCGAATTGCACATTAGGAATAAAGCCAACCCCCAGTTTCACCGGGATCAATTCGGTTCCCGCTTGGTCGCTCGTTTCAGCGACAGGCGCCGGCGCCACGGGCGCACAACCAACCGTCAAGAGAATAACCATGCTCACAAGTACAACAAAACGCTGCAACATACCATTCCTTCTACTAAGTTTGATGAGAGTAAATGCTGGAAATTTAGGGTAACAGCAGGGAGATTGAGAGATTAAAGAGATTGGTAACTATCAAGCCCGCTCTGAGCCAGTCCGTGACTGGCGGTTGGGTCGCCAGTCACGGACTGGCTCAGAGCGGGCTTAGTAGTTACAGAGATTGAAAGATTGCACTACGTAATTTCTCAATCTCTTTAATCTCTCAATTATCCTGTTAAAAACTTATACTTCCTGCCAACGCAGATAGCGCCGCTCGACCCAGACAACCGTCAAATAGAGCGCTTGGGCAATGATGACCAGACAGAAGATGGCGACAAACATCATCGGTGTATCGAGAACACCGCGCGCCAGGTTGATCAGAAAGCCCAACCCGACATCAGCGCCGACAAACTCGCCAACCACGGCGCCGACCACAGCCAGGATCACACTCAGTTTGAGACCGCTCAACAGCACCGGCAACGCTGCCGGTACTTCGAGCAAGCGGAAGAGTTGCCACCGGCTGGCGCGCAGGCTGCGCATCAGGTCATAGAGATCGCGATCGACATTGCGAATACCGACAATGGTATTGATCAACATGGGAAAAAAGGTAATCAGCGCACAGACCAACACCTTACTCATTATCCCGCTGCCCAACCAGATGACCAGCAACGGCGCCACGGCCACAATCGGAATGCTCTGGCTGGCGACAATATAGGGGGCGACCACTTGTTCAAGCGCCCGATGTTTGCCCAGAAAATAGCCTAGTACGCAAGCGGTGGTCAAGCCCAGGAGCAGGCCAAGCGCAATCTCAACCAGCGTGACCTGGGTGTGGCGTAGCAACGTGCCGTCAGCCGCCAGGGTGACAAATTTGCGGGCAACCAGCGCTGGCCCCGGCAGGATAAAGGCCGGATACGCCTGCCAACGCACCAATCCCTCCCACAAGGCCAGGGCGCCGGCCAACACAAAGGGCATGGCAATGATCGTCTTATGTGCCACCAGCCACTGTGACCAGGCCGGCTGTGGGGTCTCGCGTGGCAACAGTCGCCACCAACTGCTCTGAATTCGTTCTGCTTGCATACATCCCCCAACAAAAAATCCCGCTGTGTTCGGTTGTGCTGGTGAATGACGGCATCATTCCCAACGCAACGATGAACACAACGGGACAGAAAAAACTGACCGCGCGCAAAAGAGAAGAATTGCTTTTGCACAAAGCCAACCAGAACAGCCGCTACCCCTGCCCACCTTGTCAGCCACAGCCTCGTAGGGGCAAGATAGTTCTTGCCCCTACGATACCCAAAAAGAAACCCGAAGTCTCAGATGAGAACTTCGGGTTCAGGGCAAACAAAAAGTACAGCAGGTAGCAACCGCTGTTCTTTCAGCACAAAGTAAGCCGCTCGCATACGCGTCTACTGGCTGTTCGACCTTCTTTCATCCGGACTATACCGTCGGCGTCGGCTTTGTTGCGATTGGCAACGCACCGCACTCCTGCCCTTGCCCTTGGCAATCATCAACGCTCTTCTCACCTTGTCCATTGGGTAGGACAAAAGCTTCCTAGCACGACAACTGAATCCAAGTGCGCAAGCTCGCGGGCTTTCTATGATCCATTTTCTGATCGATAGATTACCGCCGATCGGGAATTGGCCTTTTCTGGCCTCACCCTGCCCCGAAGGTTCATAATATATAGTTGTTACGGACTAGTATAACCATTCTGCCAGGGCTGTCAAGTGAGACATCCTACGTTCGTTGGCAGGACATTTTACCCATTCGCATTGGCCGGTGCCGATCACAACCACTCACAAGGCGGCATCACTCGTTGACCAATGCAAAGCGCCGGCTTTCTCCCCTGTACTCTCGATCACCGGCAGCGCCACGTTTGACGCTGGCGCTGCGGCGGGGTTCTCGGCCGTCGCCAAAACATGTTTACGCACAATATCGCACATCACCCCGACGGTATGATCCATGTAAGAGACCCCATTAGGGAAGAGGGTTTTGATGTCCAAATAGCCGCCGGCGCTCGTATGGTGCATGGGGCCAACATTGACCAGGGTGATCAACCCTTGTCGGCGGGCGCGATTCCACTCGGAGGTGGCAAAGAAGGACCACCGTCCAGGCGCAATCAACCCCAACCGGCGCGGCCAATCCTCGGTGCCATAGAGATGGTACATGTGATCCACGGCCAGCAAGCCCGGATCACTACTAAAGATGCCGCCCAGCGAGATGACATAGATCGGGGCGTTGATCAATTCGCGCAAATAGGTAACGGCCCCCACGGCCATTTGACCAGCACCGCTGTAACCGATGATAAAGACCGGTGTGTTGCTGTTGATGTCATAGTTATAGCGCAGCAAGCCATGCAACAACACTTCCGCCATTGCCTGATTATAGATCGGGCCATACCGTTTATCGGCGGAAATCAGCACCTGGATAATGTTGCGGATATTGATAATATAGCCGGCCAAGACCGGGCCATCCACTTTGGCGCGCAACGCCCAGCGCCAAAAACGGGCAAAGATCGGTTGCCCCGTCAAGGCCAGGTTATTGACCGAATAGGGGAAAATATCGTCAATCACCACGGCATCGGGCAGGGCAGTCGCCAGCCGCTGGAGAAAGCCTTGTTCGCGCCGGCTAAAGGTCTCGCCAGAGACGCGACCAATGCCGGAGAGAAAGAGAATATAGCTGCGTGCGCCCGGTCGCACAGCGCGCACCAGCCCATCCGATGGCAGATCATCGACATAAATCTTTTCACCAAACCAGCCGGCCCACCAGCCCAACGTTTCAAAGGGCGAAAGCGCCGCCCAGACCAGCAAGCCGATCAAGATAATGCTCAGGTATGCGATCACATCCCCTAATGTTTCAAGCACGGGGTTGCTCCCTCTTTAACAAATTGTCCATATTTTTTCGTAAGTCACCCTGGCGAACACGGGCGCGCCAGGCGTCTAAATTCTTGAGCCAGGCTGGTTGCCGGCGCAGCACAGCGAGATCGGCCAAGGTATGCTCCAGCGGCACACCGGCAGCGCGCCGTTGGAGCCAACGGCCCAACCCATAGATCGGGCGACCAATGGTGCGCCGCCAGAGTTGAATGATCACCCAGCCCAAACCGCTGGCGAGGAGCGCCTGCCACAATTCTAGGTTGAGACCCACACGCACAGCTACGATCACTGCGACCATACTCCATAAGGAAAGGATGATTGAAAAAGGATTGCCCAGAAAGGGGGTCAATTCAAAAAAGGCCAGAGTCTGTGGTGCGTAAGCCAGCCCAACCACACAGGCAATCGCCATCATGCTCACCTGCTGTTCAAAGACGTAGACGCCCACCAACCAGACTGTCACTGTCCAAAGCAGGTAGCCGACAAGGTGGCTGGCCGCCGTGATCATCAAAGCCAAAATAAAGCGACGTGGCCGCAGCCGGTTAATAAAGAGGATCACACTCTGGCCTAAGGCTTCTGAGAGACCGGCTACGATAACAATGAGCAAGGCAATGCCCAGCCCACCTTGGCTCTGCTGGATCTCGGCAAAGACGGCGGGGTTCAAGCGCATGGCTTGTTCAATCGTCTGCCAAAGCGAAGGCATTTCCGACAGGTCTATCATAGGATCGTAAACTCCTGAGCGCACGCTTGATTGTCAATTCGGCTCTGACGATTATACACTGCTCCCTTTATTCGCACTAGTCCCGATTGCGCTCATGTAACGGTAATCGAATGCCAGGCCGTTACCACGTTGCCAACTTTTCCCTGCGTCGAGTATACTGTCAAAAAATATGTAAGCCAAACTTCATGTTTAGATTCGACCGATCATGATTCAATTCAAACAGATTCCAAAGCAATATGTGCTTCTCATCAGTGCGATAATGATCGTGTTTGGTGGTGGTCTGCTGCTGTGGCTCCTCTTCAATTTGCCGCCAGCCGGCGCCAGCCAACCGGCAGTGGCCCTGGCCGTTGGTCAAACGGCGCTGACCAATGGGCGGGCGAGTAGCGCACAAACCACGGGTGCGAGCGCAGCCATGACGCAAACCGACACAACCGCGGACACACCAGCGGCGATAACGCTCCCGGTGTCCCTGGTTCTCGCCCAAACCGATGCGCTGCCACTGGCATTACAGGCCGTCGCCGCTTCGCCCGCCCTTTCCCAGACGACCTTGCTCATAGCACCGGTGGACGCGCCCACTATCAATGTGCGCTTTGCCTTGCACGGGCAGAAGGCGGCGGCGGTTTACGCCTATACCTTTGCCGCCGCCACCCGCTTCGACGCCATTGACACGACCATCACCTGGCCGGCGCTACAAGCGGCCTGGCGCGGCAATAGTGATCGCTTTAGCGCCGTTGCCGTCCTGACCGACACCTTACCGGCCTTGACCCAACTACTGGGCAAAGTGAGTGATGTTGTGGTTGGTTACGGTACACCAGCGGAGGTAGTCGCTGCCGCCTGGGCCAATCCAGCCGACAGTCCACCAGCGCTGGTGTTGTTACCCTTTGAACAGTTGGAGCCGCGCCTAGTGGTGTTGACGATTGACGGCCAGAACCCGGTGGAAAATAGCAAGAAGTTTGACTCAACACTCTATCCGCTAGTCGCTACCCTCTACGCCGAGAATCTCGGCAAGACGCCAGCCGAACAGGAAGCCGTGCAAGCATTCTTGGCGGAACTGCCAGCCGGCAACCGCGACCCGCAGCGACTCACGGTCATCGCTATGACCGGCGTCACAGCAATGGTGCGGCTGACAGCGGAACAGATGGACAAACGGGGCGTCGATTGGCTGGCGGAAGTGGTGGGGCCGGAACTGGCAAGCGCCGATATCACCGTCATCAGCAACGAGGTGCCCTTTGTGCCAGGTTGTGAAACCAATACCGATATGGGCAATCTCACTTTTTGCAGCAAGCCAGAGTATTTGGACGCATTGCGGGCGTGCGGCGTCGATTTGATCGGGTTGACCGGCAACCACCAAAATGACTACGGTCGCGACGATGCTGTGATCTCGCTCGATATTTACGAAGAAGCGAAGCTGCCAGTCTATGGCGGTGGTCGGAACAAGGCGGAAGCCTTTGCGCCCCTTTATCGCGAACACAATGGCAATCGGCTCGCCTTTCTAGGCGCCAACAGCTACGGCCCCACCTTTGCCTGGGCCACTGATGAACTGCCGGGCAGCGCCCAATTTGACCTCAACATTATGTCGGCCACCATTCGCAATATCAAGGGGCAGGGGCGGGCGGCGGTTGTACTGGCCGAATTGCAATACCAGGAAAGCTATGAGGTGACGCCGCTGTTTGATCAACGCGATCACTTCAAGGCGCTGGTGCGCGCCGGCGCCGACATTGTCACCGGCGTCCAGAGCCATGTCCCCCAAGCTATGGAATTCACCGACGGCAAGTTGGTTCTCTATGGCCTGGGCAATCTCTTCTTTGACCAGATGTGGAGCCAGGCCACACGCGAGGGCATGATCGTCAAACATACCATCTACAACAACCGGCATCTCAGCACCCAAGTTCTTACCACCCTGCTCTATGATTACGGCCAACCGCGTTGGACCACACCGGAAGAACACACGGCCATTCTGCAACGGGTCTATGGCGCCAGTTATTGGGGAGAGTGAAGTTTGCGAATGGTGAGTGATGGGTGGTAGGTAGCGAGCAGGGGGTGACAACTCATTACTCGCCACCCGCTACTTGTACGCCCGACTACTTGCTCCATACCGTCAGATCGCGTATACTGATACGGATCGGCGTCACGCGTCTATCAACTGTACCCTGTTTTTAATATATACTGGAAGAGGGAATTCCATGTCTGTTTCATCACGTCCAAAGCGACGCATTAGCCAACCGGAGCGTAAGACCAATAGTTCGCTGACGATTTGGTTGATCGGTGGCGCCCTGCTCTTTGTAATTCTGTTGGTAATTGTGATCAATATTGTCAATAGCAATAATGGTCCCATTGCCACGGCAAATGTTGCTGAACTCGGTCTGCCGGCTGAGTGGATCGACGGCAATGCGATGGGCAACCCGGAGGCCACGGTGGTGGTCGAGGCTTATGAAGATTTTCTCTGCTCCCACTGTTTGGAGTGGACAACCAATGTGAAACCCCAATTGCTTGAGAATTATATCAAACCAGGCAAGGTGCGTTTTGTCTATCAGAACTTCCCGCTGAGTGGCTTTGCCCCCGCCTCGAATATGGCAGCGATGGCAAGCCAATGTGCCAACGACCAAAATCTCTTCTGGCCCTATCATGATCGGCTCTTCAATGCGCAAAACGGGGGACAACAGGCGTTTACCATTGAGCGGCTGATCGACTATGCCGGGGAAGTGGGTCTCAACCAAAGCGACTTCACCGCTTGTATGAGCAGCCTGAAGCACCAAACCAAAGTGCAAGCCTCACTACAAGCTGGCATCGATAAAGGCGTCCAAGGGACGCCGGCCATCTATATCAATGGCGCCGCGGTGAATAGCGATTACGCCAGCATGCAAGCCGAGTTGGATCGTCTCCTGGCCGGCAGCTAAGGGTCCGTAAAAGATACGTTAAAACGCTCTTTGCAAGTCCGTGACTCGCCCTGTTGCCGGTGCAAGTCACGGACTTGCAAAGAGCAGGCCGGAAAGATGTCTTTAAACGCTCACCGAAAGGTAATTTCTGGAAAGCACACGAATGGATCGTTTTTCTTATTGGCTGGAGCGTAGCAGCCTGCACATCGCCTTGTTAGCCGCTTGGATTGCTATGCTGGGCAGTCTCTACTTTAGCGAAGTGGCGCACTATATTCCCTGCACCCTCTGTTGGTATCAACGTATTTTGATGTACCCATTGACCCTGATTCTGGCGATTGGGTTATTGCGTCGCGATGAAAACACGCCCCTGCTTGTCTTACCTTTCTCGGTGCTAGGTATCGGCGTTTCGACCTATCATGTCCTGCTGGAAAAGACCGATTGGTTTAGCGGCGCCGCCACCTGCCAGGTGGGTGTGCCATGTACTGTTCTCTGGATCAATTGGTTTGGCTTTATTACCATTCCTTTTCTGGCGTTGATTGCCTTTCTCACCATTACGGTGATGGCTATCGTCGCCCACCAGGCTGGGGAACCAGCGCCGGTGGAAGAAGATGAGGAGCCAACGCGCGCCTGGCCGTCAGTTTTGGCGGTTATTGCTGCGGTCAGCCTCGTCTTTGCCGGTTTGACGCTCTTTACCCCCACCGCAGATGCTGCGGGTGCGCCTTTTACCCCGATCACAGCCCAAGCCGCCATGACGCAATTGGATGGGACGCCGATTAGCGTGGACAATCCAGCAACAGTAACCGACGGGCAACAACTATACTTGCAGGCGTGCGGGGCTTGTCACGGACAGACCGGCGAAGGGGTTGCCAACCTAGGCAATAGCCTGATCACGTCGTCCCTTGTGCAAAAGGGGGCCGATACCGACATCCTGGCTATGATCCGCGCCGGTCGAGATGTGAACGCCGCCGATAACCAGAGTGGTCTTGCTATGCCGCCCAGCGGCGGTCGCCCTGATTTATCGGATGCCGATCTGTTGGCGATTGTCGAATTTTTGCGTACTAAGCATGAATGATGAATGGTAGTAAAGACTTTAGTCTTTGTTTGTTAGCGGAACAAAGACTAAAGTCTTTACTACCGATTTCACTGGAGCGTTGTCTGAAGATGGAGAAGTATTGTCAATGACCAGGCGCCTTTTGTTGTTCAACCGGATGCCCCGGCTGCTGTTACAGCGGGGTTGGTTGGCCGTTTTTATTGTTATGATTAGCGCGTTGGCGCCCTTGGGTCTCTTCCCGGTTCAGGTGCAAGCCCAATCAGGGATCACTTCACCAGCCAGTGGCGCCTATAGCGGTGATGTGCCGATCATTGGTACGGCCGTAATTGAGCCGTTTCAGCGCTATGAACTCTATTACAAGCTAGAACCCAGCGGCGACGATGCCTATATCTACTTCGACGGCGGTACGACGCAGATCACCAATGGGCAACTGGGGGTTTGGCGTACAACCAACTTAGCGCCCGGCACCTACAGCATTCGCCTGCGTGTGGTGAAGACTGACGGCAACTACGGCGAATTTTTTGTGCGCGATCTGGTGGTTAACCAAAATGCGGTCACGGAGCCGACACCGACGCCGACCTCCAGCGAACCAACGCCAACGCCGATCCCCACCGCCACCTTTACCCCAGCGCCACAACCAACACCGATTGTGGGTCAGGTGACGCAACCACAGGTGGAAAGTGATGCTCCCGTTTTGGCGCCAACGCCTGCGATTGATACGGCCGTGTTGACCGGCACTACAGATAGTGCGAATGGCGCCGGCGGCGAGAATGCTGGCACACTCTTTGCCGACGCCGCGCCGGCGGCCCAATCCCAAGAAGTAAACACCAGCTTTACGCGTGACCTGGGCGAAGCGGTGGCCGTGGATCGGCTGCGCGGCTTCTTTTTCACCGGCATGCGTGTCAGCGCGATCTTGATTCTCGGCAGCATTGTCCTCCTAGCCGGTCGCCGCCTGGTGAGCTGGGTCTGGACACAATATCGGTAGTCCGTAGTCCGTAGTCCAAAGTCCAAAGTCCAGAGTCGAGTAGTCATTGTAACTCAACCGACTGTAGACTATGGACTACGGACCCTGGACTACGGACCCTGGACTACGGACCCTGGACTACGGACCCTGGACTACGGACTATGAAATTGATTGTTGGGCTGGGCAACCCCGGCCCCCAATATGCCGGCAACCGGCACAATATCGGCTTTCAGTGTGTGGAGTTATTTGCCCGCCGTCACCGCATTGACTTGAGCAAGCTACAACAGCGCACCATGATCGGCGACGGCTGGGTCGAACGCAACGGGCAGCGGCAGCGGGTGCTGCTCGCTAAGCCGCTCACCTATATGAATGCCAGCGGCCAGGCCGTGAACACCATGTTGCGCTTTTACAAAATTGAACTGAGCGATCTCATCGTGATCCATGACGATATTGATCTGGCCCAGGGCAAATTACGGCTGCGATTGGGTGGTAGCTCCGGCGGCCAGAATGGCATCAAGTCGATCATCGAACAGACCGGCAGCCCTGACTTTGCCCGCGCCAAAGTCGGCGTTGGTCGCCCGCCAGGGAAGATGGACCCCGCCGCCTTTGTGTTACAAAATTTTACGGTAGCAGAGGAAGAGATTTTCGGCCCCCTGCGGGAAAAAGTGAGTGACGCGTTGGTTTGCTGGCTATTCGATGGCCTCGAAACGGCCATGAATCGGTACAACGGCTAATGAACCTATCCGGTCTTACCAAAATGCTCCAGCAGATGCCGGCTTACCGGGAGCTGGTGACAGAGATGGACAGCACGCCCCAGGCGCTGCTGGCAGCGGCGCGCCCGCTGGTTGTCGCCGGCTTGAAAAATGACCGGCCAGGTGCGCTGGTCTTGTTGACGGCGCGCAGTGAGATGGCGCAACAGTTAGCCACCCAGTTGGAAACCTGGCTGCCGCCGGTGGAAGAGGGTGGCCCGCCGGTCTATATCTTTGCCGAGCCGGATTCCCTCCCCTATGAACGGATTCCCTGGAGCGGCTACACACGCCAACAACGGCTGACCGCCCTCTCTGCTTTGCAAAGCCGCATCGGGGTCCGTCCTGTCGTGATAGCCAGCGCTCGCGCCTTGATGCAAAAAACCTTGCCAGCGCGCGAATTGCGCATGGCGTTGCGCCCACTCAAAACGGGCGGCGTTGTTCGGCTGGAACAGATGACGACCAACTGGGCGCAGACGGGCTACAACCCCGCCGAGACAGTGGAAGAGCCAGGCACCTTTGCTCGCCGTGGCGGCATCATTGACATTTGGCCGCCCAACCTCACCCAACCGGTGCGCATTGACCTCTTTGGCGATGAGGTCGATAATCTGCGTTTTTTTGACCCAACTACCCAACGTTCGCTCCAACATATTCAAAGTGTAGAAATCGGGCCGGGGAGCGAAGCCTTGAGTAAATATGGCCCGGCAGCGCTGGAACGGCTGGGCATTAAGGGGGGCAACCTGAGCGCGCCCGAAAATGTCGCCAGCACCATGCTCTCGCCGCTGCTTGACCCCAGCCTGCTGCTGGCAATTCGCGAAGAGTTGCGCTTGCAGGTGGAACATCTCAGCCAGGGTCATAGCTTCCACGGCATTGAGTGGTATCTGCCCTATTTCTATGAACAGCCATCCTCGTTGCTCGACTATCTCGATAGTGACGCGACATTGGTGGTGGATGACGCCCTCGATCTCTTCGCCACCATCAGCGAGTTAGAGGCGCAAGCCGCCACCTTGCGCGAGGAACTGTTGCGCGCCGGCGAGTTGCCCCACACCTTTGCCCCCAGCTTTTTTACCGGCGATGAACTGCGCAGCGCGTTGCAAGCCAAAAAACCACTCTTGCTCGGCTATGGTGATCTCTTTGGCAAAAGCACCAGCGCCAACACGACCCTGGCTCGCTGTTTTGCCCCTGGCCCCCGCTATGGCGGCAAGACCAAACCGATTACGGCGGACTTGGTCAAAGCGCGCGAACAGGGCGAACTGACCCTGCTTGTCACTCGACAGGCGGCACGCGTTCAAGAATTACTACACGAAAGCGACCTACCGGTTCATGTGCAAAGCGACCTACATCACGTCCCCAGTCAACCAATTACGTTGGTCCAAGGAGTGATGGGCGAAGGCTTTGTGATGAAAGGCGTCGAGGTTGCCACGCAAGCACACAATCTCCATTTTCATACCGATACCGAACTCTTCGGCTGGAGCAAACCGCAGGCGCGCCATCGCACCCACAAACAGAGCCGGGTTGCGCCAGAAGTCTTTTTCTCCGATGTCAAGGCCGGCGACTATGTGGTTCACCTGGAACATGGCATTGGCACTTACGACGGTCTGGTGACGCTCAAGTTGGATGGCGTCGCCCGTGAATATTTACAGGTAAGCTACGCCCGCAACGACAAACTCTATGTCCCCGTCCACCAGGCCGACCGCTTGAGCCGTTATGTCGGCGCTGGCGAAAAGACGCCAATGATCACGCGCCTGGGCACGGCTGACTGGCAGACCGTGAAGGAACGTGCCAAACGGGCCGTGGCCGATATTGCCGACGATCTCCTCAAGCTCTACGCTGAGCGCGAGCTGGTGACAGGCCATGTCTATAGCCCCGACAATCCCTGGCAGGAAGAAATGGAGGCCAGCTTCCCCTATGAAGAGACGCTGGATCAGTTGCAGGCGATTGAAGCAGTCAAACATGACATGGAGTCAAGTCGCCCCATGGATCGGCTGATCTGTGGTGATGTCGGCTATGGCAAGACCGAAGTGGCGATCCGCGCCGCCTTCAAAGCGATTCTCGACGGCAAACAGGTTGCCATGCTGGTGCCGACTACCGTCCTGGCCCAGCAACATTACCGCACCATCAGCCAGCGCTTGAGCAAATTCCCCGTACGCGTCGAGATGCTCAGTCGCTTCCGCACGCCAGCGCAACAAGAAAAGATTATTCGTGGGTTGCGTGAGGGCAGTATTGATTTCGTGGTCGGCACCCACCGCCTTTTGAGCGATGACATTGAGTTCAAAGACCTCAGTATGCTGGTCATTGACGAAGAACAGCGCTTTGGCGTTGCCCACAAAGAGAAGTTTAAACAACTGCGTAGCAAGGTCGATGTCCTCACCCTCAGCGCCACACCGATCCCGCGCACACTACACATGAGCCTGAGCGGCATCCGTGATATGAGTACGATCAACACGCCGCCCAAAGAACGGCTACCGATCCACACGGTATTGTCAGAGTTTGATGAAACGTTGGTGCGTCAAGCCGTCCAACGTGAGATTGACCGCAACGGGCAAATTTTTGTGGTCAATGACAAGGTGCGCGGGCTGCAATACCTGGCGGATCGCATTCAACATCTGGTGCCGACGGCGCGCATTGTCGTCGCCCACGGCCAAATGGGCGAGCGGGAGTTGGAAGATGCCATGCTCGCCTTTTCTGAAGGCAATTATGATGTACTGGTCGCCACCACCATCATCGAAAATGGGCTGGACATTCCTAACGCCAACACCATTCTCATCAACCGCGCCGATCACTTTGGGCTGGCCCAGCTTTATCAGTTGCGTGGGCGGGTGGGTCGCAGCGCGCAACGCGGTCACTGTTACCTGCTCTATGACAAGCACACGTCGCTCAGTTACGACGCCCGCCGCCGCCTCTCGGCCATTATGGAGAGCAGCGAAGAGCTAGGCGCCGGCTTCCGCATTGCCATGCGCGACTTGGAAATCCGCGGCGCCGGTGAACTGCTGGGCGCTCGGCAACATGGCAACATCGACAGCGTCGGCTTTGATCTCTACACCCGCCTCCTCGCCCAGGCGATCAACGACGCCAAGCGGAAGAAGGCGCGCTTTGAACAGGCCGTGCAGGGCGACCAGGGGACAGAAAGACAAGAAGACAAGGAGACAGGGAGACAAGAAGAGGGCGAGCAGCCAGTCACCCAGTCACCCCCTCACCTTGTCACCTTGTCACCCAGTCACCCAGTCACAGAGGTGCCAGATACGCCCTTCGACATCGAAGACCCATTAGCGCCGCCGGTGCAACTGGATCTGCCCATCGATGCCCAGTTGCCGCAGACCTATATTGCCGATGAGGGGTTGCGCTTGCAGCTTTACCGACGCATTGCCGGCGTTACTCATCTGGAGACGCTCGATGAGATGCGCCAGGAGTTGATCGACCGCTTTGGCAAGGATGAAGAAACCGGGTCGGTGCCGGAAGAGGTGGAGAATCTGCTCTTCCAGATCAAGGTCAAGATTCTGGCGCTGAAAGCCGGCGTCGAACGCATTGGCCGCGAGTTGGATCAACTGGTGCTAAAAAGTGAAGCGTTGGAAAATATGAACCGCCCCGCCATGCAGCGGCGTATCCGGCTGGGGCTGGGGCAGATTGATGATGAGAACATCGATCCTGAACAGTCGGCCCGTGTCGCCCGCCGTGCAATCTACTTGCCCATTGACGATGAAGGCAATTGGAAGACAGCCCTGGTACGCACCTTAGAAATTATGGCCTATAGCTAACCTTCAACCAATTGCTGGTAGCCGTTCCGTGACCGGCGTTGGGGACGCCGGTCACGGAACGGCTACCAGCAATTAGCTTTATCCCACACTATCCCACACTATCCCACATAATCCCACAAACGCTGTGGGATAACGCTTCACCCAAGCCATCGGACGCGCTTCGGACGCGCCTTTGCTACACTGTCTGTCAGTCAACGATTTTGTAGAGAAACGGTATCCCGCGCCTCTACCCATTCAGGAAGGATTGCGCTATGCGTAGTTATTTGCGTCAACTATTGGTGGTGTTGCTCTTACTACCCCAGGGAATATGGGCTGGCACGTTGCAAGCGGCGCCGCTTCAGCAAACAGCCGTGCCACTGGAAACCCCATTCGAGGTGGGGGGCGTCGATGAACCGTTAGTGGGCGAGTCGCCAAATGGGATCTATATTATGTTGGGCAGCGCCTTATACGACAAACGCTGCCCGGCTGAAGAAACGTGTGAAAAAGCGGGGAATGCCCTCTTTACGTTACTGGTCTCTTCGGAGGATCGCAGTGAAGCCGAGATTTTTCAGATCGGCACGGCGCCCGATCAACAGGTAGCACACTTTCTCGGTTATCGCATTGAATTAGTGGCAGTTGACCCGCCGGCGCTGGAGCCGGGTGATAATATCGTCCTGGTTGACTATCGCTTGACTTTGCTCGTGCGTGAGGGCGGCGAGTCAACACCTACCCCGGAAGGGAAGACAGCGCCAACGACGCCACTGCCGCCCCAGGAAGAGGATGGCACAGATGTAGCGCCGATCATCGTGGATCGCTGTATCAACTTCACCCCGTTTGATGCCGCCGCTGTGTTACAAGAGCCGGTCAATGCCGATGAACCGATTGGCAACCTGCTCTTTGGCCCGCTACCGGCAGATTATCTGGGCAACGAAACAATGCTGCAAGGGCTTTGCGGCTATGCCAGTAGCACACCAGCCGGTGAAAAAGATGCCAGCCAGACCCATATCATCACTGCTATCGATGCGGCGCACGCAGTGGCGGCGCAACATCTCACGGCGGATGTCACCTACAATACGAACGGCACCGTCCAGAGTGATTTCTTTACGTTGATGCTGCTGGCTGAAGCGATGGGTGCGGCCAACCCCAACCACGACAGCGAGGAAACCTTTAATGTCCTCTATAACTTTGCTGGTCATTTCCCGTTCTTAGAGGTGCTGCAATACGATGCCGAGGGAGCGCCCTCCTTTCAGATCGAGGAACTTGACCCAACCGAGACCGAAGGCTATGAGGAACTCTTCTGGTTTTGGCAGACCCTGGATGAGGGGTACTTTGCACTGTTGGTTGGTCGCACCGGCTTAGAGTTTGATCTGGTGGCAGCACGGTTGGGCCAACATGTTCAAGAGAAGACAGTCCAGGGCTATGCCCGCGTGATCCTTAACAAACGGCTGGCGGCGGCGGATGATAGCCAAAGCGGCAATACGGAAAGCGGAGCAATTATTGGCTGTGATCTCTTGACGCTGGATGAGGTTGAAGGCATTTTGCAAGACGCCATCGATAGCCAAGCTGTCGCCAATGAAGAGGGGAACGGCTGTAAGTATACCTATATCGATGACGCCCAAAGCATCGACCCGACTGATTTTAGCGGCAGCTTTGAATCAACCGGCCTTCTGGTGGGCGTTGTGCGCCCCAAAGCGGCCCAAACGTTGCTCAACGGCATGGTAGAAGAACTCTCCACGACCGGCAATGTGCAAGATGGCGACGCGCTCCAAGCGCTGCTCGATGCGTTGTATGCCGAAGAGTGGTCGAACGCCCTGGCACAGATCGCAGCGCTCGAATGGGATTCGGCCAGTTGGCAAGTTGAAGCCCTGAGCGAAGTCAGCGACGATACGTTGTTCATCACCGGTCAATCCGGCAACGGCTGGCCGCAATTCTTCCTGCTCCGCCCCAATGGTGATGGCGGGGTTTATTACATGACGGGCGTCTTGCCAATGGAGATCGACACTGTGCGCGATATGCTTGCCACAGCCGCGCAGAGCCTGACCGATGAGAACGCGCAATCGCCGGTTGGGGCAAGCGAGCCGCCGGCACAGCAAACTGCGGCCCCCCAAGCAGGCGAGTCAGATGGTGATTGCACCCTGGTGGATGCGCAAAGCATCGAAGCGATGTTGGGGGAAGCGGTCGCTGGCTATCCGGTCGCCGGTGAGCGGGGAGCAGGCTGTAAATATATCCCCCAAGACGAAGGCAATTGGGTTGAGCCGGATGATTTCACGCCCAATTTTGAAAGCCACGGTGTACTCGCCGGTGTAATGCCGCCAGCCGGCGCTCAGTGGTTGCTCCAAGAATTGGTAGCGACACTACCGTTAGACGATGAGCCGTTGGCAACTTTACAGGGATTAGTAGAGGAGGGCCAGATCAAAGCGACCCTCCAAGAACTGGCAACGTTGGAAGGCAAAGCTGAGGAGTGGGAGATCACGGCCCTGCCCACAGTCAGTGATGACGCGATTGCAGTCCATAGCGACAGTATGATCGATGGCTACCGGCTCACCTTTTTCTTTCGCAGCCAAGGTGATGCCGACCTGATTATGATCGCAGTGCAACTGCCGGCGGATCGCGATGTCGAAGCGATGCAGACAGCAGCCCTTGAGGTGTTGCAACAGATCGGGGAGTAGGTAGGGTATGAGCTGCCTTGAACTAAAGTTCAAGGCCCAAACCTTTCGGAGGGAAACGTATGTCAGGACAACGGTTGTGGGTCGCTGCGCTATTGCTGTTCTTGCTTGGCGCAAGTAGTGGCTGTCAAAGCTCCTTGGTGACGCCTCTTACGACCTGGTTAGATTCATCACGCACGGCTGGCTATGGCGAAAAGGTCTTCTATTTTCCGGATCAACCCATCGCCTTTCCTGATTTTACTTTGACCTATCAGGGCGAAAGGCATGTAACGTCGGACAAGTACCCGCGCGGTTTTGATTACTTGGATTTCCAGGTGGTGCAGGGCGACGAAAGCCAGATCGTCGCCTGGAGCAGCGGCGCCGGCGACATCGGTCCCAGTTATTTTACCATTGCCGGCCAGCAATACAAACTGGAATTGGCCTATTCAGACGAACTGGGACGCCTGGCCGCTGGCGAGTTGGTAATCTGGCGCGAGTAACCGTAGGTACTAATGGGGCGACAGCAAGCGCAAGCCGATAATACCGACCAGAATGAGAAGAATGCAGGCGAGCCGACCGAAGTCACGCGGCTCGCCAAAGAGGACGATACCCATGATGACAGTGCCCATAGCGCCGATTCCTGTCCAGATGGCGTAGGCGGTGCCAATGGGCAAGGTTCGCAGCGCCAGGGATAAAAAGTAAAAACTGACCACCATGCCGCCAACGGTCAACAAACTGGGGTATAGCTTCGTCCACCCTTCGGTATATTTCAAGCCGATCGCCCAAACAACTTCTAACAGCCCAGCGATGATCAAATAGAGCCATGCCATCGTTTTCGTCCTTTCGCCCCCGGTACACAGTCAGGAATAAACTAATACCAATAACCACAGTATAAAGTAACGTGCGCGTAAATTCTCGTAAGAAAATGAGCCGTTTAAGGGAGAAGCAGCCACTTAGGCGTGCAACAAGCTTTCAACATGTTGGCGTAAACCGTCCATGATTGGTGTCGCCGGTACGTATAACCCGTGGTTACGCAGCTTGCTCAGGTCATAGATCCGGTGACAGGCGAAGGAGTAGCGGTCGGGGTGTGCGGCCAGGAAGGCGCTGACGGACACCTCTTCAATCTGGGCTTTAACGCCCAGCACCTCGGCAATGATTTCGTAATAGCGGCGCGATTCAATGATATCCGGCCCGGCGGTGAGGTAGATTTGTTGATGGCAAAGTGAATTGCCGGCGCAACTGAGGATGGTCTGTGCCAGATCGGCGGCGAAGATCGGTTGTTGGAGAAAATGGCCGCCGCCAATGAGTTGCAAGGGTTCGCCGCGGCGCAATTTGGCGATTAGATCCGGGTCGCGCCCATGATTGGGGAGACAGCCCAGCAGCGATCCCGGCCCGTAGATGTGACAGGGGCGCAAAATCGTCCAGCGCATGTTGCCGGTGTCCCCCTCTTGGAAGACCAATTCACACTGGCGCTTCTTGCCGCCATAACCATCAGCCAGGTAGTGGTCGGTTTCCTCACTTTGAGGAAAGTGGCGGCACGCCGGGTCATAGACAAAATCGGTCGAGATAAAGACCAGGTGGCCCGCCCGCTCACGAAACAGGGCAATGTCCTGCTGGGCATCGCTGACCTCATAGCCGATGCAATCGACCACCAGATCCCACTGACAATCTACTTGCGCCAGGGCGCTGCGCAGCGCGTTGTCATCACGCCGGTCAGCGATGATCGGCGTGACGCCGGAGACGATTGCCCGCTGACCACGGGTAACAGCCCAAACTTGATGACCAGCCGCCAGCGCTGTGTGTGCCAACGTGCCGCTGACAAAACCGCTGCCGCCGAGTAAGAGGATTCGTAAATTACCCACGTTGTTCTTCCCTCCACAATTTTTCTTCCCACAATTGACGGGCCAATTGCATGTGACCAACATGCACAGCGACATGTTCGAGCGCATGAAGCAGACACCAGGCAACTGTATAGTGCTGCCCATCCCCACGCGGCGAGATGCGTTGCTCTTCCAAATGGGCCAGGGTTAGTTGCGCTACGGCCTGCTGCGAATCGGCTAACGCGTGCGCCAACCGGGCCTTGAGGTCATCCGCCGTCACGCCGACGGTCTGAAACTCGGTATCACGGATACGTGTGGTCGCGCCACGAATGACCACATCGCCAATCCAGAACATCTCCGAGCCGGCGACATGGGCGGCGAGAATAGCCAGGGAATTGATCGCCGGTCCCAGCGACCAATCGAGCGCTGCCGGCGGCAACCCAGTGAGCGCTTTGTCCATTTCCGTGTGCAACATGGTCAGCCGCTCGAGGTAATCAACAAAAAAAGGTGACATGGCTCCTCCAGTCGATGTTATTATAACGCCTCATTCGCACCGTGGGCGTGCGAATGAGGCGTTATGGGTGCGAAAACAAAACCGGCGCCAGGGTTGGCCCAGCGCCGGTTGGCTCACTACTCAAGGGACTGTGCAGAAACCGCGATGGCTATGCCTCGCGCCGACGGGTAGCATAGGCGCCGGCGGCCAGCGCCAACAGGATCAGCGCCACGATGGGCATGGTCGTCGCGGAAACGTCATTCAAGCCGGCGCCGGTGGCGGGCATACTCTCCGGCTCGCGGGCCTGGTCGGTTTCACGGGTGGCGCCGGCGGCGTCCGCTTCTTTGGCAACCGGTTCGGCGGCGGCAGCGGTGGCTAGGTTGGCGGTAAAGGGCTGCATGACAACGGCGTTGTCAATAATCACGGGGCCATCCGCGCCGGGGAATTCGTAGGTTCCCATCGTGCCGCCATCAACATGCAACATGGCCCAGAGGCTGCGGCTTTCGGTCAGCGGCGTGTCCAGCGTGACGACAATATTGTCGGTCGTGCCGGGCGGGACACTAGCCTGACCGAGAACCGGCCCTGGTTTGCCCTCGACATCGGCATGGATGACGATCCAGCCCTGTTCTGCGGCCACGACCTGAGCAACCCCGACGCTGGCGCCATTGGAGTCCTGATCACCGGCTGTCACCGCCGGGACAACAGTTGCTGTCGCCATACTGGCGCCTGTTTCGGCAGGTGCCGCGGTGTCGGTCATCGCCATGGTATGAGTCATGGCGCTTGTGTCAGTCATTGCCATTGTGTCAGTCATTGCCATTGTTTCAGTCATTGCCATTGTTTCGGTCATGGCAACGGTCTCGGTCATTGTGGCGGTTTCCGTCATGGTTTCGGTGGCAGCCGCTCCAGCCACAGCGGCGACCGGCTCGGCACTGGTGACGCCGGGATACATCACAACCTGACCGGAGCCGGGGGCGCCGACTCCATTGATCGCAAGATAGGCGTCGCCGTTCGGGTTAAAGGTGACGGCGGTCGGGAACGACAGTCCACCGATCACTACACTGGACCCCTCCCCTTCGGCGATACGGATCAGGGCGCCACTATCGGGGGTAGGACCGTTTTCGTTCCAGACACCAAATTGCACGGCGTAGAGTTGATTGTCCGGGCCAAGTTGCAGGTCGGTCAACATGGTCAGGCCGGTGGCATAATCGCTGACCGCGCCATCGGCGCCAACCGTCACCACTTTGGCCGAACCAGGGACGAAGGGGAAACCGGAAAGGAAGGAGACATAGACCACGCCATCGCGCTCCACGACGGCTGTGGGCACCGGGTCGGTCAATTTCTCATTGTTGCGCCCCGGATTTTCAAAGGGAGCGGGGATGCCATCAAAGACGGCAACCAGCCGAACGCGACCGGACAAGGGATTGACGCGCAATAAGGCATTGCCACCGGCGTCGGCAATCCAGAGTACGCCTTGGGTTGGGCTGCCGCTGAGGCCAAAGGGGTGAGAATCGGCCATTAAGCCGTCGGGATTCTGGCTGCGCTCAAAATCCCAGGTGCTGGCAACGGCGGTGGCGCTGCCTTCGTTGATTTCGGCAACAACCCCCATGTTGGGGAGACCGGCTTCTGCGGCGGGATCACCAAGCCATTGACCAACCGTGGCATAGACTTTGCCGTTGAGCGTAGCCAGGCGCGCCCCACCTAGAATGTCGGCGCCGGTGGCGACCGAAGGCAAAGCAGTGACAACTTGCTTAGTTCCATCTGGGGCAATGGTAATTACTTGGGCGCTCTCGCCATATTTCGCCGTGATGGGTTGCCCGCTTTGCGTATCAACAAAGGGCAGATCTTGATCGCCGCCGGCGCCGGCCTCGATCACCCACAAGAGACCGCTCTCATCCATGAGGACGCCCATTGGGCCATTCAGCCCGTCGGCGACAACCGTTCCCTGGTCTTGCGCGACCAAGAGCTTGGGTTGGAACGAAAAAGGCGTGATGAGAGCAGCAATGAGGAAGAGGTAAATCCATTTGCGCATGTTGTTTCTCCTTACGCACGCTGCTTAGGAAAATAATAGAGATGGCATAACAGTACTTTTATTATACTCCCACCTACGGCTAATCGAAAAATAGTATACAGGTGTAAGGTTGATTTCACAGCGCGACAGTGGCAGATTAGGCCGATTCCGGCGCATATAGTAGAGTTGATCCTTCACAACCAAGCGCCCAATAACCAGGCACGTTATGAATAAGCAGCAGATGAAAGGAATGGCGAAATGCACTCGATTGCAGCGATTGATCTCGATGATACCCTCCTGCGCCATGACGGCACACTGTCACCGCGCACCCTGGCAGCATTGGAAGCGTGGCAGGCAACTGGCCGGCGCATTGTCATTGCCACCGGTCGGCCCCCGCGCACAATTGGTCGTTCGCTGCCGACCTTTCTTCATGCTACCCCCTGGATCTGTTACAACGGCGCCGAAACGCGCGTAGCCGACCAGCCCATTTACCAAAATTTGGTGCCGGCGGCGGACCTCTTTGAAATTCTCACCCAGATCGAGCAAACCACACCTGGGCGGCTGGTTGGTGTGGAAATCAACAATGTACTCTATTTAAATCGACTTGCACCACAGCGCACCACCCCCTATGAAGTCGCCGATCTCTTTATGCTCGACCAACCTGCGGCCAAGATCCTAATTTTCAGTGAAAATGCCGAAGCGCTGCCGCCACTTACCTTTGCAGTGCCATCCACTGCGCGCATTATGTACTCGGCGCGCTATCCCCACTTCATCCAAATTATCGGCTGCCGCACCGACAAGGCCGAAGCGCTGCGCGCCCTGGTGGCAAGCTGGCAGATGAGCATGACCGATGTCGTTGCTTTTGGCGATGACACCAACGATGTCGAGATGGTGCGCGATAGTGGTCTTGGCGTCGCCATGAGCAATGCCGTTCCTGAAGTCAAGGCGGTGGCGGATCGCATCACTGCATCGAATGAGGAAGATGGGGTGGCGCTGGTGCTGGAAGCGCTGCTTTAGTAAGCGATTGAGCGATTGAGCGATTGTATAAGTAATCTTGCAATCGCTCAATCTCCGCCTCTTCCATTTCCATACAAATCACCCCATGTTGTCAGTAACATTTCAGCAAAAATTTCGTCATCTCCCGTAGATGGCGATCGATTCATCCATTTGAGTTAACAAACATTTACCGATAACACCCTTGCGGAGTAACAGAGCAGGGGTGCAGCTTTGCTATTGCCTGAAAAGGAGTAACCTGATGCGTTTACGGCGACCAACCCAACAGCTATTGACCTTATTGCTGCTAACCATTTTCTTGACAGCCTGCACCTTGCCCATTCGGCTGGATCCCCAGGCGCTGAAAAGCGTCTCCATTGACACTTTTGCCAATCAACTACGCACCGCCCTCGTCCTGCAGGATTATGATCAATTGCAACAGTTGATGGGCAGCCCCTTTATTATGGCAGATTGGCAGGCCGCCGGGAAAGAAGTGCCGCCGGCAGTGGCGATTGTGCAGTTGCGCAATCACTATCTGAGCGCCGGCAGCGCCGTTGAGGCGCCGACCAAGGTAGCCTGGCGCGATCTGCTCGGCGACAGCGATCCGTTAACGCTCTGGGGGCCAGCGGTGCCAGCAGTGAAGGCGCTTTATGTAACTGGCCTCAGTAATCATGGCCAAGATGAGGCGTTGTTGATCGTTGCCCAGCAACCCAATGGCGCGCCTTATTGGCACAGCATGGTGGTGGCGCCTGGTGGTTTCCACGCCAAGGCGGATACGGCCAGTGCAACAACGACAACGATGGTTAGCACAGAGATTAGCACAGAGATTAGCACAGAGAGCGCAGCCAAGCAAGCCGCCATCACCGAAACGCCTGTGGTGCCGGCCGATGCCTTCCCCCGCCTGACCTTCAATGCAAACGCCACGGCGGCTTCGGTTCGTGGTGTTTTGACGGCGGCCCATGAACAACACTATCTCATGCGGGCGTTGGAGGGGCAACAACTGCTGGTTGAACTTGCTTCTACTACCGGGCAAGCAACCTTTACGATCCGTGGCGCCGAAGATGGCAAGTTTCTCAAGGGAAGCAGCAAGGCGTTGAAGAGTTGGGAGGGAACGGCGCCGGCAACACAGGATTACCAGATTACGGTGACAGCGCCCGCCACAACGCCTTTTGAATTAATTACACACGTTGACCCGCGACAAGCACCGGTCGCCCCCTTGGCGGCGCCGACACGGTTGCTCTTTGCGGCCGGCGCCAACACAATGACGGTGCATGGCACAGTCGCCGCGCCGGAGCAGCAGCGCTATCTGCTACGCGGTGTAGCCGGTCGCACCTTGCAGATTACCCTCACGGCTGCCACCAAAGGGACAACCTTTGCGATTCAGGGTGTTACCGATGGCAAGCCACTCAAGCGCTTGGAAACCATTGCCAAAAGTTGGTCGAATGCGTTGCCCATGACGCAGGATTACTTGATCACGGTGACAACTAGTGGTGCAGAGACTGAGTATACGTTGGAATTGGAAACGGAGTAAGCGATTAGGAGATTGAGAGATTACGACTGAATCTCCCAATCTCCTAATCGCTTGATACTTTGTTCATACCAATGAATAGTATCAAACTGTCCGCTACTCTTCCATGCCAATAGAGAACATGCTCTCCAGATCATGTTTGGAGAAGGCGCGGAAGGCGATGAGTGTTTCGGTATTTTCGATCCCCTCCAGGCTTAACATCTGGCTGGTGATCAGGTCGGCCATCTTTTCATTGTTGTTGACGCGGATAATCGCCACCAGATCATAACGGCCACCCACGGAATAGACCTCGGCCACGCCCTTCATCTCGACTAGCTTTTGGGCCACATCATTAATTTGTTGACGCGCAACTTTGATTAAGACCACGGCTGTTACCATCTTTGCCCTCCTGACTTGTGTGATGGTCAGTAGTCCACAGTCATGTTGTCCCTTACAAGGGGCAGAGTGTAGTCGGGAGTCGGTCGATTGCTACCTCGGCTACGGTGCGGTCTACTGATAGTGCTAAACAGTATAGGGAAAGCATATCACTTGCCTCCTGATTGCACAACTTTTCAGCCGATCTTTCCAGCCTGCCGCCCGGATGCCCTACCTGTGTCTACGGTATGCCTACTCCTGTATTTTACTCCACCAGAAAATTGACGGAAACCACATTACAAGGGCCATTGGCGCCATCGGTGCTAAAGGCGGCGGAAGTGGAGATGCGTTGGCGGTTCTGATCGACCAGCCACGCATACCAGTTGCCGACGCGCGGGACGCCGACACTGATAATATGCGTATAAAAACCGGGCTTGCCACTACCGGAGGTTGCCGGCTGCGTCACCCACGGCCCGTCGGCTTCATAGCTAAAGACAATGCGATAGCCATCGGTTGGTTGCCCATTCACGTAGACATAGCCTTCAAAACGACTACCGCGATCGTTGGGTTGACAGCCCACCACCACGGCCTGCGCCAAGGGTGAACCAGTGGCAGTCGGGCTGGGGGTTGCCGTTGGCGATGGCGTGAAGGTAGCGGTGGCCGTTGGTGAAGGTGTTGCCGTAGCACTGACGGTTGGTGAAGGTGTTGCCGTTGGGATTGGCGTTGTGGTTATTGGCGTTGTGGTTATTGGCGTTGTGGTTATTGGCGCTGTCGCCATCAAGGTTGGCGTGGCTGATGGCACGGGGGCAATATCCTCGGCGGTGGGAACCGTTGGCGTCACTGATACCGTAACAGTTGATGTTGGCGTTGGAGAAGGCACAGCGCCGGCAACCGTCCATTGCCAGACCAACCCATAGCTGGTGTGGATCGTATGAAAGGGGGCTTCAATGGAACCCATCCCCATCCCCTCCACGCGGTCGGCCGGGACATCGCCGGCCGGTTGGGCAGCATAGGCGGGGGCGATGGCGAACATAGCGAAGTCGGCGGCATAGGGTTCGCCGGCTTTCTGTTCCGTTTTCACCCTGGCTTCACCATCAGCCCACTGCACCACGATCGGCAGGTTGGTGAGCCGTTGGCCGGCTTGATCCAACAGATCGACCAAGATGTGGTGGCGCCCTTGCGCTTCGGCTTCATTGTACCAACGGGCTTGGACCAGGCGCCAATAGCCGACGTTGGGGGCGACTTGCGCTTGGACCAGGCGCGCGCCCCGTTCCGTCAGGCGGGCGTCCCAGGCAACGGGTAGATCCGGCTCGATTGGCGCCGCTTGCCCCCGATCAGCTTTGGTATGAACTAGCGGCAAGTATAACGAATAGGGTAAAGCGGTTGGCGATTCTTGTGGGTTGTTACTTTGGGCCAGAAAATTCTGGTGTGAACAGAGAAGAACAATGATACTCAGGAAAAGACTGAGCAGGAATGGGGTGCAGCGACCCAAGCGAACAACTCCATACTTCCGGGTTAAGTAGTGAGTCATGATTATTCTGCTTCCATATAAAATTCACACGAAAACGATAAGCTAATCGTAACATAAAATAAACTATTTAACGATAACAGTTAGCTGACAGCTTTGTTTAAATAGGCAACATACTACGACAAAAATCCATCTCTTTCGTAATCTAACAAACAAAAAGTTAACAACTCTTCGCAGACAAAGTTGCATCACGCCTCGCTCCATAGTACAATCAACCTAGCAAAGCGAATCAATGCTATCCCCGACCATTGCCCCATTGCTCTCTTTCTGCACTCCAATGGTCGTTAGGGTTGTGTTTTAAAGGAGCAGACAAAGCAATGATGCGGATTAAACGAATTCGGATCGGTTCAGCGGCAAGGGTCGTTGGTTTCCTCTTTTTGATCATTGGCCTGATTTTTGGCGAAGTTACTGTTTTACTTTCTTCGCGTTTACAGATCAACCTACCTCAACTCAGCAATGAAATTATGGGATTACCCTCTCAAGCCGCCCTGGGGTTGGCCGGGTTGGTAATCATTCCCCTGGTCTACGGTCTTTTGGGCTGGTTTCTTGGTGCGCTGATTGCCGTCATCTATAACCTAAGCGCCGGCTGGTTGGGTGGTCTTGAAATTGAATATGAGTAAAAAGGCTCAATTGTGCTATAATCAAGTGCAGTTCTTGATCAACTAGCATGAGGAGCATACCATGGCCACACAAAACCCATCGGGCCGTCAATTACCGTTGGCGCTCTGGCAAAGCGTTCCCTTTTTGACCGCCTTACCGGAGGAAATTATCCAAACGCTGGCGATGGTTGCCAGTCGTCATCGCTATGCAACAGGCGCCCTGATCTTTACCGAAGGCGATCCGGTGGCTGGTCTTTGTTTGATCGAAGAAGGTACGGTGAAAATCTGTCGTTACTCAAAGGAAGGGCGCGAGCAAACGCTCAACCTCTTTAATCGCGGCGACACCTTTAACGATGTCGCCGCGCTGGATGGCGGTCCTAACCCGGCCACCGCCATTGCCTTTACCGATGTGACCCTCTGGCGCATTGCCCGCCTTGATCTCCAACAAGTCGCCAATCGGTACCCGGCGCTGGCCTGGGCCTTGATTGAAAGCATTGCCCGCCGCACCCGCTATCTGGTGGGGCTGGTGCAGGATCTCTCCTTACGTAGCGTCAAGAGCCGCCTCGCCAAACTCCTTCTCGATCAAGCCAATGCTGCTGAACATGGCAATGCCCCGCCCATGCTGACCCAAGAAGAGATGGCCAGTCGCCTCGGCACCGTGCGCGAAGTAGTGGGACGCGCCCTGCGTTCCCTGGTCGCCGCCGGCATCATCGAATTTAACCGCCACCAGATTGTCGTTCTCGACGCCGAACGGCTGGCGGAAGAAGCTGAGATTTAAACCTCAATATCAAGCAAAGACACGACAGCGGATGCAGGCCGGAGCGGATGTTTTGTCGCCGACATCCGCTGTCGTGTTGTTTTCCGCACGTTGCCTTTTCCACACAATCCCTTCCCGCCTGCATCCGCTGTCGTGTTGTTTTACCCCACCATGAGACTTTAGTCGCAGCGCGCCCGCCGTCCCTTTGTTACCATAGCCTCAATCGTTGCGCAGCAAGAGAGATGAGTTGGCAGGCGCAAGGGGCGTAGGGAGAAGCGACGAATGACAACCCATCCACTACCGATCATTGACCACGAGTTGTGTGACGGCTGTGCGCGTTGTATCGAAGTCTGCCCGACCGGCGCCCTACAACTGGTGATGGGCAAAGCGGAATTGCGCTACCCCGATCACTGCACCTATTGTACCGCCTGTGAAGAAGCCTGCCCGACCAACGCCATTGCCTTGCCTTTTGTGGTTGTGTTGAAAAAACGCACAGTTACAGAACCACCCGCGTAAAGCCGGAAAGGAGGGTTGAACTTGCAACAACGGTATCAACTTTGCAGTGAGCAATCCAGCAAAAGCAGATAAAGGAGAGTAAAAATCATGAGACGTTTCTGGTATATTGCCCTGATCGTGGTCTTGCTGGTGGGCAGCGTGGCTTCGTGTGGCAGACATGAAGAGACGCCAACGCCGGCAGCAGCGGTGCCCGCAGCCGGCAGTGAAGGCGGTCAGGCGACTGGCGCGCTACCATCAAGCGCTCTACAAATTGCCCAGGAGCGCGGACTGACCCCTGATGACATCGACGCCGCTTTGATGACCTATACGCCGAGCGGGAAATGGGATGAATACATCAGCTTTTTCTCCGGCGGTCATTCCGGCAACATTATTGCCATCGGCGTGCCTTCCATGCGTATCCTCAAGAACATCGCCGTCTTTACCCCTGAATCGTGGCAGGGCTACGGCTATGGCTCCAAGGAGAGCGAAGAAATACTTGACGCCGGCAATGTCGGTGATGTCAAAATTCGCATGGGCGACACCCATCACCCGGCCCTCAGCGAGACTGAAGGCGACTATGATGGGCAGTACCTCTTTATCAATGACAAGGCCAGCGCTCGTGTCGCCGTGATCGACCTACGCGACTTTGAAACCAAGCAGATTGTCAAAGACCCGAACTTGATCAGCAACCACGGTTCGACCTTTGTCACCCCCAACACCGAATATGTTGCCCAAGGCTCCCAATATGGTACGCCCCTGGGCTGGGCGTATGCGTCACTGGATGAGTACAAAGAAAAGTATCGTGGTCTGATCACCCTCTGGAAGTTTGACCGCGAAAAGGGGCGCATCGACCCAGCGCAATCCTTTAGCATTGAAGTGCCACCCTACTGGCAAGACCTCTGTGACGCCGGTAAATTGGCGAGCGACGGCTGGGGCTTCTGCAATTCGTTTAATACCGAGATGGCGACCGGCGGCATTGAGAAGGGCAATCCACCCTTTGAAGCGGGCGTCAGCCAACGGGATATGGACTATCTGCACATCTTTAACTGGCGCAAGGCGGAAGAAGTCTTTAAAGCCGGTAAAGCCGAAATGGTCAATGGCATCGGTGTCATCCGTATCAAGACCGCCGTTGATGAAGGCATTCTCTATCTGGCCCCCGAACCGAAAAGCCCCCACGGCGCCGATGTGACCCCTGATGGCAAGTATATCGTCGTCTCCGGCAAACTCGACCCCCATGTCACCATCTATGGTATGGAGAAGATTCAAAAGGCGATTGCCGACAAGGCGTGGGAACTGGACGAATATGGCATTCCGGTCCTCAATTTTGACGCCGTCATGGTTGTGCAACTGGAACTGGGCCTAGGGCCGCTGCATACCCAATTTGATGACCAAGGCTTTGCCTATACCAGTCTCTTCCTGGATAGCATGGTTGCCAAATGGAAACTGGGCGGCGATGACCCGGCTGGGTACGCCGTGGTAGACAAAGTGTCGGTGCAGTACAACGTCGGTCATATCTCCGCCGCCGAAGGTGACACCGTTAGCCCGGACGGCAAATATCTGCTCGCCATCAACAAATGGGCCGTAGATCGCTTCAACCCGGTAGGGCCATTGTTGCCGCAGAATCAGCAACTGATCAATTTGGGTGGCGAAAAGATGAAGGTGATCTACGACTTGCCGATGGGCATCGGTGAGCCGCACTATGCCCAGACCATCAAAGCTGACAAGCTCAAGGCTTGGGAGGTATACCCGGAAGTCGGTTGGGACCCCATTGCCCAGGCGCCGTCGGCCAACGCAGTCAAAGTCGGCGAAGAGCGGATTGTGCGCAACGGCAACCAGGTCGAAGTCTTTATGACCGCCATCCGCTCCCACTTTACACCGGAGCATGTGGAGATCAAAAAAGGCGACCATGTGATCTGGCACATTACCAGCATCGAAACCGCCCATGACGCCACCCACGGCTTCCAACTGGGCGGCTATAATATCAGCTTGAGCATTGAACCGGGCGAAAGCACCACCTTTGAGTTTGATGCCGTCAACGAAGGCACTTTCCCCTTCTACTGCACCGAATTCTGCTCGGCGCTCCATTTGGAGATGTTGGGGTATCTGTTGGTGGAGCCGTAGGGATGACAGGATGACAAGGTGACAGGATGACAAAGTGACAAGGTGAAGGGGTGAGCAAGGTGTCGTGGCTGGTATTAAGCGAATAGGGACTAGCCCAACCTCATCATCCTGCATCTTGTCATCCTGTCACAAAAGAAGGGAGATACAACGATGACGGACAGCATGGAACGACTAGTCGGCCCCAGAGTATCGGCGGCGGAGATGCGGGCGCATCGGGTGCGCTATTGGTTGCCGACACTCTTTTTTGTGGTGGCGGCGGTCTTGTTGATGATTTCGATTTTGCAGCCTTACTGGGAGTTGACCTTACATGCGCCCCAATACCCCAAAGGGTTGGTCGTGACAGCTTATGTCAACCGCTTGGAAGGGGATGTCGCAGAGATTGATGGGCTGAATCACTATATCGGGATGCGGCCCTTGAATGAAGCGGCGACTTTTGAGCGCACCATTTCAATCTATGGCATTACGATGCTGGCGCTGTTAATTGTGGCCGCGGTCTATGTTCACAACCGCTGGGCGGCGCTCTTGGCCTTGCCGGCGCTCTTGATGCCGGTCATCTTTCTGGCCGATCTGCAATACTGGTTGGCAAACTTCGGACAGAATTTAGACCCCACGGCGCCGCTCTCCAGCAGTATCAAGCCTTTTGTGCCGCCGGTCTTGGGCGAAGGCAAGATTGCCCAGTTTCGCACCGTGGCCGAGCCGGGGATTGGCTTGTGGTTAGCGATAGCAGCATCGGTGGTGATCCTAGGAGGGTTGTGGCTTCATCGACGGGCGTATAAGCCGTTGGTGGACGGGCAGGGGTGATTCTGATCAACGCGGAGTCAGGCACGCTTCGCGCCGGTCCGCTTCCGCTTACTGAAACCATCAGACAACATTCGGGAATTCATGGCTGTCTAATGGCTGATAAGAAGTAAATTCAAGGCTTTTTCAAGGCTTTTTCAAGGCTGATAACGGGGTGAGATGATGAAGCGCTACTGGATCGTTCTAGGGTTAATCGTAGCACTGCTGCCGTTGCGCTTAAGCGCACAGCAGGAAACGTTTGATCTGGCCGCGGCATTGGCAGCGGCGGCGCCGGGAGCGACGGTGGTAGTGCCGCCAGGAGTTTATGCCGGCCCGTTACAGATTGAAAAGCCAGTGGTGTTAGTGGGTGAGGGCTATCCGGTGATTGATGGGGGCGGTCAAGGCGATGTGATCACGATCAATGCGCCTGGGGTGACGATTCGTGGCTTTGTCGTGCGCAACAGTGGTGATTCACTCGACCATGAACATGCCGGCATTACTGGTCTGGCCGCTGCGGCGACGATTGAAGAGAATCGCTTGGAGGATGTCCTCTTTGGCATCTACCTGAAGAATGCGCCGAATAGTGTGGTGCGTAATAACTTGGTGCTTTCCAAGGATTTGGAGATTGGCCGGCGCGGCGACAGCATTCGCCTTTGGTATTGCGCACATGCCCTGGTCGAAGGCAATACGGTGCGCGGTGGGCGCGATGTGATCATCTGGTATGCGCCCCATAGCATTGTGCGCAACAACTTGGTCGAGACGAGTCGCTATGGTCTCCACCTCATGTCCACCGATGATTTGGTGATCGAGTCCAATATATTACGCCGAAACTCGGTGGGGATCTATGTGATGTATGGCAGCGGTTTTATCGTGCGCAACAATCTGCTCTATGACAATCGCGGCCCTAGTGGCTATGGCATCGGTCTGAAAGATGCTGATCAATTTGTGGCGGAAGGTAATCGGATTGTCAGCAATCGCGTCGGGTTATATGCCGATATTGCGCCCCGCAACGACAAAATCACGGCCCAGTTTACCCGGAATCTTTTTGCCTATAACGAAATCGGGGTCACGCTCCTACCATTGGTGCAACACATGCGCTACACCGACAACGTTTTTCAAGATAACCACGAGCAGATGACGGTGAGCGGCAGCGGTCAACTGGTGAACAACGCCTGGTCGCAGGCGGGACGGGGCAATTATTGGAGCGATTACGCCGGCTTTGACGCCGACGCTAATGGGGTGGGCGATTTACCCTATCGGGTGCAGAGCCTTTATGAGGATCTGCTGCAAAGCTACCCTGAACTGCGCCTCTTCCAACTCAGTCCGGCCACCCAGGCGCTCGACCTGGCGGCCCAAGCCTTCCCAATCTTTCAACCGGAACCCAAACTGGTTGATGAACATCCGTTGACGGCGCCCCCCGCGCTCGCGACGGTTCCTGGCTTGCCGACGACCCCGATTTTGAGCAACCTGCTGGCCGCTATTGTTATGGTCGGCCTGGCGTTGACAATTTTGGGCTGGGCCACGCGTAAACCGGGTTGGCGCAGCAGCCGATAAGGGGATAAAACTCATGAAAGTGCTGAAAACCATTACCATTTTGCTTCCATTCCTGTTGGCTGCCGGGGTGATGAGTGGCGCCTTGTCGGCAACACAACCATCAACGCAACTGCCGGCGGCGCAAACAACCACGCAAGTGGTAGCCCAACCAGCAGCGGCTGATATTAGCTTCAAAGTAGTAGGCCAGCCAGCCGGGCTTTACGGCAAGGTCTACAACCCGCCCCGCCCCGCTTTTGATTTCACGTTGCCGACCGGCAATGGCGAGCGCACCCCGTTGAGCGATTACCAGGGACGTGTGGTGCTGATCTTCTTCGGCTACACCAATTGCCCGGACATTTGCCCCACGACCCTGGCGGACGTCAAGGCTGCGTTGGCGCAACTGGGCGATAAGGCCAAGGAGGTGACCGTACTTTTTATCACGGTTGATCCTACCCATGACACGCCGGCACGCCTGGCCGAGTACCTGGGCTATTTCCATGAACCAAGTTTTGTTGGCCTGAGCGGCACGGAAGCAGAAACTGCCGCAATCGCCTATCAATATGGCGCCAAGTTCTATCGGGAAGAAGGTGCGACGGCCACCGGCGGCTATACAATGGCCCACACCGCCCGCCTCTTTCTGATCAACCGCCAGGGCCAATGGGCGATGACGATGGAGTATGGCACCCCCGCCCAACAGATTGCCGCCAATCTAACCTATTGGCTAGGCCACTGATAGTAGGGGCGTACCCTTGCGGTCGCCCTCCATTCCCCGGCCAATAGGGCGACCGCAAGGGTACGCCCCTACGGGTAATCGGTGTGTGAAGAAGGGAAGATCGCAAGGGAGCGCCCCTACGGGTAATCGGTGTGTGAAAAGGATGGGGCGACCGCAAGGGTACGTCCCTACCAGAATACATTCGGCGCATCAAGCCGCACATAGTAGACAGTTTATCAGAGAACGAGCGAGATCATGATCACCTTTACGAATGTCACCAAGCGCTTTGGCACCTACCGGGCCGTCGATAACCTTTCCCTCAATGTCCCGATGCAACAGGCGGCGGCGCTGTGGGGACCGAATGGCGCCGGCAAGACCACGGTCATCAAATGCCTGTTGGGTTTGTTGCGTTACGAAGGGCAGATCATGGTTAACGGCTACGACGCCTATCGCCAGGGGCGCCAGGCCCGGCGCCTTGTCGGCTACGTGCCTCAGGAACTGGCCTTTTATGAAGAGATGAGTACGCTTGATACGTTGCGTTTCTTTGCCCAACTGAAAGGCGCGCCACTCACGGATGCTGTTCCGATCTTGACCCAAATCGGCTTGGAAGACCATGCCGGCAAGCCGGTGGACGCCCTCTCCGGCGGCATGAAACAGCGGCTGGCGTTAGGGTTGGCGCTGTTGGGCGACCCGCCGGTGCTGGTGCTGGATGAGCCGACCTCTAACCTGGACCCAGCGGGGCGGCGCCAATTTCTGCAACTACTCAGCCAGGTCAAGGCGCAGGGCAAGACCATTCTCTTCACCTCGCACCGCCTGGAGGAGATCGAACAGATTGCCGACCAGGTGATTGTGATGGAAAAGGGCGCCATCAAGCTGACCTGCCCCGGTCGTGAATTGGCGACCCGGTTGGGCTTGCACACAACGGTTAAATTGCGCCTGCCCAGTGAGTTGTTGGATACGGCGCTGAATGTTTTGCACCGCGATGGCTTCCAGGCGCGCCGCAATGGCGTCGGGGTGCTGGTCGATGTCCACCCGGCAGAGAAAGCGCACCCGATCCACAGTTTGAGCCGCGCGCATATTGCGGTGACGGATTTTGAGATGGAGTGGGACAGTGAGACAGTGAGGCAGTGAGGCAGCTGTTACTGACCTATTGACCTACTACACGACGGGGGATGGTATGGAAACAAGGATTGTTTGGACGTTGGCGAAGAAGGAATTGCGGGATGCGTTGCGCAACCGCTGGTTTGTGCTGTATACGGCGGCCTTTGTCGTCTTGGCGCTGGCTTTTTCATACCTAGCTCTGGCCGGGGCGGGGATGGTGGGCTTTGCCGGTTTTGGCCGTACAGCAGCCAGTTTGATCAATTTGGTACTGTTAATTGTCCCGTTGATGGCGTTAACCATTGGTGCGCAGAGTTTGGCCGGGGAACAGGAGCGCAACACGTTGGCCTACCTGCTGGCGCAGCCGATCAGCCGGGCGGATGTCTTTGTCGGCAAATACCTGGGGCTGGTTTTGAGTCTGCTGGCTTCGCTGACGTTGGGCTTTGGCATCTCCGGCGTGGTGATGGCGCTCAATGGCGCCGGCGCGGCGGATCCGACCGCCTATGTGCTGCTGGTGGCGTTGGCCTTTTTGCTCAGTCTCACCATGTTGAGTGTCGGCTTTCTGATTTCGGCCTTGACCAAGCGGGCGGGCGTAGCGGTGGGGATCGGTCTCTTCCTCTGGCTGCTCTTTGTCTTCTTTGGTGACCTGGGGATGATGGGGACGGCAATCACCCTGCGCGTGCCGATTGACACCCTCTTCTGGCTATCGCTCATCAATCCGCTGCAAACCTTTAAGATGGCGGCGATTCTCAACATCCAGGCCACCTTGGACATTTTGGGACCAGCGGGCATCTACGCCATGCAACGCTACGGTGACAGTCTGTTGGTCATCTTTCTGGGGGTGCTGGCGCTCTGGATCGCACTGCCGGCGCTGGCAGCCTATGCCCACTTTCAGGCCAAGAGTGATCTGTAATGTTTTGTCAGGAAGTGATGATGGAACTGTAGTAAAGACTTCAGCCTTTCCCCTGGCTCGTCTACGGGGCTACCCCTCATAATTTGTTTGACACTTATTGGACAAAGCGTAGGGAGGACGTACTTTATGAAACAACGCCTATGGCTTTTATTCTTGATAATGATCCTGCTGCCGGCAGCTTGCAGCCGTGGCGAAACGACACCCAACCCACCGGCGATCCGCTATGGCGAAGATCTCTGCACCCACTGCAACATGATCATTAGCGATCCCCGCTATGCCGCCGGCTATGCTCATGAAATCAGCAGCGGGCGTTATGAGAGTTTGGCCTTCGATGATATTGGGGATCTGTTGGCGGACCTGGGGGAACATTCGGAACGCCACATTGTCGCCTGGTATGTACATGACTATGCGAGCGAAGCATGGCTCGACGCCACGACAGCCTACTATGTCGTCAGCGATCAGATCATCTCGCCTATGGGACATGGCATTGCGGCACATGCCACCCAAGCGGCAGCCGAGCAGATGGCGCAAACAAAAGGCGGCCAAGTCTACACCTGGCAAGCGTTAGTGGCCCAGGCCCAGACACTAGATCATGCGGCGGCACATCATCAATAACAACAGGAAAATCAGGGACAAAAAACTGTCCAGATGACTAGTTTTTTCCTGGCCGGCTGTCTAGCGCGACAACGACAGCCGGTCTGTATAGTGAAATTGTTTCAGTAAAAAGCTGAAGCAAAACAAAAGGTTTTTGTAAGAGCAGTAAAGTAAAAGCAAATGATAAGTGAGGAAGCTATGAAGCGTTTATTGGCGATTTTAGTAATCGTGGGGTTGTTGGCCGTGAGTGTCGCCGCCTGTGGCGGTGATGAAGAGCCAACCCCCGCCCCCACTGTTGCGCCTACCACGGCAGCGCCGGCAGAGGGCGCAGCGCCAGCCGAACCGGTTGCGGCGGCGCCGGCCGGCGATGCGGAAAAAGGCAAAGCGACCTTCGCCACCACCTGCGCTGCTTGTCACGGCCCTGCCGGCGAAGGGGTGCAGGGGTTGGGCAAAGATATGACCAAGAGCGAATTTATCGCTGGTCTCTCCGATGAAGAGTTGGCCGCCTTTATCAAAACCGGGCGCCCCATCAGCGATCCGCTCAACACCACGAAGATCGACATGCCGCCCAAAGGCGGCAACCCGGCCTTGACCGATGAGCAACTGACCGACATTGTCGCCTTTATTCGCTCGATCCATGTCGATTAGCACAACGGGTAGAATTGTTGAGGGATAAAGAGATAAAGAGATAAAGAGATAAAGAGATTGAGAGATTCTTTACCCAATCTCTCAATCTCTTTAATCTCCAATGAGAAACCCGATCACAGCCAAAGAGCCGTGGCGCCTCAGCCAATCCGATGCTCTGTCAGTGGGCTACTCAGGGTGCGATTGCCGATGGTGACATAGAGTTCACGGTCAGTGACGGAGAGTGCGAGTTTACTACGGCGGTCGATCAGGTCTGCGACTTCTTCGACAAAGCGGCGGTGTAGGGCATAGATGGGAATGTCCGCAGCGCCATGAATCTTTTTGCCGGCATATTGGGCCAGCAATTGATCGACATCCCGATGCGTGTAAACAGCAGCCCGCCCCGCCAACTTGCTACCCCGATGCAGCCGTTCAGCGTCGGGCAAGCCCACTTCAATCCACGCTTTGATCTGACCGGTCAAGTCGCGCACATAGACCGCCGGTTCATCACCCGCCGCCACCCCTTGGGTAAAGACGATCCCTTCGGTGTATTCCAGACAATAGGCCACCAGCCGCATCAGCATATACTCCGCCGATTCGGAAGGCTGGCGCGCCATGCGCAGATCGAGCGTTTCATAGACGCCGCGGTCAACATCGGCCAGTTCGACGGTGAGGTTGTAGATAGTTGCGTTTAGGGCCATAAAGTGGGGTGTTCTAGATACGGGTCCATGCCCGGAAAAGGTGTATTCATAGGGTTATTGTAGTGGGCAGGCTGAACGTTGTCAAATCCATTTGCAACCATCAACCATCCACTAGAAAAGTACAAATCGCTTGTTTGTGATACAATACCAACCAAATTACGAACAAGGGACATTCGCCCTGTCACCCTGTCATCTTGTCACATTCCGGGGAGCAATTACAGATGGGCAACAATCTCCATTTACTCAATACACTGCGCGAAAAACTGATCAACGCCGACAACTTTTCCGATGTGATGCACTATTTCTTTGACCACTTTGCCGAAAACGAAGAGTTCCTCCAGTTGGGTCGCCCCCAGCACAGCAGCCTGGTCGAGACCATTGCCGTCGAAACCGCCACGGCGGCGCTCCAGGAACGGGCCACCCTGCGCAACTTCCGGCTGATCCGGCTGCCCAAAGAAAAGTTCTATCACGGCGCCTGTTTTGTCAATGGCCGCATCGCCAACATCTTCTTCTTCGAGGATATTATGACCGGCATGATGGCAATCAGCATGGAAGACGGCACCTCCGAAGTCCGCTTTGCCCGCATGACGGGGATTCGGGTGAAGGATCCGAAGGCAGGAAAATGGAATTAGAGGTTATGCACCCTTCGCTGACAACGAAGTGGATCTGGTGTTCGCTCAACTTGCGCAGGGTGGTGATGGCGTTGCGAATCAGGAGGACGACTTCCTGAAAGTGGGCAAAGGGGATGGTGAGGGTGAGATACTTTTTGCCCGCCAGCTTGATTTAGGTAACACGGATAGGAGAAACACTGATTTTATGAAAATATCTGTGTTCTTCCGTATCCGTGTTAACTCCGGGGATGCACCCGATCGTCAGTCAAACGGTTCTGACTTTTCCAGGTTAGATACATAGGTATTGATCTTGCCTACCCTATCTACCTGTTGCGTTCACGAACGGGAATACGCTTCTTGCAATAGTGGCGCAACCGGCGCTTGCCGCCACCGCAAATTCCCCAGCAGCACCCGCCATGCCACCCGTGGCTGTAATAGACTACTCGGCGGCGCAAGCAGATTTGCCACTTTGCCAAACGCTTTGACCACCGCCGGATCATACCGGGCGGCGCGGTGCAAGCGGGTCATGTACCAGTCAATGACCGGCTTCAGGGCGCTGCGTTTGCCTTCCACTTCGGGGTAGCGGAGATCACCACCGACGGCGATGGCCCAGGGGATGTCCACCAGCTTGGCGGCTTCGGCAAAGAAGCGCTGGGCCAACCCCGCCTCGCCTGCCTGTAAACAGCGCTGGAGGACCATTGCTTCCAAGGTGGCCACGCTCATGCCCTGGCCGTAGATCGGGTTAAAGCTGGAGATGGCGTCACCAAAGACGAGATAGCCGGCGGGGAAGCGATCCATTTGTTCATAATGGCGACGGGTGCTGGCCGGGAAGGTGGCCGGCAGCGGCTCGGTGAGCGGCTCGGCGGTGCGGATCACTTCGTAAATGGCGGGGGCGGCTAACGACTGGGCAAAGGCCAGAAAACCGTCGGGATCGGTCGGCGGGTGGTCGCCCAGGTAGCCAGCCAGTGTGACCAGCCAACGATCATCCTCCATCGCCAGCATGACCCCCAGATGACGATTCGACGGCAATGGACCAATATTGACAATATAGGCGCCTTGCGCTTGACCGGGCTTGCGCCGGTAGACGCGACTGACATAACCCATATTGACCTTTACCTGCTCTTCTGCCGGTTTATCATAGCCCAGCGCTGCCAACCAGGCCAGACTTTGGGCGCCGCGCCCGGAGGCGTCCACCACCAGATCGCCAGCCAGCGTCACCTCCACCGGGCCATTGCTACGGCGCACCAGGCGGACGCCGGTAATGCGGCGCTGGTCTTCCGTCGCCGTTACGCCTAAGACGTGGCAATTTTCCAGGATTTCGACGTTGGGCAAGGCCAGCAGACGACTGCGCACCTGCGCCTCTAAGCGGGGCCGGCTGACAAAGAGGCTCTGCACACCGGTCTGAAAACGCAGGTGATAACTGCCGCTGATCATGCGGAGCGCCGACTGGCCGCTATCAGCGACAATCGCGCCTTGCGCCACCAGTTCCTGACTTAGCCCAGGAAAGAGCGTTTCGAGGACACCGCGACCGGAAGGCAAGAGGGCATGGGCGTGACGCCCTTGGGGAACGCCTTTGCGATTTTCACCAGGGGCGGGAAAGGTGTCCCGTTCCAGGATGGTAACATGCTGATAATGGTCGGCCAGTACACGGGCCGCGACCAGACCCGCCATACTAGCACCGATGACAATGGCGTGATCGCGATTGAATGTAGGTGCGTGCTGCATAGTGCTGTCTCCTTGTGACTAAACAAATGGTGGATAACCATCCACATATCTGTGATCACAATAGCAGCACAGCCGTTTGCGTGGCGTTTTTGCGACGTTTTTCAGGTAGGGCCCTAACTATCCTTTCACATACGAAAGTTTTTCCGCAATCTTGCCATCCAGCAGCTTGTAGAGATCAATTCCACGGATAGCACCAGGTTGACCATTGGCATCTTGCCAGTGATAACGCCAACGCATCACACAACGGTCTGCCCAGGCGTGAATCTCTTCCACCTCAATGCGCTGCCCTTGGGAAGAGCGAAAGAACGCTTCCCAGAAGGCGCGCACGATAGCCGGCCCTTCATAACGCGTACCATCAGGGGCAGGGGCGGTGTTTTCAAAGACGCAATCCACGGTCATCAAACGCATCATGGCATCAACATCATGGGCGTTCAACGCGTCGTTAAATCCGAGAACAATTTGTACACCAGACGCAAGGTTCATAAACGTTCTCCATTGCCCAAACCGAACAAGTATTACCAGTTGCTGATGGAATTATATCATCTATTTGCACCGTAGATGATACCGTAGATGATAAAGAAAGGATTCCCTTGCGGTTACTGGCTGTACAGATGAAGTTGAGGTAGACTATCAATACTGCAATCGGGTGGAACCGTTGCAGCACGTTTACAAAACAGTTCACAGCGTAACTAGTAAAGGATAGTAAGTCTTATGGATCTGGGTTTAGCAGGCAAAGTCGCCGTGATCACTGGCGGCGCCTCCGGCATGGGCGCTTGTATCGGGCGCATGTTGGCGGAAGAAGGGGCGCGGGTGGTGCTGGCCGATATTCAGGTGGAGAAGGGCCAGGCGATGGCGGCAGAGATCCGCGCTCGTGGCGGAGATGCCAGCTTTGCCGAAGCCAATGTTTCGGTGCGCAGCCAGGTGGAAGCGTTGATCAGTGGCGTGATTGCCACGCACGGACAGATCGATATTAGCTGCAACGTGGCCGGCCCTGGCGCCAGTTCGGGCCAGTTGGATACGACCATGGAAGAATATGACCGCCAACTCGACGGCCATCTGCGGGGCGTCTTTAACTGTGTGCAAGTGGTGTTGCCCCACATGATGGAGCGGCGCTATGGCAAGATTATCAACATGGGATCGTTTACGGCTTATGGCGTGCTGCCGGTCATCCCGGCCTATTCGGCAGCCTTTGGCGGTATTATCGCCTATAGCAAATCGGTGGCGCGCTTTGCGGCGCCCTATAACATCAATGTGAACACCGTTTCGCCAGGCAATATCTACACGCCGATGACAGCCAACTGGCTAAGTCAACCGGGCGCCAAGGAGAACCTGGAAGCGCAAATCCCCATCCGCCGCATCGGCGAGCCGGAAGATGTGGCGGCGGCCTATCTCTTCCTGGCCTCGGATCGCGCCCGTCATCTGGTGGGTGTTGACATCAATGTCAGCGGCGGTCAGTTGATCCACTAATCTAGTGTGACAGCTTTACCCGTCCCGTAGGGACAATTGAGTTTAGAAAAGGGCATACCTTTTTTATCCCTACACTCAGTCGTCCCTACGAGACAAAGGCGTGTCACGAACGCATCAAAAAATAGATCGCCGCCCCGGCTGCCACCACATGCATGATCTCCAACAACACCACCAGCAACAGCGACGCGCCGATGCTTTGCCCTTGAATCGACAAAATGAAATTCCACCTGAGGCCAGAGGCGAAATCGCGACTTGGCGTACTCTCCTACAGATTTTTGTCCACTTGTCCGCCAGCATAGAGATGGATGGTATGGGATTGGCCTGGTTATTCCCCGTTGCCAATGCCCGTTGGGTGAAAGGGAGAGTACGATGACTGAGTTAGCGTCAGACCGCCGCATGGCGTCTTTGGTGGAGAAACTGGAACAAGACCCAACGCTGGCCGACCGTTTGCCGGCCATGGAAGGCGATATGGTGCGGGCGGCGCTCGATGGCGAGACGGTTTACGAAATTGCGCAGGCTCATGCCGTCACCGAAGGGGCCGTTTGGGATGTGTTATCGCGAGTGGCGCGGGCGGCGACGGGACAGGGTGTGGAACCGGTCGTCACCGGCGGCTTTGGCAGCGACACCACACCGGGTCTCACCGGCGGCTATGGCGCCACAGGCTTTGGGGACATTGGCAATGAAGCGCCGAACCCCAATCTGGGCGAACCAAGCTTTGCGGAAGATGAAGAAGCGGATGAGGAAGACGACACGGAAGATGAGGAAAGGGCGGACGAATGATCAAAGAGAAGCCCACAGTCCTCAGTCGTGCGGCCAGGGAGGGGCGGCTACAAGTGCGGCCAACGCCACCGACCGATGACGCTGCGCCTGGCACGCACTCGCTCCGGTTAAACGGCAAGGATGCCCTACTCTATGTCCCCATTGGGTATCAATCGGCACGACCGGCGCCGCTGGCCGTGATGTGCCACGGCGCCGGCGGTAACGCAGGGCATGGGCTGCATCTGCTCCAATTTCTGGCCGATGAGATGGGGCTGCTCCTCCTTGCCCCCGCCTCCCACCGGCAGAGTTGGGATATTATTGTGGATGATTATGGCCCGGACATTGCGCTGATCGATGAGGCGCTGAACGCCACCTTTGCCCGCTGTGCCGTCGACCCGCAGCGGCTTGCCATCGGCGGCTTTTCCGATGGTGCGTCTTATGCCCTTTCGGTTGGTCTCATGAATGGGGATCTCTTTAGCCACCTTCTCGCCTTTTCCCCCGGCTTTATGGCGCCCTTGATCCAGCGCGGTTCCCCCAAAGTTTTCATCTCGCACGGCGTTGGGGACACCGTTTTGCCCATCGACCGCTGTAGCCGGCAGCTTGTTCCGCAGTTGGTGGAGGCGGGTTACGAGGTGCGCTACCAGGAATTTGACGGCCCGCATATTGTGCCGTCCACCATTGCGCGCGATGCCGTGGAATGGTTTCTCCGATAAAGCAGTTCTCGTCAGCGTTGTGGTATACTGGCACAGTCATCATCATCAAAACAAGGAGCCATCAATGAGTAATGCAACGCAACTACCGGGTGAATACTTCCGCCGCTACGACGACTCTGCCGACGAACTGTTTTACACCATGCCCCGGTTTGTGGTGCATATCGACGACGGGGCGATTCGCGCCCTCACCGCTTTGCTGGCGAAGGTGCTGCCGCCGGGTGGTGTCTATCTGGATTTGATGAGCAGTTGGCGTTCGCATTTGCCGGATGAGCTGAAGCCAACACGGGTTGTCGGGTTGGGGATGAATGCCGCAGAGATGGCAGATAATCCGCAATTGGATGCCTATGTCATTCATAATTTGAATACAAAGCCGGTACTGCCTTTCAGCGATGCGGAATTTGATGCGGCGATCTGCACAGTTTCGGTGCAATATATGGCAAAACCGGTCGAAACCTTTCGCGAAGTCAATCGCGTCCTCAAGCCGGGCGGGGTCTTTGTCGTTTCATTTTCTAACCGCTGCTTTCCCACCAAAGCGATCGCCGTTTGGGCTTCCACCAGCGATAAACAACATACCGAGCTAGTTGAATATTACTTCGATGCTGTCGGCAACTGGACAACACCCCAAACCGCCGCCCACACACCCCGGCAAAGCGATCCGCTTTATGCGGTCTGGGCGTATAAACAGCCGGATTAAATCCCGCCGCTAACAGTGAGAAGCCCCTCAGGGGCTGGTTTGAGTTCCAACCCCTGAGGGGGCTTCTCACTGTTAGTCGCCAGTTTCAACTGTGCTGCGATTGCGCGGCTTTTGCAGAATCAGTCGCCTTGGATATACCATTGCCGTTATCCCTAAAACGAGCAACCATACCAAGGAACAAGGAGTTTGCATGAAGGCCGACGCCACCACTGCTGTCCTGCACCGCCCGTTAACCCTTTGGCTGTTGACGGCGGGCGGCTTCTTTTCGTTTTTTACCTTTGGCTTTGTTGATAATATCAAAGGGCCAGTCCTCCCCGATCTGTTACAAGATTTGAATTTCAGCTATAGCCAAGGGGGCGGCATTCTTTTTGGCGCCTATGTGGGCTTTGTCATCGCCACGCTATTGGCCGGCCCCCTATCTGATCTGCTGGGCAATCGTCTGATCTTATTGGCAGCAGCGCTCTTTATTGCGTTGGGGACGACGGGGATGGGCAGCGTCGCCACCTACCCTTTGCTCTTTGGCGCCATGCTGGTTATCGGGTTGGGCATGGGTGCGATTGAGGTCGGCGGCAATGGCCTGATTGTCAACCTCCATCCCCAGGCGCAGGGGCGCTTTTTGAACTTGCTCGCCACCTTTCATGGTGTTGGGTCGCTGCTGGCGCCGCTCTATGCGGCCTGGCTGCTCAATGAGAATGGCAGTTGGCGCAACGTTTTTCTCTATAGCCTCCCCGTGACAGTGCTGTTGGGGCTGCTCTTTCTGGTCACAGCCGGGCCGTCGGTCAGCCAACAGGAGCGGCATGGCTTTGATTGGCAAGTGTTGCGGCGTACTGGCTTTAGCCCGACCATGCTCTTCTTCTACCTGGCCATTGGTCTCTATGTGGCGACGGAACTGGGGATTGCCAACTGGATTGTTGAATACCTGATCAAGAGCAAAGGGCTGACGCAAACCACCGCCTCTTATTATTTGTCCGGCTTCTTTGGCTGCATTATGGTGGGTCGGCTGGTTGGCAGCGTGGTTGTCGAGCGGATTGGGTATCTACGCGCCATCTGGCTGGCAACGGTCGGGGCGCTGCTCTCGATTCTCGTTGCGCTGGTCGCACCACCGGCGTTGGCCTTTTTCCTGCCCCTGAGCGGCTTCTTTTGCTCGATTATCTTTCCAACCATCACAGCGGCGGTGGCGCGCTTGCACCCACAGAATACCGGTACGATCCTCGGCTTGCTCTTTACAGCAGGTGGGGTCGGCGGTGCGCTTGGCCCAGCCGTGATGGGCGTAGCCAGCGATGCGTTGGGCATTCAATGGGGCTTTGGCTTGACTGCGCTCTTTTGCACCGGGTCAATTGTGGCGTTGAGTATCTTACTACGTATGCAGCGATGAAATACGGTTGCAGAATTCGCCTGGTTGAATATAATAAAGACCCATAGCCCATCCACAACCACATAACTTGAAAGGCAAGCTACTCATGACCACACCGCTCCAAACAGTTCAACTGGGTGCGGCGACAATCACGGTCTTCAATGTCGGTGAATCGCGCCTGAGTCTGGCCGAGACGCTGAATGTGACCGAGGCCGATTGGTCGCCCCGCTATACGAATCACTTTGCCGAACCGGCGCGCGTGCCGATTCTCTGCATTCACATTGCCCTGCCGGGGCTGACCGTCTTGGTCGATTCCGGCGTCTATGATTTCCCGGAAGGCTCCCAATTTGCCTTTCCTAACTACAACCCGCCGTCGGGTCTGCCAGAGCAGATGGTCGCTGCCGGGTTTGACTTGGCCGCCGTCGATCATCTCGTGATTACCCATGCGCATGGCGATCACTTTAACGCTACCACGGTTGAGCGCAATGGCCGGCTGGAACCGGTCTTTCCCAACGCCCGCCTGCACCTCGGTCGCGGCGACTGGGAACGGCAAGCCACCCAAGATGCGTTGCAAAAACCCGAATCGCTCGAAAGTCGGACCTTTGGCGTCTACCACCAACTTGGCCTCTTGGCGCTTGATGAGGGCGTCAGTGACCTGGGACATGGCGTGCAGATCATCGCCGCCCCCGGTGAGACGCCCGGCCATCAAATTGTCCGTGTCCACTCCCAAGGCAAAACACTTTATCTCCTCGGTGATCTTTATCATCACGTGGTGGAGGTGGAGCAACCCGGCTGGGGCGTCAAATGGTCGGATATTCCCACGGCGCAGGCCAGTCGTCAAGTCTTTGCCCAACGCGCCCTGGCCGAAGATGCGCTCCTGATTGCCACCCATATTTGGGGGGTAGGCCACTTACAAAGCACGGCCGATGGCGTACGCTGGGAGCCACAAACAGTCTGAATTACGAATTACGAGCTACGGGTTACGGCACGTATAACCGTAACTCGTAATTCGTAATTCGCAATTTGTAGAAGGATTCTCCATGCTCGACCTGCAAACCGCGCCAACGACGCTCGATGCGTTGCGCTTTACCAATCGTTTTACCCAGACATTACCCGCTGATCCATCAACGGTCAATCGACCGCGCCAGGTGATGGGGGCAAGTTTTTCGCGCGTCGCCCCCAAGGGGATGAAGGCGCCCCAACTGATCGCCTATTCACGCGAAGTGGCTGAATTGCTCGATCTCAGCGCCGAAGATGTACAGTCGGAGGCGTTTCGCCAGGTCTTTGTCGGCAACCGGCTGTTGGAAGGCATGGACCCCTTTGCCATGACCTATGGCGGTCATCAGTTCGGCAACTGGGCCGGGCAACTGGGTGATGGGCGAGCGATCAATCTGGGTGAAATCATCAATCGCCAGGGCAAGCATTGGACGTTACAGTTAAAAGGCGCCGGTCCCACCCCCTACTCGCGCACAGCGGATGGGCTGGCAGTGTTGCGTTCCTCCATTCGTGAGTTTCTCTGTAGCGAGGCGATGCACCATCTGGGCGTGCCGACGACGCGGGCGCTCAGTTTGGTCGCCACCGGGGAAACGGTCATTCGCGATATGTTCTACAATGGCAACCCTCGGCCCGAACCGGGCGCGGTGGTCTGTCGGGTGGCGCCTTCGTTTACGCGCTTTGGCAATTTTGAAATCTTTGCGGCGCGGGGCGAACTGGATCTGCTGCGCCAACTGGTTGACTACACCATCCGCGCTGATTTCCCAGAGTTAGGCGAACCGTCGCCGGATGTCTATGCGCAATGGCTGGCTGAGATCTGCCGCCGCACCGCCGTGATGATCGTCCACTGGTTGCGGGTGGGGTTTGTGCATGGGGTCATGAACACCGACAATATGTCGATCCTCGGCTTGACCATCGACTACGGCCCCTATGGCTGGCTAGAAGATTATGACCCCAACTGGACGCCCAACACCACTGACGCGCAAGGGCGGCGCTACCGCTTTGGTCATCAGCCGCAGATCGCCCACTGGAATCTGGTGCGGTTGGCCAATGCCATCTACCCGCTGACGGAAGATGCACCACCGTTGGAAGCCGCTTTGGGGCAATATGTTGAAACCTTCCAGCAGGAATACCGTTCGACGATGGCAGCCAAGTTGGGGTTGCGCGCCTTTGACCCGGCAAGCGACATGGAATTGTTCAACGAGCTGTTGACCATTCTGCAACTGGTTGAGACGGACATGACCATTTTCTATCGCAAGCTGGCGCGACTACCGATTACAGACCAAGCAGAGAAGCAGGCAATGGGCGAAGATCGCCTGACACCGCTGCTCGATGCCTATTATGATCCGGCGGCATTAACCACTGAATATCGCAGTCGTATCGGGAATTGGTTGGATCAATATGAATTGCGTGTCCACCGTGATGGCGCCAGCGACGCCGAACGCGCCGAACGGATGAATGCCGTCAATCCAAAGTATGTCTTGCGCAATTATTTGGCGCAACTGGCAATTGACCGGGCCGAAGATGGCGATTACACACTGGTCAATGACTTGCTGGAACTCCTGCGTCGCCCCTACGACGAGCAGCCGGAGCAGGAAACCTTTGCCGCCAAACGGCCCGACTGGGCGCGCCAGCGAGCGGGCTGTTCGATGTTGTCCTGTAGCTCGTAATACCGAGAAGGAATTTATCATATGAATACACTTGCAACGCTCGATTATCTAGAGGAGGAGTCAGTAGACGTAGGGTCACTTAAACATTCGTCTGCACAAGCAAACCTGGCCTTTCTCTTAAAGCGCTTGGGCAAATATTCAGTCTTAACTGATCTTAGCCTGGACATCAGCACGGTCGACGTCAGTCGATTCGACATTTCGACCAAAGAAGAAATCAAACCAATTGTAACGATTCAGCCTGGGAACGCCGCCATCCCTGGCGGCTGAAACGGCTTGCCGCAAAGAATTTACAGCACTTTTGGTTTTGACAGTCCCCCTGCCACTATGTTACACTTGTCCAGCTTGTTCGTATGGGCAAGCCCGCTGTTGTACCTTCATTTTTTGTCTTCATTTTATCAGGTGCAAGCATGTTACTTATTCAACACACGCCACTACCAACGATCCAAGGGATCTAAACGCGTCTGTCGGCGATTGAGACTGGGTTTGATCTAAGCATAGCCATCGAACGACCACAGGTTGCCCTGCTGGCGCTCTTTTTGTTATGCGACGAATCTGGGGTTTGTTAACAACAAGCTACCGCCCGGATCAAGGGTGTTGCCGCAACTATGGCAGCACCGGTTGAGCAAGTTTTTGCGCACAACGGCCACGGACGCGACTCGCTCCTGTGGCCGTTTTTCTTTTCCAGCCAAGCCATTTTGCTGTTGTCTGCCGTGTTTATCGGTAGACTGCCGCCATGACCTCCGCTGAAAACGGCCATGGGATCAGATCCCGTGGCCGTTTTTTTGTTTTATTGCCAGTAGGTGTATGCAACCTGTGTCCAAGAACTTTTTCGACCGATCTAAACGTGTGGATATGGAGAAACTATGAAAATCAAACAACGAGCCTATGCCGGCGCCGTCGATTACCAACAGATGATGGCACTCGCCTATGACCATCCTGCTGACAACTTGCATGTCGTCGATCAACCCTATCGCTTTAGTTCGTGGGCATTCGATGATCCGACTAACGCTCAACTCTAGGTCGATGAGCGAGAGCAGGTGGTGGCCTGGGTGGTGATGCAAACACCCTTCTGGTCGATTGATTACGCCTGTCACCCGTCTGTGAGCGACGAAGTACATCCACAACTTTTGGCGTGGGCCGATCAACGGGCGCGGCAGATTGTGGGCAGTGACTTTGGTCACCCGATATGGTTTGTCAATGTCTTTGTCGAGCAGGAGAGACGCATGCGGGATCTCGAAGCGGCGGGCTTCTACTCCGTGGCAGACGTGGGCGAGAATCCTTGGACAAAGGTGTTGATGCAACAATCAACACTTACCGTAGCATCAACTCAGACGCTGCCAGCAGGGTTTGCGATCCGGCCGCTGGCTGGCTTGAGCGAGGTGGCAGCTTATGTCGAGCTTCATCAGACGGTTTTTGCGAGTAAAAGCATGAAGGTCGAATGGCGAACGCGCACGCTACAACAGCCAGCCTATCGACCCGATTTGGATCTGGTGGTTGCCGCCCCGGATGGTCGGTTGGCTGCGTTTTGTGTCTGCTGGCTACAGCGTGGCGTGGATGGGAACTGCGGCCAAATCGAGCCAATGGGTGTCCATCCCGACTTTCGCAACTTGGGGCTGGGGCGTGCCATCCTAGCGGAAGGGTTGCGTCGCCTCTACCAACAGGGCGCACAGGAAGTGTTCGTCGAAACCGATAACTATCGCGATGCTGCCTTTGCCTTGTACGAGTCGGTTGGCTTTCAAGTCGCGCGTGATGTGTTGGTCTATCGCAAAGATTATCAGGGGTCCGCAGTCGGTTAGTCGCGTAATCCAGAGTCAATTCCTTTGTCTTTGGTTGCGTTGCGGTCTACTGATTATCTGCGTAACAGATAGCATGGTCGCTTGATTTGAAAATAGCAAGGAGTCGAAAATGGATTGGGCCTTAGAATTTTACACCAAACAGAACCAATGGTCGGGCGTGTATGAAGAGTCGATCCACGAAGGGCATCGGCTGAAAGCGGCGTGGATTGAAGAGTTGACGGGTGCAGGTCGAAAGCGCATTCTGGAACTTGGCGCAGGCGGTGGACAGGTGGCCGCCGCAATGGCCGAACTTGGTCACGAAGTGGTGGCAGTTGAACAAGCGCCAACGCTGGCAGCGCATATCCAGAAATTGGCCGCTACCCTACCAACCGGACAACTGACCGCGGTACAGGGCGATTTTTATCGGGTGGACTTCACCGGGTCCTTCGACGTGGTCTGCTATTACGATGGCTTCGGTGTTGGTACAGATGCGGAACAACGACACCTACTCCGGCGGATTGCGAGTTGGCTGACACCCACCGGCAGCGCCTTGATCGAGATCTACACACCGTGGTACGCCGCTTCCGTCGATGGGCGGGGTTGGCGGGTGGGACAGGCCGAACGGCGCTACAACTTTGACGCCGACGGCTGTCGTTGGCTTGATACCTGGTGGCCCATCGATCAGCCGGAGGGAGCAGTGCAGCAATCACTCCGCTGTTACTGCCCGGCGGATTTGCGCCTGCTGCTGGAGCCAACCGGTTTGCAGTTGCAACATGTCAAGCCAGGGGGAACGATGGATTGGGCGCAACACAAGTGGTTGCCGGTTGCGCCGTTGGGCAAGGCGATGAATTATGTAGCGCAATTCAAAAGCGAACGTTGAGTAATAACTTGTAGAGTAGGATATTGGGTATTAGGTATTGGATATTCACCGCCAGCGACGCTACCCAATACCTAATATCCAATACCCAATATCTACAATCCAACTTTGGAGGATACGCAATGACACAACAGGCCGAATTTCAGATTGAACCTTACCGCCACGACCATGACGCCGGGTTGGCGGAGATGTGGAATGCCAGTGACCAGCAGTGGCCCGGCGGCTTTACCAGAGGCGTGCCGATGACGGCGGCGCGGGTGGCCGATTGGATGGACAAGCAGGTGACACTGCTGCGGCTGGTCGTCGTGGCGCCGGACGGGGCGGTGGTGGCCTATGGCAGCTTGTGGGATGAGCCAAGCCAGCCGGGGCGCAGTTGCTATGTTGATCTGCTCAATGTCCATCCTGACTATCAGGGGCGCAGCCTCTGTCGGCGCATGTTGACGCAGATGGTCGATACGGCCACGGCGCAGGGCTATGAACGCATGACCATTGGCACCTGGTCGGCCAATCTCAAGGCGGTGCCGCTCTACAAAAAGGTGGGCTTTTTCTGGAAGCCGAATACCACCGTCAGTATGGAGAACTACATCCCCATGCTCCGCCGTCTGCCCATTCTGCAAACGTTCTTTGCCGAGGCCGATTGGTACAACCACTATGACCGGGAACTGGAACAGGTGGAAGATGAACAGAAGCACCCGCAGACGGGACCGATGGCAATCTACCGCTGCCGCTGGGTGCGCCCGGATGGGGAATGGATCGAGGCGGTGATCGACCGCAAGGCGCAGACCATCACCGGGCTGGAAACCACCGACTTTGCCGCCTATGCCCAGGTGGCCGAGAGCAAACCGGCGCAGGGCGTCAGTTACCCAATGACTTGGACGATCACCAACAAACGGGCCACGCCGCTGCCTGTCCGGCTAACTGCCACTGGTGACCAACATGTCCAGATCGATCACAGCACTGATTTCATGCTGGTGCCGGGCGAAACCCGCACCGTCACCGCTAACTATCGATGCGCTGGTGATGCGCCGCGGCTTGATATTTCCCAGTGGCGGCCCAAGCCAACGCCAAAGATCAACACGCTCTTGGTTTTGGACGAAGAGGAACTGTCGCTGGGCAGTGGCCTGCATTACGAGCCAGCGGCAGAAATTTCGACTCATCCCCAGCCGATCACGCTGACGCCGGGGCTGCCGCAGCGTGTCCTTGTCCAGATCAAGAATCACCTGGATCGGGCGATGGCGGGTGAATTACAGATTGTTACTGCCGACGGGGTAACAGTCGATTGGCAGCACAGACCTTTCCAGGCTGAGGCAAAGGGCTATGCCAGCGCAGAATTACAACTGACCGCCGAGCAAGAGGGGGATGTCATCTTAGCACTGGTCGCCCAGTTTGCCGATGGGGGCGAAGTGATCACCACCGCGCCGCAGCCGTTGCCCGTCCTGGTGCGCAGCTTGGGCAGCGTGGCGGCCATCGATCATCGCCCTGATGCAGCCAAGCAGACCCTCTATGCCGAGAATGATTTCTTCACGGCTCGCTGTCAGCAGCGCGAAGGACAGTTCTCGCTCACCAACAAGGCGGGGGCGGAATATCATTTTGGGATCCAAGAGGTGTTGGGGCCGCCCTATACGCCAAGTGAGTTTGACGGCAAGGATTTTGCCCTGCACCTGCGGCGTGAGCAGGGGCGGGTCTGCTTTGCCTCGACTATTGTCTCGACCGCCTTTGCCGGGTTGCGCTTGCGGCGGGAGATTTGGCTCACGGCGTCGCCGGTGGTGGAGGTGCGTTGGTGGTTGGAGAATGAAGGTGATCTGGACCAGCGCTGTAAAGTGTTGATGGGTATGCACTTCCCCGACAATTTTGCCGCGAATGGGCGGTCGGTGATGCCGCGGCGCGAGCGCTTGCTGGCCGCCAGCACAGACGTGATCCCTGAAGCCGAGGGCGACTTTCCCAAAGAGCCGGCGGGGTTGAGCGAACAGTGGAATGCAATCGAAGTGGATGGGCAGGTGCATGGCGTGGTTTGGGGGCAAGCAATTTCTGAACACGAGTGGCGCCCCTGGTTCTTCGACCTGATCTCCACCGAACAGCATATTGCAGTGGGGAGCAGTGTGGCGCTGGAAGCGCTCTATCTCTACTGCGGCCCCGGCGATTGGCGCACCGTGCGCCGGATCTGGCAGCAACGCAACGGGCAGACTCGGCAGGAACACCTAAAGAGCCAGGCGATGCCCGTGGTTGGCGATGTGCAACAAGTGACGTTGACGCCCAACCCCGTGCTGACGATGGATGATCAGGTCACGCTCCAGCTTCAGGCCGATAACCTGCGCCAGCAGCCGATCCATGGCCGCATTCAAATCATCCCGCCGGCTGGTTGGACAACCGATCAACAGGCGTTTGCGCTAACGGCGATTCAACACGAAAAATCGTTTGCTGCCACGATTGCCTTGCGCGCCACCGCGCCGGCCCTTGGTGTCAACCAGGGTGAACTCTGGTTGGAAACCACCGGCTTCGACCGCAAAGAGCGCTTTACGATTCTACGGGTTGGAGATCGCCGGGCAGCGGTCAAGATCACCGAGGACGAGCATGAGGGGCAACCGGTATGGCAGATCGACAACGGACAGATGGCCTGGAGCGTAGCGCCGACCTTTAACGCCGGCATTATCGCCTGGCATGAACAGGGCAGCGCGATCAATCATCTGTACACCGCCTTTCCAAATGACGGTGAGTTTCAGTGGCTGAAGCCCTGGTTTGGCGGCATCCGTCCGATCCTGGTCAGCCAGGAAGGCGGCTTTCCCGGCAAGTTGCATCAGGAAGCGTTTACCATCACCCCTGTTGAAGCGACTGATGCGCAGGGGTTGCCCTGGCATGGCGTGCGCCTTCAGTCGGACATTGTGGGCGCGCCAAGTCTCAAGGGGATGTACGCCCAGATCGATTATCTGACGCTGCCAGGGAGCAATCTGCTCAAGGCGGTCTACCGCTTGACAAACCAGACGCCGATCCAGCGTGACGGCTGGAACCCGTGGGGCGGCTTTATGATCTTCAGCCAGGTCGATGGCGAGTACGCGCAGAGCGTTCTCTACGGTGACAACCCGCTGACCGGGCCGGTGCAACGCAAACGCACCGCCTATAGTGTGTGGCTCAATGTCGGCAATTGGGCGGCGGTTGTCAATCCACGGACGGGGCGGGCGCTCAGTGTAAGCTGTCCCAGCCATCCCGAAAGCATCCGGTTGATGGACGCAGCGGCAAGCGGTGGGCATTTGATCGTCAGGCGGCCCACGCCCCACACCCCGCACGGCACGCACGAACTCGTGGTCTATGCCGCGCTGGTCGATTCGCTGGCCGAGGCGCAAGGGTTTGCCGCGTTAGGCGCCAATAAGTCAAACCCTTGAACAAAAGACAAGAATTTTCACCGCAAAGGCGCAAAGAAAAATGGGACAACGGGAATTCAGAGGGTTGACAACGGCATCTTCCCGGAAGGTCGGTCCAGTCAACAGGATCGTCCGGTCAAACCTTCCCGGAAGATGGTTGCCAAGCTGATGCGTTCCCGTTGAACTGCTCAAATCGGCATCGATTTGGACGAGATCAATCAACTGCACACGGTCAACCCGTCTCATACGTTCACTGCCGTCTAAGCAAAGTACGATTAGACTAATTGTACTTTGCTTAGACAGAAAAGGCAAAGTTTCAGTAAATTTTATCAGGAGAATAGATGATGAACATCCGTCCCGCTCGATCTGAGACTGACATTCCCGGCATTACGGCTGTTGTGAATGCGTTTGAGTCACCACCAGTACCACTGGAAATTGTGCAAGAGTGGTTTACGCAAACCGCCCCAGGACGCATTACCCAGCGTTTGGTGGCGGTAGATGCAGATGACGCCGTGATTGGCTATAGCGTGGTTTTTCATGGCCCATGGTCGCCCGACCATCACTTTTATGTGTGGGTCGGCGTTGATCCCACATGGCGAGGTCAAGGGGTCGGCACGGCCCTCTATACGAATGCGCAAGCATTTCTGCGCGCACAGGCAGCCACAACGCTGACAAGCGAGGTGCTGGATAATGACCCAATCGCGGTTGCCTTTGCTCAACAGCGCGGATTTACGGTGGATCGCCATCACTTTGCGTCTGCCTTGGCGATCGCGCCCTTTGATGAAACACCCTATCAAGCAGTGATTCCAACCCTGGAAGCGGCTGGCATTCGTTTCTGCTCACTCGCTGATTTCCAGGATTCGCAGGAGGCGCGCCAAAAGTTACACGCGGTGAACGTAATCACCGATCAGGATATACCGGGCTGGGAAGGGACTGGAACCTCCTTTGCTGAGTTTGAGCAATGGGTCTGTAACAGTTCGTGGTATCGTCCTGACGGTCAATTGATTGCTATCGATGGCGAAGAGTGGGTTGGCATATGTGCCATTCAACTTCGCCCCGAAACCCAGGATGCCTACAATGTACATACTGGTGTCGTTCGTTCCCATCGCGGTCGCAAAATTGCGTTGGCCCTCAAGTTGGTTGCGATTCGCTATGCCCGCGCACGCGGTGTACGAACCCTGCACACCAATAACGATTCCCTCAACGCACCAATGCTTGCCATCAATCGAAAGTTAGGCTACCGCCCACAACCGGGCAAATATATGCTGCGTGGCAGCAACTGTTCACCAGAAGTGTAAGGGGTTTAAATATACCAAAATCAATCAAGGAGCAATGATGGACACCACCAATTACGCCGAACGCAATCGCGAAGCCTGGAATCAGGTGACGTCGATTCATCAGCAGCACCGCAAGATCAACTTGCCAGCGGCGGTGCAAGCGGAAGACTTTTCCGTTCTAGACGAAATCGAAACCGCCATCCACCGCCGGCTGGGTCTTGAGGGGAAGCGGGTGGCGCATTTGTGTTGCAACAATGGACAGGAACTCATTTCGCTACTAAAACTAGGCGCAGCCGCTGGCGTGGGCTTTGACATTGCCGATGAAGTCATCAAAGAGGCAACGCTATTGGCGAGCCTGTCAAAGACCAACTGCGACTTTGTGCGCACCAATGTTTATGAGATCGACCCGGCCTATTTCCACCAATTTGACCTGGTCTTTACCACCATTGGCGCGCTCTGTTGGTTTGACGATCTGGATCGCTTCTTTGCCGTCGCGGCCCAACTCTTGCGTCCCAACGGGCATCTCTTTGTCTATGAAATGCATCCGATCCTCAATCTCTTCGCCCTGCCTGGGGAAGCGGACTATGAGGCGGCACAGGAGCTAAAACTGGCCTACACCTATTTCCGGCGCGAACCATTTGTCAATGACCAGGGGCTGGATTATGTGGGCAACACCCAATATGCGGCCAAGACCACCTATGCCTTCCCCCACACGCTGGCCGCCATTTTTACCGCCATGCTGAAGAATGGGCTGGATATACGGGAATTTCAAGAATACGCCCATGACATTTCAGCAGACTTCAAACATCTGGAAAAATATCAGAAGCTACCAATGTGTTTTACCGTTGTTGCGCAGAAGAAAGGATGATCATGCAAGTCAAAGATTTCAGTGAAATCGAACAAGAGTTTATCCAGCGTGTCCACACAATAGTTTGGTGCAATGTTGCCACCGTGGACAGCCAGGGACGCCCCCGTTCGCGCATCTTGCACCCCATCTGGGAAGGCGCGACCGGCTGGATCTTGACCCAGCGCGATTCGTACAAGAGCAAACATCTGGCGACCAATCCCCATGTATCGCTGGCCTATATTGCCGACATTACGAAACCAGTCTATATCGATGGCACAGCACAGTGGGTCGAAGATCGGCAGCAGAAACAACATATTTGGGATTGCTTCCAAGCCGCGCCCCCGCCGCTGGGCTATGATCCAGAACCGTTCTTCACCAGCGTTGACAACGCTCACTGTGGACTGCTCCAGATCACGCCCTGGCGGATTGCCGTGGTGACCTTCCCTGCCCCTTCGCAGGAGGAAGGGCAACGGGTCTGGCGGCGATATTAGTCTGGCCGCCGGTGTCGATCCGGCCGACCCGGCACGACGGCTGTATGAAAAATCGGGCTACGCCTATGACGGCAAAGCCTCGTATGTTGACGGTGTCTATAACGGCGTACAGGACTGGGTAATCGATATGATCAAAGAATTAGCGTAACAATAGGAGGATAGATCACATGTCCACACAACTAGCTGACCCAACTTATATCGGCGACCTAGGCGACGGCCTGGTCTGCCGCTGGTCGACCAGATCCGATCAAGAGCGCATCGGCTACTTGATGGGATCGGTCTTTCGCTTTACTCAAGAAGAGCCGATTAATATCCGCACCGCCGACGAGGCGCGCGTTTTTATGAGTGACGGCTTTCCCTTTGCCGGGCCGGGCGATTTTGCCTTGGTGGAAGACCGAAGCAAGCCAGACTGGCCACTGGTCGCCTGCACCTGTTTCTGGCGTCACCACTGGAGCTATGGCGGGATCGAATTTGGCGTCGGGCGACCGGAAAATGTGGCGACCGAGCCGGCCTATCGCAACCGAGGGCTGGTGCGGGCGCTCTTTGCCATGATCCATGCCCGTAGTGCCGCCGAAGGTCAACTGGTACAGGCGATTACCGGCATTCCTTATTTCTATCGCCAGTTCGGCTATGAATATGTATTGGATTTGGGCGGCCAACGGCGGGTGTCGCTGGCGGCGCTGGTCGATCTCAAAACGACGACTGCCAATGCCTATACGTTGCGCCTGGCGACGGAGGAAGATGTTCCCCATCTGCTGACCTGGTATAACCAACGGCGCGCCGACAACCTGGTCTGGCACGAGACGACGGCAGCTTACTGGCGCTATCACATCACAGGCTGGGAAGCGGCAACTGTACAGCAACAAGGCCCGACGCGCGTTGGCCTCTTTGGGCGGTTGCATATCATTGTCGATCCGTTGGGCCGCGACTGCGGCTACACCTGGCTGGCGGCCAAGCGCTGGGGCGATGATCTACGGGTCTATGGATTGGAACTGGCGCCCAGCGTGAACTGGCAAAGCGCCATACCGGGCTTGCTGCCAGCGCTACGTCAACACGGCGAAACCATCCCCGCTGTTAGCGCCGACACCGAACCTTTCCGCCAGATCAGCTTTCACTTGGGACGTGCGCACTCAGCCTATGACGTGTTGGGCGAAAGTCTAGCCCCACGCACGATTCCGCCGTATGCCTGGTATCTGCGCGTGTCGGATGTGCCGGCCTTTATTCAGCACATTGCCCCGGTCTTGGAAGAACGGCTGGCTCGTTCCCTATTAACTGGCCACACCGGTGAGTTGAAGCTCGATTTCTACCGTGGCGGTCTGAGGCTGGCGTTTGATCAGGGCAAACTGCTCACTGTCGAACCGTGGCGCGCGCCTGATTTTGGTGACGAGGCGCAGGCCGGTTGTCCAGCACTGGTTTTCTTGCAACTGCTCTTTGGCTATCGCAGCCTGAGCGAGTTGCGAGCGATCTTTCCCGATGTGTGGGCAAGTGAGGAAGCGGCGTTGCTGCTTGATGTCTTGTTTCCCAAGCAGCCGTCAACGGTCTATTCGTTGAGTTATACCTAATTGGGATAACTTTAAAGCGATTGCTGCTCGAACTGGTTAATCACGATCTCTTCGTCGGGGAATTGCGCCACCAGTTTTAGCTTCCCGCCCATTGCCGCAATAATTCGCTGCAACGTGCCAACGTGCATATCGGCTTGACCTTCCATCTTGGAAACAGCCGCTTGCTGTAAATTGAGTCGTTCTGCTAGTTGTTGTTGGGTCAAGTGCCGTTTCTGGCGGAGATCTTGTAGCGCCATTGCAAGCAGCATTTCCTGGGAGCGCTCTTCAATCCGATCATGCCGTTCCTGGGGTAGTGCTTTTCGTAACTGATTGAATGATTTTGCCATTAGCGTAAACTTTCCGGGTCATCAGAAATCCAGGGAGTTAACCAGTAAATCTTCCGGGAAGGTCGGTTCGGTTGACAGGATCGTCTGGTCAACCCTTCCCGGAAGATGGTTGGCAAGGCACTCTGTTTCGGTTGAACCAATTTTCCTTGCGCAATTAAGTATACTATGCGCAACAAGTATACTATCAGTAGACCGCAACGCTATCCAGCCTGACTCTGGACTCTGGACTTAGGACTGTGGACTACTGACTATAGAACAGATATAGCTTTGAAGTTATTCTCTTCTACTCAACCATGAGGAAACAACATGATCAACCCAAAGTTACAAGACAAAGTCGTTCTCATCACCGGCGCCAACCACGGCATCGGCGCGGCGATAGCCAGGGCGTTTGCCGACCAAGGGGCAAAGGTTTTTATCACCTTTTATCGCTCACCGACCACCTATTCAGCCGAGGAATTAGCCGCCGCCAAGGCGGCCGGCATCGGCGGCGATGCGCTCTATCACGCCCAACAACAGCAGGACGCCGACGGGTTGGTGCAAGTGATTCAAACGCAGGGCGGTACGGCGGTCGCACAGGAAATGGATCTGGCTGATGCCGCCAACATTCCACGGCTATTCGACTTGTGCGAAGCAAGCGTAGGCGCGGTCGAGGTGTTGGTCAACAATCACACCTTCTGCGTGCTGGAGACCTTCGACCCGGCGCAAGTCAACACCGAACAGGGGGAAGCCCGTTTGATCAGCGCGCCTATCATCGACAAGCATTTTGCCATCAACACACGCGCCTATGCCTTATTGATGGCCGAGTATGTCCAACGCTATCTAAAACGCGGGGCAACGTGGGGACGCATCATCAACATCAGCACGGACGCGGCCCATGCCCATTCGTGGAATGTCAGCTATGCCGCCAGCAAACATGCGATTGAATCGTATAGTCGCTCGGCTGCCGCCGAATTGGGCAAATATGGCATCACCGTCAACATTGTGGCGCCGGGGCCGATCCAGACGGGCTATATCATCCCCGAAGCGGAGCAACAGATCCGGGCGGGAACACCCTTAGGCGATGTGGGCCACCCCGAACACATTGCCGATGTGGTGGTCTTTCTGGCCTCAGAGCAAGCCCGCTGGCTGACCGGACAGTTGCTTTATGTCGGCGGCGGCTGGCGGATGCACCAGTAGCCTGCTTTAGAGCTACAAAGTTTACAAGATTTCTGCAAAGGCGGCCCGCAGTGCCAGGACAGTCGCCGCCCTAATTGCATCTGGGCGTGTGTCAATCGGATGTTCAATGGCGCCGATCAGGGTGATCTGCATACCGACCAGCGGCTGGTCGTTGACGCCGCGCTGTATGGCTTCCTGATAAATGGCGCTGATGATAGTTGGTGTGAATTCAGGATGCAGCGTAAAAGTCTCGACGTGATTAGTAAAGCGAATGGCGGTCTGGTCGTGCCATGGCTCAACCCGCAAGACAAGGTGAGCAAAGCGATCAATCGCTTGTCGCACATAGCGTCCTACTTGTGTCGTTGCTCTGGTTGGCGACAGGGACGCGTGCGGCCCTAGCTCTGCCGGACGAATGATACAGGAGGCATGGGGCGGCACCATAGGCGCTTTGTCTTCGCCCAAGTAATCGGGAGCATCACCGCAGAAGTTAGGGCGTTCTTCGGCGTTTTGTAAAAAGTAATGCAAGGCAACCGCAACGCTTTGTCCGAAACAGGGGTGGCGATACACCTTTTGCGCTTGCAGCGCTTCGATACGCGCACGCACCGGGGCTGGCGTCTCGTTGCTGTGGTAAAGGGCTTGAATCACGGCGAAGGTTTCGGCCAGTTTATATTCAGGAATTGTTGGCAGAAGTTCAATCAGCCAGTCAATGGCAATCGCACCGCAGCGGACAATATCGGGCATGTTCTCATACAAGTAGAACATGAATGCGGCCCGTGATTGATCGGGCTGCCAACTAGCTTGCTTCAGGGCCAATACCACATGGCGATGCGGCTGAAGGAAAAGCTGATCACGTTGCTCAGGGTTAAAAAGTGATGCCAATGACGTGCAAAGCTGTCCGATCGCCGCGTTGGGTGATACCGGCAGCGTAGGTTCTGTAGACATGTTGAAAAGAAGTCACAATCTTTGCATTTTTAGCTTTTACTGCTGGTACGATCTAACAGCACCAGAGTGCTACCAATGGTGCTATATCAGCCTGATTATACCACAGCGCTGACCAGAATGGATTATCAGTCAGCGCTGTGGTTGCAACAAAACGATTGGTTGCCGACCAATGTTCGGGAATTGTACGAAAGGGTTTTTGCCTGCTTGCCCTATCACTGGAAAACGCATCTAGAGCCGCGCTTTCGTAACCACATCCACTTGACGTTGGTGCATGGTGACGCCTACTTCGCCAATTTTCTTTGTCCCAAACCGGGGCAGAGCGGCAGCAGCTACCTGCTGGATTGGCAGTCGCCCGTCGTTGATCTCGCCGGTTATGATCTGGCGAATTTACTGGCGACTTTCTGGACATCCGCACATCGTCACCACGAAGAACGTGAGCAAAAACTGCTTCAACGGTACTACCACACCTTATGCGCCAACGGCGTTACCGGTTACACCTGGGAGGAGATGCTTACGGACTATCGTTCCGGGTCGATCTACTGGCTGTTGATGCCGGTGCAGGATCGGTATGGCGGGGCGGACAAAGATTACTGGTGGCCCAAGATGCAATGTCTGGTCGCCGCTTTTCACGATTGGGAATGTGAAAAGTTGTTGGCGTCAACGGAAAAGGCATAGGGACGCGGATTTCGGTGACGCGGATTATCACCCCACCCTGTAGCTATCCGCGCAGCCTGAATCTGCGTCCCTATTTGCACAGAGGAAAACTTTATGGATCAACTCATCGCAACCGCTCGTGAACGAATAGGGCAATGGATCATCGACTACCCTGAACTTCAGCTTTGGGACAAGATCCCCCGACAAGGCGCAACCAATCAAGTCTTCTATGGCACACGCGCCGGCGAACCGATTGTCTTTAAGTTCTTTCCACGCAAAGTGCGCAAGTGGCAGGAAGAACACGCCCTTCAGGCATTAGCCGCCAGTGGCGTTGTGCCCAGGCTCTATCCCTACCCCTCCGAGGAAATTCTGGTCATGCAACGTCTATCGGGGCAGATGCTCTATAAGGCTGAAAAAGCATTGACTGGGGAGGCCTGGACAAAGCTCTATCGACAGGTCGGCGCCGGGCTGGCGCGCCTTGTGCAGTATGCTGCCCAGCCGGCTGATGGCAAGGTGGCGAATCCTTATGCCATTGACCACCATATGTACGCCTTTTGGGCAAGCAGTTTCGAGGAGTATTTTGATGAGATTCTGACCACGGCGCAGTCGGCTTTGATTCGCCATCAGATCCATGAGCCGGTATTGCATGAATCAGTACGCAGCCTGCTGGCAGCGCGTAGTGAAGTGCTGGCCTATCCCGTCTTTATGCACGTCGATGATGTCCACGGCGCCAACATGCTGGTCGATGGCGACCAGTTTCAGGGCTTTATTGATTTTGAGATGAGCCGGCTTGGCAATCAACTCTATCTGCTGGGGGCGGCGCTACAGTGGTCGTGTCTCGATAATCCGGCACAATGGGCGCCCCTGCGCGCTGGTTACGAGGAAGAACAGGGGGCGCCCTTTGATCCGGAGACGCTGGCCTTGATCAAGCTCTTCGCGCCCTTCCAGCGCTGGTGTCGCTTTGCCTGGTATTGGGGCAAAGATGAGCAGCCCGATTGGGTCTGGCGGGACAATGTGCGCCAGACGACGGTGGACTCTTTGTTAAAGGTGATGGCAGCAGTTAACGAAGTATTAGTGCTGTAAGCGGGAGCATTTATGCTTCCCACTCAACAACAGCAGCAATAGCGGCCGTAATCAGTTGCAGTTCAGTGGCTGACACCACACCAAGTTTGCGGACAAACCGACTGATGTCTACACCACGCAATTGTAATGTATCGACAGATGAATCTTTGATCAAACCGTTCGAGGGACTGGCGATGATTTTCACATGCCACAAATTATTGGTTGAACGGTCTTTTCATTCCGTGATCGGTGCGATCAACTTGACAGGAAGTGTACCAATGGCATTGGAGCTAACGACAACAGCAGGTCGTGTTTTCTTAATTTCTGCACCAACTGTGGGATCAAAGTTCACGACCCAAATTTCGCCACGCTTAATACTCGACAATGTCGCCTCCCTGCCATTGTTCGCGTTCAGCGGCGTCCTGCTCGTAATACTCGACCATTTGTTCGGCTTGCAGAGCAAGCTGGCGGCGCCGCTCGGCAAGTGGCAAGCGTATCAGATCAAGAGGGCTTTGCGCAGTCAAGGCTGGTTCCGGTACAGCCGCTTCGCTACGCGTTTGCATAAACAGGGCAAATTCTAAAACTTGTTGCGCACGCACAGGAGGTAGGGTGCGCACAACCTTTAGCAAATCTTCTTCAACTATGGTTTGCGTTGCAGCCATAAGTCACCTGTTGATAACAATAACTTTCCAGCCATTCATTGGCGTACTCAGTTTATTGTAACAATGTTTGTGCTGAATGCAAATATTTTACTGTTCGACACACATTGATGAGGAGATGATCATGAACATCACACCAGCCACTATGCAAAAACGGCAAGAACTCCTTGCCTTCATCGAGCGCAACCTGGCGCTGGAAGCCGCGATCCAAGGCGTGGTCGGCATTGGCAGCATCGCTACCGGCCAAATGCGGCCAGGGTCGGATATCGATGCCGTTATCTTCTACGCGCCCTATGATCCCTATATCGTGCCGGCAGAAGCGATCTGGTTGCCGGCCGATGGCTCGTTTCACAGCATCTTCAGCAAAGAGCCAGGGGTGCAGGAAAGCGGGATTCAATTCGACTTTACCCGCGTGGCGCTGGCCGAATGGGCCGACCCCACCTTTGTCTGGCCCGAAGGGCGGCTGGCGGAACTGGCGGAAGGGTGGCTGGCCTTTGATCGCACCGGCGCGGTCAGCGGGTTGATTGCCAGTCGCACCGCCTACACCGACGCCATTCGCCAAGAACGGTTGGATGAAGCGCTGGTCTGGCTCGATCAACATCTGAAATGGGATGATCCCCAGGAAGTGTGGGGGAGTTTGGGGCCGGCCATTGCCCATGATCGCCTCCACGCCGCCTATGACTATCTGGTGCAGGCGCTCTTTGCCTACAACCGTCGCTGGCGCGCCTGGCGCAACCGGGAGATGTCCTACCTGTTACAACTACCGTGGACACCACCGGACTTTGACCAGCGGGTTCTGACAGCGTTGAATGCACCTGCTCATGACTTTGCCGGCTATCAAGCCCGCTTTGCTATGTTGCGCACGTTGTTCGACGAAGTGGTCGCGCAACTGGTCAGTGATGGCCTTTATGACCGTGATGATCCGGTGGGCGAGGCATTTGTACGACGAGCGGAAGAGCCAGGGCGCGCCTGGAACATGGCGGCATGGAACGCAAAGCATGATGAACGACAAGGGAAATCGTAAACACAAACAGATGTAGGCGCGGCTTGCTCGTCACTGTGATATGGTTGGGCTACGCGCACCCATCTAAGCAGCCTTATGGAGAAGTAAAGCATGAATCAACTCACAACAACCAACTTTATACACCTGCGCCCCCTCTTTCAAGGGGCCTACCTAACCTTGATGATCGACAGCATGATCGCCGGCAGCAGCACCGCTCAGGCTTGGGTGGATGATACCCAACCGCAGTGTGCGCTGCTCTGGGACAATGGGTACAGCTTCTACCTGGTAGGACGCGCCGATAACCAAGGCTTCAATCAGCAGTTGGGTCAACTGTTTCTTGAAACATTGGTCCCAGCCGCCCGTGACCGTGGCATCGATGGGTTCAAAGTTCTCTACAGCAGCCCAGCGTGGGTGAGTCAACTAGCGACCGTTTTTCCGACCCTATCGTTGTCGCAATACCCACGCGTGGTTTATTCCCTGGGCGCTGCGCCGTTACCGGATTGGCGGAGCAAACTGCCGGCCGGCTTTACGATGCGCCCCATTGACCAGGCCATGCTCACCGACAGCACACTGGGCAATCTCGCCGATCTGTGCGAAGAAATCGACATGTGTTGGCCCACCCAAGCACGCTTTCTGGCTGATGGCTTTGGCTTTTGTCTCGTCGGTCATGGCGAAATCATCTGTCGCTGCACCGCCGAATATACCAGCCCCGGCAAGTGCGGCATCGGCATTGCCACGGCAGAAGCCTATCGCCGCCAGGGCTTTGCCGCGCTGACTGCCAGCGCTTTTATTGAGCATTGTATTGCCCGGCAGATTGTTCCGTACTGGGATGCCTGGCAACGCAACACTGCCTCTGTCGCCACGGCAGAAACGATTGGTCTGCATAAGGTTCAAGAGTATACCGCTCATGTTGGTCCACTACCGGCTCCATAAACAAGAGGAAGATGTTATGAAAGAACAAGCACGCCTTTGGTGGCGCCAAGCGACCCAAATGGCTGAGGAAGCAAAGATACAGGAAGGACGTTTTGCCGAATGAACCTATCATCCCTCTATTGCCATCAGTAGACGAGCTTCCAGAGCCACTGTCAACCAAGTTTGGCTATGGAAGGTGAGCCATTGTATGATTGACGCAATACGATTGACGATCCTATTTTAAGTAAGGAGCTTTCTATTTCAACATCACCCGACACCCCAACTACACCTCCTGTGCGGCCCTTTGAACTCGGCCTCTATTCCTTTGTCGAGTTGACGCCCGACCCCGTCACCGGCCAGAAGATCAGCCCGACGCAGCGGTTACATGATCTGCTGGAAACCATTGAGCTGGCCGAACAAGTGGGGCTGGATGTCTTTGCCATTGGCGAACACCATCGCCCGGAATTTGTCTCGTCGGCGCCGGCGGTGATCCTGGCGGCAGCCGCGGCACGAACCAAAGCGATCCGCCTGAGTAGCGCCGTCACCGTGCTGAGTTCCGATGACCCGGTGCGCGTCTTTCAGCAATTTGCCACCGTCGATCTGCTCTCCAATGGGCGGGCAGAAATTATGGCCGGGCGCGGCTCGTTTATTGAATCGTTTCCGCTGTTTGGCTACGAGTTGAACGACTACAATGAGTTGTTTGCAGAAAAGCTGGATCTGTTGCTGGAGTTGCGGGATGACGAGCGGATTCACTGGAGCGGCAAACACCGCCCGGCGTTGACCGGCCAGGGCGTCTACCCGCGACCCCAGCAGGAAAAGTTACCGATTTGGGTGGCCGTCGGTGGCACGCCCCAGTCGGTGGTGCGCGCCGGGACGTTGGGGTTGCCACTGGCGCTGGCGATCATCGGCGGGTTGCCGGAACAATTTGCACCGTTGGCCCAACTCTATTGGGAAGTGGTGCAGCAGGCCGGGCATAACCCAGAAGAACTGGCTTTCAGCATCAACGCCCACGGCTTTATTGCCGACAACGAGCGCGACGCCGCCGACACGTTTTACCCCGGCTATGCCCAGATCATGAGCCAAATCGGGCGCGAACGGGGCTGGTCGGGCGTCAATCGGCAACAGTTCGAGGCGTCACGGAGTTTGCGCGGCGCCAACTTCGTTGGCAACCCGGCGCAGGTGATCGAAAAGATCCTCTACCAATATGACATTTTTCATCACCAACGGCTATTGCTACAACTGAGCATCGGCAGTCTGCCCCATGCCAAGATGATGCGGGCGATTGAGTTGTTGGGGACGGAAGTGGCGCCGACAGTGCGGCGGGAGATTGCGGGGCGGATGGCGGTTCAGGCGAGGTGAACAAGGGAGACTTACCTGTCACCCTGAAAGGGTCTCTAGCGTATTGCAACCTAGAGATCCTTTCAGGGTGACAAACTATCCTTCCTCAGCTTCCAAACCGCACCTATCGGGCAAGTACTAAATCCCCACACCGGGCTGATTATCGCGCGTATTCTTTTGCACTGCGATGAGCGCAAAGAGGCTCAGGAAATAGGCAATGGCGTAGAAGCCTTTTTCGCTCAACCAGAGTGGGGCGTTCCACAGCCCGATCACCAGCAACAACAGCGAAATGATCGTCGAAGCCCAGCAGATGCCATAATAGACATCGGTGACAGGAATGCCTTCCATGCGGTCACGCACCACCTTTTGCACGGAAACGGCGGAAAATAGCCCATAGAGCAGAAGAGTCAAAAAGTAGCCCTTCTCATTCAGCAGCATCTCGGCATTCCACAGGCCAATGCAAAAGCCCACAATGCCAACGCCCAACGCCAGCCATGATGCCATGATAAACGCATTTGATGGTTCAATCTTCATTGTGCTACCCTCCTGTTGGGAACTTACTTCTCATAATCTATCGTTGTTGCACCGGCCCAAGCGGCTGTAAATTTTCATCGCGCAGGCCGATCAATACACTGGTACCGCCTTCATCCACCCGCATCTCGCCATATTTGGCATCGACATAGGCGTCCGCTGTCCCTTCCTCGAAGAAGAAAGAGGGCGCGCCCAAGTCGATCTGCCACTCATGTTTATAGTAGTTGAGCAGCCGTTCATTTGGCCCCAAGGGTGTGCCGTCATCGATACGAACAAAGGAGGCGACGCCATTCTCGGCAACGCTGATCACCAACTTGCCCCGTGGCGGCAGCTCTTGGCGATCCTGGTTTTCCAGGTCGGCGGCGATCTGGTAACGCAGGGCCATGTAATCACCCTGAATCAACGACCGTGGATCAACCGGCGCCAGTTCCAGCAGGATCGGTTGACCTTTGGCAATCAACTGCTCTCTGCCATAGATGCTGTAATTGACAAAGAGCAAGCCCACCACGGCTACCAACCATAAAATTGCCAGTCGTACTTTCATCATAAAATTTCCTATGCCTCCAGATCGCCATGCTGCTCACCAGCTACCCGATGAAACAGGAAGCGCAAGACTAACAAAACCGCGCCCGTTCCCATCAAAATATAGGACTTGTTGAGCAGCGTAATGTCCAAGTAGTAATAGTAGGCGCTCAGGAAGAAGAGCAGAAAGGCCGTTGCCAACCCCATGAGCAGCACATTGTTCCGCCAGAAACCCAACAACAGCACAATCACTGCCGCCAGAATCCCCGGCGTCTGATAGGCCGGAATCGACAAAAGGACGACCGCCCCCACAGCCCACAGCCCCACCGGGCTGACCAGTGGGCGATCCAGTTCCTGCAGCAGGGTAAAGGCCAGATAGAGCAGAACCAGCGCCAGCACAGCCGTCGAGATCCACCATTGGGTTCCCCAGAAGGGATAGAAGAAGTTGTCAACCGTCGTTAACAGACAGAGGCCAAAGAGCGAGAGCGCCAACCCATAGCCCAACGGCGCCCGGAACCCACGCCAGCGGCTGACCAGCAGGCGCAACTCTTGTTGCCAAACCGCCACGGCGCCGACAGCTAAGACGAAAGTCAAGCCATGCACCCAATCATGTAGCGCTTGATCGTAGAGAACAAAGAGCGTAGCCCCCGTAATCGCCAGCACCGATAACATACGGTGTAGTGCATCCGGGTAGAGAAAGAAGATCACCGATTCCAGTGCGATCACAAAGTAGGCAATGGCGGTCGCCGAAGTAAACAACCACCCCTCATACTGCCAGGCAAAGCCACCAATCAACAACCCTTGACCGGCCAGCACAACGGCAAAGGACAATTGGCCCCAAAAGATCGAGCGCGGCAGCAAGCGCCGTAAAACAATGGCGGCGACCGTCAAAATCCCGCCCAGGATCAGCATTGATGCAGCAGAATCGATCAGATCGGCAGCACCCAGAAAGGCGCCAAGAAAGAGGGCCGCAATCCAGGCGGCAATACCGACCAGCCCCTTAACATACCAGGGCGAATTGTCCGCATCTAGCGGGTTGGCTAATCCTGTCGGCAGCGGTTGCGCCTCATTTGGTCGTGGCGGCAATTGCGCCAACAGATCGCCCAGTTGCATTGGTCTTGTACTCATACTGTTTCCTCCCAGCGCTGGGCAAGCCGGCGCAAAATGGTAACGGCGATGCCGGCCTGCACAATCACCGAAAAACCGGTGATAAAGTAGCTGGCGACATCATCCACCTCGACCAGGGTTCGACCAATCAACGTAGTCAGGACGATAATGATGCTCAACATAGCCATTGTCAACATAAAGAGATCGGGTTGCCAGCGACTATAGACCACGAAAACCGCTACCAGAAAGAGCGCATAGATCAGCGGTCCAAAATAGTGAATCGTTGGCAGCGTATAGTAGTCCTCATACAGAGCAAAGATGGTCGCCAACGTCGGCCAGAGAATAAAGCCAAAGGCAACTAGCGCCGTCAAACGGTTCAGCCAGCGGTGTTGCCACCAGGCAAAGCGCCGCCCCATTACCTCCCAGGCGATGAGCGCCACGGCATTGAGGGCAAAGAGCGTCTCCGGTTGCGGATATTGATCCCCCGGCAAGACCTGATTCCAAAACAACACCAAGGTCAGGTTGAGTAGCGCCAGCAGGATGCCCCAGAGCAAATCAAACTTGCTGATGACCACCCAGCCGGCAATGAGCAGCGCCCAGTAGCCAAAGAGCGTATAGGCGTCGGCGCCGGTCTGGTACTCTTGCCCAAAGACAGCCAGCAGCGCGCCCACCAGCAAAGAGGCCACGGTCAGCGCAATCTTACCCCCCAGCCGGTTGAGACCAACCCAATGGGTGATGATCAGGAGCAGCACAATGGCCGCTTGGAGAACGCCAAAGCGGGCAAAGCGGGGCAACTCCTCCCAGTTGTACGCGAAGAAGAAGAAGATGCCACTGGTGAAAAAAAGCGCACCCAGCACCAGTAAGCTATAATCCAGAAAGCGCGCCCAGCCTTGGCGGTTGGGAATGCCACCGGTCAAGCGCAGCCCCTGTTCTAGCCCCTGGCGATCCAGATAGCCCAGTTGCGCCAGCCGTCGCACCCGCTCTGGCGTCGCTGGTAATTGCGAAAGTTCAGTCGTCATAAAGTTTGGTTATCCTCACTAGGTCCTAAGTCCTGAGTCCATAGTCCTGAGTCCATAGTCCTGAGTCTAGCGTCGTTGTATTAAACTACGGACTAAGCGACTACGGACTGTGGACTTAGGACTCTGAACTCAGGACTATATTTATCCCAGTATAACAGAAAACGTAGTTCAAATCATTAGGCAAAAGGACAGAAATTTTCCTACCGGCAGATCAATTTTGGTCATGCCACTGGCAGAAATCTGGCAGCAAGGCGCGTCGCAATGGGATAACAGTGGAGAAACAGTGATGCAACAGTGGTGCAACGATAGAGCAACGATGATGTGGGATGGGTTGGAAGCAGTGGTTGTACCTATGACCGGCGCTTGTCAAGAAAATCGGCAATACGTTGCTGGGTATCAGGGCTATTCATACAGCGAATCGATGCGCTCGCCTCGGCCAACGCATTTTCATCAATGGTGGTATCCAGGCTATCATCCAGGAGTAGCTTCAGCTCAGCCACGGCCAGGGGGCTGCCACTGCGGATGCCATCTAAAATCTGATCTAGATACTTTTGCACCGCTTCACGAATCCCGACATAATCGACTAGGCCAAAGTCATAGGCGGTGCGCGCATCCAGAATATTGCCGGTGAAAAACATCTCCTTGGCCTTGGCCAACCCCACGCGCCGAGGCAAGCGATGGCTGCCGCCCCAGCCGGAGACCAGCCCCAGCTTGGCTTCCGGCTGGCCCAGTTTGGCATTGTCAGTCGCCAGGATCAGGTCACAGGCCATGGCCAATTCCAGCCCGCCACCAAGCGCATAGCCTTCAACCCAGGCGATGACCGGCAAGGATAACTCGGCCAGGGCATTAAAGACTTCGTGGCCGCGCTGTACCCAAGTCACAATGCTGCCAGTGTCCATCTCCCGCAGCGCGTTGATGTCGGCGCCGACCACAAAATATTTCTCCGAGTTGCTACGCACCACCACCGCGCGCAGATCCTCATCCTCCTCAATCCGCTCCAGCACATCGGCTAGTCGGTCTAAGACATCGAGATCAAGGGTCGGCGGCTTGCCAGCCTCTTCACTGACAAAGGTCAAGGTGACGACATCTTTGTGCCGTTTGAAGTTAATATGCGTTTGCATGGCATTGCTCCTCGAATCGGGCGACAGCCTAAAATTGCACTGAGTATAGCCTATTTTCTACCGACTGCCAAGCAGTGAGTATAAGCATCGGCAAAGAAAAACCGCCGGTCAAGCTGATGACCGGCGGTTTTTCTTTGCCTGCGCTCAATGTGCAGCCTGCAACTTCGGTTCGTAGAGCCAGTCGAGAAGGAAGAAAAGCCCCACCAGCAGCGCCGGCGCCGCAATCGGCCAGGCGCCCACCAGAATGGCGATCAATGGGACTGGCTCCCACATCATAACGAGATACCAAACGCTAAAGCCGGCAAAGAGCAAGGCGCCAGCCCATTCCCATCGCCAGCCAATCGCCAGCGCGAGCAGCAGCACATAGACCGGGATGAGATGGATCAGCAGTGCGCCCACCGTTCCCCAAAAGCCATAGCCCTGTCCAAAGACATCGAGGGCGAAGAGGCTCACAAAAAGCGCAAAGAGAAGGCCCAGGCCCCTGGGCGTCCAATAGAGAAGTTGCTTCAGGAATTGTCGCATGATAACCTCTTTTCTACTCAACCGATTGGGTGTCGAAGTCATCACGCTAATCATACCGCGGCTTTCCTTTTGCCAAAACAGCAAGCTGGTGAGTTCCGGCCCTGGTCAACTGCCTAGCCACTAGCTGCACGCAACAGTTGGCTTGGTGGAGCAAATTTTGCCCAGGTCTGGTATAATGGTCAGCATTCAATTGGTCAATGCAGACAATCAATCCAATAGAAAGCAGCTTCATGTCCAACTTAGCAACGGCACCCTCTGTGCATGATGATTTTCTCCTCCGCCGTGATTGGCGGCTCTTGAACAATGGTTCCTTTGGCGCCTGCCCGGAACCGGTGATGGCGGTCTACCAACAGTGGCAACGGGAATTAGAAAACCATCCCGGCGGCTATATGAGCCGCATCCGCGACAATATGACCGCCGCCCGCACCAAATTGGCCGAATACCTACACACTGACCAAAGTCGCCTTGGTTTTGTCACCAATGCCACGATGGGCGTCAATGTTGCCACCCACTCGTTGCGGAGTGTGCTGCAACCGGGTGATGAAGTGTTGACGAGCAACCACGAGTATGGCGCCTGTAACCACGCCTGGCAATTTAATTGCGGCAAGACCGGTGCGCACTACATCAACCATCCCATCAATCTGCCGTTGCATTCCGAAGCCGACTTTGTCGAGCAACTCTGGTCGGCGGTGACACCCCGCACCCGTGTCATCTACTTGAGCCACACCACCTCGCCCACCGCGTTGACCTTTCCGCTGCAAGAAATCTGTCGGCGGGCGCGGGAAGCAGGGATTTTGACCGTAATCGATGGCGCCCATGTGCCGGGACAGCGCGAACTCTATTTGGATGAACTGGGCGCTGACTTTTATACAGGGAATTGTCACAAATGGCTATAAGTCAAGGTCACAAACGCTGGTTGTCACTGTCCAATTAATGCTTCCTGCCCCTCGCCAATCTTCCTGCCCGCCTGCCCCACCCCTGATGATTACCTTTGTTAACTCACTAGCACTATAACCGGAGCTTTACCCAGGCAAGCCTTGAATTGTTTAGGGCAGAATAGCAGCTTGCTCACGATTACACCTTGTGCTACACTCCACACATAATTAAAAACACCGGTTTACATGGCAGCCGGTGTTTTTCTTTGGCAACATTCGTCATCTGAGGCTTTGCTATCATCTTACATCCTATTTTTTGTTTCAAATAATCTACTTATGAACCACTCAATACGAGACGATTTTCTTCTCCGCCGCGATTGGCGGTTGCTCAACAATGGCTCTTTTGGCGCCTGTCCACAGCCTGTAATGGCTGTCTATCAACATTGGCAGAATGAACTAGAACAACATCCCGGTGGCTATATGAGCCACATTCGGGAAAATATGACCATCGCCCGCACCAAGCTAGCCGAATATTTACACACGGACGAAAGTCGCCTTGGCTTTGTCACCAACGCAACGATGGGGGTGAATGTCGTAACCCATTCTCTGCGTAGTTGGCTCAAACCCGGTGATGAGGTGTTGACCACCGATCACGAATATGGCGCCTGTAATCATGCCTGGCAATTCAACTGTCAGAAGGCTGGTGCGTACTATATCAACTACCCGATTGCGTTGCCCATTCATTCTGATGAAGAGTTTATCGAGCGGTTTTGGGCCGGGGTGACGCCACGTACACGAGTTATCTACCTGAGCCACACCACCTCACCAACAGCGCTCACCTTTCCGTTGCAAGAACTTTGTCGGCGCGCACGCGCTGCCGGCATCTTGAGCGTGATCGATGGAGCGCATGTACCGGCGCAGCGCGACCTCTTTCTTGATGAGCTAGGGGCTGATTTTTACACAGGCAATCTACACAAATGGGCCAACGCTCCGAAGGGTTCCGCCTTTGTCTATGTCCGCCCAGAGGTGCAAGAGCTTATTGAACCCTTGATCGTCGGTCATGGCTGGTTCCCCGATAAGCGCTCCGAGCAGCCGTTGATCGATTATGTTGAGCAATTTGGTACGCGTGATTTTGCTGCTTTCCTTGCCGTACCGGCTGCCCTCGAGTATATGCAGGCGCACGACTGGCCGCAGGTGCGTGCCCGCTGCTATGGAATGGCGCTGGCGACCAAGCGCACGGTCGAGCAGATGTTTGATACCGAGTCGATTTGTCCAGAGAGCTTTGAGTGGTTTAGCCAACTCTGCCCCATCCGCCTGCCCGATCAGACCGACATGGGCAAGTTGAGCGAAATTTTGCGCAACGAATATCAGATCGAGATGCCGATGATCACCTGGCATAACTTCAAAATTGCCCGTCTCTCGGTGCAAATCTATACAACTCAGGAAGAGTTAGATACGTTTGTAGGGGCGCTAGAAAAGCATGTGCCAGCGTGTTTAGTAAAGGGATGAGCCAGTACTGATATAGAATTCTGACTTTATACACCGTGTAGCATGTCCTCACCGGCATGCCACCAATGATAGCTTGTCCAAGAAGCGGACGGTTCAAGGGAATGCCTTGCCGTCCGCTTTTTTTATTTGGATCAGCATAATCGATTGACCAAATGCCATTTTTTGTATGACCGATTGATATACGAATTAACAATGCCTATACTAATGATAGACCTTGCACATTAACACACTGAATGCGTAGAGAAGAACGTTCGTTGAGGAGGACTGAAAGCCTATCGCTTTTGGTCCTTTTTCTTTTTCAGAGAGGAGGGTCTTGTGAAAGCAAGTCCGACCATGCAGGAGTTTGTACAGCAGTTGTTGGCGCGGTACAACGTTGAGCTTTGTCATGTGGGGGCGTTTCTGCGGCTGGATCAACCGATGTATGACAGCTTGGTCATCGATCAGGTGGGGCCATCACAACTTGCCGTGATGATCTGCTTTGTGGAGTGTGGTGAGTGGAAAATTGACCGTGAAGTGATTTTCTTCACCGGCGACCCAAAGCAGTGGATCCCGCTGGAGGTGACCCAGTTGGAAACCGGTTGGACAGCCTTTGCGCGCCTCAGCAGCGACAGTCAACGCATTGTCCGTCTCAACCCCTGTGGACAGGAACGACTAGCTGAGTTTACCGAGCGATGGGCGCATAAATTGATGGGGCAAAACTGGTTGACTGAGGGGACGCCCTATGTCACGTGGACGCCGCCTTCACGAAAGGAGTTGCTATGAAAACAGAGGAAAGGCAGCAACGTTTTGCCTTGGGTCGGATTGTCGCAACCCCCGGTGCGCTGGAAGCTTTGGATGAGGCCGGTCAGGAATGGCTTACCTTTCTGCAACGTCACGCCGTTGGCGATTGGGGAGAACTCGATCCACATGATCTGCGAGAAAACGAAGACGCTTTGCTGCGTGGCGGTCGCCTCTTTAGTGGCTACACCCTCAGCAATGGTCAGCGCCTCTGGATTATCACCGAGTGGGATCGCTCCGTAACCACGCTACTCCTGCCGCAGGAATACTGAAGAGATGGAGGTGTGGTTGAACCAGCGTCAGGTAGGCAACCATTCGTTGAGTTGACAATCACCAGTTTAACAGACGGGATGAGTGAGCTTGAATACATGGCATATGTCCATGAACAACTACTCAACGGTTGTCGAGAGATGTTGATCAAACTGACAGCAGAGGATCTGGACGCAATCGCAGAAGAACATGTTGGTGAAGATATTTCCCGGTATCCCTTTTTGTACTGAGAAAGGAAGAATCTCATGAGTACAGTGAAGTTAGAGGAACTTCTGCAAGAGTTGCAGAAGCCATTTCGCCCCGGCGATGTCTATTGGAAGCCCGGCAGCGTCAGTAAGGAAGGTGGGAAAGCTTTGGCGCTACCATATGCGACCCTGCGCGCTTACCAGCAACGACTGGATACGATTTGTGGCCTTGACTGGTCTGTGAGCTATACCCCTTGGGATGATCGGATCATCTGTCATCTCACGATTAGTGGCATCACACGTTCCAGTACGGGCGAGCCAGATAGTCAAGCCGAACGATCAGAGATTGCCGGCACATCAGCGGAAGCGCAAGCCTTTAAGCGCGCCTGTTCGATGTTTGGCCTTGGCAGGTATCTCTATCACATGCCGAATTTGTGGATGCCGTATGACAGTAGTGTGCGCCAATTTACGGATCAGGCGAAAGCCAAACTGGATGGTGTCGTCGTTTCCCATTATCAACGCGCTACAGGTCAAGCTGTCGAGGAGAACGAACAGCCGCAGACAGAAGTGGAAGAAGGGACTGTTGAGCAGGTGGAAACAACGAAAAATGCTGTTCCTGCCAAGTTGCGCAAGCAGTTTGAGGCTCTGGGTCGCGAGTTGTATGGTGATCGTTGGCCAGAGGTAAGTCGCCATATATAGTTGACCCCAATGTCAAGACCAGAAAAGGCTGAAAATAAGAACCAAAATCGTCAAAGCGGTCCTTCAGCATTG
>JAPKMW010000033.1 GCA_026645575.1 Caldilineaceae bacterium
CTGGTTTACTTGGCTCCGGCAAGCTCGCTCAGGCCATTCGCACACCTTGATTACCGATTTTGATTCTTAAATTTCATCAGGCCGCCTCCCTACTCCACTGTCGGCTTCAACGGCTGACCAGCATACGTCCCATCGATCGTCACCGTGCCGGACTCGCCATCGCTCAAGTAGGTGATTTGTCCTTCGGCGTCGCCAGTCACCGTAATGTAAAGTTCAACCGAAGGCGCTGGCTCGAAGAAGGCGTCGCCGAGGGAAGAGAAGCTAAAGCCGCTAAAGCCGGAGCCGGTCATGGCAAAGCCTTCGATAAACGAACAGTTGGCAAAACTGAGATGTTGTGACCCCAATCGCCGCCAATGCCCATAACCCCGCCGTGGGGGCAACCAACCAGCGTCGCAGATGTGACCATGTTGTTCAATTCGGGCAACATCTCGATTTCATGGATCACCGCTTCGACCAGGGCTAAGGGCGATCCATAGTCGCTGGCTTTGGCTTTGGCCAAGGGCGTATAGCGATCTTCTAGAAAGTAGCCGGGACAGAGAAACTCCCGCTGACCGGGCAAGACACGTTGTAACAGAAATTGGGTCAGAATCTTATCGGGGCAGCCTCCCCCAAAATGAACGTGGCCACCGGCGCGCTGGGTGATCATATAGCCATTGGTCAACCGTTCATAAACCTGATAGCCATTGTCAATCGGCGTTTGCGTATCAGCCGTACCATTGATGACAAAAGTCGGGTAGCGACCACCGGTGAAGGGTTCTGGGCGTTCATTCGGGCCGTCGGTGGGCCAGAAGACACAAGGGAGGTCGGCGTAGAAACGGTTGCTAAAGACCGGAAATTCTGCTTCGATCACATTGCCGGCTTCCAGAAAGGCTTGCGCACGTTCTTCGGGCGTGCCTTCAAAGAATTGGTAATCAGAACAATCAACATTGTAATAAGCGCCATTGCTGAAGGCTGAGACATTGGGCTGTGCCGTCACCATTACTGGTGCAGTGTCGTAGAGATCGGGCAGATAGGCTGGCTGATTCAATTGCGGCTCGGTTAAGCTGAGGGCGTAGTAGAGGCGCAGGAGTGGGAGATAATCGGCCTGCGCCGCCGCAGCCAGAGCTTGTAAGGTGGCTCTGGCATCATAGCCGCCGACCGCTAACCGGAACGCTTGATAATCCAGCGTGCGTTCTTCAAAACCACCGGCGGGCAAAGGGAACCGGACTGTCGCCGGCTGGGCTTTGAGCGTTTTCACCAATTCTTCAAAATGCGTAACGGCATCCCCACCCAAGTCTTCGGTGCAGTTGCGATCTTTGTTGCAATCTTTGAGCGTTGCCAGCAGGTTGTCATAGATCACCTTGACGTAGGTGCGGTAGAACTCCTGCCCCTCCATGCTCAGATCAACCACGCCATCGAGGATCAAGCCGGTAATCCGTTCGGGGTGGGCGGCGGCATAGGTTTGGGCATATTGGGTGCCATAGCTCTCGCCATAGAGATAGATCTGCTTCTGATCGATCTGCTCCAGAAAGAACTCCAAATCTTCCACGGCATAGTGGGTCGCCACATAGGGCAAGAGTTCGGGCGCGCCCATCTCTTCCTGGCAGCTTTCGGCAAAGGCTTTGGCTTCGGCGATCATTTCGGCTTCACCAGCCGGCGTCTCCGGATTATCATTCCAGGCGCCATCATAGTAATCGTCAATCGCTGCCGGGCAATCCAACGGATTCGACAAGCCGACGCCCCGTTGGTCAAAGAAAAGGAGATCCATCTCCTGGGGCAGTAGATCACCAAAGCGGTTCATGGTGAGATAATAATAAGCGGATTCGATCCCGGCGCCCCCTGGCCCACCGACGGCGATCACCAACATCCCTCGCGAGCGCCCCGGCGCCGGCTTGACGCCAAAGACCACATCGAGCGTCTGCTCTTCATCCGGGTTGGCGTGATCATAGGGGACATTCAAGGTGACACACGTCAAGAACGGCTCCTCACTCGGTTCACCAGTGGCCGGATCAAGAGGTGGCTCAATTTCCACTCCTGGCCCAAAATCGGGCAGCGGGCAAGGGTAACCCTCCATCTCTTGCAAGCGTGTGACTAGCGGATTGTCCGCCGGGGGTCTTCGGCAGGTGAAGCTTCTTCGGGGGGCGCGCCCTCCTCGGTCGGCGCCGGTTCTCCCTCTTGGGCCAGGAGGGGACGGGGCGCCCAGAGCAGACTCAGGCTCAATAGCAACATCAGGATGAGGCCCAGACGAACGGTGCGTAAAAGCGGCTCTCCTGACTCGGCTTGGCGCGTGAGGACAGCAGGGCAAGCGCGCTGGGGAATGGCGTGTTTCATGGTTTTCTCCTTATTCAAATAAAGTGTCAAAAGGAGACACGGGGGCACATGGTTGGTGGGCATGGGCATCATTGTGTTTGGGGCGGTGGTGATTGAATGCCATATTGCGCTTCTAAGGTGCGCAGGCGATCGGCCAACTCAGCGGCGCGTGCTTCCGCCGCTAAACGGGCCGCTGTTTCAAGTTCGGCGCGTTCGACTGCTTCTGTAGCCCGTTGAGTTTCGGCTTCGGCCCGTTGGGCTTCAGCTTCGGCCCGTTGGGCTTCGATTTCCGCCCGTTGGGCTTCAGCAGCAGCACGCTCTGCTTCGGCTTTTGCCCGTGCGTGTAGCTCATCACTGGTCAGGAGCCGCTCACCGGTGGTGCTATCATAAACCTCAAGACGAGTACGGTTGATGGCGACAAAGCGCAGGCCAACGGTGGTAAAGGTGATGCCGCCTTCCGCATCAGCAGGCAAGCGGCGATAATAAGGGCCATTGTCCAAACGATAGCCGATCAACTCCCACGGCTCGGTGGCTTTGTTCAAAATGTCGATGATCAAAAATTCTTGGACGCCTGCGGCGGCATAGTGAAGCGGCTTGACCTGTAAATCATCCTCGCGCGTCTCTGTCGAGGTGACTTCAATCACAAAGGCCGGCCGCGGACCGTCACGACCAACGCGGTACGATTTGGCCGTGATCGCTGGGTGACCATTGGGAATGGCCGCAAGATCTGGACCTTTGGGCAACAGACCGCGGATACCCCAAAGCACCAGTACATCACGGAGAATCAACCAATTGCGCGGCCCTAAATAAGTGCTTAACATCACGGATAGTAGATCGGTTAAGCGGTGATGGAGGACGCTTTGCGTCATATAGACGGCTCCGATATCTTCTTCAGTCGGAAAAAGGATGTCGCGCAGCGTTAAGGGCATCTGCTGAGATTCACCGGTAATCGGATCACGGACAAGACGCCAGCCGGCTTCCAATGGGAAGGTGGGCAAGGTGGGCAAGAATTCATGCACGCCATTACGCTGGATTGTCTGATCAGGATGGGTTCCTGCGTCCTCGGTAGCTGGGTCAGCCTGCATGGCGAGCGCGCTAAACCTGGTGGCGGGTTCCAAAGTTTTTGTGCTCATTCGACGCTCCTCTCTACACTTGCGTGCCATTGCTCTGTGATTGTAGCGCTATCTTGACGAAATGTCAACCACTTTTCTCGTCCCGAGCCTGGGTGCGTCCCCCATTTGGGGGAATTGTACTGGGCGCTTTAGATAGCCCGATCTACAATCCCCCAAAATGGGACGCACCCTTCGTCAGCGCCCATGCGGACAAAACGGCCTTCAATCGCCTGTACTGACTGTCGCCTGCCGTAGCCGACGTTGTCGCACGCTCAAAAAGCCCCACAAGAGCAACCCGCCGGCCAGGTTGAGCAAGGCGCCAGCCAGAAACAGTGTACGATAGCCCTGCGTCGCGATGATATAGCCGCCACCCAGCGCCGCGGTGAACCAACTAAAGCCAAAGGTCATGGTCGTGGCGCCGGAGATAAGGGGGCGCCACTGTGGTTCGACCACCTCTTGAATGTAGATCATAAAGGGGCCGCGCGACACCGAAGTCAAGAGCAGGATGCCGAGCAAGCCCACCCCCGCCGCACGCCAGTCGGCAATCAGCGCCATGGGCAGCAGACTAACAGCCACGCCAAAGGTGCCACAGAGCATTAGCGGTTCTTTACCCCACCGCCGCACAAGCGCCGGCGCGCTGAGCGCAGCCGGAACCGCCAGCAGTTGTGTCAGCGCTAGCAGTGTGCCGATCTGTGCGGTGGAAATCTGCAATCCTTCATCAAGGTAGACATTAAGAAAGGTGCGCCCCACCCCTTCGCCGCCGCCGCGCAGATAGCTAATGGTCGCGATCAAGATAATCAAGCCAACCGGCGCAACCGCCGTACCAGCGCCGGACTCGTGCGCTGTTGTACGCACTTTGGGTTCAGCTAGCCGGGTTAAGGCCCACACGCCCGGCAGGAGCAACACCGCCGCCACCAACAACGTGTAACGGTAGGGCGCCGGATCGGCCAGCGTGACCCCCACCAGCGGCGCCAGATAGCCGGGCAACAGACCGCCGATCATGCTGCCGACAAAGCCCGCCAGCGGCCAGAGCGCCACCTGTACCGAGAAGACATGCTCGCGCTCGGCGGGGGTGGTGGCATCCATCAGAAAGGGTTGAGAGTTGACAATGTGCAGTGTCATGCCCACCTGAATCAGCGCATACATCCCCAGCAGCCAGCCCTGACGTAGCGCGACTGGAATAAATTCGGCCAGGGGCAGCAGCGCAGAACCGGCCATCATTAGCGTCATGCCCAGAATCATCGCCCGGCGTACACCCAGCAGACGGCCTAGCGCACCCATCGGTAGGGCGGTCACGGCCAGCGCCCCAAAACCGGCGGCATTGACCAGCCCGACAAAATCCGGCCCATACCCCAGCCGCAGCAGATAGAGATTGAGCAAAACCGTGTAGATGCCGCCAAAGACTGTAAAGCCAATCAGCGCCGGCGTCACCAAGTAGAGCCACACCTCGCGACTAAAGAGCCGGAGCCGTTGCACAAAATCACGCATGTCCTTTTCCTTTTTTGCACGTATCACAGTTGTTGATCGCTTTGATTGTATCACGCTGCTTGAAAATTTGGTGCAACCTGGCTTGGCGGTACAATAGCAAACATGGAGACCACCAAGAAGATCACCATTCGCGATGTGGCGCAACAGGCCGGCGTTTCAATCTCGTCGGTTTCGCGCGCGCTCAGTGAGCATCCCCATGTTTCAACCGCCTTACGGTTGCGCGTTGAAAATGCGGCGCGGGCATTGGGCTATGAACCTGATTTCCTGGCTCATAGTCTCCGCCGCGGCGACACGCGCACTGTCGGCTTTTTGGTTGGCGCCATTTCCAACCCGATCATGGCCGATATTTTCACCAGCGCCAGCAACTACCTGGCCCACTATGGCTATGCTATGCTGCTGGCCTGTTCGCAAAACCAGCCGGAGGCGGATCTGGCCTATCTCACCCTTTTTACCCGCCGTCAGGTCAGTGGGGTAATTCTCTCGACATCTGTGAACGGTTCCCAACAGGCGATGGATCTCCTGCAAGACGTCAAAGTGCCAACCGTGATGCTCGACCGGCAACGCCCCGATCATCCACAAGTGAGCGCGGTGCAATCCGATCACAGTGTGGGCGCCAAAATGGCCGTTTTGCATCTGCTGGCGCAGGGCCACCATCGGATCGCATTGATTGGTGGCCCGGAACATTTCGACCCGGCACGGGCGCGCTTGGATGGCTTTTATGCCGGCTTTGTGGAGGCGGGGGTGGCCGTTGAGCCGTCACTGGTGCGTGCGATCGGCATGAACCAGCAAGTTGGCTATCAGGAAACCCAGGCGCTTTTTGCCCTGGCGCACCCGCCGACCGCATTGATTGCTGGCGGCAACTTAATTTTGAGCGGTGTCCTTCAGGCATTGCACGAACGGGGCCTGGTGATCGGACGAGACCTGGCGCTGATCGGTTGCGATGATACCGATTTGACCCGTCTGCACACGCCATCGATTACCGTCGTGGCGCGCGACTTGGGGGTAATCGGGGAAACCGCGGCGCGTCTGTTGCTCAACTTGTTACTGCACAAGCGCACCGAAACCGTTGTCTTGCCAACCCAGTTGCTCGTGCGTGAATCCTCCACCTGTGCGCCGATTACAGGGAGTCTGTTGCACGGGGCATAACAATTCACGAAACAGCCGTGTCATTATCTCCCTGCAACGCACTCGCTTTGGATTTTTCCTGTTTGACAGATAGTTATGGCTTTGATACAATATGAGCCAACACAAGCTGGAAACGTTTCCAGCAATGGTCCCTCATCTTCTTGCCACAAGCAATTCGGCACTATAGATCTCCAGACAAGTTTTGTACCATCTCCCACTGGGGCGATGGTACAAAACTTGTCTGGGAAACTATAACGTCTCAATCCAATCATAAAGAAGACTCGTAAGGAGGAAATCGCTCTATGTCTGTTGCCAAGCGTTCTCGCAGCGCACCTGCCTACCACAGGGTGCAGTTAACGGCTAAGTTGCTTTCCGTTCTGGTTGTTCTATCGCTGCTGCTCGCAGCTTGTGCTGCCCCTGGCGCCCCAGCCGCGCCCGCAGCCGGTGGCGAAAGCGCCGCCCCGGCGGCTGGTGGTGAAAGCGCCGCCCCGGCGGTGACGTTACCGGCCGATGCCGCGCCGGAGCAAGTCTTGCGCATTGCCACCGGCTCTTCCGGCTCGGCCTCCTTCACCTTCACCCCCATGCGCGGCGGTGGTGATCAGCAGAGCTGGCAGCCCTTGGTCTGGATGCCACCGATGTACTTTGATGAGGCGTTCCAGGATCTCAAACCCGGCATCTTTACCGAGTGGAAACCCAGTGAAGATTTCACCGAATGGGTCTTCTCGATTGATCCACGCGCCCAATGGTCGGACGGCACCCCGGTGACGGCGGCGGATGTCAAAGGCACCTGGGAGATCATGGCCGATCCGCTTACTGAACATGGCCGTATCACCGGCTATATCGGCAAGGTCGAAGGCTTCCAGGATGTTTTCGAGCAGAAGACCACCGACATGACCGGCTTGACCGTGGTTGATGACGCCACCTTCAAGGTCAAGTTGACCGCCGCCGACCCGCTCTTCCACTATCGCATTGCCACCACTCACATGAACCCGGTGAAGGCCGAACAGGCCCGCGGCAATGTGGAAGAATTCTGGAAGCCGGAGAATAGCCCGGCGGTGAGCGGCCCCTATATGCTGGAATCCTACAATGCCGACTTGGGTGAGGCCACCATGGTGCCGAATCCCAATTGGTGGGGCGATGAAGGTCCCTATCTGAGCCAGATCACCTTCCAGTTTATCCCGGAAGCGGAAACCGTCGCCACCATGCTGCTCAACGACCAAGTTGACACCACCATTGCCGGCGTCTCGGCGTCGATCAAGGAACAACTGCCCGATGTCTTCCGCCCGACTAAGTCGATTGGCTTTAACAACTTCTGGCTGCGCCCTAGCGCCGAGCCGACCGACGATGTCAATGTGCGCAAGGCGTTGATCCTCGCGGTGGACTTTGAAGCAGTCTTCAAAGCGGCCTTCCCGGAGGGCGATGCGTCGATGGTCTACCAGATGATCGACACTGACCTGCCCTGTAACCAGGCTGATGCTTCCTGGTATCAATATGACCCCGAAGCCGCCAAAGCCGCCCTGGCTGAGTCCAAATATGGCAGTGCTGAGAACCTGCCCAAGATTCGCGTCTCACCCCGTGGCGACTGGCCGCCCATGAACCGCGCTTTGGAAGCGGTGGTCGAATTCTGGCGCCAGAACCTGGGCATCACCAATGTCGAATTCAAGGTGCGCCCAGATGAATTTGGCGAAGACGAAGCCAAACTCAACCTCCTGCGCGATGATGTCGTCGTCCGTTTCCCCGATTCGGCCCAATATATGTGGGTCGCCGCCCACTCGGCCGGCCCGATTGTCAGTGGCGGCGCCGAAAAAGCGATCATGGCCGGTTACAAGAATGCCGAAATCGAAGCGCTGATCGAACAGGCGCAGGGCACACCGGTCGATGACCCGCAACGCTGCGAATTGACGCTCGAAGCGCAACGCAAGTTTATGGATGATTACATGGTACTCTTCTTCGGCAACCCCGACTCCGCCCGTGTCGTGCGCGAGTATGTCAAGAACTTGATCAGCGGCCCCGATGTGGGGCTGATCGAGCCGTGGAAGATTTATATTGCGGCGCACTAGAGAATAATTAATGGAGAATAATTAATTGTTAATGGCGATCTGCCGACAACACGTAATTAACAATTAATTATTCTCCATTCTCCATTAATTATTTTACTGCGCTCACCCTGTCACCTTGTCACCAGGAAGGGATAGCCAATGATTACCTATCTCGCCACACGGGCCTTGCGTTGGATTACGGGGCTGTTGCTGGTCTTGTTTGTCTCGTATGCTATGATGTTTTATGGCGCGGGTGACCCGATTCGGCGCATGTTTATTGATCTGCGCGAGGGCAGCATGACCGTCAGCGATGAGATGGTGGAGAAGATTCGCGCCAAGTATGGGTTGGATCAGCCCTTTCCGGTGCAGTTTGCCACCTATGTCAAGAATTTGCTGCAAGGTGATTTTGGCAACTCGATCCGCGAAAAACGGGCCGTGTTGACCATGATCCAGGTGCGGCTGCCCATCTCTATGCAGATTGGCCTGGTGGCGACGATCATCGCGGCGCTCATTGGCATTCCGTTGGGGGTGCTGGCCGCGCTGAAACATAACCAGTGGATTGATACGTTGGTGGTCGGCATGACGGTCTTCCTCAATGCCGTGCCACTCTTTGTGACCGGTCCGCTCTTGTTGGTGCTGTTAGTCCTGGTTTTACAGGTGATGGATGTCCCTTTTGGCTGGAAAGGGATCTTTAATACGCAAGTCATTCTGCCGGTGGCAGTGATGGCGCTTGGCCCCTTGCCGACCATTGTACGCCAGACGCGCGCCGCCATGCTCGAAGTAATCACCGATGACTACATCCGCACGGCGCGTGCCAAAGGGCTGCCCGAACGGATTGTCATTCTGCGCCACATGTTGCGCCCAGTGATGATCCCCGTCGTCACCTCGTTGGGGATGATCATGATGTCGCTGGTCAACGGCGCCCTCTTTGTGGAATTGATCTTCAATATTCCCGGCTTTGGCAAATTAACCGTCCAGGGCTTGCAACAGGTCGATTACCCGATTATCATGGCGGTGGTTTTGGTCGGCACCCTGATCGTGATGGTGAGCAACCTGCTGGTCGATCTGATCTATCCCTTACTCGACCCGCGGATCACCCGTAGTTAAGTAGATTTCTATGACTACCATTGCAAAGGCTTCGCCTGCTCTCTCCCTTGACGTTCAAACAGCCACCAAGGTGCGCAGCTTGTGGCGTACGGCGCTGCGCCGTCTGTTGCGTAACCGGCTCGCTGTGCTGGGCTTGATCATCGTCCTGCTCTTTCTCTTTGCCGCGATTTTCGGCCCGGCCATCGCGCCCTATGACTTTCTGGCGCAAAATATTGATTCCGCGTCGCAACGCCCCTCCGCCACCCACTGGTTTGGCACCGACCCGCTCGGTCGCGATATTTTTAGCCGCATCCTCTATGGCGCCCGCACCGCCGCCCTGGTGGCCTTGACGACAACAGCGATCAGCCTCTTGATCGGCGTAGCGCTAGGCACCGCCGCCGGCTTTTTGCGCGGTCGAGTGGACGAATTTGTCATGTGGATCACCGATATTACCATGTCGCTCTCCGGCCTGCTGGTGGCCATGCTGGTCAATACGGCGCTCAAACGGCCGATTAGCGCCTGGTTCGAAGCGATGTATACCCAGACCAAGAACCCGGCCTTTCTCAATACGCTCTGGCTTGATTATGTGCTGGTCTTTGGCGCGCTGGCGTTGATCGGCTGGGCCGGCTATGCGCGGTTGATCCGCGGTCAGGTACTGAGCATTGGGCGGACGCTCTATGTCGAGGCGGCGCACGCCGTCGGCGCCACAACGCCGCGCATTATGAGCCGTCACATTGTGCCCAATGCCATCGGCCCGTTGATTGTTGCCGTGACCCAGGGCATGGGTGGCGCCATTTTGGCCGAATCCTCCCTCAGCTTTCTAGGCATCGGCGTGCAACCGCCCAATGCCAGTTGGGGTAGTATGCTGGCCGATAGCCTGGAACTCTGGCGTACTTTTCCCCATTTGATGTTGGTGCCGGCGGTGACGATTGGGGTGATCCAGGTCGCCTTTATCTTTCTGGGCGATGGGCTGAACGATGCGTTTAATCCGCGCCAGGGCAAATAAAGCACGTTGGTCGTAGCTTTCGCCCCCTTGATTGGATCATTTCTTTGCCTATCTCTGCTTTTGTACCACCCACCCTGCCCCCAAACCGGGTGATTGCCACCATCGGCCTGATTTCCGATACACATATGCCTCAACGGTTGGCCGCATTACCGCCAGCGCTCTTTACCATCTTTCAAGGTGCTGACCTGCTTTTGCACGCCGGTGATGTTGGAGCGTTGACTGTCCTCGATCAACTCAGCGCTATCGCTCCGGTGATCGCCGTGCATGGCAACGATGACACCCCGGAAGCGCAGCGCGAACTGCCCTATCAACAAGTGATCACCCGGCACGGTCAACGCATTCTGCTCTGGCATAGCCACTTTCCCGACCGCATTGATGAGTTGGATTCCCGTCGCCATGATGACTTTCTGCCCCAACTAGATCGCTCCCTTGCTCGTGCGCGTCGTTGCGGCGCCAGGGTGGTGGTCTTTGGGCATTGGCACATTCCCCTGGTCTATGCGACGCCGGAGGTCATGGTCATCAACCCCGGCGCACTGGCTTCCGGCAATGCATTCACTCGTCAATTACGGCAGACAGTGGCGTTGCTCTTTTTGCGTGATGATGGGGAACCCTTTGTCAGCCATGTCGATCTGGCTGCGCCGGATCGCATTTACAACCCAGCTACAGATTGGTCAGCCAGCTTTAGCATAGCGGCGCTCCCCTACAGCGCTTCCATCCTGGAACCGCAGTTGGAACACAACCTGACCTATTTGCGCACTCAATTTACTGCCTTTGGCTTTGAACAGGCGATGGTCCCCTGGCTGCGCGTCGCCCATCGTTGTTGGGCCGGTCAACAGGCAGTGATGACCCTGGCCGATCTGCTTCATGAAGTGCGCACCGCTCCTGAACTCTCATCTAGTCGCAAAGCGGAGTATGAAGCGATTTTCGCCAATCTACCAGTGACGAGCGTTTAATGGGTGATAAGGTACGGCCCTGCTGTCTGTCCCAAAGGGACACATGACTTTAGGGGCAAAATTGAATTAGATTACCCTTTTCCTAAATTCAAACGTCCCTACGGGACGGGTAACGCAGGAGAGGAATGATAAGATGGTGATAGATGTTTCCGGTCTCATTCCAGAAGCGCAAGCCATTGCGGCAGGAGCGGCTGCGATCTATTGTAAACACACTGCGCCCTGGTTCATTGGCTTAGTGGCGCACGGATCAGCCGTAAAAGGGGGCTACATCCCCAACAGTAGCGACATCGACTTTCAACTCTACCTGACCGCTGAAGCATTTGCCGCCAATGGCGACCTGCCGTTACCATTGGGCATGGCGATCCACCGCGAACTGGCCCAGATCGACCCGACGCCCTTTCGTTATATTCAATGCTATGCCTTGACCCCACGCTCGCGACCGGGCTGGGTGGGGTTGGTGCCAGGCGCACATCATCTGATTGCCGGGCGCAGTCCCATTCCGTTGGCAACGGCGGACGAGTTGCGTGAATCGGCCCGCAAAGGATTGGCAACCTTAGAGATTGAGGGCATCAACCTGCTTGGGCACGGCGGTTATCGCCTTGAACGCCTGGTGCGCTTGCATTGCACCCAGGTCTGGCCGACGCTCTACCAAGTGGTCGCCTTGCAGCAGGATGACCCCATCCGCGTCTGGAATCTGCCCAAAGATCAGGTGATTGCGCTGCTGTCGGCAGAGAGTGAACCAGGGCAGGCCATTCGCGCGTATGATCAGGCTGTGCGCACCTACTATCCCAATGAGCAGCTAGTGGCAGATGGGTTACGGGTGCTGGAGACGGGGACGGCCTTTCTTGAGGCGGCGAAACGGTGGTGGTTGCAAGGCGCGCCAATTGCGGCTACCACACGCCTTGGTGACTAAAAAAGGTGTTCCTAGCACTGTTTGGCAAATGAGCAGGTAATCAGGTACAATAGGCGACAAAAGAGTCTGCCGAAAGGAGCAAACGGATGCACGCTGTTCTTGAATCGTCGCCGCCTACATCATTGAGTAACGGGGTAAATAGTGTACAGCAGATTGCTAACGCATACCTGTCTACTGTGTTAGGGCCAGCCTATCGCGTTGGGCAAAGTATTCTGCGCCAAGGCCAGTGGCACTGTCGCGTGCTTTGTCAACGTCCTGATCTACAACGCACACCTATTGTTGGCAGCATCACAGTTGACGCAAAGACAGGCCAGGTAAATCCGTTGACCGCCGATCAACTGCGTGATTTACGCGAAGCAGGCGCTGTTCAGGCCGCACAGGCGCGCGGTGAGTTAGCCAGAGATGAAGATGGGTACATCTTGCGTTATCATGCCCGGATTAAAGCGACTGTCTGGATCAGCGACCAAACTGACCTTAAAGTAGGGGCTACAGGCGGTTTTTTTTTGCCGCTCGATCCACCTGTCTGGCGTTTTGCCATTGATTTTCACTTGGCTGATGTTTATCTGAACCCGCTTGGCGTTATCGATGTCAATGCCCAAACCGGCCAAGTCATTTCAATAACCAACGATCAACTGCAAAATATTCGGGGGTGTGTACGTGCTGCTCAACGGGATCAAACATTGGCGGCAGCGGCGTGACGGTGATTGTCTGGTTGCCTGTTGTAAACAGGTCTTGGCCTACCTCGGTATTGAGAAGGATGAAGGGTGGTTGTGGCAAAGGCTACGCGCCACTGGTGTAACCCCTTTCTCGAATCTGGAAAAGCTGGCATCGGCGTTAGGCGTTGTCGTAGAGGTTTACTGTGGCGGCACACCGGGCGCTTTTGTACCTTACCTGGAAAGCGGCCTACCTGTCCTGGTTGCTGTGGATGCTGATGATGTACAGTTTTGGCCATACACTCATCATCATGCAGTTGTTGTTGTCGGTTTTGATGAAGAACAAGTGTTTGTCCACGACCCAATGCAGGTTGAAGCGCCCTTTGCTGTTGACGTAGATTCCTTTCTGCTAGCCTGGTCGCGTCGCGATGAGCAATACGCGGTGATTCGGTTGGCGTAAAATTGAGAATTTTTATAAACAATGCCTGCCAAGTCGATCTTCATTGGCGGGCATTGTGCTGTTATTTGTCTATCAAGAGAAATAAACTATGCGTTTTCGTCCCTGTATTGATCTCCTCAACGGCCGTGTCGTCCAGATCGTCGGCGGTTCGCTCACCGATCAGCGCAACCATGCGCCCGTGGTCAACTTTGAAACCCAACAATCTCCCGCCGACTATGCCCGACTCTACCTGCGGGACAACTTGACTGGCGGCCATATCATCGCCCTCGGCCCCGGCAACCGAGAAGCAGCATTAGCGGCGTTGACCGCCTATCCCGGCGGGATGCAGATGGGGGGCGGTATTACGCCGGAGAATGCCAAAAGCTATCTCGACGCCGGGGCCAGCCATGTGATTGTCACCTCCTTTGTCTTCCGCGAAGGGCAGGTGGATCTGGCGCGCTTACAACAGTTGCTGCAGGTTGTCGGCAAAGAACGGTTGGTGCTGGACCTGAGTTGCCGCCAACGTGACGGGGCCTATTGGGTTGTTACTGACCGCTGGCAACGCTTCACCACAACCAAAATCGCCGCCGACACCCTCGCCTGGTTGGCCGACCATTGCGCCGAATTTTTGGTTCACGCCGTGGATGTCGAGGGCAAACGACTGGGCATCGACGCCACCGTGGTCGAAATGATCGGCGCATGGTCGCCCATTCCGGTCACCTACGCCGGCGGCGTGCGTTCGCTGGTGGACTTAGAATTAATTCGCACTGTTGGTCACGGGCGCGTCGATGCAACCATCGGCAGTGCCCTCGACATCTTCGGCGGTGACCTGCGTTATCAGGATGTGCTGGCGTGGCAGGCCGCCTTGCAAGCACATTCCCGGTAACGACGAAGCCTGCTTGCTTGTAGCCGGTCCGTGACCGGCGTTCCGAACGCCGGTCACGGACCGGCTACGGGCTTGGGGGTAGCAATGAAAGAAGGTATCGTTATGCCCAAACTCAATGGTGGACAAGCGCTCATTCAGCAACTGCGGTGCGAAGGCTTTCGTGTCGTCTTCGGCATCCCTGGTCAGGGGCAGTATGAAGCGGTTGACGCGCTTTATGATAGCGCACCTGCTCGTAAAGGTGCGCACGATGACCAACACCCAGATCTTCGCTATATCTCCGTCCGTCATGAACAGGCCACCACTTACATGGCCGATGCCTATGCACGCGTCAGCGGCGAAATTGCGGCGGCTTTGGTCGTGCAAGGGCCAGGGTTATTCAATGCGGCGGCAGGCATGGCGACGGCCTATGCCGTTTCGTCGCCGATGTTGGTCATCACCGGCCCCCATCATCTGGACCGCAAACGCGACGGCAACCCGACCGGCAACAACGCCTCAACCTCCCTCCAGGCGTTGACCAAATGGGCGGCGCGTGCCAACCGTCCGGCTGAGATTCCAGCTTTGGTGCAAGAAGCCGTGCGTCAACTCAAAATGGGGCGTCCACGCCCGGTTGGCCTGGAAATTGCCCCACAGGTCTTTGCTGCGGTGGAAGAGGTTGAAGTGTTGGCGCCGCTTCAGTACACCCCGGCCCCGGTCGCATCGGCCGCGCTTGACCAGGCTGTACAGTTGTTGGCCCGCGCCGAAAAGCCAGTGATCTGGGCTGGTGGCGGCGTCCAACGGGCGGGCGCCTGGGCAACACTGCAAGCGTTGGCCGAACAGTTGCAAGCGCCGGTCGTCACCTCGCGCCAGGGCAAAGGGGTGCTTTCCGATCGTCACCCGCTGGCCTTGGGTTTTGCCGAAACCCGTTATCCGCCCCTGCGCGACTGGCTGGCCCAGCGCGATCTGATTCTGGCTGTTGGCACAAGCGCCAGTTTCGCCAACTATCAACAGCCGGTGATCCAGCTTGATATTGATGCGGCGCAAATTAGCCCGGGCCGTCATGTCACTGGCCTGGTTGGTGATGCACAGACCGTTTTATCCGCCTTGCAAGCAGCCATCACGGCGACGATCCCGGCGCGGTCATACCTGGCAGCGAGTGTGCAAGCCGAAGTGAAGGCGCTCAATGCTGCCCGCTTTGACCCAGCCCAACAATTGCAACCGCAATGGGATTTCATGCAGGCGATTCGCCGCGTCCTGCCGGCTGACGCCATCGTGGTGCAGGGCATGAACCAGATGGGCTACTATAGCCGTAACTACTACCCGGTCTATGCCCCCCGTTCCTACCTGACGGCCTCGTCGCTGGCAACGCTGGGTTGCGCCTGGCCGCTGGCGCTTGGGGCCAAAGTCGCCCACCCGGAACGAGCGGTGGTTGCGCTCTCCGGTGATGGCGGTTTTCTCTACAACTCGCAAGAACTGGCGACAGCGGTGCAGTATGGCATCAACGCGATTGTCATCGTCTTCAACGACAACGCCTACGGCAATGTCCTGCGCGCCCAAATGGAGCAATTTGACGGGCGGGTGATCGGTACCCAACTGCATAACCCTGACTTTGTTCAACTTGCCAGAAGTTATGGCGCACGGGGTGTATTGGTGCAGAATGCAAAAGCGTTAGAAATTGCTTTGCAGGAAGCGTTGGTTGCCGACAAACCAACCTTGATCGAAGTGCCGGTGGGGATGCTGGAACGGGTGTATTAACTATTGTCTATCAAACCACCTTCGGATCAACTCCACCTGAAAGCGGTAGCCCCCCTTGTAATATTCGATCAGTTCCCGGCGCAGCAGCAACTTGATCGCCGACCCGACTTCCTCCGGCCACGTCGCCTGCACTCGTTCAACTGCAACAAGTGCCCCTTCCCCTTGACTGGCCAACCAGCGTAGCAACGCAACCGCTGCCGTCGTCAATTGGCCGGTTTCGATTTCATGGAAGAAGAGCGCGCCATGTTCCAAGGCGGCGAATGCAGCCGCTTCGACATCGGCCACGGTTGCCAATCGGCGCGTCTCCGGCGGCTGTTGATTCTTCAGCGCGACAATCTCATAGCAGAGCAGTTGGCTTAGTGCCGGATGACCATGCGTCAGTTTCCAGACCCGTTGGATCGCGGACTGTTCATACCGTAGCGCGAACTCCTTCACTGGTTGCGCCACCAGCCGGCGCGTCTCCGCTTCGGTTAGATAGCTGATATGCACCACCTGCACATTAACCAAATAATTCGCCCAACTGCTCAACTCTTCCACCACATGGGAACCGGTGAGCAAAATTTTGAAGCGCGGCCGATGTTGTACCCAATGCCGCAATGACCCTAACACTGCCTCTGTTTGCAATCGCCCAGCCGAAAAGGCGCTGTCTAACACCTCAAATTCATCCAACGCCAGCAGCACCGTGCGTTCGCCCAGCGTCGCTTCAACGGTGTCGAGCCACTCGTCAAAGCGGCTGAAAGGGTCATCCATCAATTCTGTGCGAATCAATGGCGGCAAGGCGAGATCCCGCTGTCGGCGCGCCGACTCACTCATGGCGCGCGCCAGGTTATAGAGAAAAGCGGCATGATCCCCTGCCAAAGCAACCGGTCCTTGCAGATCAACAAACAAAGGGACAATCGTATCAGGCAACAGTCGCCCCAGGTTGTTGAGCAGCGACGTTTTGCCCATGCGCCGTTGACCGTAGAGCAAGAGGGGCGGATGGTGCTGGTCACGCAGCAGTTGCTCGATCCGTTCACAAACGTCGGCGCGCCCGACAAAGATTTCCTGTTGCGCGGTCAAAGGGATGCCAATCACATAAGGTGACTCGATCTCCTGGCGGGACTCGGCAGCGGCAGCCAGGTCGCTAACGGCTTGATGCACCAACGCCCACCACCCTTCCGCAATGGCGAGAAAGCGCACGGCATAGCGTTCATTGCTGCGCGTCAACTCACGCAACAAGCCATCCAGCCGTTCTTCCACTGCCGCCAGCGCCAGCCGTTGATTGTACAACCCTTCTTGCGCCAGCGCCGCTTCCACATCTGCGCCAATGCGGCTAAAGGTGCGCAGGAGCGCGCTGGCCGCATTCGATAGCTCTCCCGCCACTACCTGGTGACAGGCGACGGGAATGTCGGCAACGCGTTCACACGCGGCCAGCCGGCGCGCATCCAGTTCAATCTGCGCCGCTTGCGCCGCCCACCGTTGCCGACCTTTCCCCAGAAAGGTTAAGGCGGCCTTCCCTTGCGTCGGTTTGCGTTCGACTGCCAGCACCAAATAGTCATCGAGCGCGGGCAGGGGCAACGGTTGTAACTCATCCCAGAAGGCCGGATGATAGGGCAAAAGCAACTCTTGATTGGTTGTGCGCCGCTGTTCCCAACGGAAAAGCAAGGCGCTCCACGCCGCTGCCACTGGGTAATGCACCAGCGGCCACCAGAGCGGCAACGCCAGCCCCACCGCCAGGCAGAGTAGACTCAACGGCCAGCGCGGCCAGAGTGGTTGAGCGGTCAACTGCAATAGGAAAAGCGCGACTGCGCCACCGCCACCCAGCGCCCCGGCCACGCCCCCCGCTAACGCCCCGGCCAGCCGTTTCGCCAATTGATAGGGCAGCGTAATGAGTAGCGCACCGCCAATGGCAACGAACAGCCCCGACAAGAGCAGATCGCCTGTGTCACCCCTCATTGCCCATTCCATTGCTAGCATCAGTTGGGTGCGCAACCAGTATGCTAACCCTAGCGCCAACACGGTGACAACCATGCTGACGAGCAAGCCGACCGTCAGGCTACCGATCGTTTGACGCCAGGATAAAGTGGCTGGTGGCCGCTGGTTCTGCCTTGGCGCGCTGTCGGCAATGGTTGTCGCCAAACCAATCACCACGCCAATGACCACCAACCCTAGCGCCCCCAGTAGGGGTAGCACACTATTGCCTGGATTGCTGGGGCGGCTGAGTTGTGGCGTTGGGGGCAAAACGGCTGCGGCTATGGCCGGTGTAACCGAAAAACTATCAATGGCGTAGGCGTGCAATTCGGCTTGTGTCGCGGCTGGCGCTTGCTTACCCGAGCTATTGCTGACCGCGGCAAGGTCGATTGGCGCTGGTGTCGGGGTTGGTACTACTGGGCTTGTAAATAATGAGGACGCTGTTGTGGTGACGACCTTAGCATCAGCGAAATGTTGCCCTGCGTCATTGGCTAAAACGGTAATTGCTTGGAAAGGGATTGGCGTGGCCAGCGGGCTGCCAATGGTCGCATTGACAGACCATTGGCGCATTGTAGCAGTGACCCCTGTCGTCACCAAGAGCGCGACGGGGATGGTCGTTGGTTCAAACGCTACAATCGCTTCCTCTGCTTGTGGGGCGGCTTCTCCCTGCGCTGGTATAGCGGTGGCGGTGTTGACCGCAAGTTGAACGGCCTGTGGTTGTGTCGTTGCCGTGCTGCGAACTGCTGTGTCGGGAATAACGGCTGGCTGTAACGATTCATGATAATAGGCCGTTTGATCAGATAAAGTGCGTAACTGGACGCCCCCGCTGTTCGCAGTAAAAATGGGCTGGCCGATCAGGCCAACCAGCAACCCAAGCGCCAATCCGCCGCCGATTACACCGCTCAAACTGGCAGCAACGCTCAGAAATAACCCCAGGAGTAGCCCGCTCACTGCCCCTAGCACAAAGGCAACAAGTACCCCCAGCCACAGCACGCCTCCTATCGCTCCCATAACCCATAAAACTACCGCGGTTAACAGCGCCACCAAGAGCGGCCAGAGCAGATAGATTAGCCGCAGCAGCCGCCGCAACGCGGCCTGTCGCCAGTGACGACCTCTAAGGTCGAGCAAGGTGAAATCGGGCTGTAAATCCGGCGCAATTTGGCGGATCTGCTGTTGCCAGGCCGAAGGGCGGAGCAAGAGCCAACTCAATAATTGCAACGCCGCAAGGAGTGGGTTGTCATGGAGCCGTGGCGCGTACAGGGGCATCTGGGTCGCGACGCGCTTCATGATCTCCCTCCTTTGCCCAGGCTGTGACGTTGGGGGAGCTTGCCCTGTACCAACAACGAGGAATAGGGGTCCAGGCGCGCCAACCCTTCCGCCTGCCATTCTGCCACTGGCGTACCTTCTTCCAAGGCTGTCAGGCAGGTATCGCACAACAGTTGGAGCAAGAAGGGCCAGCCGCCACTCTGCGCCAGCAACCAGGCGCGATCGGCGGCACTGAAGGGGCGTGGTGAAGCGTCCATCAATCGTTCCGCCGCTGCGGCTTCCAACGGGCCGAGCTTCAACACATGGCCGAAGATATTGAAAAAGGGCGATGGTTTGCCCTGCTCCTGCGCCAGTTGCGAAGGCATCTCATGCGCCGCCAGCAAGAAGGCCAGGTTGCCGCCGGTCAGATTGCTGCCCAGCGAACGCATGCTCCACCAGAAGGGCAGATCCAACTCCGGTGCGGCCAGTGCCGCGCCAATTTCATCCAGCAGAATCAGCGTCGGTGTGGTCACTTGCTGGCTCATCACGTCAAGGAAATTGCTCAGGTCACAGGGCGTGGGGACAGGCAAGTCGAGACCCGTCAGGATGTGCCGTAGCAGGCGTTCCTGTTGTCCCATGCGCGCATCCTGAAAATCGACATAGACCCAGCGGTAGCGTTCCGGCTGCAGCAGCCACTCGACCCGTTGTTCCAGACGCAATTGGCTGGGCGGCGTGGTTGTCACTGTGCGTACAAAGTGGAGCAATGACGTTTTCCCGCTTCGTTTCGGGCCGACGACTGCGACATTTTGCAAAGGGTGTCGCTTCCATAGGCTAAAGATGCGTTTGACTTCGCTCTCCCGGCCAAAAAACTGGCTAGGATGGATCACCGGCGGGCCGACAACAAAGGGGGCAAGACGGGGTGGTTGGTTCGTTGGTTGATTGGGGAATTGGGTAATTGGTTGGGCAGCGAAGAGTTCGTTGGTGAGGGCGGTAGGCGCGGGATGACCGGCGCTGTGGAGAAACTGTTCCAACCAGCGTGTATCCAGCCGACCGCGACGCACAAGCGTGCGGGCTAACTGTTCCACCTCCGTCAGGCGCGCCGGGACGTGGCCTTTGCGCCAGTACTCAATAGCGGAACCGCCTTCGCGGCCCAGCGCATAGCCTAGCTCATCTTGCACAATCTGCACCGATTTGCCTTCATAGAGCCGCACGCGATGCACCCCTTCGCTGAGCAACTGGGCAAATTTGGCTGGAGAAGCCGCCATAGCATGACCATCCACAAGTTGGGTTGGGTGTTGTTGCAAGGTGTCAGTCCACAAAGGGTCACTACCCTTTCCTTGATTATACCCTACATCGGCCAGACACTGAAGTAAATGCTGTAGCGAGTGCGTTGCACGGGTCACAGCAGTTCACGAAATGGCGAACCCAGTTGACCCGTGCAACGCACTCGCTATACCTCCCACCAGCATAACATGACTTTGCTCCGAAAATTCGGAGCAAAGTCGGCGGCGTACTCCCAGCTTTACGGAGTAACTACACGGTAGAGTGAGACAGCAACATCAACGCTGCCACTACAACAAGCAACGCGCACACACCTGAATGATTTCCAGAAAGGATGTCGTCAATGCAACCTACTCGTCGTTTGACCCGTTTTCTGCCATTACTGGCGCTCGTGCTCTTACTCACCGGCAATGGCTGTCTTGTCCAGCAACCAGCGGCACAATCTACCTCTACATCTGCTCCGACTGCCCTGGCGGCTGTTCAAGCTGATCAAAAAAGTGTCGTCTTACAATCTGTTACTGGCGTGACTAACACCAGTGCCGCCTCAGCGATTATGCCATTTTCACCGACGCCTTCACCTGTCGCTCTCCGTGCCGAGGCCTCACCGGCATCGGCTTACGTACTCGCTGCCCCGGCAGCAACAGCGGAAACCGTCACCTTGTATGATACCGTAGTTGGCGCCAGCGCCCCGGCGGCGACCAACACCATGCTGCAATACGAACCCGTCACCGCCGGCGTGACCGATGACAATGAAAAGTGGCATGATTACCTGGATTATCGCACCCGTCGCCAGGGGCTATGGGTCAAGGAGCGTGATGTCAGTGAACGTTATGTGATTCGGGTGGTCGATCAACATGCCCTGCCACTCCATGACGCCCTGGTCGAAGTCTTTGTGAACGATCAACTGCTCTTTACGGGGCGTACCGATGCCGGCGGTCAACTCCTTTTTCATCCCCGCGCCCTGGATAGCGGCTACTGGCAACGGCAGAGCAATCAATATCGGGTCAAGGCCAGCAAAGGGTGGGTGGCGCAAAGCCAAACCTTTACACGCACAGGAGGACAAACGGCGGGTCAAACCGCCAATGAACAATGGACCTTGACCCTGACCGATCCACCCCGCCGCGCCAACGCCCAGTTGGATCTGCTCTTTCTGATCGACGCCACCGGCTCGATGGGCGACGAGATCGACAAACTCAAAGCGTCGATGGCCGGCATCGCCGACCAGATCGCTCGTCTGCCGGAGCAACCCGATCTTCGCTATGGCCTGGTTGCCTACCGAGATCGCGGGGATGAGTTTGTTGTACGCCCCTATGACTTTACGTATGACTTGAATCAATTTCAACAAACATTGGCTGCGTTACGGGCTGATGCTGGCGGCGACAACCCGGAATCACTCAATGAAGCGCTCCATCGGTCGATTCACCAACTGAGCTGGCGCAGCGACGACACCGTGCGTATGGTCTTGCTGGTGGCCGACGCTCCGCCTCATCTTGATTACGCCGATGAACCTTTCAGCTATGACACCGACATGATCGAAGCCGTGCGCCGGGGGATCAAGCTTTTCCCGGTCGGCGCCAGCGGGCTGGAAGCGGATGGCGAATATATCTTCCGTCAACTGGCCCAATTCACTGGCGGCAAGTTTGTCTTCCTCACCTATGCCGACGGTAGTAATCCGGCCAGCGGCCCCGGCACCGAGACCAGCCACGATGTGGACAACTACTCGGTTGATACGCTGGATCGGCTGGTGGTGCGCTTGGTGCGCGAGGAACTGGCGAAGTTGGTGCGGATCACGACTGGGGCGCAATCTCCCTCGGCGTCTCAGCCGTGGCCGCAACCATCGCCTCTGCCGACACCCACACCGATCCCCCAACCGCAACCGGTTTCATGTACGGTTGATCTGGTCGCCAATCGGCATGATTGTGATCGTATCAGCGCCGTCCGTCTGCTCGACTGGCGTAACAATCAGGCGCTCTATCTGCTCACCTTGAATCCGGCAACTACAGGCTATACCCGCGCGCGCTTTGACATTACCTATGGTGGCGCGCCCGCTGGTTGGAGCGTTAACCTGGGCGATTCCGGCGGGAATGACGGCAACAGCAGCGATGGCGGACAGCAAAGCAATGACGCCGAGGTGGTGATCGTAGACGGCAACCTGTTGGTCTACGGCAACGATAATACACCTGCTTCCCAAGCCAGCGATGGGCGCCGTCTACTCCTCCAACGCACCGACGCCGTGCGCGCCGGCGAGACCATCAGCCTGGAAGTGGCTGACAGCCACTTGGGGATCAGCGCAGCCGGGGGGATCGAGGTCTTTGGCTCCCCTAATCTTTTTGCCTTGAATGGTCAGTCGGATTATGAAGGAGTGGTGAACTATGAACTTTATGCTACGTTCAATCGCACCATTGCCGGTGGACACAGTGGTGAGGGCGTTGCGCGTGTGATCATCACATTGCTTCCAGCACAGTAAGATCCAGCACAGTAGATCGCGCCAATGGGGCATACAGACGTGGATTCAGGAAACACATAGCCGTCAAGGGACAAATCCGCGCTTCCTGAATCCGCGTCTGTACCCCCAACTCATGCCGGAAAATTTCTGGCCCTTCCGTTCATAGAGTAGATAGCTCTGTTCCCGTGATCTGCTCGAACCCAGGAAGGCGCCTATGTCCTTGACTGCCGGTCGTTTTGCCCAGGAAAGCACCCAACACGCCATTGCGTTATTACAAGCCGATCTGCCCTCGGATCTGGGCAGCCAGGTGTTGATCGGCGACTACCTGCCCGGTCTGGTGGGTCAATTGCCCTTTGTCACCGTGGCGGCGACGATTAAAAGCGTGCGCAACAGCGGCATCGGCGGCGCCATTGGGGTGAAACAGGAACGTATCGACGGCGCCCTGGTTGATCTAGGCGAGATTACCGGTGCGACTGGCGTGGGCGAGTTGACCGTGACCCTGTGGGCCGTGACGCGACCCCAACTGGCGACGTTACGTGATGCCATCACCGCCCTGACCTGGCCCCGGCGCTCCCGCCAATGGGAAGCGCCGGCGGGCGTTCTCAACCGGGCCATGTTTCTGGCCTGTTCCCTAACCAGCATCAACGCTGCCCTTGTCGCCCCCTTGCCACCGGCGCCGCCCCACTTCACCATTAATGCCAATAACACGGATTTGCTCAACGCACCCGACGCCAACGCCACCGTACTGGGACAGGCGCAACAGGGCCAAAGCTTTGAAGTGTTGGGGCGCACGGCCAATGCCGCCTTTGTACAGGGCTGTTGCTTTAACGGCGAACCATTCTGGGTCGCCGCCGCGGCCGTAACCACGTCACTCGCATTACCAACCATTCCCGTGGTGCCGCTGCCGGTGATTGCTGATCCGCCAAACGTGCCCCGTCGTCGCCGCCGCAATGCACCCGCCACTGCCACCACTGCTGCCACCACCATCGATCCCGGCGCTGCCATCCTCGCCACCGCCTCCACCACGCCCATCACCGCTTGGCGCCAGGATCTACTCTATACCACCAACCTGGAACTGACCCAAGAACCGCTCACCGGCGGTGAATTGATCGCAGAAGTGCGCCTCACCCAACAGCTTGGCCTGGATGGCGCCGTCTTGCACACCGAACGGTTGCGTATCACCGCCAGTGGGGCACAGATGGTGAACTAGAACACTACAACGGATTTAGGTGGTAACGGATTTCTCCGGCTCAACCGGAATTCAGGGAGTAGACAACCGATCTGGTATCGTAGGTGCGGTTTGTAACCGCACTTGTTCTCCGAAGCCAGTGCGGTTACAAACCGCACCTACGATGTCAAGCCCCTGAGATCCGGTTGAACCATTTTTCCTTGCGCCAAGCGAAATCGGTTGCTACCTAAATCCGTTGTAGTGTTCAATGATTGCCCGAAAATTTCGCAGCATACCGTTTATCAAACATAGTAGTGAATTTTCTGGAAAATACTATAAACTAGAGGAGGCAAGGTTCATGGCAGAAGATTTTGCATTATCGGAACTGGTTATCCCAGGCACCTATGTCCGTGTGCGCGCTGAAGCGTTGATCAGCGCCGGCGGCATTTCCAGCGGTAACATTGGCATTGTCGGCACGGCCAGCCAGGGCGATGGCGCCACCCATGTGCTGTCCGACTTTGAAAGCGCCAAGGCTATCTTTGGCAACTATGACGCCCTCAGCACTGGCGCGCTCAACCTGACGCGTGGGTTGGAGTTGCTCTACCAAAACGGCGCCCGCACCGTCTTTGCCCGCGCCCTGTTGCCCGCCGGCAACCCAGGGCAGACCGAATTTACCGCCGCTTTCAACGAATTGCTCAAAGAGGATGTCAACCTTCTGGTCGCACCCGAATTGAGTACGGATGCCGCCAAAGCCGTCTTCGGCAGCCTGGTCGATGGCGCCGAGGGCAATGGCAAGGATCTCATCGCCATCATCGGCTCGGACAAAAGCACCGCCGCCGACATCAAGGGCCAGGTCGCCGGCAATGATCGCATCATCTTCACCGCGCCGGGGATCGAAGCTTTTGACGCCGTCGCCAAAACCAACGTCAACTTACCCGGCACCTATAGCGCCGCAGTTGTAGCCGGGCTGATCAGTTCCCTGACACCCCAGACTAGCCCCACCAACAAAGTGCTACCCGGTGTCGTCAAACTGTCCAAGAAATTCACCTACGGCGAGATGGTCGATCTGGTCAAGTCGCGCATCTGTCTGCTCGAAGAGCGCCAAGGGGTGCGGGTTGTGCGTGGCGTCACTACCGATAATGGCGCCTTCACCCAGATCACCACCCGGCGTATCACCGACTTTGCCAAGGCCGGCATCCGCCAGGTGAGCAACCCCTTTATTGGGCGCTTGAATAACCAACGGGTGCGCAAGGCATTGCAGGGCGCCATCGATGGCTTTCTCACGACTATGGTGCAAGACGAAGCGCTCATCACCTATGAACTGGAAGTGACCGCTTCCCGCCAGGATGAGATCGCCGGCCGCTGTCTCGTCAATGTCACCCTGCAACCGACCTTTAGCATCGACTTTATTGCGGTGACGATGGTGTTGCAGTAAATCAGTAAACCAGTAAGACAGTAAATCAGTAGAACAGTCTTTGGTACTGTGGCACTGTCTGACTGGCCCACTGAGCTACTGACCTACTGACTCACTGTCTGACTGTTCCACTAAAAAGGAGTATTGTCATGGCAAATGCTAGTGTTTTTACTGGCGCTGATGGGTCGATTACCCTGGCGAAGGTGCAAGGACCAGAGGGGGATCAGGCGGACACCGTGCTTTCGGCTTATAACCTGGCGACGGTGGGGCGCGTGCAAAATGTGCGCGTCGAGGTTCATTCGGAAGTACGCGCCTTTCATGAGATCGGGCAACGCTATGCCACCGAGTTGCGACCGGGCAATGTCACCGTGCGCGGGACGATTGGGCGAGCCTATATCAATGGCGCCATGTTGAAGCTGTTGCTTGGTGTGGCAGCAGATGGCCGTCCGGCGGCGAGTTGGGTGCAGCCTTCGTTCAATATCTCGTTGCTGCTGGCAAATGCGGCGCTGCCCAACGTCACCAACACGTTGACCCTCCACGATGTCAAGCTCGACCACTGGGTCTACGCCATGCCGGAAGATGACTTTGTGTTGGAATCGGTCAACTTCCAGGCGCTCTATATCACCGTTGAGGATGCCGCCTAATGTTAACTGCGGAAGAACTGCTGGCCGGCAGCACCCTCAGTTATACGGTTGCCGTCCCGCCGACATTGCTGGCGCCCAATGGTCAGCCCAATAATGGGGCGACAGAGCCGACGGTGCGCTTGCGGCCATTGACCATTCGCGATCTGCAACTAGCGACGCGTGCGGCCAAAGAAAATGACACCCTGGTGGCTACGATCATGGTGCAACAGGCATTGGTCGAGCCGGTGTTGACCATCGCCCAGGTTGCGGCCCTGCCGGCGGGGCTGGTGCAATTTCTGCTCCACCACGTCAATCGCCTGAGCGGCATCACCACCAGCCAGGAACAGATGAATCAGGCGTTGGATGCGCCTCTGGCAAAAGCAGCCTTTATCCTGGCGAAAGAGTTTGGCTGGACGCCGCACGAGGTCAACAATCTGACATTGGGGCAGGTGTTGTTGCATTTACAGATGTTGAAGCAGCAGAAAAACGTATGAGCAACCAAACCACCATGCCCAACCAGCACCAACTGTTATCAGCCGTGCGCGCACTCCTAGCGGCAGTTCAGCAACCGCTAGGACCGCTCGATGACGCGTTAGAAGTGCCGGAACAACTCTTAGCCGAACTAGCGCCGGCATTGGCGGTGGTGGATTTCTCGCCCTTTGCCCAGTTGACTGTCAACGCGGCTGAGTCCCATCAATCACCGCCGCAACCGCCGCAGCGATCAACCAGCGCGCCGCCAGTCGTTTCAGCTTTTACAGCCGCAATGAGCCAGCCGCCGCACGAAGCGCCGCTATCACCAACGCGACCGGACGCAGTTCCCCAACCTGCACCGATGAGTGATCTGACCAAAACGCTGGCAACGCCCATATTCGCGCTTCCAAGCCAGAAGCGAGCCACAATGGTTGGCGCTTCATCAATGGCACGGGACAGTGTTTCGTCTGGTCATTCATTAGCGCAACCTGTTACCGCGCAGGCAACCCCGGTGACTGCAAGCCCGGTGGGCAATGCTGGCCGCAGCGCACCGCTGGCGAGTCATGGGCATGGTGGGCCGGAACGTGGGCTGGCGGCGGCGCCGCTGTCCGCAGAACAGACCGTACAACAGCGTGACGCATTCGTCGGTGTCGATAGTGTAGCCGCATCGCCGCTGGCAACGATGAGTCTCTTAGCCACCATCGTTGACGGTTTGCTTGCTACCACACCGGCGGAACATCTTGAATCGATGGCAACCCAAGGGTCAAATGCACCCGGCGCGTTATCGCCGCCGTCAGCAAGCCGGATGCATTGGCCGACAATCGTTGAACCAACCAACGCATCGATACTGCCGCCCACCGTACCAGCGCCCCTATCGAGCAGGCAATCACCGGTGGGGGCAATGCTGAGGAGCGCATCAACGGCTGACCTGACCACCTTGTTGACCGGTTGGCCCACTGTTAGCGCTGAACACCAACCAACCAACGGGGGTTCCTCTGGGACAACCACCCACCCCACCCCCGACCCTTGGACGTTGGCCCAACTGATCAATGACGTTTTGGCCGAGGAAGCGCGACGACATGGAGTGGATCTATCATGACCGTAAAACCAGTGTTAGGTGATTGGGAGATCCCCCGCATTGCCGCGATTCAAAGCGTCGAGCGTCGCGCCTTTGCCGAGTTGGCGACGCCGGGGCGGGTGGGCAGTCTCTTTCAAGATCTAAACCGCACGCCAACGGTGGTGGCAATCCACGGCAGTCTTTATGGCGACGAAGTGCGTAATGCGTTTTTGAACGAGGTGCGCAGCCGTTTCAATGCCGGTGCGCCCGTCACCTTTGTGGCCGACATCCTTACCGCCACTGAGGTGCAATATGTGGTAATTGAAACGCTACACTTTGGCGAGAACGGTCTCCGCCCTGACCAGACTGATTATCTGATTGTCCTGCGCGAAAGTCCGCCGCCCCCGCCACCCCCCGACCCACTGGGCGGGTTGGATGCCGGGTTGCTGGATCAGGCCGGCTCGTTTCTCGATGCCGTCACTGGAGCGCTCGACGCGATTGAGGGACTGGGGAGCATTCCCGAAATCAAAGACCCGACGCCGCCGTTGCGCAGTGCGTTGGATAGCGTCAAATCCGCTGTGGAAGGGCTGGGCGCCGTTTCGTCCAGTTTGAGTGAGTTGTTTGGAGGGGCCTAGCCCATGCCAACGCTGTTTGAGCGTCTTGATACCGCCTTAACTGGCGTCAATATCGATACAGCGCTTGTCACCCAGAGCGGAAATCTGGGCGCGGTTGCCACGCTGGTCGCGAATCTGATTGAGCATCCGCCCAGCAATTTGGGCGATCTGAGCGGCGCGATCAATGAACTGCCCCTACCCAATCTGGCGATCAATCCCAGTTTTGTCACCCAGCTTGGTCAACTGCGCAACGCCGTGCCTACCGATCTGAGCGGCGTCACCGGTGTCCTCACCACTGGTTTGAGTGAACTGGCCGGAACCATCGGCGCTGACCTGGCCGAGCCGTTGGGCAAAGTGCTGGCGACGATTGCGGCGATTCGCCAATTGACGACGCTCCGTTTCACCTGCCCGGACGCCGATCCTTCCGGCGTAGTAATGGCGCTGCGGGCCGCCGCTACCCCATCGCCGTTGGCTGAAGTGACGGCACATATTAACAGCGTCGTGACCTTGCTGGAAAGCGCGCCCAGTGATGTGGCGTTGCTTCTGACCTGGTTGAGTGAGATGAGCCAGATTCTGAGTAAAGAAAATGGCGTGACCATCACTCTGCCGCTGCTCCATGAATTGATCGACCCGCTGCAAACGGTGCAGCGTTGGCAAGCCATGCAACCGGCGCAAATTCGCGACCAGATGGGCCAGACCTTGCAGGCGCTCACAACATTGATCGAAAGCAGCGTGCCGGCGCTGGCGACAACACTCAACACCGATTTGACCGCCATCGTTGGGTCGTTACCCGCCGCCCCGTTGACGCAAATGACTGACGACCTGACTGGCGCACTCACCCAACTCAAGAACGCCGTCAACAGTGGCAACCTGGCTGGGACCGGCCCGACAGTCGCCACCTTTAACACCACCCTGGATGAGTATGCGGCGCTCCGTGTGACGTTGCAGCCACTGCTGGCCCAGTTGCCGTCATTAGGTGAACGCTGCGCAACCTTTGTTGATGAGGCGGCGGCCCAACTCTGTCACCTGGAAGCCGTACTGGCGCCGGATACGCTGTTGAGCGTTACGGCTTTTGCCGCTGAGCCGTTACGATTGCCCACGCCGCCATTACAAGCTGCCATTGAGGCGCAGTTGCAACCGGTGGTCGATTGGCTGCAAGCGTTGGCGGATCTGTTGGATATTGCCGCACTCACTGCGCCGTTACAAACCGTGGCGCAGACCATTGAGAACGCGATTCAGGGGCTGGAACAGAATGTGGCAAGTGTGACGGCGCAGATCCGCACCCTCTTCAGCCAAGTGGAGACGTTGCTGGCGGCCATTGATATTGGGGCGCTGGTCCAGGGCGTGCAACAGGCTATCAACAACTTTGCCACAACCTTGACGCAACAACTGAGCCAGCTTTTTCAACCGGTGCGGGACGCGCTGGGCCAAATTGTGACCACCATCAGTGACGGGATCGACGCCTTTGACCCGGCGGCTCTGGTTGCTCTTCTTCAGCAGGCGATCCAGGCGGTGACCAATGTTTTCACCGACCCGGCGGTCGTTTCGGCCATCGACAATGTACGCACAGCGTTGGAAAGCATTGCCAATGTTCTGGTGGAATTGTCTTTTGCGCCCTTAACCGACGAAGTGGTCGCCGCCATTGAGGAGATTACCAGCGCCATCCAGGCCATCGACACCGCCATGCTGGGCGGTGCGCTCCAGGGGGCATTGAGTGCAGCCCTTTCTGTCCTGCCGCCGAGTCTCACGCCGATCACAGATCCGTTGATCGACGAATTTGGTGAATTGATCGAGTCCGGGCCGGTGCCGCTATTGGAAAGTATTGCCGACAAACCCAACGAACTGCTCGACAGCGTGCGCCGCTTCGATCCGGCCACGCTGATTGGCGACGAGTTGTCAGCGCCGTTCACGGCCTTGATCGCTCAGATGGAACAATTTCAACCTAGCCGGTTGCTGGCGCCCGTGAACGGCGAGTTGAAAAAGCTTAAAACCCGGCTGGCTGAACGGGCGAACCCCGGCGCCGCCCTGGCACCATTGGAACAACCTTTTGCCGGCGTCTTGCAGGCATTTGACCAGTTGCAGCCGGATACGTTGATTGCGCCGCTAAACGAAGCTATCCACGGCGTCGTCGCTCAGGTGCAAGCGGTGTTGCCGGTCGATGCTCTCTTTGACCAACTGGACAATCTGCTGGCGCTGTTACAGGACGCCAATGCTTTGGGACAGAGTGTGGTCGCCTTGAGCCAGAAGCTGGGGTCGCTGCTGCAAATTTTCCAAAATTCAGAGGCTGCGCTGGCGAGTTGGCTTGCGGCCATCTTGGCGAAGATTGATGCTATCAATGACACCAGCCCACTGCAACCGCTCTTTGTCGCGCTGAATGACGCACTGGATCAGACCAAAAGCACGGCGCTCACCAACGCCTTCCAGCGTACCGTTGATCCGCTGGTCACGACGTTACAGAGCTTCGATCCGCAGGCGAAGCTTGCCGCACTGGTGCAAGCTTTGAGTGGTTTTCCGCGTACCGCCCTGGCTGCGCTGCCCGCATCCCCGGAGAAAGAGGCCATCACCGCCGCGCTGGCGCGTTTCACGCCGCTCGACGCGGCCTTTAGTGCGCCTTATCGTCTGTTGGGTGAGTTCCTACAACAGCTTCGCCAAGCCCAAACCGGTTTGGCGACACAACTGACCGGTTGGGATGAGCGCTATCATGGCGTCAATAGCCCACTGACGGCACTACGCAAGAACGGCGCCACGGCGGTTGAGTTGCGCCAGTGGGTGGCGGAGGCGCTGGAGCCGCAATTGCTGCGCCCGCTGCGGTTGCTCTTTGCCGTGCTGGAACCGCTGGGCGCACCGCTGGCAAGCTATGCTGGGGTATTGGAAACCCTGGCGACCCTCTTACAAAACAAATTGACGCAACTGCTGGCCGGTCCGACCGCGCTGGCTCAGCTTCGGGACAACCTGCAAGGTTTGCTCGACCGCCTGGGGAACATCGCCCTCGACTTTCTGCGGGAGAGTATTACCGAGGTCTTTGGCGATGTGCGCAGCAAGATTGAAGCCATCAATCCGGCCAACCTGCGCCAGAGCGTGGAAACGGCCTTTATCCAGATGTTGAACGCCATTACGCTGGAACAAGTATTGCCCAGCACCGCAATTGCCACCCTGGACGCCGAGTATGCCGAACTGATTACCAAGTTAAAGGCGCTCGACCCCAAACAACTGGTGACCGACATTGTCAAGCCGGAGTTTGAAAGCAAAATCCTGCCCTTGCTCGATGCCTTTGACCTAACCGTCCTCTTCCAGGTAATCATCGACCGGCTGCACGGCTTGGATGATGAATTAAAACAAGCCTTGACCCGCGTCAACACTGCCTACCAAGGCTTGCGCGGCGCCGCCCAAAACGTTTCGGGTGGAGTGAGTGTGGGGGTATGATTGGGTATTAGCTATTGGTTATTGACATGGCCATAAAAGGATTCAATATCTAATATCCAATAGCTAATACCCAATACCCAATGTATATAACGGAGCTTCGCCATGTCGTTAGGATCGCTGTTCTTGCAACCGCAAAAATTGGATCGGAGTGCCGGCGTCAGCGGGGATGCGGCGCTGTTGCAGGATCTGCTGACGCTGGGCAGCCGGTTGGCGACCGATGTGCAGCAAGGCGGCGCGGTGTTGGCGATCCTCCAGACCGTGCTGGCGGCAACGGCGACGCGTCTAGAAACACAAGTGACCGGGCGGCTGACGACGGTAGAAGCCAAGTTGAATGCTTGGGTCGCGCCCTTGGTGCAGACGTTGCAAACCCTTGGCACGACAGCGCCGGCGGTGGATAGTCCACTGGCAGCAGTGGCGCTGGCCAAGCAACTGGTGCAACTGCTGGCCCAACTGACGCAGGGGTTGACGCTGGATGCGTTGCGCGACCATGTGCAAACGCTGCTGGCCATCTTGGAAGAGGATGTAGGGTTGACGCCAGATTTTCTCCAGACGCAAATCTGGCTGATTATTGACGAAGTGATCAGCCAGTTGGCGTCAATGCCACCGGCAACGTCGGCCCAAGAGCGTGCAACCCGACTGGGCATCGCCTGCCTGTTGCGGCGGCTCAAGCGCCGGGCCGTGACGGAATTTCAATTTCCCCGCATCGAGGCCGAGTTTGTGGCGCGTGAGTTGTTGGCGCTGATCCGTCAACTGGATCTGGATCAATTATTGCATGATCTCACTTGCGCGCTCAATGGGCTGGAAACGGCGCTGAATGCGGGTGATACTTTGCTTGACCTAGCCCCCATTGGCGTTAGCGGTGGTGTTAGCCCCAACGGTGTACCGGCGCTTGCCGCCAAGGATCGAGTGTCCCCGGCACGCGCTCCCCGGTTGGCGCCCATGCCATTGGCTGACCCGGCGCCTGGTGAGAAAGATCGCTACGGTTGGTACGCCACCTGGCTTCTACAATACAAACATCGTGATCTGCCTTTGTTAGGCAAGGATGATCTCAAGGATGCCAAACGACTGGCGAATCGTCTGAAAAGTCCGGCTAACGCTCTGGATCGCTTCCTGCGCGATCGCCTGACCGACGCCGAACGCACCGCCATTGACGGCTATGACGGCGCCGGCGATCCCAGTGATGCGCTCAGGTTCACCATGCTGAATATGGTGAACCGCCTGTTACGCGGGGAAGCAACGCCCATCTCCCCGGCTTTGGCGCAGGATGCGCGCTTTCCGCTCAGTGCTGTCACCTTGAGCAGCGAAACGCGTGAGGTGGGGCAGAAGTTTGTTGAAAATGAAGAGTTGATCCGCTACAACCGCATGGTGCTGGAAGATGCGCTGCCCCAGGAACTAGAGCAATTGCCACGTACTTTTGGGCAGAAGTTCGGGCCAGGGCTGGGGGAATTTCTGGAAAAGACGACCGGGTTGGCCGGCGAACGGGTTATCGTTGATAAAGACAAACGTCGCATTCGGTTGGGCGACAAAGTGCTATTTAGCGGTGAAAACTTGGAATGGCAACAGGCTTCCATCTTTACCGTGCCGGACACCATTGCCGGTCAACGCTTCTATCGGGTCAAGCACATTAGCCCGCCGGTGATGGATGGGTTGCAATTTGCCATTGCACTAATCAACGATTTTGTACGCATTATCTGGCGGGGAACGCAGATTCAGCCGAACCATCAGGTGGCGCCGCTGTTGAATGCGCTTTATGATTTTATTCATGGCCTGGCCGGCGCTGCTGGTCAACGCCCCATTTCCGGCCATGAGTTCTGGGGCAGCAAGGCGTTGGATGGCTGGGCCTTTGGACCGCAAACGTGGAGTACGATCCTGAGTTCATTACAGGGTAAGCATTCGGCGGCCAATGGCGGCAACATCTTTGCCTTTTGGATTACGGTGGTGATCCATGACATTTTCAAGCTGGCCGGGCCGATCAGCATTACCAACCTCTTGCGCGATGTGGTGATGACCATCCTAACCCTGATCAACGGCGACGGCAGCGATGATCAGGCGCAAAATCACAAAGAGATTACGGCGATGGTGGGGGTTTCGACTTTCTTTTATACCTGGCTGCTGGTCAAGCTGATTCCACGCGAAGATTATGTCAACCCTTCGCTGCCGCAACTGCGTTCCTGGCTGCTTTGGTGGCTGGGCGGGTTGGGAGCCGGTCTGCTGGCGCCAGTGACCGGGGTTCTCATCTCCGCGCCTTTTGCCCGCAAGTTCTATTGGGGTGGACTGGCTGGCGACATGGTCAGTTCAGTGTTGCAGGTCTGGATCACCTTCTGGATCGTCCTCTTCAGCACGCGCGAGGGCGACACGGATGACGGTAAATATAATCCCAAAGGGGCGGCCTTTCTCGGTTATCCGAAAAAGAAACAGGAGGATGGCACCGAAACACCATCACCCTACCGCTTGCCCTACGCCAAAGAAACAACGCTCTTTGTGCCGCAGGGCAACCAGGGGATGTGGAGCCACAACAACATTACCAACGCATCGACGGCCCAGATTTATGCTTATGACTTCGGCCATGACGACGGCGAAGAGGTCTTGGCCAGTCGTCCCGGCACCGTCGTAGCCTTTGGTGAAAGCATCGCCGATGGCAGTACAGCGGACTGGAACTTCATCGTCATTCGTCATGATGTGGATGACAGCGGCAACCCAATCACACCCGACCCGCGCCATGATCGCGACATCGGCGGCAATGCCGTTTTCACCTATGCCGTCTATGGGCATGGGAAAAAGGACAGCATCACGACTGCCTTTTCCCGTTTGACGCCGCCGGTGGCGACGGCCAACATCATCGGCGCCAAGGTCAAACGGGGGCAGCCCATCATGCTGGCGGGTGATACGGGGATGAGCTTTCACAATCATCTGCACATACACGTCCAAGCGGAAATGGCCGGACCCAACACCAGCACACCGCCGGCAGACCGCCGCACCACGGCCTATACCATTCCCTTTATCTTTCAGGAGGTCGATGGCGACGGCGTCTGTGTCCACGGCAACTGGTATACGTCGGACAATGAGCGGAGGACAGCTTAGGTGCGTGGCACTGGTCAAGGAATGGCGCAAACGATAACGAATTGTCTGACCAGTGCCGCGCACCTGTCGTCGAGTAATTTTGCGGAGAACAAACGCAATGCCCTTAACCGATCTCTTTGCGTCCAAGGCGCCACCCACCGTGCGCCAACCAATCTTTACCGTCGCCATCGGGAATGGTGGTGCGGCCGCCGGCGGTCTGGGTGGCTTGGCTGGCGCCGTGGGGAGTGCGCTTGGCGTCAATCTAGGCGGCAGCGCTGATCCCTGGCAGCAACATCTCTTGGCAATGCACATCGAGAGCGGGCTGGCGCCCTTTGTCGATACTGCCGAAATTACGCTGGCCGTGACACCCCAGTCCCCAACGGTGGCGCTGGCCGATAACGGTTCCTTGTTGCTGGGGTACAGTGATGACACCACCGAAACGGTTTTCACCGGCATTGTGGCCGAGATTCGACATGGCCTGGGCGTACAACACGTGCGGTTGACCAACGGCGGCGCCGCCTTAGCCCGGCTGCGTGTCAACCAAAGCTTTGAACAGCAGAGCGCCGGTGACATCGCAAGCGCCCTAGCTGATCTAGCCGCCGTTGCGACTGACACAGTGGATGCGGGTGCGGACTATCCCTTTTACGTGGTGAGTCAGGGACAAAGCGTTTACCGGCATCTGGCCGAACTCGCACGGCAGAACGATTTTGCCGCCTGGGTTACGCCGAAGGATCAGTTGACCTTTGCGCCACTAACCGAAGGCGACCCGGTGGCGACCTTCACTTATGGCGACAACTTGCTTGCTTTGCAGATGAATGAGGCGACGCCCGTTTTCAATGGAGCGACTGTGATTGGCGAAGGCGCAGCCGGTAGCCAAGGGGCGAAAGCCTGGTCCTGGTTGGTCAAAGATCCGTCCTCTGTGACTGGCGAAGTTGGTGATGACCCGGCCCAACGCTTGTTCTCTGCACCGAGTTTGCGTACCCGTGATCTGGCAAAGCGTACCGCTGCCGGGCTGATTAATCAGAGCAATTGGCTGAAAATCAGTGGTCGCCTGCTGGCAACTGGCGCCCCACCAGCCACGGTAGGCAGCACGATCGAAATTACCAATGCACCCCAATCGCTGGCAAATGGTCGTTTTCTTGTTCAACGGGTACACCATGACTTGACCCGTCAACAAGGTTTTACGACCCTTATTTACTTTGCTAAAGTCAGCGAAGGCGATGGTGGTCTGGCAGGAGTACTATCTGGGTTATTTTAGCGTAGCAAGCTCGTTCCGCCGGTCTCCGGCGGAATGCAGGCGGGACGCTCTGCGTCCACCGGCGGACGCAGAGCGTGGTGACGAGCAAGCGTTCACGAATCACGAGTCAGCGATGTCAACACTGTCACTCTACGAAACGATTCAACGGATTGTGCAAGAGGAGTTGCGCCGAATACACACGGCGGAACTGGCTGTGGTGCAGGCGCAGCATCCGCACGCGGGGGAATCGGATCAGGAGAACTATAGCTGTACGGTGAAGCTGCGCAATGCCGGCCTGGTCTTGAAAGAAGTGCCAGTAGCGACGCCGCGCATCGGCCAGGTGAGTATTCCATCGGTCGGTGACTTGGTTTTGGTACAGTTTGTCGGCGGTGACATCAACGCACCGATCATTGTCGGTAGTCTGTACAACGACGAAGATCGCCCGCCGATTAACGCCAACGGGCAGTCGATTTTACACCTGCCCTTGGGCGCCGGTGACAGCGACGCTGTTCACATTGAAGTCAACAGCGACGGCAAGCGCGAGGTCAAGATCAAATTGGGCAGCGGCCTGGAAATCAACCTGAGCGATGACGATCCCGCCGTCCAGATCGCCGTCGGCAGCAGCGCCACCATCCAGATCGACAATGACGGCGCCATCAAACTGGAAAGCCAGGGCAAAATCGCCATTACCGGCAACGAAGTCAATATTGAGGCAAAGGCGCAGCTCAAATTAAAGGGTGCGACGATTGATTTGAATTAGACTATTGGATATTAGGTATTGGATATTGGGTGACCGAGCTATCGAAATCATCGAATATCCAATACCGAATATCCAATACCTAATATCCAATACCCAAGAGGTAACATCATGGCCCAACCCGCCGCCAAACAAGGCGATCAAATTCTCGCCACCGATACCCATATTGTGATGATTCCGTCGCCGGGTGGCCCTGTGCCGACGCCGTTGCCCCACCCCTTCACCGGCTTGATCGATGGCAGTCTGAGCAGCGACGTGCGAATTGAAGGCAAAGCGGCAGCAGTGCAGGGCAGCACCGCCACCAACACCCCTGCCCACATTCCGCAGGGAGGGCCATTTCAGCAGCCGCCCAGCAATCGGGCGACGATCCAACTGGGCAGCGGCACCGTGCGCATCAACGGCAAACCGGCGGCGCGCAACGGCGACAAGGCGCTGACCTGTAACGACCCGGCCGATCTACCCGTGGGGACGGTGTTGGCAGTTGGTACGGTGTTTATCGGGGGCTAACCACCCCTCCCTAACCCTCCCCAGGCTGGGGAGGGAACTGTTGAGCGCACGACCGTTCCTCCCCCAAACTGGGGGAGGTTAGGAGGGGGTGGCTTGTATTTATCGGAGGTTAACTATGGCTGCGGATCGCCATCTCTTGACGGACATTCGACTGGGCTTGCGCGATGCGCGTTTGCGACCAGTCTATACGGTGGACGTAGACCGACGGCGCGTTCCCAATCAGGAGGGCTTGCGCGAAGATCTGGGTCTGGTGCAGGGCGTCGATAACTTGGGGCAGGCGGTTCTTCTACGCTTGTTGACCCCGCGGGGCGAACTGGCCGAATTGGCTCACCCTGACTATGGTTCACGCTTGCACGAATTGGTTGGGCGGGTTAACACCGAGACGACGCGCAACCTGGTCAAGCTCTTTATTCTCGAAAGCTTGCAACAAGAGCCGCGCATTGCCAAGGTTGAAGAAGTGACGGTCACACCGACGCCGGGGCGTCGCGACCGGGTTGACGTATCTTTACGGGTGAAACCAATCGTTGCGAGCAGTAGCGTGACGATTGGCCCCTTCATATTAGAATTGGCGGTATAGCACAACCTGTATCCAGCGCAGGTTGGCATACCGCATGGAGTTAGGCTTATGACCTTTAGACGCCGCAATTATCCGGAAGTGCTCGATAGCTTATTGACCGGCATCACCAAAGGGGTGGCGGCGGAAGAACACGCCTTCCCGCCCGTCACCAATGGGACAACTGGCGGGGCGCCCTTCCGGCATATTTTGGCACAGGCGCCCGTTGGCGACATCATTTCGGTCTATGGCAGCCGCGACGGCGCAACCTTTCTCTTCCGCAAAGGCGCCGATTATAAGCTGCTGCCCGACGGCAAGACGCTGGCCTGGCAAAAGGGCGCCCAGTTGCCCGACGCTGGCACGTTGATCCAGGTCAACTACTATCCTAAGGCTGCGCAACCCATCTTAACTGACATTCAGACCGGCAGCGTCGTGCGCACCTTGGCGGAGTCGGTGGGGTTGGAGATTGCTCGCTTGTATGCCCAATTAGAGGCGGTCTATCAGGCCGGCTTTGTGGACACGGCCACCGGCGGCGCACTCGATAAAGTGGTGGCGCTGTTGGGGATTGAACGGGTAGAGGGTGGCCATGCGGCGGGTGAAGTGGAATTTACCCGTGCCCCCAATACGCGCGGTGTGATCACCATTCCCGCCGGTACGCGAATCATCACCGAAGATGGCAATATTGAATATGAGACAACCGAAGCCACTGAACTGTCAGTAGGACAAAATACGGCGCGAGTAGTGGCCCGCGATCTAGAGGTTAACGACCCCTTACCCGCCGACGCGCTGACTGTACTGCCCGTCCCGATTGCCGGCATTCTCAGCGTCACCAACCCGGCGCCGACGGCCATTGCCACCCAGGATGAGAGCGACAGTGAACTGCGCACCCGCGCCAAAAATTTCCTTCACGGCAGCGAACGGGGGACGCTAGGGGCGATCAAAGCGGCGATTGCCCGTCAACGCATTACAGCAGATGTCGAGGAACCGGCGGCTACGCCCGGCGTGGTTGAAATTACGCCCCATGTCGAGAGCCTGCCGCCCGAACTCTATCAGCGGTTGTTGACCGCCGTCGAAGATGCACGACCGGCGGGGGTGCGCATTGTCTGGAAAGGGGTGCTGCCGCCGGCCAAGGTCAACCTGTCGCTACGCCTGACCACAACCGCTGGTCTGCTGGAACAGGATTTGCGGGCTGCCCAACGGACCGTGCGTGAGAAAATTGCTGACTACTTTGCCCGGCTACCGGCGCGTGAACCGGGCAGCATCAACCGTCTCGTCGGTCTGGTCTTGAGTGTGCCGGGGGTCGAGGATGTCCGCCTGCTGGCCGCTACCTGGAACAACCCGCCACAGGATGTGCTGGATCTGACCAACGGCCTGCTCCATATTGCGGGGGCGCCGACGCAGTTGGGTGAATTGAATATCGCCGATCCGAACCTGCCGACGCGACTCGACGTGGTTGTCACCTACCCGACTAGTGCCGCGCCGCCTGATCTGCCAAAAATTAAGGGCGAGCTGACTAATACCCTGGGCTATCTCAACGACGCCAATGCCAGTGATGCCACACCGGCAACGACCCGTGCGCTTGCGTTCGGTAAGTTCCTATTAGCGGTAACGCTGCCAAACAAACCAGCGGCTTCATTGGCGGCCTATGATCAAGCCGTGAACACTGGCGGCGTAGTCCCACCCTTGCCAGACTCGACAACGGTTCAACCTTACCGGCTACAGTTTATTGTTACGGCGCAGAGCGGCTTGAGCCGGATCTTGACCCAATCGACCGATCTTTACACCTTGACCGCCTTTGAGCGGCTGACCCTGGCTGATGTCACCCTAGAGCAGGAGGTCGTCAATGCCTAGTGCCAGCAATGAAAGCGTACTTGCGCGCGGAAGTGCGCTGAATATTCGTAACCGCCTCCCTTCGCTCTACCGGCCGGAGCCGGGCGACACAACACTCTTGAACCTGCTCCTGGGCAGCTTCGGTGTGGCACTGGATGAACTGAACGCCGAGGCCAGTCAGGTGATGCAGGCGCACTGGGTTCGTTACGCCGACCGCGCCCTCTATGATCCCTTCTTTCTGCAACAGCGGGCCGAACAAGGGAAGCCACCACCCGATCTGACCAGACCGGCGGATCGCTTGGCGGTCGATACCTTTCCCTATCTCCATGACCTGGCGCGCCTTGCCAGTTTGCTGGGCACCAGCCCCTGGCGTGAGCCGCCCGATCAGCGGGAGAGCGTTGAAGCCTTTCGCCGACGGCTGGCGCGATTGGTGGCTCTCTATCGCGACGGGGTGAGTACGGTTGACGCGCTACGCAGCATGGTCGAATTACAACTGCCGGTTGACCTGACGGCGCCATTGGTAAACCAAGATCGTCCCTTTGCCATTGAAGAAGCGGCGGAACGTGTGCCTCATGCGCTGGCTGTTCAGATGCCGGGTGAACCGCTGACACTGGTTGGCCCCTTGATGCGCTGGGCTATCGAAAATGAGGGGTTGACGCCGGCCGCGCCCACGCTCTATATTGGCGGGGTGACGCCCCAAGCGGGGCTGATTGATGCCACCATCAATCCGATCATTGAACTTTATCAGGCCCAAGGTCAGCGTTTACGCTTGGGCATTGCCTATGAGGACACCTTGCCGCCGAATGTGACGTTGCGTTTACGCCCTGCCTTCTCCTCCTGGTTGGCACTGGACACCGGGGTGCAACAAGCAATCAGCGCACCAGCGGCTGCTAGCCTGGGTGATCCCACCGCCCCTGGCCCCTGGCAGGCGGTTAACGAGGCGCCGACGGGGACAGTCACAGGGATTGTCCAGACGATTGATAAATTTCTTTGGCTGGCCGTGATCGTTGACGGCAAGGGCGAACTCTGGCGCTATGATGGGCAACGGTGGGAACAGATGTTGACCGGTCTGCCCGCGATTGAAACATTGGCGGTTGACGGCTTTACCTTTCTGTTGGGAACCGCCGAGGGGCTGCGTCGGTGGACATTCTCAACAACCAGTGACACCGCCGTCGAAACTGTGGCCGAGTTGGGCAATGATCCCGTTTACGCGCTCTACCAGGCGCAGGACGGTCAGTGGTGGGTGGGCAATGAAAAGGGGCTGTGGCGGTTAATTGGTGAAGGGGAAGGCGCAACGTTTCAGCCCTTTGTTCTCCATGCTAGCGCCGGCAACGGCACGCCCGTCTACGCCATTCACCAGGATCGGCTGGGCGTCTTCTACTTTGGTGTTGCGCTGGGATTGTTTCAATATCAACCGGGGACGGACGCCTGGTACTGGTACGCCGGCGACAGCCGCAGCGAACAGACGCCGGAATGGCAGCCCTTCCACCCGGCAGCCAGCGGCGCAGCGCGCAACTTTCCGACGGCGGAACGGGCTTTCCTGCCTACGGTACGCGCCATTTATCGCAGCCCCGATGCTGCCCTCTGGCTTGGTACGGAACAGGGGCTGGCGCGCTATGTCGCCCATCCGGTGCGCGGCTTGAGCTATACGACCCGGTTGGAAGCGTTTCCCGATCTTCTGTCGGTGGATGAGACCGGCAATGTCTATGCCATTCAACCCGACGAACGCGGTCAGCTTTGGTTTTGCACGGCGCGTGGCCTGTTACGCTACGATGGCCGCGATTTCCACCAATGGCAAAATGATCACTGGGTAGGTTTGGGCCGTGCCGATCAGCGCTATACCGCCGAAGTGGAAGACCGGGGCGCGTGGCGCTTTCACCGCACCCAAGAACGGTGGCAACGCTTTGATAACAAAGCCGGCGTCTGGCAAGCCTTTACGGGCGACCTGCGCACAACGGCGGAAACAGCGGTGCGCGCCATCCAATGGGTTGATCAAGTGGTCGGCGATCTGGGAACATGGGATGGTGCGACCTTTACGCCACAAGACACTGACGCGGCGGTCGATCCCGCCAAACTTAGTATCCACTGGAAACCGACTGAAACCGCTATCCTGACGGGTGGCATTCCGGCCATTCCCCGGTTGCCGGTTGGCGTCTCGACCTGGCGCTATCTCCGCCTGGAAGATCCACTCCGCCCGCGACCGACTCAACGCCCGGCCTGGACGGAGGAGGGCCGCTTATTGCCATTACCCGCCGACCGGTTAGCGCCGCCGCCGGGTCGTTATGACCAGACGCTACCACCACCGGCCAGTGATTATGACGAAGCCGTCTTTGCCTTTCCCCCAACGGCGCAAGTGTGGATGAGCTGGGCGACGGCGCCAGCCTTTAGCGTGCTGGTGCGTTTACAACCACAAGCCACCGGGGAAATCATCGACCCGGTCATTCTGGATCGCATCTGGCAGGGCATGAATCAGGTGCGACCGGCGGGGGTGCGATTGGCGTTGGCAGTAGGGGAAAAAGTTGTTAGAGCTTGAGAGAGTTGGTATTGGGATATTGGGTATTGGATGATTGGACCAACAGGTAATCACCCAATACCCAATATCCCAATACCTAACCGAAGGAGCAACGATGGGCGTCTTACTCGATACCTTAGGCAATAAAATGGCGGGGCAACTGATCCGCTCAGAAGATTGGAATGCACTGGTGGCGGCGGTAGATGGCTTGCAGGCGCAGGTGACAACGCTACAAACCACCTTGACGGCGCAGATTAGGGCCGTACAAGGCGAGGTTGGTCAATTGCAGAGCGATTTGAAAGCATTTCAGGAGCAGACCAACGGTCTCTTCGGCCAATACTTTCGCGTCACCATGCAGACCAAACAACTCAACTATGCGATTGGTGAGTTGGCCGAGATCACGGCGCAGATCACCGACCTGTTTGGCCGGCCTATTCGCTTGGACAATCGGTTGGAACGTCCGTGGATCGATTTTGTGACACTCTGGGGTCAACTCAAACCGGCCCCTGGCTTTACCAGTCGCGACGGGGCGGGCGACCGCACGATTGCGGTGCAGGTCAATGCTGATGGCGTGGCGCAGGTGTTGTTGCGCGCCGACCATGCCGATCGCTTTAGCGATGACGAAGAGCGCGAGGTGGCCGGCACACTGGAGACGCTCGTCCCCGGCGCAAATTTCACCTTTAAGGAGGCCATTCTCAACAGCCGGACGCCGGTCGAGGCCAAGGAGAAAGGCTTCCTGCGCACTATGACCCTGGAATATGACCGCCGTGATGCCAAAACGCTACGGAACTACACCGATACATATTACCAGAAAAACCCAACGATTCTGGGAAAACGGAACACCATTGGCATCTTCCACACCTGGCGCGACTACCGCTCGACGGTGCTGGCCTTTGCCACCGCCGACGGTGATCCCCGCTCGCCCGACCAAAGCCGCGGCGTCAGTTCGATCCAGGTCACCTTCCGCGATTGGATCGGCCCCTGGCTCAATCTCGAATATCTGGTGGAGACCAAAGACTTGTCGGCTAAGGTCAGTGAACAATTGCGCGGTTCCATCCGTGGCACCCATGCCGAAAGCGTTGGGCGGGTGCGGAGAATCTTGGACGAGTTTACGCTGGATGTGGGGATGTTGGGCAAGGTGCGCAACTATGGCGTGGTGGACGAGGCGTTTACCCTGGTCAATCTGCCCAACCCGCCGGAATATTTTGACGCCCTGTCGCAGAACATGCGCAGCGCCGTCAAGTTTCAGCAGAGCCTGGTCGATACCGAGCTTCCCGTGGCGGTCGATGCCTTTACCAACGTCGCCGTGCGCATTGAACGGCGCACTGATGACGTCGATGGCAAGGTGCGCCTGACCGACGAACGCTTTAATGGCGTGGTCGAAGCAGCTCTCGAACGTTTTAATAAGCAGGTCGGCGAAGCCGAAACCCGTTTTGACAACCGCGTGACGGAGCGACTGGGCGGCTTTACCGAACAGGTCAACGTGCTGCAACGCGCCTTGCAAGAGCAGGGCAACAATCTGCGCACTGAATTTACTGGCCGAGCCGCCCAATTAGAAACCGCCTTTGGCTCGCTCAATGGCCGCTTCACTGCCGCGTTGGCCGAAGGCGGTTCGGTTCAACAACTCAACAACCGCCTGGCCACCCTCGAAAATCGCGTCGGCGCCATCAACGTGCTCAAGCTGGACGCGGATCGGGTCAACGACGCTGTCAGCCGGGTTGATACCCTGATGGCCCTGGTGCGCGCCGGCAATCGCGCCCCCTTTCAGCCGGTTCAGCCGGTGGGGGATGTGGAGACAAGGTGACAGGGTGACAGGGTGAATGGGTGACAGGGTGAATGGGTGAATGGGTGACAATCATGTAATTGCACCTTGAATGTGACGAACGAAGAACCGTTACTAGCCGCATTCCATTTTTAGGTGCTAATCTTCATTCCATCACCTTGTCACCCCCTCACCCTGTCACCTTGTCACCCCCTCACCTTGTCATGATAGATGGTGAACAACAATGACGGAACCCTTATTGCTTGAAGAGTTGCGGGTTTTACAACAACAGGTAGCGGCGTTGCAGCAGGCGGCGGCGCGGCGGCATCGGATTGGGGTGACGGTGGTGCAGCCGCAGCCCTGGTTGGGGCAGGCGGTGACGCTGGTGGTGCGGGTGGCGGATGAGACCGGAACGCAGCCGCGTGTTGATCTGCCACTGCTGCTGACAACAACCTGGGGCCGGTTGCGGGTGGCGGATGGCTATACTTTGCAGGAGGGGGGGAGCCTGGTTGCCCACACTGATCTGCAAGGGGTGGTGACGGCGACCCTTGTCCCGCCACTGACCGATCAACTGGGCGAGCCAGAACAGCGCGCCTTGGAAACCCACTTAGGACAACTGGATGCCACTGCCCCGACACCGCAAAGCATCAGCGCTGCGTTAACTGGCTTTGTGCAGCAGTACCAACAGGCAACCGAGCAGCCGCTGCGCGCTGCCGTGGATTTTTATTTTCAACGCTTTTACCAACCGCAACTGGCGACGCTGGCGGCTGTTGATTGGTTGCAAAGCTGGCGCTACCAGCCGGCGACGGTCGTTGTCCTGGCGCCAGAGGCGGGTGCAGCCACCCCAGACGCAATGACACCCTTAATGGCAACGGTACAGGGCGCGGCCATGGTGACGTTGCGCTTTACCGAGTGGCTGGGTGCGTGGTTACAAACCTATATTTCCCTAGCCATTGCTGATGAGGGGTTACGCCGACAGTTTGAAACGTTAAAAACGCTGACCAGCCAGCCGGAGGAGTTGGTGGCGGCCACCACTGAACTAGTGCAGGCGGCGGTGCGCAACCGGGCCGGCTATACGGGTGAGCAGATCGAGCAGCAAGTGGTCTATGGTGTGGTGACAGCGCTATTAGATCAGAATATCCACGAACTTCCTGTCAGCACGCGGGTAAAGTTGTTGACGGGGCTGCCGCCGGCCACCGGCGCCGTGCGTACGCTGGGTAGCCGGGCGGGTGCGGACCTGCGACAGAGCGCCTTTGATCTCAAGCAAGAGCTAACTCAAAATGTCGAGAGTAAAGTTGGTCAACTTAATCAAGCGCAAGGAGCGTTGACAAGTCGGATCGCCGGTGTGGAAGGGACGGTAGGTGGTTTACAGATCACATTTCAGGGCAAAGCCGACCGCAGTGAGTTGACGACGTTGCAAGGCCAGTTTGCGGAATTGGGCAAAGGTGCGCAAACCCTCGCCACGCGGCTCGACAAGTTGAATGAACGCACCGAGGCGTTTCAGGTACAATTCGGCAAATTGCAAAATGACGTCGGTCGCTTCGATACCGTGCTGGGGAAATTCCAAGTTGACCTGCGTGATATTCAGGAAGAGCTGAAACGCCGACCAGGGTTGAATGTCATTCAAGAGCTACAGGCGTCGCTGGCAACCTTGACCAGTACGTTGACAACGCTCAACACCGATGTCGCCAACTTCCGTGATCAGGTGAATCTGCGCCTGACGAACACGGTGTTGCGGGAGGAGCTGACCCAAGTACGCACCGATCTGGGACGCGCCCTGGCCACCAAGATCGACCAGCGGCAGTTGGACCAATCCTTTGGTGACTTTGAGGTGCGTTTCAAAAATTTGCAAACTGATTTCAGCGTCTTTTCCAGTCAGTTTAATCGCTTGCGTGGCGACTTGGACAGTCTGGGCAACAATGTTTCCAAGCTCCGGCTCGACCTGGATCGGATTCGGCCGCGACCGTAAGCTTGACAAGGTGACAAGGTGACAGGGCGATATGCAAATGACACAGGTTGCGACGACGAGCGTTGGTCCACAAGTAAATGCGTTGCGGACGTGGCTGATCGAGAGTGCGGTAGGGGAGCCGCCCCAACGACGCTTTCGCCAGGAGCTGTATTTGCGCTTTGCGTTGGATGGGAATGCTGATGGATTGCAGATTGTGCCAGAGCAGACGCACTTGCGGGGACGCTTTGCGGCCTACAGTTATAATGCAAAGACGGTTGCAAATCCAGCCCTGGTTGCGGCCATAAAGGCGGCTGACCAGGCTGTATTGGTGGAGTTGGCGGCGCCACGGCAATTGACGGCAGTGCAACTGGTCAATTCGTTCATCCCAGGAGTGAGCAGCAAGGTGACGGTGCATCGCGTGGATGGCGAGCAGGTGGTGGCCGAGCCGACGGTGGAAGCTGCGTTTGACGCGCCGTTTGACATTTTTGCGATGGAAGGCATTGCTTTGCAGACCAGCGCTTTCGCATCTGTGCGCGCGACCGCAGCCAACCGGAATAGCATAGAGGATAAATCGGCACTACGGCGAACCATCGCTGGTTTTAATACCGCTGCGCTGGCGACCGATTTTACCGATGCCCGCTTTGCTCTCCGTCTGAAGAATAGCAGCACACCGTTGACGCCGGCTCACCTGGCTGGTGTGACGGTGCGCAGCTATCCTAGCGCGCCCCGGTTGGGGGTGGCGGCGGCATCATCACTTACCCCAAACTTTTTCCTGCGGCTGGATGGGGAAATTGGCAAAGCTGGCAACGCCAACGCCGGTCACTTTGACGTTGGGGCGGCACTGGCGATGGCGTTGCAAAGTGAAGTTGACGCCTTAGTTGCCCAGTTGTTTGCGAACGCCGACAGTACATTTACCTTGCCAACCGAATTGGCCGTGGCGTTAGTGTTGGAATCCGACGCGCCCTGTCAACTGGTCATTGATGCATTTGCCGTTGGCTATCAACTGGTGCGGCGGACTTTTCCCGATCGCGCAGAGAAACAGATCCTGCGCTTTGCCGGTGATACGGTGGCGACACAACAGGTCAAGTTGCGCCTTCCCAAGACCGCCGTCGTCACCCAAGCGACGCTGACCATTGCGGCCAAGCTGCAAAAGGAAGGTGTGACTACACCGGCAGCCACAAACGAGACGCCGCCGGCTAGCCTATCACAGGCCACCGGCGTTCATTTGGGACTGGACCGCTGGGCTGCCCAACCATTGACCCCGGTGCAAGCCGTGACAGCCAGTGGGGTGGTGATCGGTCTACTGGCGTTGACGGCCAACGCGCAGCTTGCCCTAGAATTATATGAAGATTGGCAGGGGCAACCGGGTAAAAAAATGGTGGCAACAACGTTTACTCTAGCACAAGGTGGACAACGGCTTTGGCAAACGGTGCGCTTTGCGGAACCGACGCCGTTGTTTGCCCAACCTTATTGGTTGTTGCTCAAAGCGACGCTTGGCGCTGCGCTTTGGTTAGTAGAAGCGGGATCGTCCGCGCTCCAGATGTTGACGCAGGAGAAGCAACGCTGGCAGACCGTGAACGTGATGGCGAATACGCAGGGGGTGGTTCATCTATTGTCGCCGGTCGTCGGCAATCAGGCCACACGCCTGACATTGAGCGTTGACGGTGTGCCAATTACCACACCGCCCGTTACTACCGGTGATCGACAGCGTCATGATTTTACGGCTGCCTTGAATCGTGCTTTGGCAGCCGGCGCCACGACAAGTGCGCTTGAGCGAACATTGGCGTTTACCACTGGTCAGGCAGGGCTGTTGACTGTGTACCCACCTGAGATTCTCTATGAAGGATAATGCTATGCACACTGCTTTCGTTGTCAAAGGCAAGCTTTTTCTGTTCTTATTCATCTGTACGTTGTCTCTGACGGGGTGCGGTTTTTTCGATCAGGTTGAGCAGAAGGTCATTCGTCCCGTGGTTGATATTTTGGATGAGGCGATTGAAACGCTGGAAAATGGCTCGCTTGGCTGGCAATCGGTGTTGCAAAACACGGTTGATGAACTCACTGCCAACGGTCATACGTTGGTGCGCAATGATGTTTCCAACCTGCTAACACGTGCCATCCAGGATGTGGGGGTCGAATTGCGCTGTACGACGGACTTTCTGCGCGACCGGGTGAAAGAAGATTTGATCCGACTCCGGGCACAATTTACCGGTGAAACGCTCACACTGGCGCCGGTCTTCTGTGTTCCCAACCCGCCCAGTGTGGACTATGCCTTTGTTGAAAGCGGAAACTTGACCTCAATTACAATTGATGGCTACAATCTCGACGCGGCGAAAATCAAGGTCTTCCTGGTCGATAACCAAAATCAACGGTTGGATGTCTCGTCCAGCCTGGCGAATCCGACGCGCTATCTGATTACCCTCAATCTGGGTCAGAATGGCGTCCCCTTGGATCGACGGAGCAACCGCATTGAATTTGAGTTGCCATCCGGTCAGCAATCGGTCAACATCAATCAGCCTAGAGCCGTGGAACAGGTGGAGACGATTCAGCCCTTTATCACCGAGGCCCTCTGTCCAACCAAGATCGGCGGGGATCGCGAATTTGATGGCAACGGCCCGAATGTCACCGCCAGCGCCGTTTTATTCACCAGCGCCGACCAAAAAGAACTGTGGGCGCACATCGAATTGCATGTGAAAGAGACCAAAAGCGACTGGAGCGAAGCGCAAGGATCATGGGATCTCCCCATCTGGCCGGGCAAACTCAACGCCAGGATCACCGGCTTTACCCCTGCTGGGCCATCAACTGCCGAGTACAGAGATAGAAATCATCAGCTTGACATTCCCTCGATCAGCGGCAGTGCGCTGGTGCAACGCTTTGAAATCATCGGCGACACCGGTGGTGATGACATTGGCAATTGCACGCTGGATGATGTCTATGTGAAGGTCTTTTTTAATCAGATTCAAGTGAGTTACATTGCCGAATAAGCCATGTAACTTACGACAAGCCAGTAATGGTTTGCCGACAACTTCACCTTGATTGATAATACTCCTCTCAAGTCAAGCGCTCCACAGGGGCGGTGTTATCCTTACGCTGCATAATGACAAAGAGAAGGAGTTTGTATGCCGATTGCACAGGTGAATGGTCAAGGATTGTATTACGAAGATTCAGGTGGGGAAGGGCCGGCGTTGCTCTTTATGCACGGCTTTTTGATGGATCAATCCATGTTTGACCCGCAGGTCGCGGCGCTAGCGACCACCTATCGCTGTATCCGCTTTGATGCCCGTGGCTTTGGGCAAACGCAGTGGGATGGTCAACCCTTTTCGCTCTACGACACAGCCGCGGACGCCGTGGGCTTGCTCGATCACTTGGGTATCAACCAGGCCACGATCGTCGGCATGTCACAGGGTGGCTATGCGGCGTTGCGGCTGGCGTTGCGCTATCCCAACCGAGTGAAAGCGCTGGTCTTGATGAGTACCCAAGCCGGCGCCGACCCAGAGGAAGGCAAGGCGCAATTTTATGGGATGCGCGACACCTGGAAAAGTGTCGGCCCCGTGCCGCCCCTGGTGGAAGGGGTCATGACGCTGATCATCGGCCCGCAAAGCGAAACGGCAGCGTTATGGCAGGAATGGACACCAAAATGGCAAGCCCGCACCGGCGACCAGATTTACCATGCCATGAATAATCTGCTCGAACGCGATGACATCACCGCTGACCAACTGCGTCAAATCACGGCGCCGGCCCTGGTCACGCATGGCGATGCTGATTTGGGGATGCCCATTGAGCTAGGCGAACAACTAGCACAGAACCTGCCCAACGGTAAAGGCTTTGTCCGCATCCCCGGCGCTGCTCACGCCGCCAACTTGACCCACCCACAGATCATCAACCCGCCGCTAATGGCGTTTTTGGCCAAATACGCGTAGAGAACACAACAACGGGTGAGGAAAAATCCGTTACTTCCCTCATCCGTTGTTGTGCTTTGTGGTTAGCGCCGCATTCACCTTGCGGATCAAGCGCCAATGCACCACCCAAAATGGCAATGCTAAAAACCCGGCCAGCGAGCCGACCTCATGGGGAATCAGCGACACAATCTGCAAACTGCACCAGGCTAAGCCCGAAAATAACCCAAAGCTTGGGAAGGCTTGCAGCGCTTTGTTCTGCTCTGCCTCGCGCCGAAGCGAGTTGGCGACGTTGGCGATGATAAAGAAATCCTCGATGAAGTTGTAGGGAATCAGAAACATGAGCCAGACGCTGCGTGGCGAAGCTGTGCGCGCAGTCGGCTGCACCAGGGTCAAGGTGCGTTCCAGATCCCGACAGTAGAGAAAGACAGCCAGGAGGAACGCCAGCGCTATGCCTGTTGCCCCCACCGGCCCCACCAGTGCCAGGTCGCGGAAGACGCCTGCCCCCGCTGCCGGGTTGAGCAACGGATAGACAAAGGCATAGGCCACGGGGAGCGTTAGAACGATTTTAAGCATTAATAGCCACATAAAATCCTCTCAAGTTGTACCGGCACTCACCACAGCCGGCGTTTGTTGGGGTCTGGCACGCAGAAAGCGAATTGTCACAAAGAGGGTGCTCAGTGCCATCACCAACGAAACGGCAAATAAGGGCCGATAGCCAAAGTGCTGGGCAATGGTGCCGCCGATGACAGGCGTAATCAGCGAGACCAATGCAGTGATGGTGTTCGACAGGCCAACATACAAGGGGCGTTGATCAGGGTGCGCATAACCGACCACCCAATTGAGAAAACTGGCAAAGAGATTACTGCTGTTTGCCAGCCCGGAGACCAGAAAGCCGATATAGAGCGGCAGCGGCCCGACCACGCCGGCCAGTAACGCCGCAATGGGCAGCAGCGCCGCCGCCCCCAATGCCAGCCGGATATAGAGCAAATTGTTCCGCTCACCAAGCCAGGTGTAGACCAACGCCCCGGTTAAAGTGCCGGTGGTTTGCATTGCCAATAGCACCGGCACGGCGACTTCGCTCGACAACCCCAACTCGACGGTGGCATAGCCAATGTAAAAGGGCGCCGCCATCAAAAAGAGATTGGTGCCGATGCGGACGGCGATATAGGCGCGAAATGGGCCGTCATCGCGCAGCAAGCGGCCCAAAGTCGGCAGAAATTCACCAAAGGTCGGCGCTTTTTGCACAGCTTTGGCGCCGGGTAATTCCTGAATAAAGATGACCGGAATGGTCGAAAGGGCAAACATCAAACCGGCTACGCCAAAGAGCAACGCATAATTGTTGGGAAAGGCCGGCCCCCGCTCACTCAGGATCACCCCAATCAGCGGGGAGACCAGAAGCATCAAGCTGCCGATGATCACCGTGGCGATGCCAAACATACGTGCCCGCCAGCGGTGATCCATGCTGGTTGCCGCCAGATCCGCCCAGGGGACACCCACCAGTCCGTCGCCAAAGGCAGCAAGGGTGTAACAAATAAAAAAGGCCAGCAGGATGAGGTGCGGCTGCTCTGCCCCCAGCCAGAAGGTGAGGAACGCAAAGAGTAGAATCATCAAACGCACAGGAATATTCGGGCCGACAAACCACCACTTTTTTCGTTCATAGCGGACAATAAAGCGGGCGACCAGCAGTTGCGGCAGCGTAAAGCCGATGGTAAACAAGCTGCCGCAGAGGCCAATCAAAATTTCGGAACTGGTCAACTGACGGACAAAATCAGGGATAACCGTCGTCGGGCTGATGATATTCATCGCGCCGGTAAAGAGAAGAGTGTCGATCAGAAAAAAGACAAAATTGCGGCGGTAGATCCGTTCCCGTGCCGCTGGGGAAAGCGCTTGGGCAGCAGCTTCACTCATGAGTGGCCTGTCTCTAGTGTTGATGGTGGACGAATTGTCCGATTTACCCTGCCTACAAGCGTAGTGCAGAACGATAAGTATATCACACCTCGCTACCCGCTGCCCTTTTTCCAGCCGCGGAAGGCATGATACAATGACGCTTCAATGTTCAACCACCCATAACCGCTAGAGTTGCAAACCCTATGGATAAACCGACCAGACCACCCCGTCTACAGGACAAAGTTGCCATTATCACCGGCGCGGGCACACGCGGCCCTGCCGTCGGCACCGGACAAGCCACGGCCATTCTTTTTGCCAGGGAGGGTGCGCGTCTCCTCTTGGCCGATCTTAATCTTGCCAACGCCGAAACAACACGCCAGACCATTCTTAATGAAGGCGGTGTCGCTGAAATCTTTCCCGCGGATGTGAGCAAAGAAGCCGACTGTCAAGCGCTTGTTGCGGCTGCCGTCGATCACTTTGGCGGCGTCGATCTGCTCTTCAACAATGTGGGCGTCAGCGGCAACGGCAAAGTCACCGAGGTGGAGGAGCACGCCTGGGATCAGGTAATGGCGATCAACCTCAAGAGCATGGTCTTGACCAGCAAACATGCCATTCCGCAAATGGTGAAACGAGGCGGCGGGGCGATTATCAATGTGGCTTCCGTTGATGGTATCCGTCCCGGTCTCTGGAACAACGCGCCCTATGCCGTCTCCAAGAGCGGGGTGATTGCCCTGACCCACAATATGGCGCTCCACCACGGACGCGAAGGGGTGCGCGTCAATTGCATTGCGCCGGGGATGATCTATTCGTCAATGGTGGCCGGTCGCGTCGAAGGCGAAATGCGGGCGTTGCGCCGCAAAGCTGCTCCGCTTGGCACCGAGGGGGACGCCTGGGATGTCGCTTATGCCGCGCTCTTTCTTGCCAGCGACGAAGCACGCTGGATCACCGGTGTGGTGCTGCCGGTCGATGGCGGGTTGATGGCAATGGCGCCGCAAGCAATTGTGCCGTTTTTAGAAGAGGCGTAAGGTGATTGGGTGATTGAGTGATTTCGACACGCTCAATCACCCAATCACCTACGGTTCTTTCCTCATTTCAATTCCGGAAAATCTTCTTCCCAAAACTCATAGGCGCCACGGGTGCGGCTGGCTTGCAATTCTGCCTCGCGTCCGCGCAATTGGACACGCCGAATTTTGCCGGAAATGGTCTTGGGCAACTCATAAAATTCCAGGCGACGGATCCGCAGATAGGGGGCCAGCCGTGTGCGTGAGAACTGGAAGAGCGCCAACGCCGCCGCACGGTTGGCCTCAACACCCGGCTTCAGCACAACATAGGCTTTGGGTACACTCAAGCGCACAGAGTCAGGGCTGGGCACCACTGCCGCCTCGGCCACCAGTTCATGTTCGATCAAGGCGCTTTCCAACTCGAAGGGACTCACGCGGTAGTCGGCACTTTTGAAGACATCATCGGTGCGACCCACATACCAATAGTAGCCATCGGCGTCGCGCGTCGCTGTGTCGGAGGTGTGGTAGTAGTCACCACCTAGCGCTGTAGCGGTGCGTTCGGGGCTATCGGCATACGCTGCCATCAACCCTAATGGCCGTGGGTGCAGGTGGAGCGCGATTTCTCCATCGGCGCCGCTTTTTCCATCGACATCCAATAGAGCAACCTGATAGCCGGGCAGCGGTCGCCCCACAGCGCCCAATTTGACTGGTTGCCCTGGTGTGTTGCCGATTTGGGCTGTGGTTTCGGTCTGGCCGTAGCCATCGCGGATGGTCACACCCCAGACGGCCTGGACACGTTCGATCACTTCCGGGTTCAGCGGTTCGCCCGCGCTGACCACTTCGCGCAACTTGACCGGATACGCCGTCAAATTTTCCAGAATCAGCAAGCGCCAAACCGTCGGCGGCGCACAGAGCGTGGTGACGCCGTAATTGACGAGAGCATTCAACACTTTTTTCGCATCAAAACGGGCATAGTTGTAGACAAAGATACAGGCGCCGGCATTCCAGGGGGCAAAGAAACTGCTCCAGGCATGTTTAGCCCATCCCGGTGAGCTGATGTTGTAGTGAATATCGCCTTCTTGCAGCCCGATCCAATAGAGGGTCGAGAGATGGCCCACCGGATAGCTTTGATGAGTATGAAGAACCATCTTGGGCTGGGCCGTCGTGCCGGAGGTAAAATAGAGCAGAAAGGGATCGGTGGCCTGGGTTGGGCCGTCGGGGGTAAAGGTGGTTGGTGCCTGCTCGCTTTCGGCATAAGCGATCCAGCCGAGCGCCGTGCCGCCACAAACAATGCGATTGGCCAGCCCCGTCAGTTGGCTCACTTTTTCGACGCTGCTTAGATCAGCAATGACATGACGAATGCCGCCGCGCGCCACGCGATCTTGCAGGTCAGCCAGGGTCAGCAGTGTGGTGGCCGGCGAAATGACAGCGCCCAATTTGAGTGCAGCCAGCGTCACCTCCCAAAGCGGCAACACATTGGGCAACATAATCAACACCCGATCCCCCCGCTGTACGCCCTGGCTGCGCAAAAAGTTGGCAACCTGATTGGAACGGCTGCTCATCTCCGCATAGCTGCACCGCACCTCCTCGCCGTTCTCATTGACGATCCAAAGCGCTGGTTGCTGATTTCCCTGGGCATAGGGATCAAAATAGTCAAGTGCCCAGTTAAATTCTTGAAGCTGGGGCCAACGGAAGTCACGGTAGGCGGTGGCGTAATCCGTGCGATGGGTCAGCAAAAACTCGCGCGCTTGCAGAAATGCCGCTGCTGCTTGCATAGGGTGCCTCCTGGTTGAATGGTACTGCATAGGGAAGGGAGCCGGTCATCCTATTATATACCAAAGCGCTGCAGAAGCTGTAACTACGTTCATAAATTGCTTTTGTCCCGTAGGGACGCTTGAGTTTAGGGGCGAAAAGATATGTTCTTCTCTAAATTCAAGCGTCCCTACGGGACGGACAAAACCCTATTCAAGCCAGCGCGTGAAGGTCGCGCCCGGTGTGCGCCGACTTTTGGGCGGTGCGACAGCCGGATCAAGATAACCGAGACGCAGCAACCCAACCATGCGCTCATTGGCGCTGGCGCCCACCAGGGTTAAGAGTTCTGGCGCGGCGGCGATAGCCCCGCTACTCCATGAGGTGCCGATGCCGAGGACATGCGCCGCCAGGGTTAAGTTTTGGATGGCACAGCAGACGGCGCCATAGTTTTCCAGATCGATCTCCGGGTTAGGATCGCCCACCATCGTGATAAAGAGTAAAGTCGGGACACTCGACCAGGCCGCAGCGGCTTCACTGGCCTTGCGCGCCGTCACCGCCGGATCACCACCGGCGGCGCCGACTTTGGCGGTGGTGATGGCGGCGGCAATGTCACCGAGTCGGCGACGGGCCTCACCCGTCAACACATAGAAACGCCACGGCTCGTTGAGCCGGTGATTGGGCGCCCAGACCGCCAGATCGATCAATTGGGCGAGGGTCGCCGGGGCGACGGGATCGGGCAAAAATTGTTTGATGGTGCGACGGTCGGTGATTGCGGCCGCAATGGCGGCAAAGGCATCAGTCTGGGTAGGTTGTGTCATAACGTTCACTTGTCCATTGTGATAGGCGGTTAATCGCTGTTGGTATTATACCTATGAACGCACTGTGCGCAATTCGGCAGAGTGACGGCGGTACGCGCCTAATTCGAGGCCCATGTCCCCGGCACGAACGACAGCCGTTTTCTACTTTGGAACCACCGCCCGCTCGTGCCGGGGACATGGGAGCCTGCCGTTTGAATCCACCAGGGTATCCCAATGGGCGCACACTCGGTTATGGTCTGGGAATGGCCCGTTCCAACATAGCCTCAATATCCATCGGATCGACGCCATGTTTCACATGCAAGGCCATGCGCACCTCATTCTCCGATTCGAGATCACCGGTCAGCGGCAGCGCCAGCCGTTTGCCTTCTTGGATCGACGACTCGCGACAGCCCACTTCCATCATCATCGCCATGAGCGCATCGACGTCGGTGTATTCCGAAGGTTTGACGCCGCGCACGGCTTGAGCAAAATCGACAATGTGATCCATGATGGCGGCGTTATAATAGTCGCGCGTCTCGTGGAGTTTTTCGCCGCCGGTCGGCTTGGCGAAGGGGTTTTGGTATTCCACCCGGCCAATCGGCAAGTCAACATAGGTGGAAAGCCACCAACCATCTTCGCCGTGGTGTTGAATCGGGAAGATCTGATCCGCTGCGGCCTTGGTGTCGAGGACGGCATCGGAACAATAGCGCACTTCGGCGGTGGCGTGCCAGTGGCGATTGGGATTGCTCTGGTCGGTCGCCTGGCGCACGATGGCGCCACGGGCGCCGTCAATTTCGGTGTAACCGGGGCGGGGATAACGCCCTAACAAACCCTTGATATTGGCGGCTTGATCGATCACCAGTTTGTCGCCGGGGAAGGTGAAAAAGTGAGCGCGGAAGGTTTCGCTGCTGTGGCGACGATGGGCCGACTCGTTGTGCGGGATGACCGGCATGGTGTGGTGGATCGACTGAACATGGGTCGGGTGGGCGCCAAAGAAGTAGATCCAGCGCGAGTTGTCGTGATAGCCGGTGTGGTCATGGATGCACATCAAGCGCTTGACCTCGCCCAGAAAGCCAGTTTCGTCGATCTTTTTTGCAATGCGGTCAAAGGGGAAGCGAAAAAAGTTTTCGGCAATGCGTAAGATGACGTTGTTGGCGTGCGCTGTCTTGACCATCTCTTGGCCCTGCATGAGCAGATTGCACATACTGGTCTCAACATGACAGTGGATGCCGTGGCTCATGAGGTAGCAGGAGACGGCATGATGAATGTCAATCGGCGCCACGATGAGGGCGGCTTCCATCGGTCGCGCTTTCACTAGTTCGCGCACGGAGGTAAATGCGGCCACATCAAGGCGGTCGGCCATGGCTTCGGCATGTTCTTTGACCGGGTCACAGACGGCGACCAGGCGCACCCAGGGCCTGAGGGATTCAAAGAGGGGGGCATATTGGGTTTGGGCGCGGTTGCCTGTGCCGATCAGGGCAATGTCTAGGGGTGGGTTGAGGCTCATAAAATCTTCCTTTCAGGTTGGTGGTACAGACGCGGATTTGGGTTACGCGGATTACCCGGTGGTGACTATCGCTTTGCACATCCTGAATTCGCGCCCATAGTGGTGCTATTCTACTGGTAATTCAACTTCATACAGTTGGGCATAGCCGGTGCGATCGCTGGTGTAAAGGGCAAAGCGGCTATCAGGCGAAAACGAGGGATGGGGGTGGGTATGTTGCGGTGCATAGACGGAAATCGGCCCTTTGTCATAGGGAAAGGGGCCAGCCCAATGGGCGCCCATGCTGGATGCTTCCGGGTAGCAAATGGTCTTTGGTTCGCCCACGCCGTCTAATGGGTTGAAGAGTTGCAGCCCAATATCGGGAAAGTTGGTGTCAGCGATCATCAGCGTGCCGGCGCGGTTGCAGACTGGGTGCCAGGCATTGAACGATGTAACCCGCCGCTCGACGCCTGTGTCAACATGAATACAGCGCACACCCTTGGGCCAATCGACAAAAGCTAACTCACGCGTGCCGGGAATCCAGGTTTCATGGGTGATCCATTCCCCTGGTGAACGCTGGTAGAGGCGACGGTTGTTGCTGCCATCCCGGTTGATCACCCAAACGCGATCGGTCAGTGGCCCGGCGTAGAAGAGCAGGTTGTCATCATCGGGGCAAAATTGGATATGGGCCACTGTGTCGCGGCGCAGAATAATCTCACTTTTGCCGCTGATTGTATCGACAATCGCCAGACAAGCATCCTTGCCGGCGTTGAACTTGACGGCCCAGTAGCGGTCATTGTGACTGAGGGCCGTCGTCCCCATGGCGGCAGCAACCATGCCCTGTTCACGCATGGCGACAGCGCCGGTGGCGGCGGCCAGTTCGGCAAAGTCCACTAATTGTTCCTCTTCCTGCGTTGCGATATTGACCCGCCAGCCACCATTTCCCGCCGTAAAATAGACATAGCGCCCATTGCGTGAAGGGTGAATTGACCAATCGCCTAGATCAGGCCGGTCAGTGAGCTGGATCAGGTCGCCGGTTGCCCGTTCTTCGGCAAAGAGTTGGGGGCTGCCCGTGCGTTCGGAGGCAAAGATCAACCAGCGCAGGGCGTCATCATAGGCCGGGATCATAAAGAAGGGATGGTGGTGAACGGCGGGGTGATTGGTGATTTGCCGAATACGCGCGCCGGTCCGTTCGTCGACCAGCCACTGCGCTTCGGCGGGGTAGCGTTGTCCTTTTGCCATTGTTGCCTCATTCGTGTCTAGGCGGTATAGCACAAATTATGTAAAGCTGCGTTGGCCCAGAGGGCTAGCTCCAGCTTTACACAACAACGATGCACACCTGCTCGCGAAGGTGTGCATGGCATTTGGCATACCGCCGAATTTCTAGCAGTTTTCTGCCTTTGGTGTGTACCTGACTGATTTTTGGGGGAATTCCGCCCAAGATCGAAGGGCCAGACTCAACCAATCGCGACATTTTATGTTCACGGGCAGCACAGAGGGTACCCGATTCCCTCTATAAAGTGTACCTTTCTGGCGCTCGTGGGTATACAACAACAGGAGTGACCTATGATTCGCTTATTTGATGCCCAATCCGGCGTCCACCTCGGCAAGATTACTGAAGATCAACTCGCCTTCCTGAGCGCCCAACTGGAAGAAGAGGGAGACGACGATCAGGATTATTACCTCAATTCGACCACCATCGACATGTTTGAACAACGTGGCGCTGATGCCGATCTCGTTGCCCTCCTGCGGCAGGCGTTGGGTAACCGGGAAGATATGGATATTCGCTGGGAGGTGTAGTAGATGCAGACGCGGATTTAGGAAACGCAGATTTTATCTTAAAATCTGCGTTTCCTAAATCCGCGTCTGTATCTTTTATGATGGACTAAAGATCGTCCCTGCAATATGCCGCACCCCGCCATCGCACTGAATGTTGTCATCGGCCCGATTAAAATAGTAAGCCACCATCACTCGCCCGCCAGATAACTTCACGGCACGCGGATAACCCAGATCCCACGAGCCGGCGTCATTGCGTAGAATCAACTCTGGTCCCCAAGTGCGGCCATCATCTTCGGAAACACGAGCGCGAATGCCGTAGGGGCGGATGCGATAACCATAACTTGCCAACAAGCGCCCATCATCGAGCCGCAACAGGTGGGTAGGGCCGCCCCAGTCACTCACCCGCGCCACAAAACGCCAGGTGCGCCCGCCATCGACCGATTCAAAGATCTCCGGCCAAGCATTGCGGGCGTCGATCTGGCAACGGAGCGCCACCAAAATTCGCCCATCAGGCAGCAACACCGGACTGGCATAGTAGCGGTTGACAAATGGGGCATCGGGCGTCGTCGGCTGGATGGCGCTCAGGTAGTTCCAGGTCAAGCCGCCATCGGTCGTGGCATAGACGGCGACAAAGCGGTCGCCAGGGCGGCCATCGCTGCGCCCCACGGTGACAAAGAGCAACACCAACCCATCGGGCCGCACCAGATAATCGACCTTCACCTGCACCCAGGAAAAGCCAAAGGCCGGCATGGGATAGGGGCCTTCCCAGGTATGACCCCGATCGCGCGAATACTGGACATAGCCGACATGGCGCGCCTTTTCTGGGGGAATGCCAAAACCAGCGGTGACACAGAAATCAGGCGATGTCCAGTCAAAGGGGGTAGTCGGCGCAGCAGGGGCCAGGCCGGCACGCAATTGCCGTTCCAGTTCCAGACGCGTCCCCAGCGAAGTTAACCCCGCCACCGGCCACGTCTGCCCGCCGTCGGTCGAACGCAGTACCACATACTCGCCACCCAACGCATCGACCACCGCATGGCTCATGTCATATTTGTTCCGGTAGCTGCATGGCCCACGCGAAAAGCTGATCAGCAGTTCTTTGTCATCAAAGACCCAAAAGCCATGATTAAAGGGCCATCCACAAAACTCGGTGGGATTGTAGTAGATCGTAACCTGTTCCGCCGCTGTAACATGCTGCGGTTTGGGATAAGAAATCAGTGCCATTCTATTCTTTCTAGCCGATTTATGATATAATGCTCCCCAGGCGCACAGAGCCGATATGCCACAGAGGGAGTGAATTGATCATGAATACAAATCAGACTGTACCGTCATCAAGCGACGATTGGGTAGGCCCTTATTACATTTATGAAGGCGACAGCGGTCTCCAGATCAGCGAAAGCCGGGTGCTGCTCTTTGATGTGATGCAATATTATGATGCCGGCAAATCGATCTACCAACTCTGTGAAATTTTTAACCTGACGCCCTTGCAAGTCAAAACGGCCATTGCCTACATTGAAAAACATCGCGTGACATTAGAACCTGAATTGGCCAAGGCCATTGCCTACCGCAAAGAACGGGAAGCCTATCATCGCCAGCTTGCAGCAGAACGTTGGGAAAAGATAGCACAATTGCCAATGACCCCTCTGCGCGCCGCCGTTTACGCCATCCTCGAAAAAAATCGAGTGTCAGTTAACGGAGCGGCTGATGCAGACTGTGCTGAGTGATCATAATTGTGAAGGTCAAGCTGAGGCCATCTTTCAAGCTCTGCAGCATCAAGGTTTTTTGCCGTTCCTGCCTATGCAATTATTGCTCTTTACCCATGTCGGGCTCCATATTAGAAGTGGCGATAGAGAGGTATGGCAATTCTGCCAAGACAACGGCTATCTATTGTTAACGGGAAACCGAACAGCTTCTGCCGGTAAACGCTCCCTTGAATATGTCATTAACACTTTGGTTAAAGAAGATAGTCTACCGGTGATCACCATTGGCAACCTTGACCGCGTTATGGCCGATCCCACCTATTGTTGGCACTGCGCCGAAACTTTGGCAGAAATCGTTCTTGACCTTGATACGCTGCGCGGTACACCACGGCTGTTCATTCCTCGTCATGCCGTCGGTCGTTGAGAGTTAGGGGAGATTGAGAGCTTGAGAGATTGTTTGACGTGTAATCTCTCAAGCTCTCAATCTCCTTGTCTTATGCCAACACCCGCTCCCGATAGCCATGTTCCGCATACCAGGCATCAAAACCGGATTCGTTCAACTCGCGTTGAATGCGAGCAACTTCCGCATTAGAAAGGGGCCGCAACGGTGGCCGCACCGTCATCGAGGGGAAGCGCCCTTGTAAGGCCATCGCCACCTTCATCCGCTGGTGGGCGTCGCTGGAAGGCTCGCCAAAACGGTAGACAGTTTGATTCAACTTATGCACCACCTCTTGCGTTGCCTTCGCCTTGGCATAATCACCGGCCAGGGCGCTATGCACTAGCGCCACAATCAACTCCGGCACAAAGCCGGCAAAGCCCACCAACGCCCCATCCGAGCCGACCAGCAGCGACGCCAGCAAATATTCATCATGACAGGTCAGGTGGGGAATATGGGGTGCGATCTCCTTGAGGGTGCGGTATTCATGCTCCAACCGCGAAAAGTTGCGGCTGCCCATCTTAAAGGCGACCACTTCGGGAATCTTGGCGATCTCGGCCAGTTCCTTCATGGAATAGGAAGCCTTGGTCCAGTCGGGATATTGGTGGAGGACAATGGGAATCCTGGCCCCTTCGGCCACATCTTGGAAAAAGCCAATAGCTGTTTCCGAAGTGCGCCCAAAGCGCAGCCAGTGGTGCGGCGGCATCAACAGAATGGCGTCAGCGCCCGCTTCCTTGGCGGCCAGGGCATGGTCAATTGCCTCAAAGCTGCCGTCACAGCAGACGCCGGAGACAATCTTCACCTGATGGCCCACTTCATCAGCCATGATACGAGTCACTTCGGCCCGTTCGTGGCCGCGCAGCCCCATCACTTCGCCAGTGTGACCGTTGCAGACCAGACCGCGCATGCCATCAACACCGGCCAGATAGCGCGAATAGGCGCGCAAGCCTTCTTCGTCAATGCTGTAATCAGGGCGGAAGGGACAAAGGGTGGCCGCAAAGACGCCACTCCAGGGATTCTCAAACATGCAAACCTCCATATTGGGAACTGTTACTGGATTGATACTGGAAACGTTTCCAGAACAGTATCACAATCGGCGGAATTCGTCAAACGGGTTATATTTGTGCACGCTTGTACCATCACTTGGGCTGAATCGCGCCCGTAGCGTTTCTGAAAAGCGCGCATGAGCGGATAACCCATTCTGGTCAACCCATCGCCCGGTTGGGAGAAAGCGAGAATGTCATACCAGACTGAATCATCGCCATGATGCCATTCGACCAGAAATCGCTCTTCGCCTATCGCCGCGTGACCGGGCAGCGTGCCATAGGCCATACCAAAACGGGTAACGCCGCCAGCACTCTCGTCAATTTTATAGACCACACGACAGGGATTGATCAACCAGGCGCCAAACATCTGCGGCACACAGGCGATCACCGTCCCCGGCTCCGTCGGTTTGCTGGTTCCACAAATTTCGGCCCACCCCAGGTTACACATCCGCCAGTGGAGGAGTGCCTCTTTCGCTTGTTGAAAAACAGCCGCCCCATTCCCCAATCGCACTCGATTGTGATCCAGCGCATAGACGGTGGAAAGAGTCGTTGCCAGAATGGTTGTCCACGTTGCGCCAACATCGGGATAACTGTAGGGCTGCTCCTGACATTGTGCAATGACAGCGTCGATTTTGGCTTGTGTCGGTTTGGAAAATGACAAATACATAGTTTACCTCCATATACTAACTTATATTACTACCTATGGTTAGTATATGATAAATCAGCAATTTGTCAATAGCCAACTGATTGCTACGCTCTGTTTTGCCTAGCTTTTCCACTGGCGAATAATTTGTGTTTTGGTGTAAAATGACGTCAGCAAATAAAGCCAAATGGCTGAATAATGTCCATAACTGCACTGACAGGAAATGTGATGAACCCATTGACGCAACTGGGCGCAGCCCAATATATTTCCCTAGAAACCTACAAGAAGAATGGCGAGGCCGTGCGGACGCCGGTCTGGGTAACACAAGAGGGCGGCAGGCTCTATGTGATCACCGAGGGCAATAGCTGGAAGGTGAAGCGGATTCGTAACAATCCTCAGGTTCGCCTGGCAAAAAGCAATGCGCGTGGCAACGTACAAGGTGATTGGACGGCGGCGACGGCCCGTGTCCTGACCGATGCCGCCGCCGTAGCTCAACAAGGCAAACGCCTTGCCGCCAAGTATGGGCTGATCTATCGCCTCTTCAATATCTACCTGACCCTTACCCAACGTAAGCGCACGAGCGTCGTTATTGAAATTGCCTAACGCCAACCAACCAGGGTAAGCCAAGCGGCGAGTCTAAGGATGGGCAGCTAAAAATTCGCGCACCTCCTGCGCCGTCGGAATGCCCACGCGTCCACCGACTTTGGTACAGCAGAGGGCGCCGACGGCACTGGCATAGCGCAATAATTCATCCCAATCCATCCCCAGTGCCAGCCCAGCCGCAAAGGCGCCATGAAAGGCATCGCCGGCACCGGTGGTATCAACGGCGTTGACAGGAAAGGCCGGCAATTGCCCGCGCGTTTCGCCCCGTTGCCAGATCAGGCCACGTTCGCCTAAGGTGACAACGACATTTGGTGAAACAGTTGCCAGCTTGGCCAAGCCAACTTCAACACTCGTCTGGCTGCTATACTCTAGTGCGAACCGCTCCGAGGCCACCACATAATCGACCAACGCCACTAACTCCACCGTTTGCGGACGCAGGGCATCGGCGTCGATGACAATGGGAACATGATTGGCGCGGGCATATTGCGTCAGCTCTTTGGCGAGATCAAACTGGTGGCCGTCAATGAGGATGCTCTTGGTGCGCAACTGGGTCAGATCAAACTGACCAGTGCAGGCGCCTTCGCTGTTGCTGCGATAACTAATAATGGTGCGCTGTCCATCCGGCTTGACAAGGATGGCTGACAACGGGGTTGGTTCGGCCCCGCGCACCACCCAGTCGGTGACGACGCCGTCGGCTTGAAATTCGGCCATGTGGAGATCACCATAGACATCGGCGCCCACATAACCGACAAAGGCGGTTCGACAACCAAGGCGCGCCGCCGTCACGGCGCCATTAGACGCCAACCCACCGCCACAGTTGAGCAGCGCCGTGGCCCGCGTCTTTTCGTCGGGGCCGGGATGGGCAGGGACATCAAAGACGAGATCATGGCAGGCAAAGCCGGCACAGAGAACATCGACTGTGAGGGGAAGAAATTTTGTAGGTTGGAACATCATCCATTTGCCTTCATTGTGATGCTTGCATTCTGATCGATTTCGACGTAGGATCGACAAGCAGCCGTTATCACTTTATCCATTACCAGGCGGTATTACCCATGAGTCGATGCCGCCCAAACACCAGGAGGAACCACCGATGACTGTCATCACCGATGCCTTTCCCGAACTGAATCGCGTGCGCCAATTTTTCCCGTTGGGGGTCGAAAACCCACGGTTATTGACCCGCCAGCAGATCGACCACTATAACACCAAAGGCTACATCTTTCCGCTCAATGTTTTTAGCGCCGATGAAATTGCCGGCTATCGCGCCTACTTTGATGATCTGCTACCCAAAGCGTTGGCCGCCGGTTGGAACAGCTATGAGATCACCAACTGGCACAAATATTGCGCCGGTGTCTGGGATCTGGTGACCCACAGCCGTATTCTCGACTACGTGCAGGATCTGTTGGGCGAGACGTTGATTCTACGCCATAGCCACTTTTTTGCCAAGCTGCCAGGCGACGGCAAGCGCGTAAGCTGGCACCAGGACGCCTCCTATTGGCCCTTGTCGGTCTCCAAAGTGGCATCGGCCTGGCTGGCGCTTGATGATGCTGATGTGGCGAACGGCGCCATGCAGGTGATTCCCGGCTCCCATTTGCAGGCCCAAGTGGCCTTTGAGCGGAGTAGCGCCGAAGAGCAGAATGTCCTCAACCAGACAGTTCATAACCCGGAGCAATATGGCGACCCGCCCGTGGCGATTGAACTCAAAGCAGGTCAAATGTCCCTGCACAGTGATTGGGTGCTGCACGGCTCCGAACCGAACAATTCCAACCGCCGTCGCTGTGGGTTAGCTTTGCGCTTCTTATCCGCCGATGTACGCGCCTACAACGGCTGGAACGTCCACTCCATCGTCTGCCGTGGCACCGACCCGTCCGGCCACTGGGCCAACCACCCCCGCCCGGACGGTGAGCTGATTCCCATCAAAGAAAGACCATCGGCCATGTAACCGGAACCCGTCCCGTAGGGACGCCTGCGTTTAGGCGCATAGATTTTTTCTCTCCCCCTAAACGCAGATGCCCCTACGGGATGGGAGCCATTTATTCTGTGCTTGTCTTATGATAGATGAGGCAGCGTCCCCGCCAGAGCAGCCAACAACTGGTCAACTTCTGCTGCTGTATTAAACGCCGCCAGCGAAATCCGCACACCGCAGACCTCCGGGCGCACTTTAGTGATGATGCGGTAGCGTTCACGCAGCAGCGTAACCAGTTGTTGACACTGAGCCAGTGACCCGCCATCTAATTGCAACGTCGTCAGGCTCGACGACAACGCCCAGGCGTCCGGCCCGGCATTGCGCACGCCAGGAATATCACCTAAGCCGCTGCGCAGTTGGGCCGTGAGCGTTGCCATTTGGTCTTCAAGTTGGGCTAATCCGATCTGTTGGAGCAACGTTACAGCGTAGCCAGCGCCCAGACGGAGGGTATAGTTTGGTGTGCCGACCTCGCTTTGGGTCGCCGCACTAAGTGGTTTTTCGCCTGGCCTGGGCAGCCAATAGGGATTGAAGTCCGGCAGATGGGTGCGATTGACTGCCAGGAACCCCAACCCCGCCGGCCCCATCAACCACTTATGGAGCGAACCGGTGTAGAAATCAGCGCCGATCGCCCCGACATCGACCGGAAAGACGCCCACGGCCTGCGCCCCGTCGACCAGCGTCTTGACGCCACGTTCACGGGCGATTTGCACCGCTTCCTGCACGGGCAACCGGCGCCCATCGGTGTTGGCAACATGACAGAGAACCAACAGCTTGTGGTCGGGCGTCAGGTGGCGATCCAGTTGTTCCAAAAAAAAGTCCGGTGCATAGGTTGGCCCGTCGCCGGAAGGGATCACGGTTGTCGTCACGCCCCGTTGTTGCGCCATCCCCTGGGCCAGGGCAAAGGTGCTGGCATGTTCCACATCGCTGAGGGCCAGCTTATCGCCGGCTTGCCAGGGCAGACTTTGAATTGCTATGCGGGTGGCCGTTGTCGTGTTTTGGCTCCAGGCCACCTCTTGCGCAGAGATGCCCAGAAAGTCGGCCAGGGTTTGACGAGCTAGTTCAGTCAGTTCATAAAAATCACCAGCGATGCCTTTGCCAGCCAGTCCCAACACTACCCCATTTTCCAAGCGTAGCATCTCATTCATCCACTCCTGGGTGACTTGGGGAACAGGGGTATAGGAACCGCTCTGTAAGTAGATCACCTCGCTAGTCAGCGGCAGATCGGCGCGCAACTGCGCGAGGGTCTGAAGCGAGGGTGATGGAAACGTAACCATGTTACTTCTTGCACGCCAAAAACGATGGCAGATCTTTCAGACTGGCACAACCAATCTGCCCCATCGCACACCGTAACTCGGCTTTGAGGATCTTCATGACATGATCGCCCCCTTGCTGGTCGAGTGCGGCCAGCGAATAGAGGAAAGGCCGCCCCATGATCACAAAGTCGGCGCCCAGGGCCAACATGCGGGCAATATCCAGGCCAGTGCGCACACCGCTATCGACCAGCAACGGCACGGTTGGTCCAACGGCGGCGCGGATGGCCGGCAGCACCGTGGCCGTGGCCGGCGCGGCGTCGAGTTGGCGACCACCATGATTCGAGACCACCAACCCATCGGCGCCCAACGCCAAATAGGACTTGGCTTCGTTCGGCTCCATGACCCCCTTCACCAGCAACTTGCCCGGCCACAGACTGCGAATCCGCTCGAAGCGCTCCACCGAAATATAGCCGCCCATACGTTCGCGAATAAAGTGGGTGGAAGCAGTGATCGACTTGCCCACATGGGCCAGACCTTGTCCGGTGGCAAAGTAGGGTTTGAGGTTGACAAACTCCGGCACGCCAGAACGCAACATACGCAAGGCCCAGTTCGGATGCGTGACCATTTGAGTGAGGGTCTGGAGATCAAAATTGGGTGGCACCGACACCCCGTTACGAATATCATGCTCACGGCGCGTCTCGTAGGGGACATCGACGGTCAACAGCAGTGTATCATAACCGGAAGTGATACAGCGTGTCAACAGATCTTTCAGCACCTCCGGCTCTTTGGGTGTATAAAGCTGAAACCAGGCATTCTCCCCGGCGATTTCTCGAATATCCTCCAGGCGCGCTGTGGAGACGGTACTCAGGGTGTAGGGGATGTTATGCTTCTTGGCTGCCGCCGCCAGAATCTTTTCAGCGTTGGCCCAGATCAGCCCAGACAGCCCAACCGGGGCGACGCCAAAGGGAGCGTCGTAGGTACGGCCAAAGAGTTGCGTGCTGATCACCGGCTTGCTGCCATCCGAAAGATAACGGGGCATGAGTTCCACTTCGTTGAGCGCCTGCCGGTTCTTTTGCACCGAGACGCCGCCGCCCAAGCCGCCAAAGAGATATTCGCGCATAAACTTCGGAATACGGCGTTGCGCAACAGCCTCCATATCTGCCACACAGGGGTACTGTTTGTCGGGATTCATCCTGCTTCCAAACCTTTCGTATGAGTTCGCTGGTAGAAATAATGACAAGGTGACAGGGTGACACGGTGACATGGTGGCTTCGACAAGCTCAGCCACCATGTCACCGTGTCACCCTGTCAGGCTTTTATTTTCCCGCCATCGGGTCGAGCGCATCTTGCAGTCCGTCACCCATGAGGGTAAAGGCGTACATGGTAATAGCGATCATCAGACCGGGGAAAAAGGCCAGATACCAGTGGGTTTGCAGCGCCGACAGATAGTCGTTGAGCATCCGCCCCCAACTGGGCATGGGTGCTTGTACGCCAATGCCCAGGAAGCTCAAGCCTGATTCCCCCAAAATGGCCGCGGGAATCCCCATCGTAACACCGAGGATGAGCGGTGTCAAGGTGTTGGGAAAGAGGTGGCGCCGAATAATGTGCCAGTCGGAGGCGCCAATACAGCGGGCGGCCAGCACATAGTCGCGCTCACGCAAGGAAAGTAATTGACCGCGCACCAGGCGCGCCGTTCCCATCCAGCCGGTAAAGATAAAGACAAAGAGGACATTTTGAAAGCCCGGCCCCAAGACCGTCACAATCAGGATCCCCAACAAGAGGTCAGGAATGGCGTTGACAACCTCGATAAAGCGCATAAAGGCGTAGTCTGTGGCGCCGCCGAACCAGGCCGCTGTCGCGCCAAAAGGCAGGCCGATCAAGAGGGCAATCAAATTGGCAATAAAGCCAATCGCCAGCGAGACCCGCGCCCCGTAGATAATGCGCGTCAATAACTCACGGCCATAGGGGTCGGTTCCCAGCGGGTGCTCCCACGAGGGATATTGCCATGCCTGATCATAGACCTGATGATCATAGCCTTCGGGCGCCAGTACATTGGCAAAGAGCGCCATGCCAATCAGCAACAGCACAAAAATGGCGGCGATCATCGAAAGGCGGTTGCGCGAAAAACGGCGGAGGACATCGCTCCATAAATTGCGTTGCCGCAAGACCAACGTCTGGTCGGCCGGTACGTGACCGGGCTGTGGCACTGGTTTCGTCGCAACCGTCATACTTTGCCCCCCAAACGCACTCGTGGATCAACCCAGGCATAGAGCAGATCCGTAACCAAATAAGCAATCGTAATGGCAAACGTCCAGAGCAGAATCATCGCCATAATCACTGGGTAGTCCCGGTTGTAGATGGCGGTTGTCGTCGCACCACCCATGCCGGGAATGCGAAAGATCATTTCAATGAAAAAGGACCCTAATAAGATATTCACCAAAGCCGGCGTCAGCACGGTGATCAACGGCATCGACGCGTTCTTAAAGGCGTGGCGCAAAACCACTACTGGTTCGGTCAAGCCTTTGGCGCGTGCCGTGCGGATATAGTCAGCCCGTAACGCTTCCACCATGCTCGAACGCACCCAGCGCGCCAACCCGCCGATGCCCGTAATGGCATAGATGGCAACCGGTAAGATCCAATGTTTGGGTGTCCCCCAACCGCCTGAAGGCAGCCATTGGAGTTTGACGGCAAAGATAATAATCGCCACAATCGCCATGACAAAGACCGGCGTGACAAAGGTGGTGACGACAAAAAGCGAAGTTACATAATCGACCCAACTGTTGGGGCGCAAGGCGGCCAATAACCCCAAGAGTAGCCCCAGCGGCCAACTGATGACGAGCGCCATCAGCCCCAGTTGCACGGTGATCGGCCAGGTGCGCGCGATAAAGTTGGCGACATTCTCGCCGGTATGGAACGAGATGCCAAAGTCGCCTTGCAGGGCGTTGCCCATATAGCGCAAGTATTGCACATAGACTGGCTGATCCAGTCCATACTTTGCTAGTAGCGCGGCCCGAATATGTTCGGGGATTGGTTTTTCGTTCTTGTCCGACGAGATGCTGTCAAAGGGGCCGCCGGGGATAAAATGGATCAAGAGAAAGATCAAGATCGACACCCCTAGCAACACCCCGATCATGCCGAGCAGGCGGCCGAGGATGTAGCGGGTCATTGGTGTAGAACCTCCCTAGTTTCGACAAGGTGACAGGGTGACAGGGTGACAAGGTGACAAAGTGAAGGGGGGAGCGTCTTTGAAGCTTGCGCGTCCTATAGCCGGTAGGACAGCCGCTATGTTTTGGACAGCAAATCAGACCATTCGGCTATCTCACCGGGTCACCCCCTCACCCTGTCACCTTGTCAAAACTACCGTGCTGCCATATAGATCGACGTGCCAATAAAGTCATTCCGGTTGCCGAGGGTGCCGGTCTTGCTCAGCGGAATGTCTTTGACGTAGGGCTTGTAGAGGGTGGCGATCTTCGGGTAGAGGGTGAAGACAGCCGGGCCTTCGGTCGCCAGGATCGTTTCGGCCTGATGATAGACTTCGCAGCGGGCCGCGGCGTCGGTCATCGGGCGAGCTTCGTCGATCAGGCGGGTGAATTCGGCGTTGACAAAGCTGTTGAAGTCCGGGTCATCCCACCAATCGAAGAAGTTGCTGGGGTCGATAAAGTCGGCGCCCCAGCGGCTAAAGCCCAGGATCAGTTCACCCTTGGTGCGCATATCGACATAGGTGGCGCGTTCAATGTCCTGGATTGTCACCTTGATGCCCAGGTTGTCGGTGAGCATCCTTTGGATCGCTTCGGCTTCACGGGCAAATTCACCTTCGCGGGTGTTGAGGGTCAACTCAGGGAAGCCGGCGCCGCCAGGGTAGCCCGCTTCTTCCATCAATTTCTTCGCCAGATCGGGGTCGAATTTCTGCAAGTCACGCAGCGCCGGATCGTCGTTGCGGGTGCAGGGGAAGTCAGTCGGCAGCAGGCCATAGCCAGGGATACAGGTGCCGCGCATGACATCATTGCAGAGCGATTCACGGTCAATGGCGTGCATAAACGCCTGGCGCACCTTGAGGTTGTCAAAAGGCGCTTTGCCCATGTTCATGTAGAGATAGGCGGTGCGTGGGTCGGTGGAGACGTAGGCTTGCTTGCTCAGGTCGGGATCGGCCAGCACCTGGGCCAGTTGATCGCCGCGGATGCCGCCAGTCACGTCAATGTCGCCGGCCTGGTACATCTGCAACTGTTGGTCAAAGCCCTGTGGCACGATCACCAGGGTCATGCCATTCAGTTTGGGTTGCCACGGGCCATTGTAGTGGGGGTTGAGCGCAAAGACCACATTTTGGCCGCGATTCCACTCCTTGATCATAAAGGGGCCATTGGTCGGCGCGGTTTCAGGGTTGTCGGCCCAGGCGTCACCATGCTTTTCCACCATGTGCATCGGCACCGGCACCGCATGCCAGTTGAGGTTGTACATGTAATAGGGCAGCGAGACCTTGGTGGTAACGGAGAAGGTGTAGTCGTCGATCTGCTTGACGCCCATCTCTTCAATCGGCTTCTCCCCCTTGTTCACCGCTTCGGCATTTTCAATGTCATAGAGGAAGAAGGCGTAGACGTTCGCCATCTTCGGGTCTTCATAACGGTGGAAGCTGTAGACCCAATCCTTGGCGGTGATCGGTGTGCCGTCACTCCACTTGGCATCTTTACGCAGGTGGAACGTCCATGTGCGGCCATCTTCCGAAACTTCCCAACTATCCGCCGCCGCCGGGTGCCAGACGCCATCGGCATCCATCTTCGCCAGGGTTTCAATGGTGGTTTCGTAGGCAAAACCTTCATACTCATTACGCATGGTATCGAAATGCTTGCCCTCAATGCTGGCATAGCGCAACACCTGCTGGTCGAGCGGCGCCGCATCCGCCGGCAGTTCGACGCCGAGATCATTCTTTACCGCGCCACCGGTCGCTGCGGCTGGTGCGCTCCCGCCGGGCTGCGACTGCACACAGGCTGTCAGCAGCAGCGCAACAATGATAAGTAGCGCCAAAACTTTCTGCTTCATCATTCATTCCTCCTTGTTACTGATACGCTCGCAATCTATAACGACAGTTTCTGATGAAACGAAGACGCATTAACAATTCACCATTGACCGTTTCAATTAACTATTATTACGCCCGTGGCGCCGCATAATCCAACATGCCCTCGACATCGAGCGGATCGATGCCGGTTTTCGCTTTGAGCGCGGCGTGGAGTTGAGCTTCCGATTCGATTTCCGTGTCAAGCGGGAGCGTCACTTTGGCGCCGTTCTGCAAGAGCGATTCACGGGCGGCAGCGTTCATCATCTGCACCATGTACGCATCTTCGACCGAATATTCATAGGTCGCTTCGCCACGGATCGCCTGGGCAAATTCCAGGATCAACTCAGCGGTGGCGGCATGGTAGTAGTCGATGGCGTCCGCGGCTTCCTCTACCGGACGGTAAAAGGGGTTGATATACTCGACCCGGCCCGTGGGTAGATCGACATGCAACTTGCGCAGAAACTCATTCTCCTGCGAAAAGATGATCGGGTAAATCACGTCGGCAATGCCGTTCGTTTCCAGCGCCCGATCGGAACAGTAGCGCACCTCGCCTTCGGACTGGTGATAGGGCCCGTTCCACATCCCGGCGGTGCGCACCGTAATCGACCCCCGTGTCCCTTCATACTGAATATACCCTGGCCGCGCATGGCGGCCCAAGACCGCTTTGGCATTGCTAGTCATATCCGCCACAAACTGGCCACCGGGAAAGGTAAAAAAGTTGGCGTGAAAGCTCTCTTCAGTGTGCAACCGGTGTGCCAGCGACCGATGCGGTTCCGTTGGCATGGTGTGGGCCACGGTCTGCACGCTGTTCGGATAGGCATCGAAAAATTTAACCCAACAGGCATTGTTATGGGTGCCGGTGTGGCTAAAGGTGCTGAGAATCCGGTTGACCGGGCCAACCACGCCGGTGTCGGCAATCCGTTTGGCAATCCGCTCATAGGCCAAACGGAAAAATTGCTCACCGATCGCCAGCGTAACCTTGTTGGCCGCCGCCGTTGCGATCATCGAACGGGCTTGCGTCAAAGAGGCACAAAAGCCAGCTTCGACCAGATGATGGATCCCCTGTTGCGAGAGGTAGCAGGAGATGGAATGAAACAACTCCGGCGGCGTACAGACAATGGCCGCTTCCATCGGTCGCGCCGCGACCAAATCGCGAATGGAATAAAAAGCCGGCACATTGAAACTGGCGGCAAAGCTATCAGCGCTCTCCTGCACGGGATCGCAAACTGCGGCCAGGCGCACGCCGCGTGCACGCAACGCCGGGAAGAGAAGCCGGTAAACCGTGCGCGACCGAAAGCCGGTGCCGATGAGGGCAATGTCGATGGGTTGTTGTAATTTCATACGACGCTGTCTCAATTCAAAGTGAGGGTTGGAGAAAAGCTGGAAACGTTTCCAGCCTGTAGAACAATACCATAAGGGGAAATGATTGTCAAATAGGTTGAAAACGGGGTGTCGGCAGGTTTATACAGTGCTAAAGCTAAAATTTTGTGGGATTTTATTGCAAAAGCGGAAATTGTCTATGATCTAACCTTTCACTTCTGCCAACGTTTCCTAACTAAGGGCGATCGTACCATTGATCAAATGATACAGGCTGCACGATCGGGTAAGCAGAATATTGCCGAAGGGAGTAAAGCTTCCGGTACATCCAAGGAGATGGAAATCAAGCTAACTAATGTGGCGCGAGCCAGTCTGGAAGAACTGTTGATCGATTACCAGGACTTTCTGCGAGTTCGCAATCTACGTCTGTGGGACAAGAATTCCGAAGAAGCGCAATTTGTGCGCAAGCTAGGCAACAATCCCCAAAGCACCTACGAAACCTACCGTGAATTCTGCGAAACCCGACCAGCGGAAGTGGTTGCCAACATTGCGATCTGTCTATTGCACCAGACCAATTACCTGCTCGACCAGCAAATCCGCCGCTTAGAACAAGACTTTATCAAAGAAGGCGGCCTGCGCGAACGCATGACTCAAGCCCGTCTACAATACCGCAACCGCACCCAACAACCACCAAAATCCTCCACTAGGCAACCAAACAAGAGGAGTGGCGCCAAATGATAAAATGATTGAACCATCATCCCCACTCCGGTCGCCGCCGGATGAGATCGTAGCGGAACCCCTCGCCCAGCACATGGAGTTTCATGTCCGTCACCGTGACCGGCGCATGACCGGCGGCTTGATCCAGATTCGTATAGCCCATCCCCGCGCCATCCACCACAATGACCGAACCGCGTCCCACCACGTCAAAGGTGTTGTGCGGATAGATAACCGCCGCTGTATCTTCATCAATGCCCAAGCCAATTAGATAGGGATTGTAGGCGACCGCCACCATTAGCCGACCGGTGCGGCCGCGGCGCTGGAAATGTTGGTCGATAATCACGCGATTGGTTAAGCCCAACCCCGGCGCCAGTTGCACCATGCGCTGCGTCGGCCATTCGCCATGCCGACCAAAGGCGATCATGTGTTGACACAAGATCGACGCGCCGGCACTTGTGCCGCCGACCATAACCCCGTTGGCGTTACAGTCGCGCATGGCGTCCGCCATCAGTGTGCCGCCAAGCAGCGTGGAGAGACGTAGTTGATTGCCGCCGGAGATAAAGATGGCGCTGGCGCCGTTGAGCGCCGCCACTCGCCCAGGATCTTGCGCATCTTGCCGCGTATCGACATGAATCACCTCGACGCTATGCGCGCCCAAATCACAGAAGAGGGCGTGATAGAGTTCGCCCACGCGCCCCGGTTGCATCGACGCGGCGGGAATTACAGCAATCTGCGCTTGGCTGCTGCCGGCTAAGGTAAAAAATTTGTTGAGAATCCGGCGCGCTTTCATCTTATCTTCCGCGCCGCCAATCGGCATTAGAATGCCACGACCAGGCGTGGCTGTGCTTGGTACTAAACTCATCGACTCTCGATCCTACAACCAACAAACGGGGATCAATCCATAGCAGGCCGATCCGGGGTCAACTTGGGGAGCAGTGTGGGGTGCTTTGCCTGCTCAGTATAGCACAAGCAACCAGTAAGCTGCAAGGATTACTGGATACAGGCGTTCTGTTTCTACCCCATCCCTATATCCCGATTCATAACTAAGGCTGAACTTTCCTTGTACAATGGGTGTATGAAATTTACTTTACTGCAAGGGGGTGAGTTGTACTCCCCAGAAGCGCAAGGCGTCCAGACGCTGCTGATGGCGGGCAGTCAGATTGCTCATATCGGCGCCTTGGATGAGCAACAATTGGTAGCGACCGGCCTCGATTGTGAGCTGATCGATGTGACGGGTTGTGTGGTGACGCCCGGCTTTATCGATCCCCATGAACATCTGATCGGCGCCGGTGGTGAAGAGGGCTTCGCCAGTCGCATGCCGGAAATACTTTTTAGTCAGATCGTCAACGCCGGCATTACGACCGTGATCGGGCTGTTGGGTACCGACACCGTGACCCGTCATCTGGCTTGCCTCCATGCCAAAGTGAGCCAACTGGATGAAGAAGGGATTACGGCCTATTTCTACACGGGCGGTTTTGAACTGCCTCCCAGCACCTTGACCGGTTCATTGAGCAATGACTTGGTGATGATCGATAAGATCATCGGCACAGGCGAAGTTGCGATTGCCGATCAACGCTGGGTCGATCCCCAACTCGACCCATTAGCCCATGTGGTGACAGAAACGATGCTAGGCGGCATGATGTGCGGCAAAGCGGGCGTTACCCACTTTCACACCGGGCCGAGCAAAAAGCGGTTGTCGCTGTTGCATGAATTGCTGGACAACTATGAAGTCCCGGCAAAATGTCTCTATCCGACCCACATCAACCGCAATGAGGCCCTGATCGACGATGGCATTGCGCTGGCTAAGCGGGGCGCCTATGTGGATATGGACACCACCGAAGAGAAACTGGGCGAGCATCTGACCTATTACCGGCAGCAGGGCGGACCGCTCGACCGTCTCACCATTTCTTCCGATGCCCATACGCCAGGCGGCAGCCCACGCAAGCTCTATGAGCAATTTGTCGATTGTCTTCACACCCACGGCTGGTCGTTGGTGGAACTGTTGCCGCTCTTCACCAGCAACCCAGCAAAGATTTTGCAGTTGCCCGGCAAGGGTGTGTTGGCAAAAGGCAACGACGCTGACATTCTGGTCTTGGAGCGCGCGATCTTCGCCATTGTCCACCTCTTTGCCCGTGGGCGCCAGATCATCAAAGCTGGTGCGTTGGTGGCGCCAAGCAAACAGGAAGAACAGATCGCCGCCGGCAAGGAATAGCGCAGGCGATCAAAAAGTTAGTAAAGTAAGCGTAAAAAATTCAGTAAAAGCTAACAAAAAGCCTGCAAAAAGCATGTAAAGGCAAGAAATTTAGCTGGAAAATAGGAAGAACCGCAAACCATGAAACTACTTTCGACCCAAACCCACGGGTTTATCGACTACCTGACTGGCGGCGCCCTTCTGGTGATGCCGCGTGCGCTGGGCTGGAACAACAATGCCGGCCGGCTGCTCACAATGGCCGGCTTGGGGGCGCTTGCCTATAGTTTGTTGACTCGCTATGAGGTGGGCGTCTTTAAGTTGCTGCCCATGAAGACCCATTTGGCAATGGATGCTGTCAGCGGTTTAACCCTGGCCACGGCGCCATTGTGGTTGAACGAGCGCAACGATGCGGTGAATAACACCCTGATCGGTATTGGTCTCTTTGAGATCATGGCCGCCTTCACCACCGAAACCGAACCGCGCCAACTGACCCAGCACAGTAGCTATCAACAACACGGGTATCAACAACACGGGTATCAGCAGCACAACAATGCGCAACGGGGGCGTCAGGAGATTCCCGTGCCGCAATACATCCCGATCAATGCCGGCGGTGTCGAGCGGGTAGAGGAAGGAATGCTCAATGGTTGAGGTACGCGGTGTTATTCTCGACATTGATGGCACGTTAGTCGATAGCAACGATGCCAACGCCAGAGCTTGGCAGGATGCCTTGGGCGCGTACGGCTACAACCCGCTCTATGGCGAGATTCGCCGACTGATCGGGATGGGCGGTGATCAACTGTTGCCCATCCTGATTGGGGTGGATAGCCAGAGCGAAGAAGGCCAGGAAATTAACGAACTCCGTTCGGAAATTTTTCAGACGCGCTACTTGCCCCGGCTGCGGCCCTTTCCCCAAGCGCGTGAACTTCTGGCGCAGATGCGGGCCGTGGGTCTTACCCTGGTGGTCGGCAGTTCGGCCAGGCATGATGAGTTGGAAAAGTTGTTAGCGATTGCTGATGTCGCCGATCTTGTCCAAGAGGTGACCTCGGCTGATGATGCGGCGCACTCGAAACCTGCCCCCGATATTGTCGAAGCGGCGCTGGCCAAGATGGAACACCCACGCAACACCGTTATGATGCTGGGCGATACGCCGTATGATCTGGAGGCGGCCCTGCGCGCTGGTGTGGCGATGATTGCCTTGCGCAGTGGTGGGTGGCAAGATGCCGATCTGCAGGATGCGCTGGCGATCTATGATGATCCCGCCGACCTGCTAGCGAATTTTGCCATGTCGCCCTTGGCTGCCGAACAATTGGTGGCGGCGTAAGGTGTGCGGTTTGATGGAAGTTCATAAAGGATTTCGGTAGACCGAGAAACTGGCTTTTTGGGAAAAACCCGGTTGCTGAGTACCAATTTCTTTTCGTAACTTTATCAAACCGCACCGACCGTGATCTATCTTGTTGCCACCAATTGCTTCCCCACCCATATCCGAATACGCTCACAACAGACATTGCATTGCGTGCTTCCCCCAAGTCGAGGAGAGCGTCTATGCAATGTCTGTTGTGTTTACATATATTTTTACCGATCCCTTTGACAGAACCATTGGAGATAACTATGCAGACTCATGGAGTCACCGTCCGTCAGCTTCAAGCGCTGCGCGGTCACAATCTGTATGCTTACATGTCTGTCCTCAAAATCACGCTGGACATTGGCCCCTATGAAGAACAACCGAGCAACAGCTTCCCCGGCTTTGTCGAACGGTTGGTCGCCTGGTTGCCGGGCTTGCAGAAACATGAATGCAGCCTCAAACGACCAGGCGGTTTTATCGAACGGTTGCACCGCGGCACCTATCTCGCCCACATTTGTGAACACATCACCCTGGAATTGCAGGGGTTGATGGGCTTTCACGTTAACTTTGGGCGCGCTCGCGGTACAGGCGAACGGGGTGTCTATAGTGTTGTGATTGAATATAAAGAAGAGATGCCGGCACAAGCCGCCTTTGACACCGCCCTGCGCCTGACCCTGGCCGCCATGCACGACGACCCCTTTGATGTCAAAGCCGAAGTGGAACGACTGCTGGAACTGGCCGACGAATACCGCTTAGGCCCCAGCACCGCCGCCATTGTCGCCGCTGCGCGTGCCTGTAACATTCCCATTTTGCGTATTAAGCCGAAGAGTAGCCTGGTGCAACTGGGCTATGGCGTCTATCAGAAGCGGATTCTTGCCTCGGAAACCTCACACACCAGCGCCATTGCCGTGGACTTGTGCCAGGAAAAACCGCTTACCAATCATATCTTGCGTCAGGTGGGCGTGCCGGTGCCGGCGGGGGGCGTCGTCAATTCCGCCGATGAAGCGTGGGCCTTGGCGCAAGAAGTGGGCTTGCCCGTGGTTGTCAAACCGGCGGACGGCAATCAAGGCAAGGGGGTGAGCGTTAACCTCAACAGTGAAGACGAGGTGCGCCAAGCCTACGCCATCACCGCTGAATTCAGCAGGGAAGCGCTCGTCGAACGCTTCTTACAAGGGCATGATTACCGTCTGCTGGTGATCAATGGCAAATTGGAAGCCGCCGCCCGTCGCGACCCGGCCCAAGTCTTCGGCGACGGTCAACATACGATTCGGGAATTAATTGGTTTGCTCAACCAAGACCCCCGTCGTCGCCCTGGTCATGGCAGCACGCTGACACGGGTGGAGATCAACGAAGCCGTGACCCTGACCCTCCAGCAACAAGGCTTGACGCTGAATGACCGACCAGCAGCGGGGCAGATGGTAAAGCTGCGCAACAACTGCAACCTCTCCACCGGCGGCACTGCGACTGATGTCACCGATGAAGTCCATCCGCGCAATGTTCAACTGGCCGAACTGGCCGCGCAAATCCTCGCGCTCGACGTAGCCGGCATCGACGTGGTCTGTCGCGACATCAGCCGGCCCTTGAGTGAACAAGAAGGCGGCATTGTCGAGGTCAACGCTGCGCCGGGCTTGCGGATGCACCTTCACCCGGCCAACGGGCAACCGCGTGATATGGGTAAGCCAATTGTCGAGATGCTCTACCCCGGCAATAGCCCCTCCCGCATTCCTATCATCGGCATTACCGGCACCAACGGCAAGACAACCGTCACCCGGCTGATCGCCCACATGTACGAAACGGCGCGCTGGGTTGTGGGTATGACCTGCACGGATGGCATCTATATCAACAAAGAGTTGGTACTCAAAGGCGACTGTTCCGGTCCTAAGAGCGCCCGCACCGTGCTGCTCCACCCGCAAGTTGAAGTTGCTGTCTTGGAGACAGCCCGCGGCGGCATTATGCGTGAAGGGTTGGCCTTTGATGAATGCACAGTCGGCGTCGTCACGAACCTGGCGTCTGATCATCTCGGGATGGATGGCATTGAAACGCTCGATGACCTCGCACGGGTCAAACAGGTGGTGATCGAAGCGGTCAGCCGCGACGGCGCGGCTGTCCTTAACGCTGAAGACCGGCTGGTGGCTGAAATGGCGGCGGCGACCGATGCCCAGGTGGTCTACTTTAGCGTCGATCCCAACAACCATATCCTGCGCGCCCATCTGGCCGAGGAAGAGGGCTGGGGCGTCTTTGTCGAAGAGGGCATGATTGTGCTGGCCGAGGGCGAACGCCGCATTGAATTGGTCGAACTGGATCGCATCCCCTTTACGCACAGCGGCAAAATTGGCTTTCAGGTGCAAAACGCCCTGGCCGCCACCGCTGCTGCCTGGGCTGCCGGTCTCAACCCGGCGATGATTGTGCGGGCGCTCACCACCTTTGAAACTGACGCCCAGACGGCGCCAGGCCGTTTCAACGTGATGGATTTGAACGGCGTTGAAGTGATTCTCGATTACGGTCACAATACTGCTGCCTTGGACGCGTTGGGCAAAGCCGTCATGGCGCTGCCCGCCAAACATACGGTCATGTCCCTCACTCTGCCCGGTGACCGGCGTGATGAGGACATTATTGCCAGCACAACCGCCACCATTCCCTACATTGACGCCTATGTGGTCTACGACTCGGAAGATCGGCGGGGTCGGGGCGTCAACGAAGTCGCCGAGTTGATCTGTCGCCATATTCCGGCTGATCTGCCCTGCGAAGTGGTGATCGGCCAGCGCGCCGGCATCCTGCGGGCCTGGCAGATGGTGCAGCCGGGGGATCGCCTGCTGGTGATCTGTGACAGTGTTGCAGAAGCGTTGATGATTTTGAATGATCTGGCCCAGTGTCTGCAAAAAGATGGCGCTTGTACCAGTCCGTTAATGACCGATGATGATCATCCCTACCGCGAACCAACCGGTTTTCCAGCGCTGACGGGAGTGTCGGTGCCGGGGCATGGGTGACAGGATGACAAGGTGACAGGGTGACAAGGTGAGGGGTAATTCACCTTGTCACCCTGTCACCCTGTCACCTTGTCAGCAATCAAGGGGAAGCATGATGCAAAAGAAAAGCAAAGGCAAGTTGATGATCATTGGCGGTGCGGAGCGGCAGAATGGCGGAGAGACGATTTTAGAAGCGGTGGCCCAGGAGGCGATCAGAGGCAGGGGGTCGTTACTCGTCGTGACGGCGGCGACCTATTCACCCGAAGGCACCGAAGAGTATCTCGACCGCTTCCAGGCGTTGGGCGTCAAAAAGGTTGAACTGTTGGACATCCGCACCCGTGATGACGCCATGAATGAAGACAATGTCCGCAAATGTAATGAGGCATCGGTCATCTTTTTCATCGGCGGCGACCAGTTGCGCATTACCAGCCAGATGGGCGATTCGCCCATGTTTCAATGTATGCACGACAATTACCTGAACGGCGGCATGATTGCTGGCACCTCCGCCGGCGCCGCCGCCATGCCACAGACCATGATCATCGGTGGCCCCAGCGATGAGTCCAACCGCATTTCGGCCTTGTCGATGGCGCCGGGGTTGGGCTTCCTGCCCGACGCCGTGATCGACTCGCACTTTGCCGAACGGGGGCGTATCGGGCGTCTGCTTGGTGCTGTCGCACAGAACCCACGTAATCTAGGCATCGGCATTGATGAAGCGACGGCTATTCTGGTGGAACGGGGCGAATATTTTACGGTGCTTGGCAACGGTGCGGTCTACGTGGCTGATGGTTCGGGCATCACCTATTCCAGCCTATCCGAAGCGAAGGCGGAAGGCGTTGTCACTATCCATAGCGTGCAACTCCATGTGCTGGGTAAGGATGACTGCTTTAGTCTGATCAACCGTCAGCCCGTTGTTTCCGATAAGGTTGAAGCGGAAGCAGTGGAAAAAAAGTAGGGCACTCCTTGTAAGTTAATACCGCAAGCAACCATCTGGTCTGTCATTCTGAAAGAATCTTCAGGGTACTGGGGAGTGGAGATTCTTTCAGAATGAGACGCGATCCTTACCGTTTGCGCCAGCGTTGTGATACAATGGCAACTTGGGCTGAGTCGCGATACGTAACCGTACCGTAATTTGTATCAGGCAAAATTGCCCGTTCGCTTTGTTATCAACTTGTGTCACGCACCCGTGTCACGTCGCACGAATCACGCAACACGCAACACGCAACACGTAACACGCCACAACCAGACGGATTTTCTGTGAACGAACTGCTTTCCATCTTTATCAATATTCTGGGGCCGGTCTTTGTGCTGGTTCTCATCGGTTATGTCACCGGGCCGCGGCTGAAGTTGGAGGCCAGCACCCTTTCCCGCTTTGCCTACTATCTCGTTACGCCGGCTTTCACCTTTAACATCTTTAGCGCCGCCGAAATTCGGGCCGATCTGGCGCTGCGCATGGCGGTCTTCATTGTCGTTGTCACCGGCGCAACGGTGGTGGTCGCCTGGCTGGTGGCGCGCCTCTTGGGGTGCCCGCCAACGATGACCGCCGCCTACGTGCTGGCAGCAGCCTTTGGCAATGTCGGTAACTTTGGCTTGCCAATTGTCCAGTTCAAACTGGGCGAATCGGCGATGGTGGCCGCCAGTTTTTATTTTTTAATTTTGAGTTTCTTCGGTTTTGTTGTGGGTGTCATGGCGGCGACTTGGCATCAGGGAACAGGCATCCGCGCCGCCGGCGCGGCCTTTAAGACGCCGGCCGTGCTGGCGGTCATTCCGGCCTTTCTGATCAACTACTTTGATCTACCGCTGCCCCTCTTTGTTTCGCGCGCCACCGGTCTGCTGGCGGCAGCGTTGATCCCTAGCATGTTGGTCACGTTGGGCGTCCAACTGGCCGGCATGGGAATGCCGAAACTGAATCGCGACGTCGTGGCGGCGAGTATGGTGCGCCTGCTGGTCGGCCCGCTCTTTGCCCTGTTGCTGGCTGCGCCTTTTGGCATGGTCGGCATCGAACGGGGCGCCGGTATCATCCAGGCCAGTATGCCTGTGGCGGTGCTGGCGGCGTTGATCGCAATGGAACATCGCCTCATGCCCGATTTTGTCACCACGGTCGCCCTCTTTTCTACCCTGGCGAGTGCGGTGACGTTGACGGTGGTGTTGTCGTTGGTGTAAATTGACAAAGATACATAGCGCCTTTATATTCGGCAGCAGAATAGACATTAGATGCCGAGAAGGGAAAACAACTATGTATAAAATGCCACCAACCATGCCAATTTCTAACCTGCGAAATGATCAGGATGAAATTTTGGCGATGATGGATGAGCAACCCGTGATGCTTACCCAGCGTGGAAAAGCACGGGCTGCATTGGTTAGTATCGAGCAGTGGAATCACTTGATGGATCTGTTAGAGATGTACCGAGCGCACTGGCGTGCTGAGTCAGCAAGGGTGCAAAATGAGATGGCAGATCAAACGTGGGTCGATGCTGACGCCATGATTGATGAATGGGCTGCCAAACATGGGGTAGGCGTACATGTTCCAGTTCCAGTGGAGTAAAGAAGCGCTTGTCTATCTGAAAGGCAATCAAGGGTTAGTCAATCCATTGGAATTAGCCTTTGCTACCTATCGTTCCCAAAGCGTGCGAACGCCGACGCAAGGCGTCGTGGATATGATCGCCCCCAATCAGTATATCTGGGGTATTCATGACCATATCGTTCTGCTCCGTTTGGTGCTTGAGGATGAGCAATGAAAGATCGCATTGAAGTGATTAAACCAATGCGATCTGTTTATGATGATCTGTTCTTTGGGTAATCAGTGTTATTGAAACGGATTTGACTGGGTAATTGAGCAGGTACTCTACAGACGCTCAATCACCCAGTCACCTACTGCTTCACCTTCACCAAATCCGTTTTATACCGTACCAACACGCGATACCCACCATTCCACGGCGACTCACGGGCAAACTGGCTGACGATGCCGACCACTTGCCAGCGCTCCCCTTTGTTGACGTAGGGGCGTCGCCAGGTAAGGCTGCTGCGCACAGTGACGCGAACCGCTTGGGCATCGGGGCGGTTGGGATCGCTGAGAAAGATGCTGTCCCCTTGCCAGCCGCTCACCACGCCGCTAAAGTTGACGAGTCGTCCTTCCAGAGATTCCCCAATATCCGCCACTGTCACCGGCAAGGGTTGCAACGGTGTACCGCTGTCCAACCGCCAGATCTGTTCCGGCGTTTCCAGTTGCAATTCCATCTCGCCACGGAAAGAACGTAACAGACCGCGCACCAAAACGCGATCCCCTTCCGCCAGCGGCGGAAATTCGCCATTGTGCAGATAGACATTGATGCCGATACCGGCCAATGGGCCATTTGTGTAATCCGGCGCAGGATCGGCGACGTAGATGGTGGCGTTGTACAGCCCCGGTGGCGCCGTCACCACGCCACGGAACTCGACCCACTTTTCCAACCCGGCCAACTTCGATTGCGCAACCGAAGCCGGTGGACCGCCAACCTGTCCATGTGTCGGCTCCAGGCGAACCGGGGGCGGCTCGGCGTTTTCCTCGTCATTGTCATCTGACCCCTCTGGCGGCTCCGGTTCAACTTTATTGTCACCAGCCGATTGATTGACTCCACCAGGGGTGGCATTCCCCTCTTGCCACGCACCGCCATCGGGCAACCGGCTCAAGGAGCGCCCCTTGCGTGGACTTGGCGCCCAGGCCACAAAATCCACTTCTTCACCGGCGGCATTGAGCAAGCGCATGGAATCGCTGTCGTTGTTGAGATTGATGCGCGTATCTTTGCGCCACAACAGCAGAAACGAGCGCCCGCCGATAAAACGACCAGGGCCAAAGGTAAAGCGCCGACTCGGCGACGCATCCCCACCGGCATCGCTCAGTTGCCAACCAACCAGAGAAACCGGATAGTCGCTGGGGTTGTAGAGTTCGATGTATTCGTCATCACTGTTGATTGCGCCATCGCCATTGTGGTCGGCGCCGGGGGCGGGTAGCACTTCGTTGAGTAGGATCGCTGCTGCGTTCGCAGTTGGCAGCACATAGATAGGCGCCGTGATGGCAAAATCGCCATCCGTTTGGGTGGCGACGGCATAGAGAAAACTATTCGGCACCGCCGGCAGCGTTACGCTCCACCGGCCACCAGCTAACGGCGTGGCTAACTGTTGAATCGGCTTGTCATCCTGCCAAATGGCGACGCCCGCCACCTTACCCAGATGGTCGCCATAGTCCACATGCAAGGTGATTTGGTTCTCAGCGGCCAAGGTGGTGCCCATCCAGCGCCGACTGCTGTCGGCGCTTTGAGCTTGCAAGGTCAACCAAAGGCCGGGGCGATTGGTTAGCCAACCGCGATGGGCTGCAATGGCATCCAGCACACCGGCGCTGTTGATTGCTGCCACGGCCAGACCGGTGTAGCGGGGGGCAAGGGGAACCGTGTTAGGCAAAGTCGGATTGACATTACCGGCAGGTAAAAGAGGGGCGCCGGTAGCAAACCACGCTTCGTGCAGTTCGTCAAGTGAGCCTGGCGCACTGACATCATCGGCAGCGATGGCGGTCAAGCTAGGGTTGGCGGGTGGTGCGTTGGCTTGCCACTGGGCCATGCTGCCGGTTGCGTTTAAGTAAGCAAGCAGCGTGGCTTGATCAGCAAGTGGTTGCGCTTCGGCAGTGTAAACAATCGCCGTCGCATCATCGCCGCCGGACCAACGCCAGGCCGGCAAGGCAACTAGGCTATCCACTTGCTGCCAAGGCGCGACATAGAGCGGATCGGCGACTGCCAAAAAGTGTAGCCCTTGCGCTGCGGCCAGGGCCAGTAAATAGTGGGGCGGGGCGGCGCCATCAGGACTAAAGATGCTCTGTGCGCCCAGCGATCCCCAAACCACCTGTAACCCATCATCCAACAAGGGGGATGGTTGTGGTAGCGGCGCCGGTAGTGTGAGCGCCGTAAAGGGATCCGGCGGGGCATAGAGAAAGCGTTGTCGCACTTCGCTCACCACCGGAAAACGGGCATCGGGAACGCGCTGAATGGCTTCACCCTTGGGCGCGTCCAGCGTTCCTATCAAGCCAAGCACCGTGTAGCCGCCTTTGTCGAAAGCGACGGCATCGGCCACAACCCCCGTTGGGTTGAAGAGCAACACTTCATCACCATTGTCGTTCAGAGCCAGTTCACCGCTTGCCAGGTCGCGTCGCCGCACCAGATCAATCGTTTGATCGTCTTTCCGTTCAAACTCGGCGTGTGCGGCTCGACCCCAGCGGTTGCGAAAGGCCAGCCCGTTGCGCGCCAGGACGAACAGCGCGCCGGGCGCCAGCACCGTACCGCTGGGCAGTTCATAGAGTCCCTCGCTCTTTGCCGGCGTCTCGGCATCACCAATGAGCCAGCCGGTGAGATCGAGCGGGGTGGCGCCGCTATTTTGCAAGACGATAAACTCGTCATCGCTGCCGCTGTAGAGGACTTCGTCAATTTGTAGATCGCTAGTTGCCGTTGCCAGCGGCCATAATGCGCCAGGTGTCGCGTTTGGCGGCGGGGTAGTCGTGGGTGTAACAATGGGCGGTTGGTAAGCTGTGCCGGGCGTGCCTTTGTCGCCGGCGGAACCGGGCCAGGCATCTTGGCTGCTCTCCCACAGCGGATTGGCGTCCAATGTCGTCCGTTGGTTGGCGGCGCCGACTTTCACTGTGGTCATGGCGCCGTCGCCCCAGATGACCCGATCAATTTCGGCGCCATCGGGGGCTAACAAAATCAATTCGTCGCTACTATTGGCCAGGGCCAGACTTTGGTAGACATAAGCTGCCGTTACCCCGCCATTGGTTGCTGCGTCGCCATTGCGCGCCAGCACCAGATATTGGCCGGGTTGAATGAAGAGATCCTGCGCGATGGTATGGCGGTCGTTATCGAGATCGGCCAACGTCCAACCATTCAGATTCACCGCCGCCATATCGGCGTTGTAAAGTTCGAGCCACTCACCGGCCTCATCCTTGACCGCTTTGGGGTCGGCCAGAAACTCGGTGATCAACAACCTTGCTGGCGTTGCACTTTCGGGGGCAACGGCAAGCGGGGTGATGGTTGGCGTCGGCTCTGGTAGCGTCGTTTCTGTGGGCAAGGGCGTGGTTGTCGGCGTTGGGGTGGCTTCCTCGACTACTGGTGTAGCGGCTGGCGTTGCCGTAAAAATCGCCGTTACTGTGACGGTTGGCGACTCGCTCACCGGCAATTGTTCAACCAGTGGCGCGTCAGCCGTAGCGGTTGCTGTCGGGGTCACAATGGGCGTTTCGGTAATTGTCGCTGTAACCGCTTCAGTCACAAGGATCGTTGGCTCTTCGGTTGGCGCCTCCATGGGAATCTCGACTGGCAATTCCGGGCAGGGGTACAGGGGCGAAGCGCTGTTGCGTGGATTGGGTGACAAGCGCTCAAAGTTGCGGGCATTATCGTTGGTGTCAACACAGCCGCCGTTTAACCGCTGGGCTGCCTTTGTATTGGAAAGCTTGTCGGTTGGTGCGGTCTCGGCCTCGTTGGCATCACCGTAGCCGACAAAATCAACCACTATGCCATCAAACAAACCGCTGATTGCTATTGTCTCAACCACCAACGCAACTTTGCCCGCGCTGGCGCTCATGTTGATTTCGCCGCTGACATCGGGTAGTTCGAGGGCTGTGCCGGCGTCGCTACCCCCTTCGCCGGCAGCTTGGCGAATGAGCAGATAACCATAGCCGGCAATGGTCACGTCACCCAGCGGGGTGACGAGCCAATCCGTCCCCTCTTTCGCCGCATATTGCACCGACCAGCCATTGAGATTGACGGCTTCCGGGCTGGCGTTAAACAGTTCGATAAAGTCAGAATGAAGTATGGCGTCGCTATTGCCGCCGCCGCCATAGAGTTGGCTGATGCGAATGGGTGGAGTACTTTGGGCGTTGACAGCGAAGACACCAGTGAGCAAAACAAGGGCGCAGAGCAGACTGACTCTGCCCACAAAGCGCGATAGCGATTGCATGGGGATCACTCCAAACGTTGCGATGATGGTTGGTTACGTTGGAGTGATCGTAAGGAAGAGGAAGGGGTTTGTCAATCGGCGTATTGTTGGATTTTGGTCGGTCAAAACGGGTTAGCAGGCGGTGCGGTTGAACACTTCTTTCCGCGAAAAAATTGGCATTTGACAGCATCATGTTTGTGTTATATACTTTGTGTTAATTCCCGTTAACGTTAACATTAATACTGTGGAGCAGCAAGGTTGGTGCGCTTTCCCTAGCCGACGACCCGTCTGGGTTGTGGCTTGCCCTTCAGCCTTTATCTCTATGCTAAAACCAACCCGATTTATTCACGCTGCTTGTGCTATAGGCGGGCCTAATTCCTATGCCCCAAGTTACGCTTCATGATGTAGCCACAGCCAGTGGTGTTTCTTCACAGACGGTTTCGCGGGTCATTAACCAGCGACCTGATGTGGCGGCGGCAACGCGGGCACATGTGTGGGAGACAATTCGTCGCCTGGGCTATAAACCCAATACGCTGGCGCGCAGTTTGGTCTCGCGGCGCAGCCATATCTTGGGCGTGATTACGCTGCCGCTGAACGATTATTTTCGCGCCCAAATTATCACGGGTTTGGAAAAGCAAGCACGCACACTGGGCTATGCCTGCCAGATGAGTTTTACCAGTGACAATGCCAGCGACCTTTGCGACCTGATCGACGCCATGCTGGCGCGTCAGGTTGATGGCATTGTCATTCTCACACCAAAACGCTTTGCTGACCCGGAATTGCGTGTTGATGTGCCGATTGTCACCGTGGCGCACAAGCTGACTACTCCACACGCCATCAATGTTGATGTGGACAATGTCGATGGGGCCTACCAGGCCATACGTTATCTATTGGCATTGGGCCATCGCGCTATCGGCCAAATTGTTGGCTCTAGTGATTGGATTCCGGCGCTAGACCGCATTGAAGGGGCGCGACGGGCATTGGCCGAATATCAATTGTCATTATCCTCGACGTATCTGGTAGAGTGTAAAGAATGGTCGTTTGAGGCAGGGTATGAGGCCGCACGCCAATTGCTGGCAAACGCGCCAGAGGTTACTGCGCTTTTTTGTCACACCGATTGGATGGCCGCAGGGGCCTATCGCGCCGTGCGTGAGGCGCAGCTACGTATCCCCCAGGATGTGAGCGTGATTGGCTATGATGATTTGCCGATTTGCCAATTTTTGGATCCGCCCCTGGCGAGTGTGCGCCAACCGAGCCAGGGGCTGGGTCAATTAGTCGCTCAGTTGGTGATTAATGCCATCCAACACACTGAACCCTTTCGGCAAGATATGTTGGTTCCTGCCGATCTGATGATGCGTGGTAGTGTCATGGCGCCACCGTTGATTCGCTAACTTTCTGCGCAACGATCAGAACACAACTGCGCTCTAATCATTGCGCTTTTATATCAGTCTTCATGAAATGGGAACACCCATACGCATGAAATCTGCTTTTGATCAAAGATTACGCAGATTTCACAGATTTTCCCTTTGTTTTAATCTGCGAAATCTTTGATGATTTTTAGAACAGTGTCGTAACCAGTGTATTACTGTGCTGTACTAGCTTGCGGCATATTCTTGTCGATTACTAGCGCTGAGTCTATCCAGGATCAACACCAAAGGAGTCAAAGAAGATGAGTTTCTCACAATCAACCCAATTGAGTCGGCGTCATCTGTTGAAGTTGATGGGCGTCGGGTTGGCGATTTCCGCTTGCGCGCCGGCGGGCGCCCCCGCTGACCAACAAGCGGCGCCCGCTGGTGAAGGCGCCGCCGCGCCGGCCAACGATACCACCGAACTGGTGATGATGTACCATGCCACTGAAATTCCCGATCCGCTGATCGAGCAGTTCAACGCGGACTATGCACCCGTCCACCTCACGCGCGTCGACGTGGATCCCACCCGCTTCTATGCCATGTTCGCCGCTGGTGAGGCGCCTGACCTGGTGCGGTCGATGGCGCCGGATATTCCGCAGATGTTGGGACGCAACATGTTGCTGAACCTGGATTCCTACTTTGAGACCAGTGACGTGTTGAAAGTGGATGACATGCTGCCGGTCAACAACTACTACCGGGCGGGAGATCCGTTGAGCATTGGCGATGGCCCACTCTATGGCATGGTCAAGGACTGGGCGCCAGACGGCTTCATTTGGGTCAACGAGGCGGTCTTTGAAGAAGCAGGTGTGGATGTGCCGGATCTCACCAATGCGGCGTCGGAAGCGGATATCGCCGCCATTGCGCAGTCGGTCACCGTCCGGGAGGGCAACCAGACCAAGACCTTTGGCTTTGATACGGCCACCGGGTTCATCGACCGCTTCTGGATGGTCATGGCCAAGGCAGCCGGTGGCGCGCTTTATAACGATGACTTTACGGCGATCCAGGTCGTGGACAATGAGCCGGTGGTGAATGCGATCAAGTACTACTTCGACCTGGCCGAGGCGGGCGTGATGCCCAGCGCACTCAACCCCAGTCCGGCCGGCTGGTTTGGCCCGGACTTTACCGGCGGTCGCCTTGCGATTGTGCGCACCGGTTATTGGTTCCACGGTTTCTGCGTCGCCGATCCTGGTGAAGAATTCCAGCAGGCGTTGGCAGCCGGCAAGATCAAAATGTATCCTAGCTTTAGTTGGTACGGTACACGCGCAAACCCCTGCATTACGGCTGCCGGCGCCATTGTAACCAGTTCCACCAAGAACCCGGATGCCGCCTGGACGGCCTTTGAATGGTTCATGGGGAAAGAGCCGGCGCAGGATCGCGCCAAGTCCGGCTGGGGTCTGCCCGGCTTGACCTCCTTGTGGGATCTGATCCCCAAAGAGGGGCCGCTCTCCTCCTTAACGTGGGCCACCATCCAGGCCGAAGAGCCATACACCAAAGATACGATCCAGTTCAATCCCTATCTGGCCGGTGGCGAGCCGATGGTGCCTGGTCAGGTCTATATGACGAACCTGGAACAAGCCCTCAAGGGTGAGATGAGCTTTGAGGATCTCCTGGCCCGCATCGAGTCGGAGACGAACACGGCGATTCAAGAAGGACAGGATCAAGTAAGTTAAGGCGCACCCTTAGCAACGTGTCAGTCTGATCTGCCTAAGGATTGGCAAGGAAAGCTCTTGGACAAAGTGGGGATTGAGAGATTAAGATACTTAGTGAGCGTCTAAAAACAACTTCCTGATCCGCTCGGCGCGAGTCCGTGACTCGCAATGGTCCAGGGCGAGTCACGGACTCGCGCTGAGCGGAAGTTATTTCTAGACGGTTACTTAATCTCTCAATTTCTCAATCTCCGCTGTACAGGTAATTGACCCGTCAATCCTAAGGGAGCTTAGCCTCTACTTGACACGAATGGCCCAATTCAGTTCGCCGTTTTCTTGTCATCATCAGGACTAGCTATGACCACCACATCGCCTAACTCTACCAAGGGCCTTACACCGGTGCAACCCCATGGCGCCCCGCACACGCGGCGGCGGTTTGCTTCGCGCCGAATGCAAAAGAATATCGCCTTCTATCTGTTCATTGCGCCTTGGCTGCTGGGCTTGATCTTCCTGGTATTGATCCCAGTGCTGGGGGGCGTCGGTATCTCCTTTACGAACTACGATGGCCTTAATATCGGCAATCTGAAGTTCCTGGGGTTCAGGAATTACACGCGCATCTTCAGTGATGAGGATGCACTCTGGTCGCTCCAGCGCGTCTTTGTCTGGACGGCGCTCAATGTACCGCTCTGGCTGTGCCTCTCTTTTATCCTGGCCTACCTGCTCAACCAGGGGATCCGGGCGCGTGGCTTCTTCCGCACCATGTACTACCTGCCCAGTGTCATCCCGCTCGTGGCCGTGGCCTGGATCGGTCGGCTGATGCTACACCCGACGCTCGGCCTGGTCAACCAAACGCTGGATTTCGTCTTCCCTGGCGTGCAGATCAACTGGCTCACTGAATATGCCATGATCTCCCTTACCACCATCGCCGTGTGGACTGGTCTTGGCGCGGGCATTGTCATCTTCCTGGCCGGCTTGCAGGGCATCCCTGTGTCGCTGGAAGAAGCAGCGGTGATCGATGGCGCCAACCGCTTTCAGTCCTTGCGCCATGTGACCATTCCGTTAATGACGCCCATTATCTTCTACCAAATGGTGCTTTCCATTGTAACGGCCATGCAATATTTCGCCCTGCCCATGTTGCTGGCGCCGACTGCCGGCGGTGGCGGTGGCGCCTTGGGGGCGGCGCCGACTCGTGATGTCTATCTCTTCATGGTTCACTCGTTTCGCCAGGCGTTTGGCTTTCATCGCTACGGCTATGCCACGGCGTTGACCTGGTTCCTGGTCATCCTCATCCTGCTCTTTACGGCGGTTTTGTTTTGGAGTGCACCCAAGTGGGTCCACTCAGATACTGAGACATAGGAGAATGCAAACTGATGCGCGCAACCACGAGCCGTAGGGGCTTGACTCACCGCCAAGTGAGTAAGGTGGTCACCTACACACTGCTCATTGCTGTCACTGTCGTGCTGGTCATTCCGGTGGTCTACCTCATCAGCACGTCGCTAAAGTTGGAGAGCGAGTACATCGCGGAAGAATTGCAGTTTTTCCCAAAAAAGGCGCAGTGGCAAAACTATTACCTGGCGTTGACCATGATTGACTTCGGCCACTATGCCCTCAACTCGTTCCTGTTGGCGACGAGCTTTGCCACGCTTACGGTCATGACTAGCGCCATGGCCGGCTATGGCTTTGCGCGCATTCCAGCCGTGGGGCGGGCCAGACTCTTCTCGGTCGTTGTCGCGCTCATTTTGATCCCGGCCAGCATCTTTATCATTCCCCAGTTCGTCCTCTTCTCGAACCTGCGGGTCACCAATTCCTACTGGCCCTGGCTGCTGTGGGGCTTGTCGGCCAGTCCCTTCTTTATCTTCCTCTTCCGCCAGTTCTTCCTCTCCTTTCCAGCCGAGCTGGAAGAAGCGGCGGAGGTGGACGGCGCACGCGTCTTACGCATTTTCTTGCAAATCGTGCTGCCCAACTCCTATCCGGCCCTGGCGACGTCGTTCATTCTGGCCTTCTTGTCGGTCTGGGGTGACTGGCTCATGCCCCTGCTCTATCTGACTGACCGGAATACCACGCTGGCCGTAAAATTGATCACGGCCTATGTCAATCCCCAGGGCTTTCCCATCGTCACGCCGACGCTGGCGGCCTCGGTTCTCTATATCCTGCCCCCGGTGGTGATGTTCTTCTTTGTGCAGAAATACATCATGCAGGGCGTAGTGACCAGCGGCCTCAAAGGGTAGTCAACAGGCCGGCCGAAATCTCGGAGGCGGCCCGCGTCGATGGTGCAACCATCTGGGATCTCTTCTGGCGCATCCACTTGCCGCTGGCGCGCGCCCCCATCGCGTCGCTGGGGATTCTGCTGTCGATCTGGACGTGGAATCAGTTTCTCCTGGCGTTGGTCCTTGTCGAAGACCCGACGCAACGCACGATGGCCGGCGCCTTGGGCGCGTTCCAGGGCCACTACGCCACCGATGTTCCCCTGCTCTGCGCCGGCACCCTGCTGATCTTGTTGCCCACGCTGATCATCTTTGTCCTCTTCCAGCGCCAGATCATCACGGCGTTGATTCAAGGGTCAGTGAAGGGGTGAACCGTACGGTTCAGATTTTGGGTTGATTGGCCGATGCGTTTTGAGCAATAATCCTAATGCGCGACGCTTTGTTGAATTTTGTCTCGTCAAAGCACACCGGCAACGCTCAATTACCAATATCTTTAATTTCAATGACTGGTTCGCCTGTACGCAGCAGGGTAAGGGCCTGACTGAGGGTTTTTGCGAGGATCTGCCGTAAGCGTATGTTGGAAGTATTGCCACAAGTTAGCCATAGCACTTGCGGTGGCGTTCCTAAGCGCTTGACGAGATCAACAAAATCGCTATCTTTGGTAAGAACGACAGCGGATTCTTGTTTTGCGCGGAGAAAAATTTGCTGGTCGGTCGCATCGCGTAAGCCAAGCTCGCGAACCGCTTTGGCCTCTATGCCAAACTCATCGGTGATCCAAGCGGCAAGGGCGGGCGACAACTGTGCATCGATCCAGATTTTCATGCCGCCACCAAAACCGGATGATTCACACGACTGGTGGCAAAACGCAAGGCGGCCAACAGATCGGCTTGTTCCAGATCGGGTAATTCTTCTAGCACCTCAGAAAAACTCAAGCCGGCTGACAATAATTCTAATACATCGACCACACGAATGCGCATCCCGCGAATGCAGGGCCGTCCGCCACATTGTTCCGGGTTCACGGTAATGCGTTCTGCAATGGTATGACTCATGGGTCGCCTCCTTGATCGCTAATTTTACGAAGAACTCATCCCTGTTCCATAGACTGATCGTATTATATCGTCAACCAGAGGAAACCGGCAACTCAGCTACTCATGGGTCATTGGCGTAATGATAGACGCTCTATCCCTATCGCTGAGTTCACTTTGTAATTGAGCAAGAGGGCATTAACAGGCGCTGGTGGGATCAAACCAATCAGTCCGTGCAAGACATGATTGACGGACTTGGCATCCAGAGTGTTTGTCAGCGGTGGCGTTAAGCGGCAACGGGGTGCATGACGCGCCGTTTTTCCAGCCAGCGCGCCAAAGAAGCTTGACTTTCGGTTGATTTCCGGCCCAATAATAATCCTTCGACGCTCAAGTCCTCATCGACATCCGGCCAATGAATTCCCACACCTTGCCCGATTAAACGCCAGTTGTTGCGTTCGCGGGCCGTGCCATGATAGAGCCGGGGATACCAGGCGAGCGGCACACTTAATGAGCGACCATCGCTCAGATCGACAGTCAGGGTATCCTCGCTCACGTTGACATCTTCGACCATAATATTTTGTAGTTCAAGCACCGCAGTGTTCATCCCATCCTCGCAGTAATTCTTCGCGTTTTTCCTCGGTGATGTCCAGAATGCGATTGATCTCACTCCGTTTGAAACCACCGGTACTCTGAACTCGAATTGGTGTCAACCAAATCTTTGCGACATTTTTGTCCCGTTCCACATGCACATGCGGTGGTTCGTGACAGTCGAGTGAATAGAAAAAGAAGCGGTAGGGACCGCTAAACAGAATTGTCGGCATGAGGCTATTCTACTGCAAGTCGTAATCGATGTAAAGGTTGGACAAACGTGATCCTGTGACGAGGATTGACAAACTGCGGCTCAGGCCAAAGGTGGTCACAATCTTTGTGTTGTAACGAAGAGACAGGGCGATCGGTGGTTATACCCTTCCGCCTTGACTGCTTGCCGGCGTTGCCGCACTTCATGGACAATCTCATTAATTTCATCGAGCGACATTGCTTCGTCTTCCGGCGCATCTGCCACCCGTTGTAGCAACGAGGGGGTCAGGCGTCGTAGATGCAAAGTGTCGCCTTCCCACCAGACAATGAAGCGATCCTTGGGCAAAAACCGTTTGGCGATCTCTGGCGGCAGTTGTACGGTATGATTGGGTGTAAATGTTGTAATCTCAAACATGGCTGTTTCCCCTTTCTCTGCCTACTTTACCACAGCAGGAAGTGAGAACCAAGTTTGTTTTGACCTTGTCACCGCTATGACTTACGTTGGAATTGGCAGGAACGGATTGACTGCCCTAACCAAAGAAGTACACCGATAGCACAATCCGCTGCGACCACCATCCGCTGTTGTGTTCGTGCCGCAGGTGGACCCGTTCGCATAGGGAAGACTCCATGCGCAAGGCAAGGCACCGATACGGGTTGCTCCCGCTGGCAATGATCGGGATTGGTGATAGGCGGCTCATGCCAAAAGGTGTGGCGATAATTGGTCAACTTTTACGTGAGCATAAACACAAGGGCAAGGGGTTATCTATTTGTGTATGATCAAAGATGCTGCCTCGGCAAAACTAAACAGGATGAGGAGTAGTGTAATGCCGCCAAACATCATTTTCGGACGTCCAGGTTGTGTTACAATTTCTCACTGTTATTTTTGGATTGGATCAAGTTTTGCCACCAAAGATTCAAAAATCCCCCAAATATCTATAGTTGACCCCAATGTCAAGACCAGAAAAGGCTGAAAATAAGAACCAAAATCGTCAAAGCGGTCCTTCAGCATTG
>JAPKMW010000034.1 GCA_026645575.1 Caldilineaceae bacterium
GTAGCGTAGTCCAGAGTCAGTCTATGCGCTTCTGGGTGTGTTGCGGTCTACTGATACTATAACCACAGAACGTTTGCTCTTGCACACCAGGTATGCATCTATCAGGCGCCATTGGAAGCTTGCCCCAATTATCAGGTTGATGTGCGACCGTCTGGGGCGTCTACAGCATAACAAGCAGTTGTGACAAAAGTATGACAAGTGGAAGACAGAATTGTGTCCATTTGCCGACACTGGCGTCAGCTTCTCACGGCGATCACCCAACGACCGTACCCCCCGCTCTCACCAGCCGCTGCCCAAGTGCTCGATGTTCATGCACCATTGACAGCTTTACCTTTCCAGCCGATTTTGACAGCAAGCTGTTAACGAAACTGCACCCATCCCGTGATAATCTAAGACAACTTTCGTTTTCGTAATACTATCATGAAATTTACCAAACTGGGGGTATGGGTATGCAGAAGACCATCCGGCGCTTTCCCGCGTCTATCATACATCGTCGCTTGTGGTTCGTGATGCTGGTGGTGGGGCTACCCCTCTTTATCCCCTTGCTGACCCTGCGGGCGGCGACGACCTTTACCGGCTGCGGTGGTGAGTATGTCGCGGCAACCAATGCGCAAGCCGAAGCGCAAGTAGTTGAGCTGGTTAATATTGAGCGCGCCAAAGTCAGCCTTCCCCCTTACAAAGCCATTGACCAGTTGGCGGAAGCAGCGCGCTATCACTCGGCGGATATGGCGCAAGATCGCTACCAGGATCACTATACCAAAGACCGTGATGCCACGGATCAGCTTGTAACAGTCTGCACCTGGAACGAGCGGGTCAGAAAATATTACCCAGATTTTGACACGTTGACTGAAAATGTGGGCAGTGGCACCACCTCGCCCCAGGCGATTATGGATGCCTGGATGAAGAGTAGCGGTCACAAAGCCGCCATTTTGGGGAGCTACCGCGAGATCGGCGTCGGTTATTACAACAAGTATTGGACGCAAGATTTCACCACGCGCAACGGCGTCTCCTTGCTCATTATCAATCGCGAGGCGCGCCAGACAACGACAACGGCGGTGTCACTCTATATCTACGGTGGCTGGACCGACATGCGGCTGCGCAATGACGGCGGAACGTGGGGCGACTGGCAACCCTTCCAAAATGATGTAGCCTGGACATTGAATAACGATGCCGGCGTGCGTCTGGTGGAAATGGAAGCCCGGAGCGGGCAGACGACGGTCACGATTAGTGACACCATTGAATTGGTCTTGGGCGGTGTAACGGCCACAACGACTGCCACGCGTACGCCAACGGCGACACGCACGCCAACTGCCACGCCAACCGCCGGTAACACGGTGATCCCGACGAGTACGCCAACCACAACATCTACCCCCACAACCGTAGCCGACTCGACTAGCACTCCCACCCCCACAGCCACGTCGATACCAGCCGTGGCAACCAGCACAGCAACACCGACACCGACAGCGACATTGGAAAGTACAACGCCGACACCAACCCCCATTGTCACCTTGGTTGATCCCATTCTAGGGGGTAATCTCAGCTATAGCGACCAAGTCGCGAACCTTTTCACCTTTACGATTCCCGGCAACGCAGTTGATGAGGCCACCGAATTTATGTTGCAACCGGGCCGCGATCCGTTAGTGCCTAATAACTTCATGTTCGCCAGTCAAAGTTTCACGTTGGATGCCTTGACCAATGGCGTTGTGCTGGATGGCTTTGTGTTCAAACAGCCCGTGGCTGTGCGGATTAATTACCTTGCGGCAAATATCAATGGGGTGGATGAAAGCAGTTTATTGCTCAACTATTACGACGAAGCGACCGGCGCTTGGGTCGATGCGGCTACGACCTGTACACCGGCGTCAATCTACACACGCAACCTGACAGAGAACTACTTTAGTGTCAACATCTGCCACCTGACCGAGTTCGCCATCTTTGGTAGACCCTTGCCCAAACTCTATCTACCACTGGTCAGACGGTAACAAGTCGGCTTTCGGTAATGCCGAGCCAGGCACGCCCGTGCCGATTCGGTTCCGTTTACCGCATCAATTGCCTAATGCTCATCACACAGATAGGAAGAAGCGCTGTTCTCCTGGTTGAAATCAGTGCTTCTTCCGATCTGTGTAAACTTGTCAATGCGGATTAATCGACCAGCTTTTCCGGTTGCACGGCCTTTTTGGGGCGACCGCCTTTGTTCTTGGGCGGCGGGAAGATTTCGGAGGCGGCCATTGCCGCGCCGACAATGCCCGCTTCGTTGAGTAACTGCGCTGGTTGCAGTTCGGCGCGCACGGTCAGATGGGGCGCAAATTTATCAAACTTCTTGCTAACGCCGCCGCCGATGATAAAGAGATCAGGGGAGAAGAGAAATTCCATCTCGTGCAGGAACTCGTCCACCCGTTTGGCCCACTGTTTCCAGTTGAGATCCTTTTCGGTTCGGATGCGGGCCGCGGCGCGATGTTCGGCGTCCTTACCCCGAATCTTCATGTGACCAAATTCGGTGTTGGGCAGCAATTGGCCATTGATAAAGATCGCACTGCCAATGCCGGTGCCAAAGGTGAGCATGATCACCACCCCTTTGCGATCGCGTCCGGCGCCAAAGCGCATCTCGGCCACACCGGCGGCGTCAGCGTCGTTGAGGACATGAACCGGACAGCCGGTTGTCTCCTGAAAGATCGTTTCGCCATTTGTGCCGATCCAGCTCTTATCCACATTGGCGGCGGTCATAATCACGCCATGTTGCACCACCGCCGGGAAGGTGCAGCCGATCGGCCCCTGATAGCCATAATGACGCGCTAATTCCGCCACCACTTCCGCCACTGCCGCCGGGGTCGAAGGATTGGGGGTGTCAATCCGATGACGATCCGTGCTCATCTCCCCGGTTTTTACATCCACAATGGCCCCTTTGATGCCACTGCCACCGATGTCAATGCCTAAAATGTTCACACCCACTGCTCCTCAAAATTTGCTGTGATTGGTTGGGAATATTGAAATTGGCTACAGTGTACAACTGCCCTGGTGCTTCTGCAAGTTGTCGCGAGGTCGCGAGGTCGCTTCGTCCGGACGAAGCGACCTCGCGACAAATTTCCCATTAGCGGCATTGTGTCACCGGGCGTCACGAAGTGTTTGGGGCTAGGCGACCAACGCTGCCAGCACCCGTTCCAGATGAAAGGTGATGGTCTGCTCTTGCACTTGCGGGTCGGTGTGGTCGGGGGGAAATTGTCCTTCCACGAGCAGGGGCGCCAGCCCATGCCTAAGCCTGGCCAGCATCAACCAACTGCTTGCCAAGCTCAGCAAAGTGCCGGCGCCCCGCCTTCATATCCCCTATCCGGCAGCGCTATTGCTGGCCTGGCTTGCAGAAACCATGGCGCGGCTACGTGGGACAGAGACTTTAATCACCATGAATGGCATCCGCACGATGAAAAATGGCCATCATGTTTCCGCCGCCAAAGCCAAGCGGGACCTGGGCTTCCAGCCGCGTCCCGTTGAAGAGACGTTGCTTGATACCATCAACTGGTATCGTCAATTTCAACTGGAAAAAGTAGGCCAGGCGCTATGACAAATCGGCCAGCCAGCGGTATAATAAGGCGCCATGAACAGCAGCCGCAAGATCATCCATCTCGATCTCGATGCCTTTTATTGCGCCGTGGAAGAGCAGCGCGAGCCGAAGCTGCGCGGCAAGCCCTTTGCCGTCGGTGGTCGGCCCGAAGAACGGGGCGTCGTCGCCTCCTGCTCCTACCCGGCGCGTCAGTTTGGCGTGCGGTCGGCCATGCCCATGAGTCAGGCGCTGAAGCTTTGCCCGGCGTTGTTGATTGTGCCGGCGCATCATCGCACCTACGGCAAGGTTTCGCAACAGGTGATGGAGCGGCTGCATGCCTTGACACCACTGGTCGAACAACTTTCCATTGACGAAGCTTTCCTGGATGTCACCCCACAAGCTGAACCGGCGGAGCAGATCGCCCGTCAGTTGCAAGGTACAATCCGCAAAGAGTTGAATCTGCCCTGTTCGCTGGGCGTGGCGACTAACAAACTGGTGGCGAAGATTGCCAACAATGTGGGCAAAGCCGCGGCCCGCAGTGGCGCGCCCCCCAACGCCATCACTGTTGTGCCGCCGGGGCATGAAGCTGAGTTTTTAGCGCCTTTGCCCTGTGAGGAGTTGTGGGGCGTCGGCCCCAAAACAGCGACCCGTCTGCGTGAACTGGGTATGACCACCATCGGCGACATTGCTCGCTGGCCGGAGACAGAGTTGGAAAGCCGCTTTGGCAAGAATGGCCGCGACCTGTCACACCACGCCAAAGGACTTGACCACCGCCTGGTCGAACCCCACCGGGAATCGAAGTCGATCAGCCAGGAGACCACCTTTACCCGTGATGTCCGGGACGGCGACCAGTTGCGGCGGGTGCTGGCGGAACAAGCCGAAGGAGTGAGCAAGGAGCTAAAACATAAACGGCTCACGGCCACAACGGTGAAACTCAAACTGCGCTGGAGCGACTTTACCACCCTCAGCCGCCAGACGAGCTTTCCCCAGCCACTGGATGATGGTGAGCAGATCCGGTTGGCGGCGGTGCGCCTCTTTGACCAGGAGTGGCAGGGCCAACTAGTGCGGCTCATCGGCGTTGGCGTCACCGGCTTGAGCAATGCCGCCCGCCAGTTGTCGCTCTGGGATGCGCCCAATGAAAAGGAAGAACGGCTCTGGCAGGCATTAGAAACCCTGCGCAAGCGCTTTGGCGACCAGGCAATCCAGTTGGGCAAAGCGTTGAGCGATCGCGATCATGCTGAATGAGTGGCTCGATGCTGTCAAACCCCTTGCACCACAATTTCGTAATGACCAACCCCGCTCGTAGTCGCGCCTAAAAGGCAACCGGTGACCGGTTGCCTTTTAGGCGCGACTGCGAGTGGTTAGGCATCTTCAAACAAATAGCTATCCAGTACGGGCATGAGGTTGGGCGGGCAGAACGGTCATTTTGTCGCAACGTGATCTTCCGCCCAACCTCGTGCCCCTACGACTCTGGATACTTTATTCTTTGAATGCGCCTTAGGCGTTTGATAGGTGTACAATTTCTTTAACGCGCTTGACGATCCGCGCGTCGTCGCCGGCTTGTAAGCCAAAGGGGTGGATCACCACTGCGCCTTGCGCCAATTCGCGTTCTAGCGGATGGATTGAAGGATCACCCGTTTTCAGCGCCCAGATAAACTCATAGCCGGTCATGCCCAGCGCTTTTTCATCAATGGCAATGCGGGCCAGCGGTAGCATTCGCCCTTCGACCGGCGGCAGCACTTCGGCGCGAACATGGGGCAGGCCGGCCAGCCCCGTGACAATGTTCTGCACCTGCTGCGCACAGCGCGCCCGTTCGGCGGCATGATCGCGCTCCACATAGAGGCGTAGAGCAGTAATCAACCCGACAATCTCTTCCTTGCCGGCTTTGTACCCCCGACCAATGCCCTGACGCGGCATAAAGGGCATTCGCGCCACGCCTAGTAGTTCGCGTGGCGCGGTCCATACCGCTTGCACTGCATCCATATCCAGGTGTTGCCAGGCAATGGCGGCGATCAGATCACGTCGCCCAGCCACAAAGCCCGACGCTTGCGGGCCGCGCACGTATTTGCCGCCGCTATAAGCCACCAGATCGGCCCCCTGGGCGATAAAGTTACGCAAGTTGTCTGGGTTATCCAGCTTTCCGGCGCCATCGACAACGACCGGAATGCCATGTCGTCGCCCAACCGCAACCGTATCAGCCAGCGTGATCTTCCCATTGGGCCAGGGCAAATGAAGAATGGCGACGGTCTGGTCAGTAATGGCGGCGGCAATTTCTTCTGGACGACACAATGTCTCTGTCCCCACCTCGACAATGTGACCGCCGGCGGCTTCCACGGCGTGGTCATAGTGGTTGCGATGGGCCTTGGCCATGATCACCTGATTGGGCATTCCGTCGGTGTGGGGCAGGCGATCCATCTTGGCTGGGTCAAGGCCGGTGAGACAGGCGGCAATCGACAGCACTAGGCCCGCTTGGGCGCCAGAGGTGATATAGCCTGCTTCGGCGCCGGTCAGTTCGGCAATCACCTTGCCGGCTTGGTATTGCAATTCTTCAATGCAGACAAAGTGTTGCGACGCCTCAACCATCGCCTGCACCACTTCCGGCGGCATGAGCGACCCACTGAGTCGCGTAAAGGTGCCAATGGCGTTGATCACAGGGCGCACTCCTAAGGATTCATACACAGTGGACATAGGCAATTCTCCTGCTGGAAAAATAGTAACCACAAAGACATAAAGCACGCGAAGAAATTCTTGAAAGACTTCGTGTGCTTTGTGTCTTTGTGGTTCATTGGCTTGTTACCGCAAAAAGCGCGCCAGCACATTGGCTGTGATCTGCGCTACCTTCTCATCGACCAGGATCGAACTCACCCAGGTGATCGACCCTACGGAAAAGACTTCGCCGCCGCTAGCCGTGTCATAGTAGACCATGTGACCGCCCCCCTCGTTCGGGTTCATGCCCTTGGCCAACAGATGAACCTGCTTGGGTGACGAAGGGGAAATCTTGTCGGTCTCATGGCCGGAGGCGCCGCCCGGTACTCGTTCATGGAGACTGGCAGCGCCAAAGCTGTCGCCATTTTTCAGCCGTGTGCCGGCAAAGACCCAGTGGTTTTCATCGATAACCTGGTAGGGCGCCGCGGTCATGATGCCCTTTTCATCGTAAACAATGCCCAGCAGATTAGCTTCCGATTCACCGACGCGGGCATGAAAGCGGCTTTCCAATGTTGGGTTCTTGGGCCAGACACGGGCGTTGGCGTTTTGATAGATGACCGTGTATTGATCGACAAATTCCACCTCGGCGTTGATGCCGTTGCCACCCAGGTATAGCAGCTTGCCGCCCCGTTCTTGCACCCACGCTTTTAGCGTAAAATACATCTGTTTTGACCAATATTCGGGGTGGGTGCTGATGACCAACACCTTGTAGTCGTCCAATTTCAAGACGCCGGAATGCAACTGGGTTTCGGCGTACAGGTCATAGGCAAAACCTTCCCGTTCCAACCAGCCCAGGAAGCGCCATTCTGCCGGCGCAATGTGATTGGGTGCGCGGCCGGCAATCGGGTCGGTGATCTGCGTGGCTTCGGGGATGTTGTTGATTGCTTCCGGGCGGTCGAAGGAGAGCGGGTCGTAGGTGTCTGAATCATAGCTGATATTGTCGGGGTCGGTATAGCGCTTGAGATCCATGCGTGCGTTGACGGTGGGCCGTTCCGGCAAGCGATCAGGGTTGATATAATTGCTACGACCGCCAAAGCTGTTATAGGCATTCCAGGTCATGTTGGAGGCCAGCACCGCCAATTTGGCCGTCGGCTCTGCTGGGGCGACAATCCACGGACAGGCAAAAAAGCGCCCTGACGGCGTCTTCGCATGGAGATAGTAGAGACCGGAGCGGGCCGGCGCAGTGATATATTGCAAGTGGTGGGGGCTGGTGTAGCCAAATTTGTTCCACTGCACGCCGGTTTGGGTGTAGTCGCCGTCGGGGGTGATCTGCATGGTGGCACGCGGGCCATGTTCGTCGTACCAACCGATCAGGCGAATAAATTCCTTCTGCCAGCCATAACGCCACAGTTCCAACTTGTACTCTTCCACGGCATGGACACGAAACTCGGCCCGTTCCCCGGCGCGCACCCACTTGGGCCACATGTAACTCAACAGGCCATCGGGCAACAGACGAAAGTGATGGGGAATGCCCGGTTGCACGGTCATTTCGACGCTCTTCTGACCATAGCCCGGTTTGTAAAGGGTCACACGATAGGGTCCCGGCGCCAAATTGGCATAGACCGCGCCGGTCGCGCGCGACCGGGCTTCGACCGAGTCGCCGTCCCGTTCAAATTCGAGCAACGTATCCGGCACGGCGACATACCGTTCATCGCTGACGTAGCCTATGAGCATAGATGTTTCTCCTTCTGCGTTGGTTTGTGCTTTGTTTCGTTAGTTTAATACTACCTCTTATCGCAGGGAGTATAGCACAGGTGCGCCAACAACTTAAACAAGCGAGAATTCGCCTTCCTCTTTGACCTGGGCGACAACGCAGTCGCGATGTTGGATACGATCAGCTAGAGATGCGGATTCAGGTAGCGCCGATCATTGTTCCAGCGCTTGGTGATTTTGGTGGGGTATAGGGTATAATGGCACTAAGGCAACCTACCCATTGCCGGCTACCGCACCGAATTCCACCCATGCACTTCCCGAAGGAGAGGCCGATGACAGCAGCACTGGCGGTTGCGATCACGCTGTTCGGAGTGATCGCCGGCATTTTATTTGTGTTGTGGATTCGTTATCGCAACTGGCGCGATATGCAAGGCTTTTTTTCCAACATCGCTCTTTTTCTAATGGTTCTTCTCTTGATCGACTTGGTTTATGTGGCGGCCTTTGACCTGCCCACCTTGATCGATGGGTTTGGGGGCTATATTGGCATTATCCTTCTCCTGACAGCGTTGGTGTTGTTACATCTGGTCACGCTCGTCCGTTTCTTCTACCTGCTCCGTCCCCGCGGCCCTGATCCGGCCAATCAGCCGCCCAGCCGCCTGGTCGGGCTGTGGAACTGGAATAAAGCCTTGAGCGGTGGCGCCTTTGCCGACCTGGCCAATTCGGTCGGGGTGCTATCGGGTATTGGCGCACATATCATTCTCTCATCAAACCCCGGTTGGTGGTGGGTTGGTCATCTAGGCGCTTTGCTGGCGCTGGTGGTGGGCTACTCCTTCTTGCAGCGTTGGCTGGTGGAAGGAGAGAGCGCGACGCCGGAAGCGGGGATTCTCAACACCATCGTGGGCGCTTGCACCTTGCTCGCCATCCTGGTCCCCGTCAATCTCAACCCGGCCTTTCTGCAAGGGTGGCACGCCATTGAATGGTTCTGGATCTGCTTTCTGGGGCTGCTAACTGTGACCTTGTTGGTGGCACTGCTCCTGGCGCAATTCAATCGCTATCAAAATATTCGTCTGGACTGGCGCAAGGGAGTGGCCGGCGCCATCCTCTTCCTCTTGCTTGGCGGCAGTTTTGCGGCTCTGCTCATTTTCCAGTGGCAAACACCGGCGGAAAGCGCTGTCTTTGGCTTTGGCCTGGTTGCGACGGGGGCGTGGACCTTGGCCGAGTTGATCAGCCTGGGACGGCTGGCCCAACGCTGGTACACCCAATGGGAGATTACCGTTGTCACCTACATGACCTTTGAAAAAAATCTCTGGCAGGTGATGGGGGCGCTGATCATTGTGGTCTATCTGATTGCCAAACAGGTCGGGGATGTTGCGGCCTTTGGTTGGACTCTGACCTTTGCGATTGGCGCCGCCTTTGCCGGCTTTGGCACGCTGCGCGGCGTGGTGATGAGCCTGGTCAGCCGACGCAACAAGGTCGTGGAAGCAGAGCGGGGGCGCGTTGCCGATTTGCAGCAACAACTTGGGCGGCAACCAGCCAGACCGCGCGCCCATTCGCGCTAAGTGAGCCTCTAAAAACAACTTCCCGATCTGTTCTTGGCGAGTTCGTGACTCGCAACGGCTAGGGCGAGTCACGAACTCGCCAAGAGCAACAATTTACCCTTTTACGCACCCTTAGGCGTTGTTTGCGACCATAAACATTGCTTCAGTGGAGGGGATCAATGCAGAACAACAGCAAACCAGCGGCTGCCATAAGCGCGCCGGCGCCCACCTTGCTTCAGCAGCCCACCTTGCTTCAGCAGCCTACCTTGCTTCAGCAGATCGTGACGTTGATCAGCCGCGCCGTTGCCATTGTCGTTGGCATGGGCGCCCTGCCGGTGTTGAGCCAAGCGAGCGACGGGGCCAATAAGCTCTTCTGGCTTGTCGGCTTGGTCGTCGGCCTGGCAACCATTGCCATCGGCATCTACCTGGCGCTACCGCCGCAAACGCCGGATAGCCAACGTGCGCGTCGCGCCGCAACGGCAGCCGCCCTGCAACAAAGTCAAGCGGTTGCCCGGCAAGTGGGCGCACGCGTGAGGGTTCTTGCCGGGGCTATTGCCAAACAGTGGACGCGTCTACGCCCACTGCTACAACGCTTTACGGCAATATTCCAACGGCTTGGGCAAACCATCGGATCACGTCTGCGACGCAGCCCCAAAGCCGCACCACCGGTCACGCCACTGTCCGCAACCAATCAACCGACGGCGGTCAGTACACCATCGCAACCGGCGCCAGCGGCGACGCCAGCAACCACACCACAACCCGCGCCAACGCAACCAGCCGCCGATCAGGCCGTAGCCAGTCGCGTTCCGTCGCCGCTCCCTATTCACTGGTCGGCGACGCTGCAAGCTCTATTGACCTTACTGACGCCAACCGTGACCATTGGTGTCTTTGTCCTCTTGGGGGCGCTGGTGGCGCTGATTCTCCAGTGGTACGAAATCGACCGCGCCGGTGCGCTGGCGGTCTACTTTAGTCTACCCGGCCTTTTGCTCTGGGTGATTGTCGAAGCGATGACGTGCTATCACAACCTGATCATCCAACCGAAACGGCTGGCGCAGTTGGCGGCCATCGGCGGCAGTTTGCTCCAACTCAGCGGGGCGCTTTTTCTCTGGATCTACCTGGGGCTGGCGGTGACGCTGGAGTGGTTGGGCGGTCTCTTGACGCTGGCCGCGGCGCTGGTGCTGGCAGGTGTAATTCTCAGCATCATTGGGCTGGTAGCGCAACAGCAGATGCGACGGCAGTTGGCCGATCGTATGGCGACGGCCTGAAGCGGCATGGACAGCCCAACGCCATGAACCGTCTCCGCGTACCCTTTTTTTTGATCGCCCTCCTGCTGATCATTGTCATTGTCCTGATTGAACGCAGCGCGCTCAGCGCCAGAACGGTAGCGGAACGGCTGGCCGGTTTTTCCGTCGCTACCGGTAGCCTCCAACTGGGCGGCGCCCTTGATTATTTTTCTCCCGAACAGCGCGAGACGCTGGCGCGCCTGCAAAGTGAGCGCGAAAGCGAACTCGCCAACTTGCCCACCGATATCGCCGGCTTTGGCGTCGAGACGCTGCAATATGTCGATGCCATCCTCGCCTTCACCCTGCTCTTGATGACGCTGGCGTTGCTCATTCCTGCCTACATCCATGCCAAAATCCAGGGCTGTCTCACCTTGATCTTCGCCCTCCTCCTGCTCCTTGCCGCTATCGGCCAGGCGTTTCTGGCCTTTGGCAAGTTGATGGTCATGGTCGCCATGCTGCTCTCCTTCCCCTTTGGCACCATCGCCTATCTGATCATTTACGGCTCCTTTCCGCGTGGGGCCGCCGCAGCGGTGTTGGGGCTGCTCTTTACCCTCAAGATCCTCTTTGGCGGTGCGTTGCTATTGGCCCATCAACGCTTTCTGGAGAACAAGGGGCTGGTGATCTTCTTTCTGCTGGCGCTGGTTGCCAATGTGATCGTGGGCTTTTTACACGGCATCGTGCCAGGCATTCTGGTGAGTATTACCGACGCCATCGCCGCCATCGTCGTGGCGATCATTGCCATTATTCTCGCCATTGTGTTGCTGATTGGAGCCATTATGTCGATTGTGCTGGCGCTCAAACCGCGGTAAACAAGGTAATAAGTCAATCAATAGACTTTATACCGATTTGTCCAATACCCAATATCAAATAGCTGGTATTCGATATTGGGTATTGGATAGAAACCGCTGAAAAATTAAATCGATATAAACTCCAATACCTTGCTCAATACCTTGATCAATCAACTCCTGCTTTAACTCAGTGGAGATCAATTCTTTCAATTCAGCCTTAGGGGTATGTTGAATCAGTAAACGCTTCCACTCCTGTCCTATTTCTAATACACGTTCAGGTGTTAAAACCTCATCCATGGTTGCTCCTTCCGGTAACGACCAGATGGCCTGTAAAACCTCAAACATCAACAATATACAGGTTCACAACGCCTACTGCATAGTCAAGGTGCAATGGGTGTTGGGCGCATTGACAGCGGTGGTTTCGGTGGTGGTCACGGTGGCTGCGCTGCTGATTTGACAATCGCGCAGGGTAAGGGTGGCGCCTTGGCCGTCCTGATTGCGGTAGATGTCAAACGGGTTGACAGTGCTGCTGACTGTCAGCGTCGCTTCCAGCCGGAGCGCATTCGGTTGTTCAAGAATGGCGGTCACAGCACTGTTGGCGTCGCGGATCTGCAATTGCAACTGGCGGGTTGACTGATCCGAGGCCGGGATCGCCCATTGACAAGTTGTGTTCTGCGGGACAACCAACTGGTTCGTTGCCACAGCACAACCCGCCGCTTGACCGGCAACCAGCGTTAGTTCATCGCTGCCCAGCTTGGTGGTCAAGCGGTTGCGCGCCCAACTTGCCCAGTCGGCCTGAAGATCGATGGTCGGCAACAGGCCACCCCGCCCCCCGATTGTGACGCCGACAGCCAGGAGGCAGAGCAGCAACACTACGCTGATGATGACAAAGACTTTGAAGTTCATAGGCCCTTGCTACCGGCTGGTGTCGCTGCCGGCATCGGAGGCGATCCAGGCCGGGCCGCCCAGGGCAATGGCCTGGCGATTGCGCGAGAGATCGGTCGTCCTGCGGCCTGGCCCATCATCAAAGGCCAGGTAGAGCGCCTCATCAAACACTTCACCAGGACGATTCAGCCATTGATTGATCTCTGGCTCCTGTAGGGACCGTGCCCATAGCCGCACTTCATCCATCTGGCCAGCAAAGAAGGTGCGTGTACCAGGGCAGCCACCACCTATGTAGATGTCCAGTTGGCAATTGACGTCGCTAATGGTATGGCTTACAGCAAGCCGTCGCCCCTTCACCAGTGCGCCATTACGATAAAGGGTGATGGCAATGGTCGGCGGCGTCACCTGCTGGTTGACTTGCAGAACGCCGGTAAAGTGAACCCAGCGACCGGTTTCAATCGGCTTTTCGTCTTTGTCCCAGATTGGTTGGCTACCCCCTTCACGCGGCTGGGCGACCATGGCCACATGCCCATCATCATCAATCAAGAGGAGCGCCCAGAAAGCTTGGTTGGCCGGTAGGGCATCTTCCTGTGGCGGCGGTAAAACCGGTGCGAGTTGTATATCTTCGGCGATGCTGGCGGCAAAGTTCTCAGTGGCGATTTCGGTGGTTGTGGTTACAACCGCCGTTTCATCAGCCGGCGACAGACCAGGGGCAAAGGTGAGCGGCTCCGTTAGTTCAGCGGCCACCGGCGGCATAGTTGCCATCGACAAGGTCAGCGGCACAGCCACCAGCCACTCAGCCAAGGTTGGCACACTCTCTACCTTGAGCCAGGCGCTGAGGGTTAGTGAAAAAGCGTTGGTCGCAGCGACGGTCTCGGCCAGTGGTGGGGGCGGTGCCGCCAGCAGGGCATCGGCCACGCCGTCGAATGTCAATGCGCCGCCAAAGCGTTGGAGCCGCTCGCCCCAGGTCGTGTTCACATAGTCGCCGTCATAGTGGTTTGGCCCTTCATCCAAGGGACGAACGGTACTTTCCCCGGTCGGTTCCAGTGGCCAATAGCCAATCAACCGGCCCCTTTCGTCCTGGTCACAATACTTAAGCCCCACTTCGTCACCCACCAGGTGTTGATTCATCGTCTGTTCGATCTGCGCTTCATTGCGCACGCAGTTCCAGAGCCGTACATCACTCATGGCGCCTTTGAAGAAATCCGAGGGGCGCGGATCGGGGCTGCCCGAATCCCACTCCTGGCCCAACAGCCAGTGCAAGGTTGGTTCCGTTGTCAGCGTGCCGGTAAAGACCTTACAGAGATCGCAATCATCGCTGGGCGGGTCGGGTTCACGCCAGGGTAGCGGATCACCATTGAGATAGACCGTGACAAAGGAACTCGCCTCATCCTTGCGTTTAATTGTCACGGCCAGGTGATGACGTTCCGTCCGCTTGGCGTCGGTGATGACATGGCTGCTGGGGCCGAGCGTAACGGTCAGGCCATCATTCCAGTACCCTAGCAAAAAGAGGTTGCTCACGCGGTCATTTTCCTCCCGGTGTGCGCCAAGAAAACTCTGCCCATCATCAGCTGCGAACGGGTGAAGCCACATTTCGGCGGTTAAGTTGCCCTCTGGTGGCACACTTTTATAGCCCAAATTGACATAGGCGTTGCGCCCGTTAAAGAAGAGCGCACTGTTGACCACCACCGTCGCTGCTGTCTTCTCCGCTTTGGCGCCATTGACCGTTGCGTCCCCTACCGCCCTCACCACCTGCTCCGGGGCCTGGGCCAGAATTTCGGTTGGCGTCACCTTCACAATGACCTCCGCCGGCTTGCCTTTGGCCGGGTCATAGCTGCGCTGACAAACCAGGGTGAAATAGTCACGCGGTAGGGCGCAACCCTCCGGCAGCGCCAGGCTCTGTCCGCTGCCGGCATAGCGCATCCCCGACGGCAACTGGTAGGTCAAGGTCACCTGGCTGGTAGTGGAAACGCCAGTGGTCCAAGCCAACAGTCGATAGTTGATCGGCTCATCCAAGGTGGCGACAGCCGCGCCGGGGTCAATCAGTACGACGACGCCGGGGGTGGAGGCGGGGGGCAGCACCGCCAGTGTGGTCTGTTCGCGGGGGAAGGCAGCGGGGGCGGTTGTCACTTCCCCATTTAGCGTCGCCAGCACTGTCACCATCGCCGTGTTGGTGATCACGGTTACGCCCGGGCCGGGGATTGCCCTGAGTTCGACCGTGATGGGGTGGCTGCCGGGCGGGAGTTTGTCCAGATCACAGCGGATCAGTTCCAGCGTGCTTTCGCCCAGCTCATCGCACTGCTGCATCTTCTCCCCCACCACGCTCACCACGGCGCCCACCACTCCTACTGGCGGACGATAGACGAGCATAATATCGGTGGCGGTAACGGGGCGACGATTCTCGATCAAGATTTGGTAGTGCGCCGCCGTCCCGCTGGGGACAGTTTCGGTGAGTGCGCGCATGGTGACAGAAAGCGTGCGCGTTTGCAGCAAGACGATCACCAACACCGTCAACAGCGTGAGGGCGACAAAAGCCGCCAGCGCCCACCAGACAAAGGTAGAAACCTTGAAGTGCGGCCCCACGGCATTAAAAACGGCGACATCACTCTGGGCAAAGGGGCCATCGGGGTCGGCTACGTTGACCATGATCAGCCGGAATTTGTATTCCCCCAGCCGCACATCCGCCGGCAGCACCACGCGCGCCGTATAATTTTTGACGCTCGACGGCCCAAAGTCGTAGGTCGCCTCGTCCTGGAGTTCCAGCCAATGGCCCCACTCTTCTGGCGGCAGCGTATTGCCATCCGCATCCGCCGGGCCGGCCAGGGGAATGATCATCGCCTCGGCGCGCACTGGACGTTCGCTCTTGTTGGTAACGGTGAAAGCAAAGTCGGCAAAGTGGCTTTGGGTAATATCCACCTTGGCAAAACTAGGCTTGGGTTCAATTGTGAAATCAAATTTTCCGTTGCTGTTCATGGGTCATTTGCTCCCATTAGGGCCATTGATGGAATGCGGATTGAGCTGAGTTAGCCGATTGCGGCGGATTTTTATCCGTATAAATCCGCTGTATCCGCTATGCTCGCATTCAATTGATGGCATTGCTCTGTGCCAACACTTCACAGGTGACGTAGGCCGGTTTTTCCAAATCGACCAGCCGCCGAAGCAACTGGGCATAGGGGGCGGCGGTTGGCGGGTAGGTGACGATAATGTGATAGGGCTGGTCGTACAGTTCGCTGACGGTAAAGCCGGTTTGTCCGGTGGCGATTTCGAGAGTGCGGATCAGCCCCTCCTTCGTGCCACGCCAGCGCGCCAGCTCGCCGGAAGCCAGGATCAGGTCACGCATTCGTCCCAGGCCACTGGCAAAGTGCGGGCGCCCCTGCTCATCCTGTTCCAGAAAAATATCCAAACCCACCCAACGGGCGAGAAAGGGAATAAAGCGATCCGGCGTCAGATCCGGGTCAACATAGCTGTCCAACGTCGCCAGCATCTGCTCCGCTGGGGTATGGAGCGTTTCCATGACACCCAGAAGTGCGGCCAGGACAGGCGGTTCGTTAGGTAAGGTGCGCTGAAAGATTTCCGGCAAGAGCCGGGCAATGTCCTCACGCTGCATTGGCGCCTCCTGCCGGTTGCGGCGCTGCCGGCGCACTGCCGCCAGTCACGTTAATGTTGTGCGGGCCGGAGACAAAGAGCCAATGATAGGGCAACGTAACCATCTCCTGAAGTTGGGCAAAGCTGGTCGGTGCGACGGGCGTATAACGGGCGCCGGCATCTTGGCTGCGATAGACGCCTTGGTCGCCACCGACCAGTACGGTAGGGGTAGCGCCCCCGTTCAATGCATGGTTGTTCGTCGCAATCGCCAACAGGGGCAGGAAGAGATTGCGCTGCTGTTGGTTGGCCGCCAGTTCGGTACGCCGGTAGGGTAGCTCGGTCCGTTCAATCGGCCGCCAGGGACGACTGACCTCTGGGTTCTCCGGGTCGAAGTCCAAGGTCAAGACGCCGCCCCACGCCGAAACCGCCAGGACGCGGGCATCCAAAAAGGCCAGTGCATAACAACTGCCGCCGCCCCACTGTTCATTGACCCAGCGCCCGCCAGTGCGATGGGGTTGCAGATCGACAAATTGCCAGCGATAGCACCCCTTGCCCTCATCGGCCAGCGCCATTGACGCCGCCCACAAAAAGAGCCGCCCCTTGCTCTGTTGCACCGCTAGATGGCGAATATCCTCGCCACGCAGACCAAGCAAGGTAAAAGCCGTGCTGGCGGCATCGGGTGCGGTTAGGTCGCTGCCCTGGGAAAGATAGACACCCCGGCGCTTTTGCGCCGCGACGACCACCCGCACGTTCCCCTGTTTCCCCTGTAGCACTGCCACAGCATAGAGCGGCATGGCGTGGTCACTGGCCTCAATGCGCACAAGGGTGGGGCTGGCAACGGGGCGCATGGGCTGGCCCGGCGCCTGGCTGTCATAGTGCTGGACAGGCATTTCGACTTCAAACAACCCTTTGTTGGTTGCCAGGAGCAGGATCTGGTGGGTCATGCGCTGCATCCAGGCCATATCTTCGATCACGCTATCAAAATCGGAGTAGACCGTCTGCCACGTTTCCCCACAATCGACCGAAACATAGAGTGGCGACCGGGGCTGGCCTTGGGCATCGGGCAGATGGGTGGCGACCGCTACCAGCCCGGCGCGATCGGGGCTGGTGCGGATAACGGCAATCGTCTCCGTGGTGGCAGTGGCGCCGACGCCGCCAAAGTCGCGCAGGAGTTCCCACCCAGCGCCATCATTGGTGGAGCGGAAGAGCTGCGACCCGCTGCCGGCGTACCAGGTCTGCGCCTGGAAATGGTCAGCGGCCAGCGTGCGCACCGCACGATTCGGCGCATGGGCCACCTGGAGCGAAAGAGTGGAGATCAGATGGATGCTTGGTTCGCTCAACAACAAAAAGCGATAAATATCGGAAACGCTCAGATGCTGGCGAAAGGGCCAACCGGGATAGTCGGTGGCGGGGAAGGGGGTGATCAGGGCGCGTAACTTCTCCTCCAGCCGCGCCTTTACCAGCGACGGCGCTTCGTTGCCCCGAATCACCACATCCGCCTGCACCCAGACTTGCTTGTAGCGCGCCCAGACCAGTTCATTGGTAATGCCCAGCGAACTCTTGGCCGCCAACACCCGTTGCGCCTCTTGCAAGACCGCCTCATCCTGCCCCGCCGCCAGGTCAGTTAACAAGCGCCCTGGGGCGACGGTCGTCTGCGCCGGCATGGGTTGGTCCTGCATGGCGGCAGGGACGATCACAACCTGTACGGTGCCGGGGCGGGCATGGCGCCATTGTTCCGCTTTGGTATACGCTTTGGCGCGGGCGATGAGCGAACGGGCGCTGCTCAACACCACCCATTCAAAATCACGCGCCGTAACGGCCCGCCCCAAGGAATAAAGTTCAAGCGGCCCACGCACCAAGGCATTCTCCACGGTTTCCGCCGCCACCCCGCCACGCGCCCGTATCTCGTTCACCACGCTGATACCAACTGGCGGTGGCTGGGCAACAAATTGGGTGAGGACGCCGGCGGCCACATTGCCGGTCGGCCCGCCGCCACGGGCATACCAGACCCGAATCTCCCGTTCCAGCGGCGGAATGGCGGCAAGGGTCGTCATTTGCGCCGCCAGTGGTAGGCGGGTGGCCGGGGCAAATTGAATCAATCCGCTGGTGCGGTCAACGACATAGACCCGGTCATTGGGGTCCAGATTGGCAAAGTTGGCGACCTCGCGCCAGAGCCGGAAGCGCCGGCCGTCGGGCGTACGCCAAATGGCGTCACCAGTCGTGTCTTCTGTGCCATCCAGTTCAACCCCAACGCGCAGATCCAACTCATTGCCCATCAACCCTACCAACGGGGGCCGTCGGACCGTAAAAAGTTGCCCCGGTTGACCGCTGCTGCGCCCTAGCAATTCCGCCTGAATCCAGTCGCAATGGCGCGCCAGCGCCTTGATCGCCACGTCGGGGCCGCCTGCCGGGAGTTCGACCGCCCGTTCCAACACAAAAAATGGCGCGTCATCCCCCACGTCGGCGCCGGCAATGGTGATCGGCGTTCCCTGTGCAAAAAGGGTTGGCGTGGCGCTGGCCTCTACCCGCCGCAGCGTTACTTCGACACTGGCTGCCGTGGGCGGTTGCAGGGCGACGCCCAGCAACCGCAAAAAGGCCAGGTAGATCTTGCGCGGCAGGCGGTTGAGCCGGTAGATCATCTGCTCGGTCAGGTAGGCAAAGAGTTCCAGCAACACAACGCCAGGGTCGCCGGGGGTCAGGTCGGTCCAATCGACATTGAGATCGCGCTGGATCACCTGGTGCGCCTCGGCCAGCAACTGGGCAAAGTCGCGATCATCCAGGTTGGGCAATTCCAGTGGCATCAGCCATCTCCTCCCGCCAAATTCGGCGGTATGCTAACTTCTGGAAAGCTCAAACCTGTCCTCCGGACCGCTGCGAGCTTTCCAGAAATTGCGCTATACCGCCCCTAAATTCAAAGTTAATTCGATTTGCTCAACGGCCCCCGTCGCCCGCACGCGGTAGCCCAGGGTGATGACCAGCCAGTGCGCCTGCTCCGGGTCGCGGGTGGCGTCCAGCTTAACAAGCTCCACCCGTGGCTCCCACCGTTCCAGCGCCCGGCGCACATAGTGGATCGCCAGCGCCGCCGTCGTGTCATCGTTGGGGGCAAAGAGCAGTTGATAAATATCACAGCCATAAGTAGGCCGCATCACCCGCTCACCAGGGCGCGTCGATAGCAGCAGCAGGATCGCCTGGCGCACGGCATCATTGCCGCTGACCATATCGACCCCCTGTTGCGGGGTGAGGCGCAAGCCCGGTCGCCCGGCGTCTAGATCGGGATGACCAAAGCGCCAGGCGCGCAAGCGTGATGCGTTCATGCGGCTCCTGTCACCAGCGCTTGGCCGGGCTGCTGCACCACATAGCGCACTGTGCCAGGAGGTGTACCATCGGTCAGCCCGGTCACTGTATCCAAACAGACGGCGCGACCTTCCACCCGAATAAAGGTCGAGTAGCCCTCGGTCACGGGTAAGGTCAGGCTGCACGGTTTGATGGTCGGGCCAATATTGGCGCAGCCGGTGATCAGCTTGCGTTCCGGGTCGTTGGCGACCAGCACCTTGCGCCGGTTGATCGTCACCAAATTTTGCAGCGTAAACATCTGGACGACGCCGGTCACATGTTTGCAGGTCAGTTTGGCATCTTCGGTTAGGAATTTCATGTGACTACGTCCTCTGAAAATCAATGGCGCGCCCCGCAATCGTAATGTCGCCGCCGGCCAGTTCGATATAGCTGCCGGCAGCGTTTTGCAGGCGGATCACATCGCCCCGGCTGTTCAGTTGAATCTGTTGGCCGTCGGGCGTGACCCAAGTGTAACGATGAACGTTGCTGCCGGTAACGCCGCTGTCGGGTGGTTTGCGCGTGCCATATAGCCCGCCCAGCACAATGCCCTGCCCCGGATTTTCGTGGGTCAACAAGACTAGCACCGTGTCGCCGACAGCAGGCAGGGCGATAAAGCCTTTGTTTGCGCCGGCGCCGGGCATTAAGACGCCCATCCAGTCGGTTTCAATGCCGTTGTAGGCCGGCAGTTGCGCCTTGACCCGACCCAACCCGCCGCTGTCCCCGATGTTAGTGATAATCCCCAGCGTCGCCACATCGGTGCGGGGACGGCTCACGGGGGCCGGCGGCGCCGTGTTGATCTCACAGACATAGACCCCGCCCTGGTCGATGGTGTGGGTCACAGCGGTCAAGACATAGCGACCCTCCTGTGCCGGCGCCACTCCGGCCACCTGCACCAAGGCGCCGGGTTGGAAAGCCGGATGCCCTTGCACCAGACCGGAGAGGGTTACAGCCGTGGCGGTGCGGTAATCCAATTCCGCCTGCGCCAAGGCGGTGGCATGGTTGCCGTCGGGAACGCTCTCGTTGATCAACTCATAGCGACCCGTGCCGCCAACCTGTTGGGCCGTCACCCCGGCGCTGCGTAGGCGGCGACCAGTACGGGGGACACGCGCTCGCCCAGTATGGGCCTCGACGCGCAACGGATTCCACCCCGTCGCCGTGACGGTGTCACAGACGGCGTCGCTGTTCAACTCAATGCGCGCCTCCAACAAATTGTCGCCCAGCGTCAACGGGATCACTTCCCCGCTGCCGGCCAGGGTGAGCAGATGAAGCGTCTGTTCGCGCAGGCTGACATAGAGGCCGGCCAACGCTGCGGTTTCGGTGAGCAGCGCCAGATCGGATTGATGATGCTGAAAGAGATGGGGCCAGGGGGGACCGTTCTCCGTTGCTTGCACCGTCAGACCGAGATCCTGCGCCAGGGTACGCGCCAGTTGCGCCACCGTGATGTTGGTAAAGGCGCGGGCGCTTTGCCGTTTGCGTAGCCGGTGTAACCGGTCATAGCCGCGCACATGCAACACCTGTTCGTGGTTGGCGGCATAATGCTGTTCCACCGCCGTCACCTCGCCCACAAAGAGGGGCTGCCGCTGCTCCTCCAGGCTGACGCGCAAGGGGACGCCGGGCGTCAATTCGAGCGCGGTGGTCAGCGGGCCGGGCGGGGCGCGAAAGGTCAACTCGCAGAGGGTGGGCAACCCCAACCGCTGCTGAATATAGACCTCACTGAGCGCCCGCACTTCGGCAGCCGGCAAGGGCCGGTGGGCATCGACCCGCACACGGTTCATGGGGTTGTTGCCTCCTGCGCCCAGAGGTTGTCGGTCAAGACGGAGAGGGGCGGGATTTGCAGCACGGCGCCCGCTGGTAACGCTGCCGGATCATCAATGCCATTGGCGCGGGCAAGCAGGCGCCAGAGCGACGGATCGCCATAGTGGCGGGCCGCCAGTTGATCCAACCGTTCGCCGCCGGTGCCGCCCCCCAATACTTCGTGCGTCTCCCAGCCACTATCAGCCGTACCGGCGGCGGGAGCAACGGGTACGGTTTCGGGCAAATCAGCCAGGGTAAAGGGCGGGGGCGGTGGTATGGTGGCCTCCCCCACGCGCAGCAAGCTCATACGCAGCCAGGAGCGTTGCGGTGCGCCACCGGCAGTAAAGCGCTCATAGCGTTCGGCAATGGCGGAGATGACACAAGGAATGTTCCACGCCTTGCCCCAAATAAAGCGCAATTGGGGCAACTCATCATAGCGGTGCCGTTCGCTGCGATATTCGGCCAATTGCCAGAGGGGCGCGGTCAACTCACGCACATCGCCAACGAGTTGCTGCGGCTCGACGAGCGTCACATCAAAGAGCAGATCGAGGGTAAAGGTCGTGCTGCCCCGCCCACTAAAAAGCACCGGATCATCGGTCAGATCGGTGTCCACCAGTTGGCCGTCCCCCGTGCGACTAACGCCAACCGTGCGCTGAATCTCGAAGCTTTCGGGGTTGAGCATACAGGCGATGCGGGCGTTGGTGGCTTCGATCAAAAAGGCTACCCGTTCCATGAGCGACCTCGCTGTTCCTCTTCCAGCCGCCGCCGGCGCGCTGGCTCAGCCGAACGGCGTTGCGGTGGGCGTTCCGTTCTAACGGCTCGTTCCGGCAGCGCCGGCCAGCGGCTGTACGCCAAGGGAACGCTGGCGCTCACCGGTGCTGGTGCTGGCGGCACGGTAGTGTTGCTAGTGGCCCCTTGTTCTGCCAACAAGCGGGTGAGCAGCGCTTCAATACGCGCCAGACGGGTGGCCTGGTCATCCGGTGACGTCACCAGAGATGGTTCTTCAACCGGCGCCAGCGGGGCCGTCGGCAGCAGTGATGCCGGCAAAAGGGTTGGCATTGGCGCCGCCACAGGTACAGGCAATGGCGGCGCTGTGGCAAGTGCCATAGCCGGCGCGACGGTGGCAACCGTTTCGGCTTGTTCGCCCCCCGGCGTCTGCACCCGCAGGCGCGCAATGTGAACCGCCGGTTGTTGACGCGCTGGCGCGGCGGGTGTAGGCGCCCTCTTCTGCACTGTCCGCTCAACCAGAGAGACATCAGATTGCTTGGTCACCCAGTCGGCTGCGGGTCGTTCCGGTACTCTTCCGGGAAGGGCCGTCTGCTCGACCGGATTGTCGGCTCTTTCCTTCCCAGAAGATGGCGTTCCCGTCGCCTGCGGCTTTGGGGAAAGACTAAAGTCTTGACTACGGGCTTCAGCGGGCGGGCGTAAGTGTAGACGGGTGACACGCTGTGGCGTGGGCATCACCGGTGGTGGTGCGGATACCAACGGCGTTGGTCGTTCTTCGCCAGTTACCGGCAGCGCCATTGGCGGCAACGCCCACTCATGATCCGTTATCGCCGTAGGGGGGACATGCGTTGGCGTTGCTGGTTGATCGATGGCCGCAGGTGTTGGTGCGCTGGTGGCTGTCGGGGTGGGTGCAATGGGTGCATAGGTATGTAACAGCGCTGGCAGATCAGCCAGATTGCCAGCGGCGCTGGTTGCTGCCAGCAACGCAGTTACGCCCTGGTGCAGGCGGGTCAGCCATTCAACCACCGGCGGATTTGGGTTGCTTGATGGGTTTGGCAGGGTGGCATCCGCATCAGGCGCCGGTAATGGCTCAACAATAGTTGCGCTTACAGCTTGCGGTTGTTGATACGTTTCCAAGATAGGTTGCACCGCCGGTATGGCCGCCTCCGTTTGCACAAGCGCCCTTTGTTCAACCACTAACGGCTTTGCCTGTGATTGGTCAACTACGTTTCCTGCAACCGCACGCGGAGCGGACGGCATCTGCCGGGAAGGTAAGGGCAGCCCTTCCCGCCAAGCGCGCCCAGTAGCGGGTGCCTGGTGAGCGCGACCTTCCCGGCAGATTGCCGGCGCGTCCGGTTGCGCCGGTTCGACCGCGTGTTGGTCAGTTGCCAAGTGGTGAGTCTCTGCGGTGGCAAATGACTGTTCCACGGTTGATTCTTCTGGCGTCGTAATGCCCTGTGCGGCGTCCCAGGTCAGACCATGTGTATGGAGCAAGGCCAACCAGTGGGCCGGCGGGGTAGGCGTCTCGACAGTCGCCAGCCAGTGAGCCAGCGGTGCAGCGGCTGGTTCGCTGACCGGTGCGTCAAGCAGGGGGCGCTGATCGTCAGGCGCGACAAGATCAGCCGCTGGCGCCGGTTGGGCCAGGGCAAAGTCACTCCAACGGCGCAGCCAGTCGCTGACGGCCTGGTGGAGCGCTGTCGATGGTTGCGATAGGGCCATGCCTAGACTCGCTCTAAGCGATCATAGACGAGGGTCAGGCTTTCGACGGCAATGGCGCGTTCGGACGCGTTGAGCGGCGCCCCCTGCCATTCGGACGGCCAGGCGTCCACCAGGTTCCAGCGCATCACCTCGGTTTGGCCCTGGCTGTCGAGCAGCACAATCGAGACATTTTTGCGGATCACGTTGCCCTGCACGGCCTGCATGAGCCAGTCCCACAGTTCGCGCGAGGCGGTGACGCCATAGCGCAGGGTGATGGGCTTGTACTCGGTGGGGCCGGGGATGTTGCGTACCAGTTGGCTGTTACCGGCTTCGCGGTATTTAATCGCTTCGACGCGCACACCCATCCCGGTGCATTCGGTGAAATGCCCTTCGGCCACCCCGTTAACGTCCAACTTAAAGTTATAACTGCGGTAGGGATCAATCGCGGCCATGGGTTATGCTCCTTCGACTTCGCTGTTGGCGCCAGCCTGGTATTGACTGATGCGGAAGATGACAAATTCAGCGGGTTTGACCGGGGCGATCCCGATTTCGATGACGACGCGCCCTTCGTTGATGCTTTCGATGGGGTTGGTCTCTTCGTCACACTTGACATAAAAGGCTTCTTCGGGTGTGCGCCCCATCAAGGCGCCGTCGCGCCAGAAGCCCATGAGAAAGGCGCTCACATCACGCCGGATGGCCTGCCAGAGCGGACGGTCGTTGGGTTCAAAGACAATCCAACGGGTGCTGGCGACAATCGACTCTTCGATCATGTTAAAGAGGCGGCGCACATTGAGATAACGCCATTCCGGGTCGCTGCTGGAGAGGGTGCGGGCGCCCCAGACTTTGATGCCTTCGTTGGCAAAGAAGCGGATGCAATTGACCCCTTTGGGGTTGAGCGCGCCCTGCTCTTCGTGGGTCAATTGATAGCTCAGCCCCAAGGCGCCGTTGACCACTTCGTTGGCCGGCGCTTTATGCACCCCGCGCATGGCGTCCGACCGCGCCCAGATGCCGGCAACATGGCCCGACGGCGGCACGGCCAGATTAGCGTCGGCGCCATTTTGGGCCACGGGATTGCGCACCAGCAGCCAGGGGACATAAAGCGTAGTGTATCCTCTAGCCGATTCGGCCGGTCGTTGCCAGTCGGCGTTTTTGACCGTTTCCCCGCCCAATACTTGCAGCGCCTTGTCGGTCATCGCCGCCGGCCCATCGAGAATGGCGACCCGATCTTTGAGCTTTTCACAGTGAGTTTTGAGGGCGTCGTAGGCGGCCGGGTCGGTATAGCCCGGTGCGGCAACAATGGCGATTTCGTCAATGCGTTCCAAAATGTCCAGCCCGATGGCTTCGTTGGTTCCAGCAACGGCGTTTCCTTCGCCGATGTTGACCACGTAGCAGCGGCTACCCCCATTTTGGAAGAAGCCATAGACGCCATGCGCCAGGTTCGTCCATGCCGCAGTGCGCTTGACATTGCCGGCCTCATCTTTGGGGAAGAAGCGGGTGCGGAACTGGCTCCAGTTGTTGATGGCGACAGCTTCGTTGACCGCCGCTGTCGCATCGGGCGCCACCCCGACAAAGCCGGCAGTGCGCGTCCCCACCGCCTGGATCGGGCGGGCGCCGCCGGAGACCTCCTCGATATAGACGCCTGGCGTTTGATAGACGATTGATGCCATCGTTAGCGCTCCTCTTGTTTGAACAGATCAAAGGTGATGATAACCGGCGCCGCGGCTGTCCCGGTTTCGGTGATGCTAAGGTCGAGCGTGCGCCCGCGGGCGAGGATGTGGAAACGTTTGGGGTGGGGCGCCACCGGTAGCCCCACAAATTGAAAACGGCCTTGGGCGTCGGTGGTAGTGGATCGCGTCAGCGCCGGCAGTTCGATGCGCGCCCCAGCCAATGGAATTGCTTCCGGCCCCAGCAACAGGCCATAAAAGATGGTAGTGGTCACTTCTTCCGTCGCGGCCGGTTGGCGCACCAGCGGACGCGCTACCGGAAGCCGTTCGTGTGGCAGCGGCACCCGCAAGAGAAAAGAGGGCCGTGGCGCCAGGTTGAAGGCTTGCCAGAGTTGGGCCGTGGCCGGCTCCAGCTCCACTTCAAATTCTTCGTGATCAAGGGCGGCAAAGATCAAGGCGCCCAACAGGCGATGGGCCGCTTTGGGATCCGGGTCGCTGGTGGTAATTAAGTAGCGTAAGGCCGGCTGGACACGGGGCCGTTGGGTATGCTGGCGCAGAGGATCATTGACCAGTTCGAGCAGGTAAAGATTCACCCCGCGCACATCATCATTGGCGGCCGGAGCCATCAGTGTCGGCGTAATGCCGCCCAGGGTTGCTTCCACCCAGGCAATGAGACGGTCGTCGATTTGGTCGATCAAGGTGTAGATTCCCCAGCTTAGTCCCAGGCGCTTGCATGTTGCGGATTGGCAATGACCAACCCGCCAACTTCACGTGCCGCCTCCATCGTGCCGGTGAAGAGAACATCAGCAGTTGTCGATGCGGCATCTTCGGCAGCGACCCAAGGTAGCTCTTCATTCTCATTCAGATACTCTACACGCGCCGAACCCTGCACCACGCCGGCCAACAAGACTGGTTCCCATCTTGGATCAAAGGTCAATGCCGTTTTTTTCGTAATAGCGTTGAGCGAGGCGCCATCCGACCCAGTAGGTATAGGGAAGCTGTTGCTCCAACCGTGCGTTTCTAACCACTGTTTGCCACGCTCCTGATCCTTGCTGGAACCAAACTTTTTCAGATATTTGACGCCATTCCAAAAGCCCTCCTTCACTTCGAAGGTCACCTGGCGTAAGCCACGTGAGCCTTTCTTATCATCGGCATAGTAGGAGGAATGATCGGGCATCCCAAAACTAATGCTGACCCCCATGCCGCTGCCGGCCCAGTCAAAGGTAGTAATGTTTCCATTTGGTGCGACATGAATCTGATAGCCGCCAGGGGCGCGCTCGACGCGGTAGGCCATGGCTGTGTTGATTGACATGACTGATTCCTTTCGCTAACGACCGATAAGCTTGACTGGGGGAGAACGTACTGCAGATCTGCAAGAGAAACAGCAACCAGATCGCGAACCGGTACAGCATAGGGCCAAAAGGAAATGACCAGGACACTATCAAGATTGGGTGTTGCTAAGTGGCTGCGGCCTATTATAAGGGGGCTTTTATTTTTTTGCAAACAGCGTTTGACAGGATAGTTCATTTGATTGTGAAAACTCATCAGGAAGCATCTGACAGCATACTGATAACCAACAGAAAAGAAGGTTGACTTACACTGTTACTAAGAACAAGTTTTCTTCAGGGAGTTACTTCAAAAAGGAGCAAACCATCTTATGAAACTAACGGTCACCCCTGATACTTTTCCAAAGCAGTGGCCGGTGGAAAAACCACAGATCAAGGTAGGTTATTTTGGCGCCGCCATTGGAATTGTCATGGCTCTTTTCAGCACCTTTGGCATCTATCTAGTCACTGTCTACTATTTATTACCCTTTGATCTGATTTTGCCGGGCAATTTGTTAACCCAATTCGTTCTCTTTGTTGCCGGCTTTATCGTCGCCTCCTATTCGACAATTTTGTTCTATGAGGGTAGCCATATTCTGGTGGGGCCGTTGGTTGGTCAAACGGTAGGGATGGTGCAAGTAGGACCGCTTGCGCTTGTTCGTACCATCAGCGGCTGGCGGCTGCGGCGGGTTGGCCACGAGTTTTTACTTGTGGGTGGTATGACTTACGATGTTCCACAAAGTGGCAAGCGGTTACGTCTACGTTATGCCATCTATTTATTGAGCAGTTATGCGCTCCTTCTCCTTGCTTTAGGTGCGCTTCTCCAATTGAGCGCCGTTTTGCCGGTCGATCATACCCCAGGTTGGGTCACCGTGATCATCAACCTATTGGTGATCACGGTCGCTTACGGGTTATGGAGTCAACTCTTTCAAGTCGTACCCAAACTCTTGATTGCGCTCGTCGATCAGCCAGCCCACCGTACCTATTTGCGTTTGTTGACGATGGTGGCAAAGACAATTTATGGCATACGACCAAAAGAACTTGACCCCATCGCACTACAGCAAATCGCGACGGATACAAAAGAGTCCCCAAACGAAAGTATCGCGAACTATCTCGCTTATGAGTCTGCCGTGGATCGTGGTGCGCTTACGGATGCAGCAACTTATCTCAGCCAAGCCTTGCACGTCCTTCATCGTTGTCCAGACGCAGATTCACGCACGACTATTCTGTTAGGGGCGGCTGCCTACGAGATTTTTTACGGTAAAGACCCACAACGCGCCCGTGATTGGTTGGCGCTTTGTCAAATCAAAGATACTTCCCCTTTAGCACATGAGCTTTATCAGCACTATTTACTGGTGAAAGCTGCCATTCTCCTGGCAGAAGGTCATTGGGGAGACGCCAGGGCTACAGCTCTTGCGTGTCAGGCCATGTTGCAAAAGAGCTTTGATCTTGGCAGCCTGTCGCCGATGCAGGAGAAACTAGACGGAATTTTGCATGAGACCGCGAAGATGCTGGCGATTCGCCCCGAACCTGCCGACCAAGCAGCAGCATATCCGAAATTTGACCCACCGTTACAACCCAAAACGCGGATCATTGGTAGCCTCTATGATTGGGCTTCGTTTGCCTTTATCTACTTTCTGCTGATCAATTTTAATCTCATCAATGGAACACAATCATATCTGTATCGGCATTGGGGCAACCAATACGCTTCTGCTGGTCAGTACGAACAGGCAATTGTCGAGTATACAAAAGCAGATCAAGCCTTTCCTGGTTATGCCGTTGCTGCAATGGAACGTGGCATCGCCTATAATAAGGTTGGGGACTACGACAGAGCTGCCGCTGATTTTACCGAGGCAATCGAATTGGCCTGGTCAGAGGAAGTAGATCAATATTTATGGCGCGGCGATATGTACCACCAAATGGGAGAATATGAATTGGCGGAAGCTGATTTTACCCATGCGCTTTCTCTGGCGGATACACAACGTGAGCGACAGTGGGTGATTGAAACGGTTGAATGGATTCGGAATAACCATCAAGACCGCGCCCAAAGCGCAGCCGTTGATTGACTTTCTATCTCATATATGCGCTCCCAAAAACAAAAACCGGCGCTTATAAAAGCGCCGGTCTCTGTCGCCACATGAATGGCTATAGTATAAGGAGGCTAGGTAGGATGCCTTGACCACAAAACGAACAGCGCCCCAAAGCAGGGTTGGTTGCATAGCCGGGATCACAGGAGGAGCGCATCAAGCATAAGGAAGGACCCACAGAGGTAGAAAGAAACTGTTGCGCTCACGGCCTCACCACGGCTATGCAACCCTGCACTAGAGCAGCTATTTGGTTGTGCTACGACCCTATTGCGCAGGCGGTCGTACATCTATAGAATACCAGGAATCGGCCAGGCAGCGTTCAGGCGGGTGGCTAGTCTACCCCCTATCCACCTGACCAGTTACCCGCGCCACTTGTTGCGCTACTGCTGCGACATCCGCTAGATGACCAGCCGTTTTAGTGCTAAAGCCTTCACCCAAGTCAAAGTCATATCCCGGAATCGTCACCAGCCAGGCCGGCGGGCAGACGCCATAGAGCCGTTTGGCATAGAGCAGCAGTGCCGACGGAATGAGATGATGCCCCAAAACCGGCGTACATTGTTGTACATCCACCCGCTGCATTTGAATTTCAAGGGGGTGAGCTTCCGCCGCTGTGTCAAAAAAGCAAACAGCATTCAACATCGGGTCGGCAATCTCCAATGCCAACTCCGGCGTCAATTGCTGAATGGCAATCAGATCCACCTGCCATCCCTGCGCCTGCAAGAGCGGACACAATTTTTCCGCCAACGCCAACCCCGCCCCGTCATCGCGACGTAGGGTGTTGCCATAGGCGATGAAGAGGAGGTGATTGGGTGACTGGGTGATTGGGTATTGGGTATCGGGTATTGGTTCACGCAACACGCAACACGCAACACGCTGGGTTACGGTCATTTGATCGCCTCATCAAGAATCTGACCATCGCTGCTCAGTAATTGCACATGGAGCGGCATCTGGCCCACGGCGTGGGTCGAGCAACTGAGACAAGGGTCAAAGGCACGAATGCCATGTTCAATGCGGTTGAGAATGCCTTCACTCAGATGGCCGTTCTGGATGTAGTTGTCGGCGATCTGACGGACGGTGCGGTTCATCGCCAAGTTGTTTTGGCCAGTGGCGATGATCAGATTTACCTTTTGCAAAATGCCATTGTCATCGACATGGTATTCGTGGAAAAGGGTGCCGCGCGGCGCTTCACTGACGCCCACGCCCACTCGTTGGTTGACCTCAGCGCGGCTGCGCACATGGCTGTCGGTGATGGCAGGGTCGGCGACCAGCTCGGCGATCTTTTCCAACCCAAAGAGAATCTCAATCAGGCGGGCATAGTGATAGTGGAAGCTGCTGGTCACTGGTTTGCCATTGGGGTTAAGCGTGCGGAAGGCAGCCAGCTCGGCATTGGCTTTCGGTGTGTCCGCAAAGGATGCAATGTTCACCCGCGCCAGCGGTCCGACGCGATACATGCCTTGGCGGTAGGCGACGCCATCGCCATTGAGCGCTTTTTTGTAATAGGGGAATTTCAGGTAGCTCCACGGCTCTACCGCTTCGCCGATGATGGTGCGGTAATCTTCGGGCGCTACACCATCTTCGACAATTCGCCCGTCGCTGTCCATGACACGGAGAACGCCGTCGTAATGTTCTAGTCCGCCCTTGGGGGTGACCAACCCCAGGAAGTAGGAGGGGAAGTCACCATAGCTGTTGATCTCCTGGGTGAAGTTGGGCAGTACATCCTGAAGCAGGCGGAAGGCCAGCCCGACGCCGTCCATGGCTTCTGGCAGCATGGCTTCGATCTCCTGGCGCGTCTTGTCGCTCAAGGGTTCGCGCACACCGCCAGGGACGGTCCAGGCTGGGTGAATACTTTTCCCACCCAGCATCCGAATCACATCCTGCCCAAATTTGCGCAGTCGAATGCCGGTGCGCGCCACATCGGGATAGGTGTCGATCAAGCCCATGATGTTGCGCTTGACCGGATCGCTCTCCATGCCCAGCAGCAGATCAGGGCCGCTCAGGTGGAAGAAGCTTAGGGCATGGCTCTGCACAATTTGCGCCCAGTTCATCAACCGGCGCAGCTTGGCCGCCGTCGGCGGGATGCGCACCGAGAGCAAGGCATCGCCAGCCTTGGCCGACGCCATTAGATGGCTGATCGGGCAGATGCCACAGATGCGCGCCGTAATGCCCGGCATCTCCCAGAAGCTGCGCCCTTCGCAAAACTTTTCAAAGCCACGAAATTCGGTGACATGAAAGCGCGCATCGGCAACGTGTCCCCTGTCGTCCAGGTGGATGGTTATTTTCGCATGGCCCTCGATCCGGGTGACGGGGTCAATGGTGATTGTGCGTGTCATACGATCCCTCATTAATAATTCATTGTCAATGGAGAACGGATAATTGTTAATGCCTGCGGCGCCGGGATGTCCACCCTTAGCCGTTCGGCTGAGCTCACGTCGAAGCCATTAATTATTTTCCATTCTCCATTCATTATTCCTTAGCCAAACCGCCGCATCTCTGGCGGCAACGCCACTGTTTCGCCCTTTAGCAGTGCGCCGACTGCGGCCCAAATGCGTTGGGGGTCGGGCGGGCAGCCGGGGATAAAAGCATCGACCGGGATTAATTGGTGCAACGGCAAGACCCGTGGCAACAGCGCCGGCATCACCCGATCTGCTTCGCCACCGCGTGGTTCCTTGCCGGGACCTTCGTGGTAGACCGCGGTCAATAGATCATCGAGCGGCAACATGTTGCGCAGACTGGTGACATTGCCGGTAACGGCGCAATCGCCAAAGCTGACCACAATTTTGCTGTGGGCGCGAATTTCTTTGGCTAACTCCACATGGTCAATATTCGCCACTGCGCCCTCGACCAGGGTCACATCGACATCGTTGGGAAAATGTTTGGCATCGGCAATCGGACTGTAGACCAGTTCCACCTTGCCCGCCAGATCGACCAGCGCTTCGTCTAAATCTAAAAAACTCATGTGACAGCCGGAACAGCCACCCAACCAAGCTGTTGCCAGACGGATTTTTTTCTCGTCACCCATGATTTTGTCCTTTTCGTGTTGCGTGCTTCGTGTCGCGTGAACCGTAGTAAAGACTTTAGTCTTTCCCCGGTAGCCCAAAGACTAAAGTCTTTACTACGATTTACTTGCCACCTGCTACCTGCCACTTGCTACCGTGTCCACTCATGCTGTTCGCGCCCGCGCACGATCCATTGCAGGAAGTCGCGTTGTTTTTCCATTTCGGCAACGGTAGAACCTTTGTCTACCAGGGCGCCGGTGGGGCAGACCTGAACACATTTGCCACAACTAGTGCAGCTTTCGCTGGTTCCCCACGGCTGATTCAGGTCGCAGATAATGCGGCTGTTGACACCGCGGCCCATAATGTCCCACACATGGGCGCCTTCCACTTCGTCGCAGACGCGCACACAGCGGGTGCAAAGGATACAGCGGTTTTGATCCAGCACAAAGCGTTCATGGCTGGCATCCATCGCCAGTTTGGGGGTGAGATAGTCATAGCGGACATGATCCATACCGGCCTGGGTCGCCTGCCATTGCAATTCACAGTTGCCATTCATAACACAGATGGCGCAAACATGATTGCGCTCGGCAAAGAGTAATTCCAGGATCATTTTGCGATATTCGATCAGCCGAGGTGTATGGGTCTTGACCACCATGCCCTCTTGCACCGGCGTGACACAGGCGGCAAAAAGTTTATTGCTGCCCTCCACCTCGACCATGCAAAGCCGGCACGCACCCCGATCACTCAGCCCTTCCAGGTGGCAGAGCGTTGGTATCTCTATTTTCTGCTCGCGCAGCACTTCCAGCAACGTCTCACCTTCCCGTGCGCTGACCAGTTCGCCATTGATGGTTAGGGTTACGACTGACATTGGATTATTCCTTGTATTTGGTGGTAGACAGGTGGCTAACGACCTATTTCCCTGTGTACCTATTTCCCTGTATACCTGTCTACCTATCTACCTATCTACCAATTCCAACACCGGCACTTCCGTCATTTTGCAAACGCCGGCCGGGCAGTGATGGTCGCGGATGTGCGCTTCATATTCGTCGCGGAAATAGCGCAAGGTGCTGAGGACCGGGTTGGGGGCCGATTGGCCCAAGCCACAGAGACTGGTTTCGCTGACCAGGGGGCAAAGCCCTTGCAACCGCTCTAAGTCGGCATCAGTCGCGCTGCCGTTGGTGATGCGTTCGAGAATGCGGTGCATCTGCACCGTGCCGACGCGACAAGGAACACATTTGCCGCAGCTTTCATCCATGCAAAATTCCATAAAATATTTGGCGACATCAGGCATGCAACTGTGTTCATCCATGATGATCAAGCCGCCCGACCCCATGATCGAACCAAGCGCTTTCAAACTTTCGTAATCGACCGGTGTATCAAGATGGGCCGCCGGAATACAGCCGCCGCTCGGGCCGCCGGTCTGCGCTGCTTTGAATGGGATGTCATCCGGAATGCCGCCGCCGATGTCAAAGATGATATCGCGTAGTTTGATGCCGATGGGAACTTCGATCAACCCGGTGTTACGCACCTTGCCGGCCAGGGCAAAGACCTTGGTGCCTTTGCTCTTTTCCGTGCCGATGGCGGAATACCAGTCGGCGCCGCGCAACATGATCGGCGCAATGCTGCCAAAGGTTTCGACATTGTTGATCAACGTCGGCTTGCCCCAGAGGCCGCTTTGGGCGGGGTAGGGCGGGCGGGGCACCGGTTGGCCCCGTTTGCCCATGATCGACGCCATCAACGCCGTCTCTTCGCCGCAGACAAAGGCGCCGGCGCCGATACGCACATCAATGCGGAAGCTGAAGTTGCTATCCAGCACACGGCTGCCGAGAAGTCCTTGCCGTTCGGCGGCGCGAATGGCTTTTTCCAGGCGACGAGCGGCAATCGGATATTCGCCACGTACATAGACAAAGCCCTGGTCGGCGCCAACGGCATAGCCGGCAATCGCCATGCCTTCCAAGACACGGTGTGGGTCGGATTCCATCAAGGTGCGATCCATGTAGGCGCCAGGATCGCCTTCGTCACCGTTGGCAACGACATATTTTTTGTCGGATTGCGCTTTTTTCACCAGTTGCCATTTCAACCCGGTGGGATAACCGGCGCCGCCACGTCCACGCAGCCCACTGCGCACCAGTTCGTTACAAACTTCGTCGGGGGTCATGTCATGTAAGACTTTGGCAAGGGCAGAGTAGGCGCCGTGGGCAACGGCATCCTCCAGGCGTTCGGGGTCGATCACGCCGCTGTTGGACAAAACAACCTTCGTCTGGCGGGCGAAAAAGGGCATTTCGGGCGACAAGGCGTGATCCGGCAGCGGCTCACGTTCCTGTAAGTGGCGCTCGACCAGCGTAACGGCCATGTCAGCCGTTACGCGTTCATAGATGATCGGCTCCTCTTCACCGGCAATTTCCAGCGTCACCATCGGGCCACGACTGCATGGCCCCATACAGCCGGTGGGTACAACGGCAATTTCACTGCGCAGGTCCCGTTCTTTGACCAGAGTTTCAATCGCTTGTTGCACAGCGGCGCCGCCGGAAGCAATGCAAGGGGTGCTGGCGCAGCACAAGATACGACAACGGAATTGCGCCTGTTTGTCTTCTTCCCGTTGGGCCATGGTTTGCAGTTCAAGCTGGTTCATGGACATCCTCCTCTGGCGCGATCTCCGGGGCGATCTCTGGGGCAGCAGCACCATTGGTTGCGCCAGCAAGCTTGCCACGCAACCGGGCTTTTACCTTTTCAATAACCGACTCCGGCACTTCACGCCCCAACACTTCGCCATCCAGCACGAGGACTGGCGCCAGGCCACAACTGCCCAAACAGCGGGCCGCAGAAATACTGAGCTTGTTGTCCGGCGTCGTCTGCCCCGGTTCGATGCCAAATTCAGCGCGCAACGCGTCCACAATTTCAGCAGCGCGTTTCACATAACAGGCCGTGCCTAAACAGACCACACAGTTATGTTCACCCTGCGGTTTTAGCGTGAAGAAATGGTAAAAGGTCGCCACACCATAGACCCAACTGAGCGGCAGCCGCAACTGGCGCGCCACATAGATCAGCAGATCATCTTCCAGAAAGCCAAAGGTTTCCTGCGCCGTATGCAACACTTCAATCAGCGCGTCCTGTTGATATTGAAAGCGCTGGAGGGTGCGATCCACCAACTTGAAGCGCGGGTCGCCGCTGGGGTGGGGAATATCGGCCTTGCGAGCAGGACGGGGGGTCTCGGCTTTGCTGCTCGCCCGCACTTTCTCCGGTTGCGCTGGGGGTGGCGCTTTTTCGACGGGGGCATTGTTGGGGGCAGCAGCTTTATTCGCCGCCGTGCGTGCCTTGGCCCGCTCTTTGAGTTCAGCCAATGACGCCATAATAATTTCTCCTACTGTGTCGATTTATGTGTTTGGTATTGGATATTAGGTATTAGGTATTAACCTGATTTAGAAGGCCAATATCTAATATCCAATATCTAATACCTCTTAATAAACTAACATCCGCACCGGGTCGGGGCGCCAGGATTGGAGCATCTTGATATAGTTGGCGCGGACATAAGCGTCGGGGGTGGCGACATTGAGTTGGCTCATACTGCCGCGCATCTGCGCCACGGATTCATACTCGTGGTCTTCCATCCAGCTTTTGAGATCAGCGCGCATCTCGCCGATGCGTTTAACGCCATTGCGCAAGAGTTCGGAGGCCAGCATGGTAACGGTGGCGCCGGACATGATCGCTTTGATCACATCAATGTGACTGTGAACGCCGCTGGTGATCGCCATATCGGCCTCAATGCGTCCATACAGAACGGCCACCCAGCGCAGGGGTAAGCGCATCTCGTGGGCGCTGCTCAGAACCAGGTTGGGGGTCACTTCCAGCGTTTCCAGGTCGAGATCGGGCTGATAGAAGCGGTTGAAAAGCACCAACGCATCAGCGCCAGCATTACACAAACGCGCCGCCATATTGGCAAAGGCGCTAAAATAGGGGCCAACTTTCACGGCCACGGGAATCGAAACGCTCCCTTTGACCGTGCGCACAATGTCGAGATAGACCTGCTCGACGGTGGCGCTGTCCATCGCCGGGTCAACCGGGATGTAATAGATGTTCAGTTCCAGCCCATCGGCGCCCGCCTCTTCCATCAGTTTGGCATACTCAATCCAGCCGCCGCTTGAGGCGCCATTGAGGCTGGCGATAATCGGAATATCGGTCGCCGCTTTCGCCGCGCTGATCAACTCCAGATAGCTATGCGGCCCGACGTTGTAGCGCTGCATCTCCGGGAAGTAATCCAGCGCTTCGGCATAGCTGTGCGAACCATAGCTCAAGTAGTGATCCAGCAAGTGGCTTTCCCCCTCAATCTGCTCTTCAAAGAGCGAGTGCATCACCACTGCCGCCGCGCCGGCATCTTCCATCCGCCGAATGCCATCGAGTGTATAAGAAAGTGGCGAGGCCGACGGAACAAGCGGATGCGCCAGTTGCAGCCCCATGTAGGTTGTACGTAAATCCATCGGTTCGCTCCTTAGTGATAAAAAGGTGTTGGGTATTGGATATTAGGTATTGGATATTAGGTATTGGATATTTGTTGACTACGTTTGTGATTACAACAAATACCTACTATCTAATATCCAAATATCTAGCATCTACTATTCCAAATTACACCGGTTCTGCAGCCATCGCTTCCAATTTCTTCCAATGTTCCTCGACGTACTTCTGCGCTTCGGCTAACAGGGTGCTGGCGGCAGCGGGGTCGCTTTGGGTCAACACGGTGTAGCGGTTCTCGTTGTAGATATAATCCTTCAACGGGATTTGCGGCGCTTTGCTGTCGAGTTGCAAGGGGTTCTTGCCTTCATCCTTGCGCCGGGGGTCAAAGCGGTAGAGCGGCCAGTGGCCCGACTTGGTCGCCAGCGCCTGCTGTTCCATGCCTTTGGTCATATTAATGCCGTGGGCAATACAGTGGCTATAGGCAATAACCAGCGAGACGCCGGGGTAGGATTCGGCTTCTTCAATGGCTTTGACCGTCTGCGCGTCGCTGGCGCCCATGGCGATCTTGGCAACGTAGACATTGCCATAGCTCATGGCTAACATGCCCAGGTCTTTCTTGCCGGTGGGTTTGCCGCCGGCGGCAAACTTTGCTACCGCCGCCAACGGCGTTGCCTTGGAGGATTGGCCGCCAGTGTTGGAATAGACCTCGGTGTCCATCACCAGGATGTTGACATTGCGGCCACTCGCCAGCACATGATCCAGCCCGCCATAGCCAATGTCATACGCCCAACCGTCGCCACCGATAATCCAGACGCTGCGATCGACCAGCACATCGGCTAGACTCAGCAGGTCACGGGCAGGGCCGTCATTGTTGCCGGCTAGCTTGGCCTTGAGTTCGGCGATACGGGCGCGTTGGGCGGCGATGCCGGTCGTCGTGGTCTGGTCAGCGGTAAGCAGCGCCTCGGCCAGGTCGTTGCCAATCAGGCTGCGTTGGCGGTTGATCAATTCATCGACATACGCACGTTGTTTGTCAAGCGCCAAGCGCATCCCCAGACCAAACTCGGCGTTGTCTTCAAAGAGTGAGTTGCTCCACGCCGGGCCGCGCCCTTCGGCATTTTTGGCCCACGGGGTGGTCGGCAAGTTGCCGCCGTAGATGCTGGAACAGCCCGTGGCGTTGGCAATAATCGTCCGGTCGCCATAAAGTTGGCTGATCAGCTTCAGATAGGGCGTCTCGCCGCAGCCGGCACAGGCGCCGGAAAACTCAAAGAGCGGTTGCAGCAATTGGACATTCTTGACGTTGTTGTAGTGCAATTCAATCGGCTGCGGGCCGTGACCATTGGGGGGGGTCATTGGTTGATCCGGCAGCTTCTGGAAGAAGTCCCAGTCGGCGCGGCCTTTTTCGAGAATGGGCGCTTGTTGCTCCATGTTGATTGCTTTGCGCCCGACAGCCCGCTTGTTCTTGGCGGGACAGACTTCGACACAGAGACTACAACCGGTGCAGTCTTCCATGGCCACTTGCAGGGTGTATTGCAAGCCGGGCAATTCACGCCAGCGCGCATCGCTGTGCAGGAAACCTTCCGGCGCTTCCGTTAGATCGGCATCGCTCACCACTTTGGCCCGAATGACGGCATGGGGGCAGACCAACACACACTTGCCGCATTGAATACAGACTTCCGGGTCCCAAACGGGGACTTCAAGGGCGATATTGCGTTTTTCCCACTGCGTGGTGCCGGTTGGGTAGGTGCCATCGACAGGCAGAGCGCTAACGGGCAACAGGTCGCCTTCACCGGCAATCATGCGGGCGGTGACGCTTTGGATAAAGTCGGGCGCGGTGGCTGGCACGGGGGGGATCAACTTGATCGCGCTGGTGACGGCGCTTGGCACGTTCACTTCATAGAGATGGAGCAACGTCGAATCAACGGCGGCAAAGTTCTTGCGCACCACCGCTTCACCCCGTTTGCCATAGGTTTTGCGGATGGCGGCTTTGATCTTTTCAATCGCTGTTTCGCTGCTCAGGCTATTGGCGTCGTCGCTTTTATTCTTCGGGAGCAGTTCATTGAGCAGGCCGAAGAAACAAGTCTGCATAATCGTGTTGATGCGACCGCCCATGCCCACTTCCTGCGCCACACTGTAGCCGTCGATGACATAGAAGCGCAGCCGCTTGTCGATAATCGTCCGTTGCACTGTCGCCGGCAATTGATCCCACACCTCATCGGCGCTATAGGGCGCATTCAACAGGAAGATGCCACCTTCCATCGCTTCACGCAAGACATCAAAGCGTTGCAGGAAGCCAAACTGATGAACGGCGACCAGGTTGGCGCGGGTGATCAGATAGGTGCTACGAATGGGCGCCGAGCCAAAGCGCAGGTGCGAAACCGTGCGTGCGCCGGACTTTTTCGAGTCATAGACAAAGTAGCCCTGAGCATAATTGTCAGTTTCTTCGCCAATGATCTTGATCGAGTTTTTGTTGGCGCTGACCGTGCCGTCGGCGCCCAGGCCCCAGAAGATCGCGCGTACCGTTTCCGCCGGTTCAATGTCAAAGGTTGGATCGTAGGCAATGCTCGTGTTACTCACATCGTCGATAATGCCAACCGTGAAATGGTTCTTTGGTTTGGCGTTGGTCAACTCCGTAAAGATGCCCATGATCATGGCCGGGGTAAATTCTTTGGAGGAGAGGCCATAGCGCCCGCCCACAATTTTGGGCATGGCGGCAAAGGGCGCCGTACCATTGGCAAAGCTTTCGCTAATGGCCGTAACCACATCTTGATAGAGCGGCTCACCGGCGCTGCCTGGCTCTTTCGTGCGGTCGAGGACGGCAATCGTCTTGACCGTGGCCGGCAGAGCCGCAACAAAGCGTTCGCTGGCAAAGGGGCGATAGAGACGGATTTTGAGCAAGCCGACTTTTTCCCCTCCCTTGCGTAGGTAATTCACCGTCTCTTCCACGGCTTCGGCGCCAGACCCCATGAGAACAATGACCCGCTCGGCATCGGGGGCGCCAACATAGTCATAGAGATGATAGTGGCGACCGGTCAACAGGGTGAATTTGTCCATCATTTCCTGGACAATATCAGGGGTGGCAGCATAGTAAGGGTTGACTGTTTCGCGCCCCTGGAAATAGACATCGGGATTTTGTGCCGTGCCACGCATGACTGGCCGGTCGGGCGACAGGGCGCGGGCGCGATGGGCTTGCACCAGATCGGGATCGATCAAGGCGGCAATGTCGTCATCGGTTAATTTTTCGATTTTGCTCACTTCATGAGAAGTGCGGAAGCCATCAAAAATGTGTAAAAAGGGCACACGCGCTTTTAAGGTGCTGGCGTGGGCAATCAGGGCAAAGTCCATCACCTCTTGCACTGAATTGGCAAAGAGCATGGCCCAACCTGTGCTACGTGCGGCCATCACATCACCATGATCACCAAAGATGGAAAGACCTTGGGCGGCCAGTGAACGCGCAGCAATGTGAAAGACGGTGCTGGTCAACTCGCCAGCAATCTTGTACATGTTTGGGATCATGAGCAGCAAGCCTTGGCTGGCCGTAAAGGTGGTGGTCAACGCGCCGGTCTGTAACGCGCCATGCACCGCCCCCGCTGCGCCGCCTTCAGACTGCATTTCGATGACCTGGGGCGTGGTTCCCCAAATGTTCTTGTCATCGTGAACGCTCCACAGGTCGGCCAGCTCTCCCATTGGCGAGGCCGGGGTAATTGGGTAGATGGCGACAACTTCGCTTGTTTTGTAGGCAACGTGGGCGGCAGCCTCGTTGCCATCAATGGTGACAACCTCACGGACAACTTCATTAGTGCGGATGGGCGTCATGCCATTCTCCTTTCCGCTAACCTCAACTGTCAACAGTTGGATATGTTGCGAGGACGGCGCTCCCTCAAAGATCAATTCCGCGCCGACCGCTGGTGTATCTTTCGCAAGCTGTTCAAAATAAAAACGGACAGCGTCCGGGGTATAGCCAGAATTAGGGTCAATATTGATCGTCAACCGACTGATTTGCTCGTCAGCGCCAACCGCCGCTTTCTCTAGCGCCACGGCGAGCAACCGTTCAGTAATAAGATATTCGTGCATGAAATTCTCCAGTTACGAATTACGAATTACGGGTTACGACTTGTGCAGCTCGTAATTCGTAACTCGTAATTCATTTCACTTCGCCTGCGTCACCAAATACTCCCACGCACTAATCGCCGCCTTGACCCCTTCGCCAATCGCCACGGTAATCTGTTCGGCGTAAACATCAGTCACGTCACCGGCGGCAAAGAGGCCGGGCAAGGCGGTTTCACAGCGTTGGTTGACTGGAATATGACCGGTCTCTGGGTCAAATTCGACCAAGCCACGGATGAACTCGATGTTAGGGATTAATCCCAACTCGACAAAGACGCCATCGGCGGTCAACTGGCGGGTGGCGTAGTCGGTGGCGATTTCCACCCCTGTCACACAGTCGCCACCCAGGATGCGTTGCAACTCCCAGCCAAAGAGCGGGGTTACTTTGGGGTGATGTTCAAATTGGCGTAGCCGCGCTACGGTAGCCTCATGGGTGGTGGTCGAAAGCCAGTAGACATGGTGGGCCAGCCCGGCCAGTTTGAGAATGGCGACTTGGGTGCGTTCCCCATTGCCGACGACCACCACATCACGCCCGCGGAAGAGCGGGGAATGGCTCAACGCCGAGAAGCTGACCCCACGGCCCCAATATTCCTGTTCGCCGGGAACATAGAGCCGCTGCGGTTTGGCCCCGGTGGCGACAATGACGGTGCGTGCTTGCACCGGTGCGCTGTTCGCCAGTTCAACGGTGAAGCCCTCCTTACCGTTTGCGGTAACATGACTCACCTCGTCCGGTTGGTGGGCAATCTTCTGTTGGTGGACATGCTTCTCAAAAAGCTGCACCGTCTCCAACCCCCAGATCGGTGTTGGATAATATTGTCCGTTCAACCGGAACTCATAGTTTGCTTTCCCCCCCAGCGTTGGCGCCAGGAGGATGGGCTGTAATTGAAAGCCCGCTGTATACGCCGCGGCGGCCAGCCCAGACGGCCCGCCCCCGATAATGGCAACATCATAAACGAACATAGATATCAATCCTTGTTTAGTTACCGGGTAGGTAAATAGGTCTGCACCGCCAATACCTGTCTACCTGTCTACCTGTCTACCTGTTTCCCTATCTACCAGTTCGCCCCAAGAGCGCACCACCAACCGGAAAATATCCGATTCGGTGATAATGCCGACGACAAAGCCATCTTCAATGACCGGCAGACCGCTGACCTGATATTCGAGCATGAGTTCGGCGGCATCTTGCACAGCGGCATCCGGCGCAATGGTAACCGGGTCGGTGGTCATGATCTGGCTCACATGCTGATCATTGAGCAGCAGATCGGTGGCGAGATCGGTATTTTGGAAAAAGAGCGGCACGCTACGCAGCACATCGCTCATGGTCAAAATCCCCACCAACCCATTGCGCCGATCCACGACAGGCAACCGCCGAATATCATGCTCGGTCATATAGTTATAGGCTTCCAACACGGAAGTCTGGGGCGACACGGTCAAGGCCGGCGCTGTCATCCATTTGCGTACTTCCGATGCCCGTCGGTTCATAGGATTCCTCCCCTAGTTCCGATTTCTGATTTTAGATTATTGCGTCGTATCAACTTGTCAGCACGGAAATCCAAAATCTAAAATCAGAAATCCCATTTCATTTGTCTACAGCGTAGCAGGAGATTCGCGAGATTACATCTGTCCTCTAGCGAGATGTTAGGCTAGTCGCGTGGTGGGTTGCAAAACTAGTCAGTTGACCAGTCCAGAATGCGGCTCATGACAACGGTGGCCCTTCCTGGAAAGGGCGCCGTCTAGTTTTGGCGAAACATACGCTATTTTGCGGATTGTATCGTATACGCTCCACTCCGTACACTGAGTTCAATTCAATCTATTGATGACTAATGACCAAATCCTTGTGAGGGAACAATGGAAAATGTAGCAGAAGAACAGAACAACCGGTTAGCAACGCTGGTCGCCATTCTGATTGCGTTGGCGACGGTGATCGGCGCGGTGGTGGCCTGGCGCGCCTCGGTGGCGGCGGATGGGGCGGGCGATGCCGATTTTGCCGGTCTGCGCGCCACGGTGAATCTGGAGGAGACACGGGCGCTGGCGGCAGTGACGGCCTATGAGAATTACGGCGCATTTATGAACTATCGACGCTATGAAGATTTAGGGAACTTGTTGGTGGAAGAGCAGACTCAACTGGACGAAGACGAAGCAGCCCTGTTGGAGCCGGAACGCGTCAGCGCCCATGATCTGGCCCTGGCCAATCAGCAACTCTTTCCCAACAAATTTCTCAACCGTGATGGCACTTATGCGCTCCGGCGGGAGGTAGGGGAGCTTTTTGCTGACGCCGCCAAAGAGAAGGATCTTCAGCCGGATGGTCAATATGCCGAGGCGGATCTGTTGCGCAACAAGACCAACCAACTGCTGATCGCAGTGACCATTCTAGCCGTCGCCCTGGTTTTTTACACGCTGGTCGAGACCGTGGGCAAGCGTATGCAATATGTGCTAGTGGCGGCCGGCCTGCTTTGTACCCTGGCCGGTTCGGTAATGGCGATGATGATTGAATTTGCCGCGTAACCGGCAAGATGTACAGGAAGGAACAGAATATGGCTGAACATGAATCAACTCCGGCAGAGCGCCGGGATGAACGTTTCAAACAAACAATCGCCGTCTTGATTGCCGCAGTGACATTGTTTGCCGCCATCATTGCTTATCTCCAAAGCGACGCCGGGGCACGCGATGATCGCGCCAACCGGGATAACAAACGCTATGCCCTGGAAGCCTTTGGTCGGCAGGTCAGCGGCAACGCCGAGGTGAATTATGCCTACAACAGCGCCTACCAAAGCTGGCAGGAGTTGGACTTATTAGCCACTTCGGCTGCCAATCGTGGGGATGAAGCCGCTGCGCTCCGTTACGCCGCGCTGCGCGACCAAGCGCGACAATTTAGCCCCCTGCTCGATGCCCCCTATTTCGACCCTGCCACCGGCGGGGTTGACCTAGCGCGCTATGAAGCGGACACCTATTGGGTCGAGGTAACAGCGCTGCAAGAGGCATTTCTGGCCTCTTCAACAGTAAAAGATGCGTGGGATGCGAAATCGAACACCTACATCGTTCACTTAACCTTGCTGGCGGTGGCGCTCTTTCTCTTTGGCCTGTCGCTGGTCACCAATGGCCGCGCGACGCGTTTGATCTTTAGCAGCGTAGGCAGTGCAATCACCCTGGTGGCGCTGTTCTGGGCTGGCAGTGTCTATGCCCAGCCCGTCGTTGATCTGCGCGACCAGGGTCAGGCCATTGGCGCCTATGCTCAAGGCGTTGGGCTGGCCTATCAAAGCAAATACGAAGAAGCCATTGCGGCTTTTGATGCGGCGTTGCAAGCGGCGCCCACTTATGCCAACGCCCTGGCCCAACGCGCCGAAGCGCAAAGCGCGCTAGGCAACTGGGCAGAAGCCGCGGCGGATTACGAAAAGGCTCGCGCCGCCGGCGACCAGAGTGGCAACACCGCCGGTGAACTGGCCTGGGTCTATTATTTGCAAGGTCGTTTTGATGAGGCCATTGCGATGAATCGCACCGCGCTGGCGGCCACTCCTGGTGAGCTATGGATTCAATACGATCTGGCCTTGAGCCTGTTGATCGCCGGGCAATTGGAGGCTGCGAAGACAGAATATGCCAACGGCATGAAGCTCGCCGCCGACCAGGTCGCCGCGGCCAAAGTCGCCGGCGCCGAACCACCCTCCTACCTGTGGTGGGGGCTGGATGACGCCGCCAGTGGGCTTGATGATCTGGTCGCCATTTTGGATGGCGAAGAGAGCGCCCCGTCCCTTGACAAAATCACGAATGGCGAGGCAATTCGCCCCGTCGCTAATGAACTCATTCACCAAATCAAGAGCCTGGCCGTCGCCCTGGAATACAGCGGTCAGCCGCCGAGCGCACCGTTAACGGCGCAGATTTCGCCCTTTGTCTTTGCCGAGCCAATCTATGACGAGGCCGGCGAAGTGACCGATTATACAGCGATCGACACGGTTCCCTTTGGCACCCAAGCGGTGGCCGTTCTCTTTGATTATGCCGGCATGGCCGATGGGCAGGAAGTGCTGTTCAAGGTCTACATTGATGGTGAAGAAGATCCCTCCTGGCGCGTCATCTTCCCCTGGGAAGCGGGCGCCGAAGGTTCTTATGAGAAGCCGCTCAGTCTCGATTATAGTGATAACTTTGTCCTAGCCGCCGGTTATTACACGGTGGAGATGTACGTGGATGGGCAGTTGGCCCAACGGGGCAGTTTTATGGTGGAAGAAGAGTAGCCTCGCAGATTGACTAATGGATAGCAGGATTACAAGTTTTTGTAATCCTGCTATCCATAAAATCTATCGCGAAAAGCGAAGTAGTTGCTCGACTAATAAATGCACCGTCGTCGAGGGATTATCTGCGGCTGGATCTGGTGGTTCATACTGGGCTAATAAACGTTTTGCATTCTGGATAGCAGTATTCATCCTTGTTTTCAGTTTGCTATACATGGCTGGATCGTTCTTTTCATAAGTCTCAACAAGATTAGCCGTTAGCTTGGCTTTGTACGCCTCACGGCCAATCGCTGTGTCGTGATAGTTAAAGTGGAGTAGATACCACAGTTCAAAGGCTTCATTTGTGTAGGCAACCTTTATTCTTTTTGCACGAGCCTTGGAAAACGCATTATTAAATTTGTCGATTGGCCAATCATCTCTGTCGAAAACACACCAAACTTGATCATAATTATCCTCCAGGCTAATACGGTTAGCTTCATCTACGAGTTGGATGGGAGTTAATGCAGGCCCTTCTATTTTGATTACGAGTTTGGCGGTACGAAATTCCTTAAAGTAATTTGGTTCAGTCTTACTGCCCTCACATACGATAAGAAATCTTTGTCTTTCTTCCCTACTATTTACGTTTCGATCCTTGTAACCTCGTCTACCCTTGGATGAACGATCCGGTCGCGCCATTATTCCGCCTCCAGAACAATGCTGCGGAAGTTACCTAATAACGGAATAGCCCCATAGCGACCTTTGATGTAGTCGCGTTCATAGGAGGCATCGTTGCGGACCTTAAATTCGGCTAAAGAATAAAGATCTGTTGCTCCTTCTTGATCTTTTTCAACAAACCAAATTTGGTCGCGTCGAAACAGGTCATTCCCTAACAAATTTGTATCATGGGTCGTAAAGATCAGTTGGGCATGTTGAGGGTTTGTCTCCTTGTTATTGAATAGTCGAACAATTTCGCAAGTCAGCAGTGGATGAAGTCGTGCATCTAGCTCATCAATAACAAAAACATGTCCACTACGCAGTGCTGCGATCACTGGGCCGGCTAAGGCAAAGAGTTTTTGTGTTCCTTCTGATTCTTGTTCATCAAAATCGAAATATTTTTGACCGATCAGTTGCCCTTCCGCGTTATATTGACTATGTACTGATTGAACACCAAATTTTTCTACGTCTCCGTGTTCTCTTAAAATCGTAAGCGCATTTTTCAACTCATCGGGCAACCCATCTGGCAAAGGACTTACTTTTGTGTTTTTCTCCATTTTTTCAATCAGTAAATTATCAATGCCGAGATCTAATGTTCTAATCAGCTTGATAATATCTTCGCGGAACTCTCCGTCAAGATAGTTTTTTATTGTGAATAGTTTCATCCCAAAATCCTCAAGCCCAGAGGCAAGCTTGAGACTCTTAAACCAAGCAATAATTTCTTGCGCTATCTTGCCATTGAACTGAGCAACAATCGATAAAAACAAGGCGTTAGGACGAGTTCTATTGCTGATGTCTTTTCCTTCCTTGAACTGCTCACCCAATGTAACTTCATCTAATGTACGTTCAAACAACTTAGCTTCTCGGCTGCGCGGCACATAGAATAACCATTCGGCGGTGACTCTTTCTTTGGTTACTTCAAAACCGTACCGATAACGTTTTTGATTCGTCACAAAGACGATTTCAAAATGCGCGGGTTGATTTTCGGTTGCGGTATTCAACAGAAAATTCTCAATAGGAATGGAGCCAGTTGCACTGGTTTCTTTCGGTGAATCTAATACAAATTTTCGCATAAACCTTATTGCTGCAATCAAGTTACTTTTCCCGCTGGCATTTGCCCCATAGATAGCCGCACTTGTTAGCAGGTCAGGCTGACCTGGCATGCGAAAAATGTTGTTTTCATCTAACACTTTAGGTTTTGAGTGTAGCTTTGCTGCTACCATGCTGAAAGTTACAACTTCGCGAAAAGAGCGATAGTTTCCTACACTAAATTCGATGAGCATCGTTGTTCTCCTTGCTGAAACCATGAATTTTGAGAAAAATTCACGTATATATCGATTTTAATCCAATAATCGACAGATGTCAATAGCCAAAATTTGGTATTTAGTCAAAAATAGAACGATGCACCAAGCAGCGAACATTTCTATGATATACTTTAAACAATAAACAGCGTTTTGTATCACTTCTCGCCATTGAAAGGCATGACACAAAACGCTGGTGAAAACTATAAAAAGTGGACCAAGAATACAACTGGGCTTTGGTTTAACCGTGATGATGCGCGTGTTCGGTCTGTTGATCAAACGCCAGCCGCCCATCCCAGCGGACGGTGCGCGCTTGCGCCGGCGTGTTGACAAACCCCTCAATCCAATCAATCACAGCAGGTAGCCCGGTGCCGTCTTTCAAGTTGGTGAAAAGCCACGGTTTTCCCCCACGCACCCGGTTGGTATCAAGCTCCATCAATTCGAGAGACGCGCCGACATAGGGCGCTAGGTCGATCTTGTTGATCAGCAGCAGATCCGATCTGGTCAAGCCGGGGCCGCCTTTGCGGGTCATTTTGTCCCCAGCGGCGACATCCAGCACATAGATCCAGACATCGACCAACTCCGGGCTGAAGGAAGCGGCAATGTTATCGCCACCGCTTTCGACCAGCACCAGTTGTAGACCGGGCAAGGTTAGCTCCAAATCGCGAATCGCTTCCAGATTCATGGAGGCATCATCGCGAATGGCGGTGTGGGGGCAGCCACCAGTCTCGACGCCGCGCACCCGGCTGGGGGGCAATACCCCCTCGCGAATCAAAAATTCGGCATCCTCTTTGGTATAGATGTCATTGGTGACAACGCCAATGTTATATTTGCCGGCGAGATCCCGGCTTAGGCAATGAACCAGCGCCGTCTTGCCGCTGCCCACTGGGCCAGCCACGCCGATGCGAATGGCGCGTTGGGTTTCTGTAGTCATAGTTCCTCATTCAACTCAGATAAGGTTCGCAGAGATCACAAAGATGACGCAGAGATTCACAGAGTGCTTGTTACGCTTTTCTCGGTGGATCTCCGTGAAATCTTTGTGATCTCTGCGAACTGAATCAGTTGCTCTACACCGCCAAATACTCTTTGGCCTGTTTCGGATCAAAGTTGGCGGTTCCGCCCTCCATGACAATACGACCGGTTTCCATCATGTAGAAATAGCTGCCCACACTGAGGGCAAAGTCTAGAAACTGTTCGACCAACAGAATTGACATCTTGCCCTGCTCGCGCAGGGTGTGAATCACATTCTCAATTTCCAACATGATCGACGGCTGGATACCTTCGGTCGGTTCGTCGAGCAGCAGCAACTTGGGACGGCGCACCAGAACGCGACCAAAGGCCAATTGCTGTTGCTGACCACCGCTCAACGTCCCCGCCACCCGCTTGCGCATTTCCTTCAGCACCGGGAAGATGGTGTAGACTTCTTCCAACGCTTCCTGGTCAATCTTGTTGTCGGGCGTCGCCTCGAACCCCATCAGCAGGTTTTCATAAACGGTTAGATACGGAAAGATGCCCCGTCCCTGCGGCACATAGCCAAAACCGGCACGCGCCCGCTTACTGGTCGCCCAGTGGGTGATCGTCTCCCCTTCAAAGCTCATCTCGCCGCGACGCAACTTGAGCAAACCCATAATACTCTTCAACAACGTTGTCTTGCCCACCCCGTTGCGCCCCATGAGGCAGATCACCTGCCCCGCCGGCACTTGTAAATTTACACTGCGGAGAATCCGGCTTTCCCCGTAATTGACCGCCGCATCCTTAATCGCCAACATGCTTGTCACCCCTTCACCTTGTCACCCTGTCACCCTGTCACCTTGTCCCGATGTGTCCGGCTTCGGCCAATGTAGACCTCAATGACCTGTGGATCATTCTGCACCTGCTCCACCGGTCCTTCGGTCAAGAGGCTACCCAAGTGGAGAACCGAAACCTTGCCGGCGTAGTTACGCACAAATTCCATGTCATGCTCCACCACCAGGACAGAGCAACGTTTGGCGATTGCGCGCAGCAGTTCGCCAGTGCGGTTGCGCTCCTGACGGGTCATGCCGGCCACCGGTTCGTCGAGCAGCAGCAACTTCGGCTCCTGCATGAGCAACATGCCGATCTCCAGCCATTGCTTCTCGCCGTGCGAGAGAATGCCGGCGCGCACATAGGCTCGCTCCCAAAGGCCGATCAGGTGAAGGATCTCATCGATCTTCTGGTGGAGCGGATCGGCTAATTTGGAGAAGAGGTGAAGGACGCCGTTGTTAAAACCGGCGGCAGCTTCCAGATTTTCATAAACCGTTAACGGGGCAAAGACAGTGGGCGTTTGAAATTTCCGCCCGATGCCCTGTTGCACTAGTTCATGTTCGGCGGCGCGCAGGACATTGATGCCGCCATTAAAAGTGACAGCACCCTGCTGCGGTCGCGTCTTGCCGGTCATCACATCGAGCAGCGTGGTTTTGCCAGCGCCATTGGGGCCGATCACAAAGCGCAATTCACCCCGCTGCATGGAGAAAGTTAAGTTATTGAGCGCTTTGAAGCCGTCAAAGCTGACGGTGACGCCCTGAACATCGACAATCTTATCTTGGGGACTACTGTTGAGGGGAACCGTGCTGTGCGGCACGCCAGTGACCAGCACCCCATTGCTTGTACCGCTACCCATCAGGAGCCTCCTTCTGCGGCAGGTGAGGCTTTTTCCAGAAGCGGGGTATCACTAGCGGATAGGGGTGTTGACTTCGTGGGTACTTCCCGATCGGCAGTGCGGTAGTAAGAAAGACCATGTTCTGACATTTCGAGCGGTTCTCCCGAGAGCATGACGCGTAGGCGATTGAAACCAATGAGCAGCGTCCCCACAATCCCCGACTTGAAGAAGAGGACGCTGACGACAAAGAGCAAGCCGAGAAAGTATTGCCAGATGTCCGGGTAGGCTTCGCTAAAAAAGCTACGCGCATAGCTTACGACGAGCGCACCGACCACTGCGCCCAATAGTGTACCACGACCGCCAATCGCCACCCAAATCACCATTTCAATCGAGGGTACCACACCCATGCTCGACGGTGAAATAATGCCTACCTGGGGAACAAATAAAATGCCGGCCAGCGCCGCAAAGAGTGCTGAAACGACAAAGATCAATGTTTTGAGCATGACAGGGTTATAGCCCAGGAAACGCACACGGGCTTCGTTGTCGCGCAGCGCCACCAACATACGGCCAAAGCGGGAAGTGGTAATCTGCGTCGCTACCAGATAGACCAAGACTAGACAGACCACTGTCGCCAGGTAAAAGCCTGTCTGTGCTTCCGGTGAGAGCAGCGAATAACCAAAGAGTTTGGCGCTGCCCAGGTTGGTAATGCCGTTGGTGCCGCCGGTGTATGCCTGTTGACCAATAAACCAGATGCTGGTCAAGAGCGTCAGCGCTTGAGTGATAATAGAGAAGTAGACCCCCTGCACCCGACTACGAAAAACCAGATAGCCCAGCAGCCCGGCAATGGACGCCGGAATGAGCAGGGCGGCAACAATGGCAACGACAGGATTTTGGAAAGGCGCCCAAAACCAGGGCAAACTCTCCAATCCACTCCAAAACATGAAATCAGGCAACTTGCCGCCCGATGCTTGCAGTTTCAAATACATCGCAAAACCATACGCGCCCAGCCCAAAGAAGAGACCCTGGCCTAAACTCATCATGCCACCGTAGCCCCAGATTAGGTCAAGACCGATAGCAATGATGGCGTAGGTGAGAAATTTGCCCAATTGGTTCAGGCGAAAGGGTTCCAGAAATTGGGGCGCCAGCAGCAGCGCGCCGATGAGTAGCACAAACGGCAGCCACTGTAAGATAGGGATTAGGTAATAGGTAATTCCACGCTTACTCATAGTTACTCTCGATCTGCGTAATTCGTAATTCGTGATTCGTCATGTATGGCACGTGGCACGTATCACGGTTAACGTGTTTGCAAGGTCGCCAACCCCGATGGTTTCCATTGTAAGAAGGCGATGATCAGTAACAACACGAGGACTTTGCCAACGGTGGCCGTTGTTCCCAATTCCAGCACGGTGTTGGTGACGCCAATCAAAATGGCAGCGGCGATTGTACCCGGTAGGCGCCCAACACCGCCCAACACCACAACCATAAAGGCATCGACGATGTAGAAAGTGCCGAGCGCCGGACCAATCGATCCCAGTTGCGTCAAGGCGACACCGGCCACACCCGCCAATCCCGTCCCCAGAGCAAAGGTGCTGGCATCCACCCAGCGCGAGCGCACCCCCAGGCAGGAGGCCATCTCTCGATTTTGCATCACAGCGCGTAGACGACGCCCACTGACCGTGCGGTAGAGATAGAGGTAGACAGCAATGACCACCAGCGTCACCAACGCAATGATAAAGACGCGCTTATAGGGCAGCAACAGCCCGGCGCCAATATCAAAACCACCAGAGAGCCACATTGGGCTGCTGACATTGACATTGGGCGCACCAAAGATGCTGCGCGCCGCCTGCTGCAAAATCAGCCCAACGCCCCAGGTCGCCAACAACGTGTCGAGGGGACGACCATAGAGGTGGCGAATCATCGTCACTTCCATGAGCGCGCCGAGCGCCGCCGCCACAATAAAGGCCGCCGGAATCGCCAGCACAAACCAGATCCCTGGCTCGACGCCGCCCAACAGTGGCGCCAAGGCTTGCTGAAAAAGAAAAGCGATGTAGGCGCCGATCATAATAAATTCGCCATGCGCCATGTTGATGACGCGCATCAACCCAAAAGCCAGGGCCAGCCCCAGCGAAACGAGCAAAAGGATTGAGCCAAGACTCAATCCGTTAAAGGCTTGGTATAGGATGGCATCCATAGGTTACTCTTGATTTGGGGACTAGAGACTGGAGACTGGAGACTGACAAATAGCCAATTATCTAATCTCTAATCTCTAGTCTTTAGTCTCTAGTCTTTAATAAACATTGCCGACATGAGTCCTTTTTGGTATGATGGCAATGGGTGGATTCACAGCGTTGACGTTTTGCTGATGCGACTTGCTGATATGGCAATGCATCAGTGTGCCCAGAACGTTCATGCGTTGCGAATGCACCCATCTTCACCCAGAGCAAACGGCACAACTCATGTTGGATTGCGTAGTAAGACACTGAGACTGATCTACTGTCTTACTGTCCTACTGACTCGCCCGTTCCGCCAAGCCTGCTGCCCACGGAATCGCCTTCAAGAAGGGATCGGGTTTGACTGGCCCTTCGCTGGCCCACACTTCGGTAATCAAGCCATCAGCACCGATTTGACCAATGCGCACCGTCTTGTACATGTGTTGCGTTTCGCCGTCAACCTTGATCGTGCCACCCGGCGCAGCAATTTCGACTTCACTGGCATCGGCAGCAGCGGTGACAGCCGCCACATCGGTCGAACCGGCGGCTTCGACCAGCGCCTTCCAAGCGTACACACCAAAATAACCGGCTTCAATCGGGTCAGCGGTCACGCGGTCTTCACCATACGCAGCCTTGTACGCAGCGACGAACTTCTCGTTTTCCGGCGTGGCGGTGGTCTGGTAGTAGTTCCAGGCAGTGTAGTGACCGGCCACATTTTCAGCGCCGATGCCACGTACCTCTTCTTCGGCCACGCTCACCGAGATGACCGGTAAAGTTTCGGCGGTATAGCCGGCGTCCTTAAATTGCTTGAAGAAGGCGACATTGCTGTCCCCATTCAGCGTGTTGAAAATGGCGTCCGGCGCCGCTTCCTGGATCTTGCTGATGATGGTGCTGAACTCAGTGCCGCCCAGCGGTACATACTCTTCACCAGCCAGTTCCACACCAGCCGCTTCCAATTGAGCCTTAATAATCAGGTTAGCCGTGCGTGGGAAAACATAGTCGGAGCCGAGCAAATAGATCTTCTTGGCGCCCAGTTCGTTGATCAAGAACTCGACACCAGGGATGATCTGCTGGGTCGGTTCGGCGCCGGTGTAAAAGATATTGGGCGATGATTCCAATCCTTCGTACTGGACAGGGTAAAAGAGCAGACCGTTCAACTCTTCAAAGACCGGCAAAACCGCCTTGCGGCTGGCGCTGGTCCAGCAACCAAAGACGACAGCAACCTGATCCTGTTGAATCAGTTTGCGCGCCTTTTCGGCAAAGGTCGGCCAGTCGCTGGCGCCATCTTCGATAATTGGCTCAATCATCTTGCCCATAATGCCGCCGGCTGCGTTGATCTCTTCAATGGCCAAGAGGGTCGCATCCTTCACGGAAACTTCGCTAATGGACATGGTGCCGCTCAACGAATGGAGAATGCCGACCTTAATCGTATCGCCAGCCGGCGCCGCTGCTTCTTCAGCAGCAGGGGCGGTTGCTTCAGCGGCAGCCGGTTCAGCCGCTGGCGCCGCGGCGGGCGCACAGGCGTTCACCAGCAAGGCAAGGATTAAAAGACAGAGCAACAAAGCGGGGGGGCGCTGCTTCCCACGGGTTGCTGACAGGGGTGAAAATCGTCGCAACGAACTGATCACGGTTATTCTCTCCTAACTGACTGGATGGGTTAAAGATTTTTTATTGCCGGTCGTGCAAAAATTTATAAAGAGATTGACGACCTTAGCACATCGACAATAAAAAATTGTTGTTGTGGCAGAGGCAACGCCGGCTCTACCGCTGTGCAGCACAATCAGGCCTGATTTGCAGCAAACATGCACAGTATTACAAACTTTGTAATGCTGTTAGCCATAGAATAATTGATTTATTTAGGCGCTTCTATAGGCAATCTGCACAAAAATGTAGATGTTGGGTAGTGGATATTAGATATTGGCTATTCCATCACCTGTACTATTGAGTGTTTAACCCTCAATGCGAATACCCAATACCTATTACCCAATATCATCTATTACCCAAACGCGAAGAGTCCACAGTCTTGCCATCGACCGTGGACTCTTCGCAAAGAGGTCTATCAAGAAGAACCAAAGGAGGAACCAGTCGGCGATATTGTGCTCCCCAACTCAACATCGCTTGTCTACAGTATAGCAGGCGGTTGGGGCGTTGTCACTAAGCACAATGCACAATATTTAGCGACATAATTTGTGATATGTTTCGTGGAACCGCACTTCAGAGAGGGTTTGTGTACGGCTGATCCTGTATGACTTGTGCAAACTCAACAATAGTCGGCTTTATTTGATGCTATCGATGAACGCGAACAGGCCACGGTCGTTTGTTTGACCGTAGCCTGTTCCCAAGAGGTATGTCAAGAAGAACCAAAGGAGGAACCAGTCGGCAATGTTGCGCTCCCCAACTCAACATCGCTTGTCCATAGTATAGCAGGTGAGGGGGGCGTTGTCATTGAACAAGACGCACAATCTTCACTAACAGAATTTGTGAAACTTGTAACAAGAGGATAGCGAAACAAGCAAGATGCCGGGGTGGGTGAATCGTGTTGCGTGTTGCGTATACCAGTTAATCGATGCGATGACAAGCGCCGCTACCCTAGTATCACCGTCACCCAATCACCGGCAGCAAGTCCATTGCTATCCAGTGGCACTTTGATCGTCCCTTCCGCATTGACCAGGGTATAAATCAAGTTCGACTTACCGAGAACCGGCACAGCCCATAACCCGTCGCCCCGCTGTTCCAACCGCACTTGAACATAATCTTCCCGTCCCGTCGTCGAGGCTATGTTGCGCGCCAAGCGAGCCTGCACTTGCGTTTGCGGCAACCCAGTGGCCCCCAACAAAGCACGAATCGTTGGTGTGACAAAGAGATCAAAGATCACCATGGCCGAGACTGGGTTACCTGGCAGCCCAAAGACCGGTTTGCCGTTACAAACGGCAATGATGGTCGGCTTGCCCGGTCGCACACTGACGCCATGCACCAACATACCGGGGCGACCTAGCCCATGGATTACATCGACACTCATATCGCGATAACTAACCGAACTGCCGGCAGAGAGTACCACGATGTCGGCTTCGACATGAGCGCGGCGGGCGGCGTCTTCGAGCGCCGTGCGGTCATCCGGGATAATGCCATACCGTAGCGGTTGGCCCCCTGCCCGCGTCACCAATGCCGCCAGTGAGTAGGAATTAATGTCGCGAATCTGCCCCGGCGCCGGCGTTTGGGTTGGCGGCACCACCTCGTCACCCGTGGAAAGAATGGCAACACGAGGCGGCGACGCAACAACGACTTCCGTAATGCCCAGTGCCAAGAGACCGCCAATATCTTGTGGCCGCAATTGACGACCCGCATTGAGGACAGGATTGCCTTGCCGGATGTCTTCGCCCACCTGAACGACATTCTCGCCCTCGGCGACGGGTTTCATCACTTCAATGCTTGCCGCATCGACGCGCTGGGTATGCTCGACCATGACGACGGCATTGGCCCCCGTCGGCACCATACCACCAGTGTGAACGAGCGCCGCTTCACCGATACCCAACGTCAACTGGCTGGCCTGTCCCATCGGCACTTCGCCGGTGACAGTCAGAAAGGCGGGTAGCGTTGGCGTAGCGCCATAGGTGTCGGCGGCGTTGACGGCGTAGCCATCCACCGTCGAACGAACAAACTCAGGCAAGTCCTGTGGCGAACGCAAGGTTTCGGCCAACACCCGATCTAGTGCATTAGCGGTGGCAATCCGTTCGGTGCGCACTGTCGGTTGAAAGTGTTGTAAAAAAAGCTGCCAGGCAGCCGCTGGGGTGCGTACAGTGAAAAGTTCGGTCATAGCTTTGTTGATTCAGTGATTTGGTGATTACAGACATCGACAACCATTTGCATCATTGCCCTGGTACACGCATAATAGGCTTACCAGTTCACGCAACATGCAACATGCATCACGAACGGACAATACCATGAACGCCGATCAATTTCAACTTTATGATCTCACCGTTGTCGTTGAAGCCATTGAGGGGCACTGCACCTGCAACATGCGTGTAGGCGACAGCTTTTACTTGTGCGGTGGCAAACTTTCCCTGCCCGCCGGCGCTGACTTTTGTCTTTATGCGCTGCAGGCTGTCATTCCGCTACTGCCGGCCAAGCAGCGGCTTAACCATCCTGCTGACTGGATGGAGACCGACAGCCGCGCTGTCTGTCCAGACCCCGCTTGCCGGTTGATTATGCGCATCGACCGCACTGGGTTGCGCACCCTGCGTCACGATGATGTGAGTCCGATTCCGTGGGAAGAGGCGAAGGGGAGTTAGTCATTCCTTGCCTTACTTGCCGAACATCCGGTCTACTGGTATCATAGACACCAGGTATGCGTGTACCAATATTGCTCTCAGTTAATCGGAGGTTTCCTCCATGTTACATCAAATTCTTGCCATTACCGACACCACCGCCCGCTACTGGCAGCCCTTTGCGGTGACATCGCCAGGGGGCATTGGGTTTTCCGGCTATATTTGTCGACAGGAGAGCGAGAAGCTCGGCATGTTAGCGATTACCGAACTGGCCGGTCAGCCGCGCCTGGAATTTGTCTATGCCATGCCTAAGATTCACTACCCCTACATCAAAGACCGCGAGGGGCGACCGCAAGTGACCATTTCAGTGCCGCAAAACATTGTCGATGCCCGCTTTACCAAGAAACTCGACGGCACAGCGATCATCTTCTATCCGCTCACCGACACCAATGGCGAAATTCTAGAGATTCTGCCGCGCACCCGCCTGCTGCCCATCCTGGCGCAAAGCCGCTGGGGCGACTGGAATAAGTTGCTCAACGAGGTGTTGCCCGACCGCAGCCAGGTGGAGCTGGCAATTCGTACCCAGCGGGTAGTGTTGGTCTTTGAACTGTGGGGCTACCGCAACCCACACATGATCACCTACGAGACGCCGCTGGCCTTGACACTGCACACCGCTGTCCGCCACAAAAAGCCGATGAGTTTTCGTCTGTTGAGTGACCTGGCCCAACGGCATGGCTTCACGGTGATCGACACCGTTCTATCCGCTAAGCCCGATGCTGCTGGTCTGGCCGAAGCCTATCGCCGTTTACAGGCCGAGATGGAGGCGCGCAATCAAACCGCCGGTGAAGGCAAATTTCTGGAAGAAGGGGCAATCCTGGTTCTCTCCACCGCCGAGACTGCCATGTACTACAAGTGCAAACCGCCGACCATTGAGGAGATTCACTGGGCGCAAGGGGCCGGCATTGGGCGCACCAACATTGACCATACGCTTTTCAAAATGTTGGAAAATGGCTATGACTTCGTAACCGGCTCGGTCGAAGATTTGAAAAGTGAACTGTTAAGCGACTTTGAACCAACCGAAATCGAAATCGCCGATGAGTTGATTGGACGTGTCTACACTGAGTTTATCTTGGAGCAACAACAACGCGCCTGGCTGCGCCAACTGGTCGATAGTTCGGGGTTGGATGTGCATGATCTGCCCAACCTCATGCGCTATCTATCACAACACTACCCGAAGCGGCAAATGAGTTGGGTCTATGGCACAGTGAAGTCGCTGTATGGCGGCGGGTTGTAGCAATAGCGGAACACTACAGCGGATTTAGGTGGTAACTGATTTTTCCCTTGCCGAGGCAAATCTGTTGCTTCCTCAATCCGTTGTTGTGTTTCGGCGGCAGTAAAAAAGGTGAGCAACAATTGCTCACCTTTTTCTTCTAATAGACTTGCAGTTCACGCCGTTTCATCAAGTAAAGCGTGATGCCAATCGTACAGGCCACCAGCAGCACCACCAGCGAGAGCATTCCCCACGGCGTCTGGGTTTCCGGCGTCTCGACTCGTGTTCCCAACACCCGTTGGGCGTGGTGTTGCTTGTGGGTCAATTCCAACGCTTTTTGCAGATCCTGGCGGAACTGGGGCGTCGGCTGGGCGCGAGGGACGGCTTGATCGACCTCTTCAGCCAGTTCCGTTAAGGAAGCCAGACCAGGTGCTAAGGCCGTCAGTGCTTTATTCAGGTCACCTTCCACATGCACTGTTAAGCGCGGCGCACCGATTCGGTTGGTGAAGTGGCTGTCTAAGAGATCCTCCGCCTTGACAATGCGACCGTTGCCCAGATCAACCGGTGTTACCGGAATTTCGGGCTGGTCACTCCCTTGTAAAAAGCCCCAGAAACGAATCATCATTCCTCTTCCCTACCAGCCGACTCTGATTGCTCCGGAACACCCCAGCCGGTGGTTTCCAATTCCTTGCGCAAGGTGGCGAGGGTGCGGAAATAGAGCGATTTGATGGCGCTTTCACTCTTTTGCAAGAGTTCGCCAATCTCCAGATTTGAGAGCCGACTGCCAAACTTATAGAGTAACAAATTCCGGCGCTCTTCCGGCAAGCGGTCGATGGCATCCCAAAGGGCAGCTTGATTCTCTTCGCGCTCAATCTGCTCTTCGGGGGTGTCCCCCTCTTTGCTGTGCGACCACAATTTGTCCAACGACAAAAAGCGCCGTCGCCCCCGATCCCGATGCCAGTTGGCGACCAGATTGTGGGCAATGCGGAAAAGCCAGGCGGAGAAAGGCAAGCCGCGATCTTCGTAGGTGTGCAGCTTATCAAGCGCTCGGTAGAAAGTACGCGCCGTCAGATCCTCGGTGTCCTGCGCGTTGCCCACCCGATGGTAGATGTAGGCATAGACCCGGTCGATGTACCGCTCATATAAGATGCCAAAGGCCGCCGGATCCGCTTTGGCCCGTTCCACCAGGGCGGCCTCCTCCTGCGCGGTTGATAATGCCTTGTCGGCGGCCGCTTTATCAACAATGGATTGCGGCGGTGCGTGCTGCGGGCGACTCGCTCTGGTCGGGGTGTCCGGAAAGTTCGTCGGTGTTGGCTCTAGCGGTTGGGACCGGAAAATTTCTGTAAACATAGCTCTATTTGAATAATTGCCCTAAGTTTTCACCTGGTAGCGTTGATTTGTCCTCATAGAGAAAACAAGAAGCAACTTGCTTATCGCCTAGTTGGTAGAGCGGTGGCACCGTCTGCCGGCACTTCTCCATCACATGCGGGCAACGGGAGGCAAATTTGCAGCCCTTGCCCACTTTCGCCGTCTCCGCGTCTACCATGCCGATCTCCTGTTTCCCCCACTGGCGATTGAGATCCGGCCAGGGAATCGAGTCGATCAGCAACTGCGTATAGGGATGTTGCGGGTTGGCAATCACCGACTCCACATCCCCCGCCTCCATGACCGAACCTTTGTACAAAACGATGATATGATCACAGACATGGTAAGCTGTTGTCAAATCGTGTGTGATGTAGAGGATCGTAATGTGATACTCATCTTTCATTCTACGCAGACTTTCCAGAATAGTCGCGCGCAAGGACGCGTCCACCATGGAAACCGGCTCATCAGCCATGAGCAAACGCGGCCGGAAGAGTAGCGCCCGCGCCACGACCAACCGTTGCCGTTGGCCGCCACTTAATTGATGGGGGAAACGGCCCAACGTCTCTTCCGGGCGCAGCCCCACGCTAACCAGCGCTTCTTCGATCTTCTGGCGCGCTTCGGCGCGTGACTTGGCTAGCTTGAAGTTACGCACCCCCACTTCAAAGATGTGATCGACCTTGTAAAATGGGTTATAAACGGCAAAGGGATCTTGGAAAACGGCCTGCACTTCTTTGCGGAAGTTGGTCTGTTCCTGGCCGCTCATGGCATCAAGCCGCTTGCCTTTGTATAAAATCTCGCCTTGCGACGGCAGCAAAAAGCCGAGCGCCATCATCCCCAGGGTGGTCTTGCCGCTACCGCTTTCGCCGGCTACTGCAATGATGCTAGGGGCCTCGGCGTCGATAAAAAAGGAGACATTATCCAGCGCTACCGTGCCGGTTTTATAGACCTTGGTCGCATTTTTGAGTTCAAGCAAATGGCTCATCGTTTCGCCACCCCATCTTCATGTCCTTCATGCAAATGACAAGCCGCCCAATGCCCCTGTTTATATTCACGGTAGACCGGCGCTTTGCTTCGACAAACATCCATGACTTTGGGACACCTTGTATTAAACACACAACCCGGCGGCAAGTCGCGCAGCAGCGGCGTGATGCCAGGAATGCCCTTGAAGACGCCCCGTTTGCCAATGGTAGGCAGGCTCTCGATCAACATCTGCGTGTAAGGGTGGAGTGCATCGGTGTAGAGATCGCGAATCGACCCCAACTCGACCAGGCTGCCGGCATACATGACGGCCATTCGATGGGCAAACTGGGCCATCAACCCCATATCGTGACCGATCAAGATGACGGCGCTGCCCAGTTCCTGCTGCAAGCGGCCAATCGTCTGCATGACTTGTCGTTGTGTCACCACATCGAGCGCGCTGGTTGGCTCATCGGCGATGATCACTTTGGGGTGCATGGCGACGCTGATGGCAATACAGGCGCGCTGTTTCATGCCGCCGCTCAACTCATGGGGATACATGCGCCCGACCTTTTGGTCCAGTTCCACCACTTCGAGCGCCTCGTTCGCTCGCTCTTCCAACATGGCGCGCGAGAGACCCAGGTTATGGTCGACCATGCCATCAATGATCTGGTCTTTAATGCGCATGACCGGATTGAGCGAGTTCATGGCCCCTTGCGGCACCATCGAAATCTCTTTGCCGCGCACCTGGCGCATTTCTTCTTCCGAAAGCTTGGTCAGATCGGTGCTGCCAAGCAAGATTTGCCCATTGGCAATGCGCCCCGGCGGCTTGATCATGCGCAGTAGCGCCAGCGCCATCGTCGATTTGCCCGAACCCGACTCACCGACTAGACCAAGGCGTTCACCGGGCTTGAGATCAAAATTGATTTTGTTATTGGCATAAACTATACCGGCGTCAGTATAGTACTGTACATCGAGATCTTTGATACGTAAGACGTAATCACTCATGAAAATTGTACGTCCTTATTGTTCTAAACTTAATAATTTATGCTGTGCGCCGTACCCGCGGATTCGCCAATTCATCCAACCCGGCAGAGATCATAAAGAGCATCACAAAGATAATCACAATGATCACAACCGGCGTGGCGATCCACCACCAAAGGCCGTTGAGCATGGCGCTTTGGTTCATGGCCCAGAAGATGGTGTTGCCCAAGGTTGGGTCACGTAAGTTGCCCAGACCAAGCGCCGCCAGACCAATTGAACCAAAGATGGCGCCTGTGACCGAGCCAACTAGGCTGGCGCCCAGGTAGGGTAGCAGGTTGGGGATTAACTCCTGAAAAATAATGCCTAAGTTGCTCATGCCGTTGAGGCGCGCCATCATGACATAGGGCCGTTCGCGCATACTAAGCACCTGCGAACGGATGACGCGTGTTGGCCCCATCCAAGCCAGGGACGAAATGATCAACGCCATACCATTCACGCTAACCGTTTCCGCACCCAGCGATGAAGCCAGCACAACCAAGACCAATAACCCAGGAATGGTCAGGAGTACATCGACCAGCCAACGCACAATATTGTCGTAAAGCCCGCCATAGTAAGCTGAGGTGAAGCCCAACACCGTACCGATCAACACGCCAATGATCCCAGCCAGCACCCCAATGCGGATGGTGAGCCAGGTGCCGGTGACGGCAATGGCAAAGAGATCGCGACCTTGTGAATCAGTGCCAAAGGGGTAGAAACCCGGTTCCGGGCATTCCGCTTGCAGTGGCGGACAGTGGCGAATTGTTGGTGCCACACGCGCCGGCGCGGCAAGCGGAAAAGGGCCCTTTTTTGTATCAGCATAGAATGAACCGGTGATGGTAAAGGTGACCAAAAAGATCAGCAAGAGTAAACCGATGAGTAGGGGGATGTTACGTCGGAGATAGCGAAGAAAAGCCATCGTTTTTTGCTTTCTAATAATCAAAGAGATTCTAACAATCGCGGATGCACGTGCTACCGTTCATAAGAAATGCGCGGATCCAAAAGCGGATAAACCAGATCCATCACCAACATAGCAAAGGCAATCGTTAACGTTAGCACAAAAACAATGCCGTAAATGACCCCATAGTCCAACTGCGAAATCGCCCGCTGTAAAATGGTGCCGATGCCAGGATAGCGACAGACCAGTTCCACCAGTACCGAACCAGAGACAATGTAGCTGATGGCTAAGGCCAACCCCGTCATCTGGGGAAGAATGGCGTTACGAATGGCATACTTATAGAAAAGCCGCCCGCGTTTCAAGCCTTTTGCCTCGGCAAAGGTCATATAATCTTCACCCTGCACCGTCACCATCATCCCGCGCATCCCAATTGCCCAGCCACCGGCGCTGGTCAAAACGATGGTTAAGGCCGGCAAAATCGAGTGGCGCAATATATCCAAAATGAAGGAAAGATTCCACCCCGGTAACGTACCAACCGAGTAACCACCGGCCAGGGGTAGAAGTTGCCAACGAAAGGCGAGGAAATAGAAGAGAACCAGGCCAACGATAAAGGCTGGAATGGCGCCAAAGATCAAAACAGTAGGAAGAATATGGCGCACAAAGAACGGAGATCGTTCCCATCCCATCATCGCACCAAGCAAAGTCCCCAGCAAAAAGGCCAGGACTGTCGCCACCGACAAACTACCTACCGTCCAGGGAATCCCTTCGGCAATTAGCTCTAAGGTTGTTTTCGGGTAATTGGCAATCGAGAAGCCCAGATCCAGGTGAAGGAGGTCATTCATATAGCGAACGTATTGAATGTAGAGCGGTTGATCTAGCCCAAATTTAGCTTCGTATGCTTTGACCATTTCATCAAAACCAGGCGGAATATAGCCAGTACGCGCCGCTTCCGCAAGTAACTTTTCCCGCAGCGGGTTGCGCGGTGTTAATTTCGGGATTAAAAAATTTAGGGTCGCCGCGCTCCAAACAATCAGGACAAAGAGACCAATCCGCTTGAAAACAAACTTCCAGGAATACCGCATAACCTTCTCCCATCAAACCAGAGCTGCCAGGTTTTGTATACATGACAGCTCTGGTACTGCGCCATTCTGAGCGTCTTTACGCTTTTGCCGTTAACTTGTGCATGATCAACCCAAAGGTCTGATGCCAGAAAGCGCCATTAACGTAGTTGTTATCAACCGTCGGCCAATTTTCCCAGTAGGTGGTGTTCATCGGCATACGGTGTAACCACTGTTGAACCGGGCAATCGATCAGGTTGTCCAAATACATTTCCAACGCCTTCAGGTAGAGTTCCATATATTTGGGATCATCTGCTGAAGGTTGCATGGTCGCCATTTCATCAAGAATGGCATCGTAATCGGCATTCTGCCAGCGAGCAATGACGCCACCGGCTTCACCCGTGGGGCGGAAGGTGCGCCCATGATAGAGATCGAGCGTATCAAAGGGATCGGCAATCGACGCGCCGTGGCCAAAGAGGAAGATCTTCGCTGTGCCATCGCCCATCTTGGTACCGGAGTCCGCTGGTGCGGTATATTCCGCTTCAAAGCCGAAATTGCGAAGCTGTTCCGCCAGAACCGGCCCGATGTCATTGAAGATGCCAAAGCCATGAATCACAGCCTGGGCATTCGCGCCATCCTTGGCCCAGAAGTCGCCACTCTTGGTGTAACCGGCCTCTTCCATCAACGCTGTCGCTTTGTCCAGGTTGTGTTCGTTGGTCGGATATTTTTCCAGTAACGGTTTTGCCGCTTCGATGTAGGGCATCAAGGGCGTGTAGTAGGGGAAGGGGAGTTCGGTGAGAATACCGGAACCGGCCAACGCCACATCTAACATCTGCTGGCGGTCGATGGCATAACTGACGGCCCAACGCACCCGCTTGTCGGCGAAGGGACCGTCTTCGCAGTTGAACCAGAGCGAGGTCGGCCACCAGTCGATGTAACCAAGCGGTAATTCCTGGTTGGTGTGGGTAATGATCGCCGGATTTTGTTGGACAACCTGAGCAATCGAGGTAGCGCGCAGATCAAGGCTGGAATCAATTTCATTGTTAATGAGCAATTGCGAGGCGCGCTCTTCACCCGGCCAGGGCAGGTTGATGACCCGTTCCACTTGGGGCAATTCAGCCAGACCAACCTTCGCCGCCCACCAATCGTCGCGGCGGTCGCACCACTGCTGTTCCGGCGTCCACATGACAACATTGTAGGGACCCGTGACCAGCGGCCAGCCCTTTTCGGGGTCATAGAACTTAAAGTCCACCGGATCTTCCACATCGCGATAGACATGTTCCGGCACCCAGTAGATACCTGTATCAAACTTGCCGTATAGGTGGCTGAAGAGGAAGCGGGGTTTGGGGCTGTTGAAAGCGATCTTAACGGTTAGGTCATCGACCAGATCAACCTGCTTAACCCACTGACTGACTTCACTGCTGTTGCGCAGCAATGGCGCATTGGCAATCAACATATCCAGCGTATACTTAACATCGCGACCGGTGAAGGGCTGACCGTCGCTCCACTCGGCGCCCTGGCGGATCTTCACTGTTAATTCAGTAAAGTCATCATTATAAGATGCATCTTCGGCTAACCAGGGGATCAATTCATCAGCAAAGGCGGAGTAGTAGAAGAGGGGTTCATAACCACCGGGAATGGTGCGATGCCCAGTAGAACCGGCCGTGTAGTGACCGGCATTGCCAACATTGGTGAAAGCGCCTTCACCACCCTGGAACATGAGAATCAAACTTTTCTCACGGGCCACTTCCTTCAAGCCTTCAGCCGCAGCAGGAGCGGCGGCTTCACCGGCGGCTGGGGCTGCTGGGGCCGCTGCTTCGCCACCTGACGGAGTGGCCGCTGGTGCACCACAAGCTGCCGCCAACACGCCAGCGGCAGCTAAACCGCTCAGGCGCATAAAATCGCGGCGATTCACATCACGGTTAATCGTCAACAGATTCTTTTTTGGGGTTGTTTCAGACATACTGACTCCTCCACGAATTGATGGTTGGAAAATAAACAGCATTATAGGGTAAGCAACGTATTGTAAGTTGACAGGGGTTAAAGACGCCAGGCAGCCAAGCAGGACAGCGAATAGGGAACGCGCAAAAGCGGCTTGCCATCCTGGCTTTGTCATCCTGTCAAGGAGCAAACGCTTATTCCCAATAATGTTACGCGCAATGCCGAGCCGACAAGAGGTGTTTGATTTTCAGTAGTCCACAGTCATGGAATCGCGTACTCCAGCGTCAGCCGTTGGCAGTCCTGGTTACGGTGCGATCTACTGATTTTGTAATCAGGGCAGAAATTGTCGGTTGGGTAGCTTGAGTATAGAATAATTTTGCAAGCGTGTCAAACCGCGTGTTAAATTGAAGTAAGACTTACGGCTCTATGGTGCAAGCACTATGGGAACGCCACCTGCCGGCAGGATGCCGGCGCCCAGAGGACTGTGTACATTGGAACAGGTGCGATACTCGGTAGCCAAAGCCTCACTTGGTCGTATCTGCCTAATGCAGTATAATGCAGGATAACGATGGAAAGTCGGCGGTTTGTTTAAACCTTAGCGTAATAAACGCAATGGAGGAAGGATGACGCAATCAGCACCACGCGCCCTCATTAGCTTTGACTGGGCCATGAAGAGCATCCTGCGCGATAAAGCGAACTTTGATGTGCTGGAGGGGTTCCTCAGCAGCTTGTTGCAACGGGATATTCAGGTGCTTTCGCTGTTGGAAAGTGAGGGCAACCAGCAGCATGAGCAAGATAAATACAACCGCGTCGATCTCATGGTGCAAGATGCCAACGGTGAAATCTTTTTGATCGAAATTCAGCATGATCTGGAAATTCACTATCTCAAGCGCCTGCTCTATGGCACATCGAAGTTGATCAGCGAAAATCTCAAGTTAGGCGAATCCTTTGCGCGTGTGCGTAAAGCGATCTCGATCAGCATTCTCTACTTTCAACTTGATGAGAAACTGGCCGATTACATCTATCACGGCTATACCCAATTTTATGGCTGGCATACCCAGGAGCCGCTAGTGATCCAGCCTGATCTGGCGCCGGCAAAATCATCAAACGGACGCCCGAAACGGTATATGGAAGGGGACGCCCCCAAAATCTTCCCTGAGTATTACTTAATTGATGTGGTCAGTTTCCAAAATATCATTCAAAGCGATATCGATGAGTGGATCTACTTCTTCAAAAATTCAGAAATTCGCGATGACTTTCAAGCCAAAAATATTCAGGCTGCCCGCGAAAAATTGGATCTGTTACAGATGGATGAAGGTGAACGGCGCGCCTACGAACGTTACTTGATCAATCGCGCCGTTGAAAATGATGTTCTGCTGGCGGCACATCTACGCGGCTTAGAAGAAGGTCGCGAAGAAGGTCGCGAGGAAGGTCGCGAGGAAGGTCGCGCCGAAGGTCGCGAAGAAGGTCGCGAAGAAGGGGAACGCAATGGTGAAAAGGCTGGAATTCGGAAGACTGCCAAAGCCATGTTAGCCAGAGGACTCGATCACGCCCTCATTGCTGAGGTGACAGGGTTGCCTATCCCTGAGATTGAAGCTTTAGCATTATAAGAATTGTTGTGGACAAGGAATGAATACAACGCATATCCCTTCTACTTTGCCGCCGATGAATGCCCCCGATCAGGCGACAACCCAACAGGCCGCGCGGAGTCTGCCGCTCCTCAAGAAACCGCCATTACTCTTACGGCCGGTGCGCGCCCTGGTGGATCTGGCCTACTTGTCGGCGCGCCGGCTGCGCTATCATAGCGGGTTGAGCCTACTTTCGTTGCTGGGCTTTGTCCTGGCCATTGCGCTGGTCAGCAGCGCCGCCTTTTTTTCCAATGCGGTCGATACAGTGATCATGCGCCAGGAATTGGCCGAGTATAGCCGCGTCACCGGGCGACCGCCGCTCTCTTCCCGCATTTATACGCCTTCCACCCGCGTCGTTCCTTTGACCATCGAACGTAGCGAAACGTTGGGCGACAATGTTTCCACCACCCTTTCTGCGGAAGTGGGGTTGCCCGTGCGTTACATTGGGATGATGGCCGATAGTGGTGTGTTGAGCCTGCAACCATTGGCCGGTGATATACGCTATGAGAACAAACGCACCCTGGGCAATGTTAATCTTGTCTACTTTAAGGACATTGCCGATCATATCGTCTTTGATGGCTCGGCGCTGAACAACGACGGTGCTTCCGGCGAACGGCTGGAGGTATGGATGTCCTCAGCGCTGGGGGCGAAATTGGGCGTTCAGGCCGGCGATCAATTTGATCTGGCTGGGACGGGGCAGGCGGCCATTCCGATCCCCATCACCATTGCCGGCTTCTGGCAGGCGACGGACCCCAAAGCGCCTTTCTGGTTCAGCGACCCTGATCAGACGTTGGCCGAGAAGCTACTCACCCGCCGCAATGATTATATTGGTCATGTTGAGTCACGGTTGACCACCAAAGTACGCGCCGTCACCTGGCATGTGATCCTTGACGAATCCCAAGCGACGCCGACCCGTGGCCGCAACTACATCGACGGCTTTCAAACCGCCGCCGTCGTCATCAGTAAATATCTGCCCGATGCTCGCCTGACCTCCCCCTCGCTCTCGTTGGGAAAATTTGTCGGACGGCAGACAGTCTTAACGACCATTTTACTCGGCTTTAATGTGCCGGCTTTGAGCTTTCTGCTCTATTTTCTCGTCGTGACCTCGGCGGTCATTGCCTACTGGCAGCGACGCGAAACCGCCATCATGATCAGCCGCGGCATGACCCGCTGGGGTGTTCTCAGTTATGTATTGGTGGAAGGCTTTGTCTTGTTTCTCATCGGCGCGCCGTTGGGGTTGGGGCTGGGCATGGTGCTGGCACGGTTGATGGGCTACACGGTCAGCTTTCTCAACTTTCAAGAGCGGACGCCTTTGCCGGTCTCATTCGATGGGCTGAATTTGCCACTGGTTGGCACAACGATGGGCATTCTGCTGCTGGCAAAGTTATGGACAGCCGCGTCGACCAGCAGCGAAACGGTGTTGACCCAACAGCGCGAACATGCCCGTCCACCGCGTGGCCCCTTCTGGTATCGCGCCTATCTGGACTTGCTCCTGTTGATTCCGGCCTGGTATGGCTATCAACAGTTGATGCAGCGCGGCTCGTTGGGCGCCCTGGTGGAGGATCGCCCCGAAGAGTTGTATCAAGACCCGTTGCTGATTGTGGTGCCGGCGCTCTTTGTGGTGGTGTTGGCCTTCCTGGCTATGCGCCTTTTTCCTTTTGTCATGCGGCTGCTCGACTGGCTGGCCAACCGCACGCCTTGGTTGACGCCCCATCTGGCCCTGCGCCAACTGGGGCGTTACAGCCAGAATTACATTAACCCCATGTTGTTGGTCATCGTGTCGCTGGCGTTGGGGGTCTACACATTGTCGATGGCCGCTAGCCTCGACAAATGGTTGGTGGATCGCATGTATTACCGCATCGGCGCCGATCTTGCCTTCACCCCCTTTTCCGCGGTCGAATCCCAGTCTGATACACCGTCGCCGGGCGCCGAATGGGTGCCGCCGATTGATGAGTTTGAGACCCTGCCGGGCGTTGTCACGGCGGCGCGGGTAGGTGATTATCGCGCTGAAATTGATCTAGGCGCTGCCGGCGCCGGTCGGGTGCGGGGCCGGTTTCTGGGCGTCGACCGGGTTGACTTTATGCGGGTCGCCTGGTTCCGGGGCGATTTGGCGCGTGAACCGCTAGGTGGCTTAATGAACCGACTGGCGGCGACGGATGACGGCATCCTGGTCTCAGAAAAGTTCCTGGCTGAGAATCAATTGCGTGTGGGGGACAAGGTCAACATCCATGTCATCACCGACTTGGGCACCAGTCTCAAGAGCGCCTTTACCATTGTCGGCGCCTATGAATATTTCCCCACAGTCTATGATGATCAGGTGACGGTGGTCGGCAATCTGGAATTTCTCTTCTCCTTCTTCGGCATGGTGATGCCCCATCGCATCTGGCTTGATCTGGCGCCGGGGGCCGATGGCAAAGCCGCCCTCGCTGCCGTGCCGTCGCTGGGCATTGACAGCATTAACCGTGACGACACCCAACGCATCATCCAAGAGGAACAAGCGAAGATGGAGCGGGTCGGCGTCTTTGGCACGCTGTCGGTCGGCTTTATTGCCGCAACCTTTATGGCTGCGCTTGGCTTGTTGACCTACAGCTACGCCTCCATGAATGAACGGCTCTATCTCTTCTCCGTCATGCGCTCGATTGGTCTCAACCGGGGGCAAGTCGTGGGACAGGTGGCGCTGGAATATACGGTGCTGACGGCCTATGGCGCCATTGCCGGCGTTATTGCCGGTTCGACTGTCGCCACCATGTTTGTGCCGCTCTTCCGCATCACCGGCGACCTGGGGAAGGCCCTGCCGCCGCTGCTGCCCATCCTCGCCCGCGACGAAATCTTCCCCCTGGCGATTGCCTTTGCCGGCGTCATGATTGTGTTGGAGATCGTGGTGATCTCGTCGGCGCTCTTCCAGCGGTTGTTTAGTGCGTTGCGATTGGGGCATCAGTAAAAATTTTATTTCGTGTACCTATGATCCTGATTTTGCTGGTCAGGCAAGCCGCATCAGTGAATTATTGCTTGCTCATGAGGCAATTGATGGGAAGTTAATTCTTGTCTACCGACCGTCAATCTAGCATGTGAATATGAGGAAAGTATTGTGACTACCGAACGCACCCTACGCCATGTCGTCCTCTTCAAATTCAAAGACGACACCACCGCCGACCAAGTCCACCAGATCGAAGCCGCCTTTCGCGCCCTGCCCGGCCAAATCGACGCCATCCACGCCTTTGAATGGGGTACCGATGTCAGCGTCGAAGGCAAGGCGGACGGCTATACCCACTGTTTCTTTATCACCTTCAAAAGCGCAGCCGACCGGGACGCCTATCTCCCCCACCCTGATCATCGTGCGTTTGGCGCAATCTTGCGCCCGCACTTGGATAAGGTGCTGGTTCTTGACTATTGGACACAGGACTAGATGACCACCGCCAGCGCTCCAGGCAAAATTATTCTCGTCGGTGAACACGCCGTTGTCTACGGTCGCCCAGCCATTGCCGTTCCGGTTTGGGAACGGGTGGCGACGGCGGCGATCACGCCGCGGCCCACTGGCTCCGGTTGTCTCCTGGTTGCGCCCGATATTAAACGGCGCTTTGTGGTAGCCAACGCTAATGCCAATCCCCTGGTCGTGGTAACCCGACTGACCTTAGCGCAACTCAACGGGCCGGACAACCCGGACTGGCAGATCGAAGTGCGCAGCCAGTTGCCAATTGCCAGTGGCTTGGGTAGCGGTGCGGCCTTGAGTACAGCGTTGGTACGCGCCATCTATACCCACTTGGGCCATCAGCCTGAGCCGGCCCAAGTCAGCGCGCTGGTCTATGAAAGTGAACGTTTCTACCACGGCATTCCCAGCGGTATCGACAACACGGTGATCGCCTATGGGCTACCGGTCTGGTTTATCAAAGGCCAGCCGCCCACTACCTTTCAGCCGTGCCAGCCGTTAACCCTCGCCATTGCCGACAGCGGCATCGCCGCTCCCACCAAAGAGACCGTCGGCGATGTCCGGCAGGGCTGGCAACGCGATCCGGCGCAGTACGAAGCCTGGTTTGATGAGATCGGCGCCCTTGTCCAATCTGCCCGCCAAGCCATTGAGCAAGGCGACCTGCCGACGCTAGGCGCGCTTTTCAACCGCAATCAAGCCGTCTTAGCACAACTGGGCGTCAGTTCACCACACCTGGAACAATTGATTATGGCCGCTCACAGCGCTGGTGCGCTGGGCGCAAAGCTCAGTGGCGGCGGGCGCGGCGGCAACATGATTGCCTTGATTGACCCCACTCAGGCACAAGCGGTGACAGATGCCTTACAATACGCAGGCGCCCGCAGCGTCCTGGTGACAACGGTCCGGTAGGTGCGGATTACAACCCATCGGCTTGATGCCGATAGGTTTGCAACCGCACGGGTATCGCTTATCACAAAAGTGATAGACGTAGTTTCCAGTTGCCTGCTTAGGCGCACATGCATCTTTCCGTATTTGCGGCTCGTGCGGTTGCAAACCGCACCTACTATCTTCACCCCTCCGCCCCACAAAGTTGAGCCGCGCCCCAAAGCTGAGTATAATGGGGCGCTATGCAAACACAAACCTTTTGGGAGACACTCCCGCGACCAATTATCGCTCTGTCGCCGATGGACGGTGTGACCGACCAGCCCTATCGTCATTTGCAAAAAAAGTATGGCAACCCCATGCTGATGTACACCGAGTTCACCAATGTGGAGGGCCTCTTTCTGAGCAATGGGCAGTTGTTGCGCGATCTACTCTACGACGAGACGCAGCGCCCCATTATCGGCCAGATCTTTGGCAAGACGCCCAGCTTTTTCTACCAGGCGGCGATTCTGCTCTGTGAACTGGGCTTTGACGGCATTGACATCAACATGGGCTGCCCCTCCAAGAATGTCGCCAGCAGCGGGTCGGGCGCCGGGTTGATTCGGACACCCAAGCTGGCGCAGGAGATTGTGCGCGCCACCAAACAGGGGGTGCAAGATTGGTTGAACGGTGCCACCATCTATGACTGCCCCAATCTCAAAGCACGGGTGGCGCCCCAGATTCTGGCCCAACGGGCGCACTTGCCACCGACCTATCAAGCCCGCCGCCCCATCCCAGTTAGCGTGAAGACGCGCGTCGGTTATGAAAAACCGATCATCGCTACCTGGCTGCCCTATTTGCTGGAAGTGGAACCGGCGGTCGTCTGCATTCATGGTCGTACACTGGAACAGGGCTACAGCGGCGAAGCCAGTTGGGAAGAGGTGGGCAAGGCGGTGGGCGTGGCACAGGGCAGCGGCATTCCGATTCTGGGCAATGGCGATGTGTTGTCGTTAGCCCAGGCCCATCAACGCGTGCGCGACTACGGCGTGACCGGCGTCTTGATTGGCCGCGCCACCTATGGCAATCCCTTTTTCTTTGGTGAAGAAACACCGCCAACCGAAGGCGAAACGCCCGACGCTGACCGTGTCCGCCGCTTTGCTGAGATCATGCTGGAACATGCCCATCTCTACGAGCGCACTTACGGTCACTACGAAAAATATTTCTTTTCGCCCATGCGCAAACATCTGGGCTGGTACGCCCGGCAGATGCATGGCGGCAAAAAGTTGCGCATCCCGCTAATGCAGAGCAACAGCCCGCAAGAGGTGCTGCATATTTTACAAAGTCAGGGCTACTGTGTTGACAAGGTGTCGTTCACCTTACCACAAATGCCGGTTCTTGCCGCCTGAACCCACTCTTGTTGTGCGTAACTCCTAACTTAAAACAAGAAATAGCGTTGCGCCATCGGCAAGACCGTCACCGGTTCACAGGTAAGCAGTTCACCATCGGCGCGCACTTCGTAGCTTTCTGGGTCTACTTCAATGGCGGGCGTTGCAGCGTTATGCACCATATTAGCTTTGCTGATGGTGCGACACTTTTCTACTGCGACTACTCGCTTCTGCAACACCAATTGCGTTGGCAGACCCGCTTCTATGGCTGCCTTCGACATAAACGACACACTGGTCGGCCCGATGGCGCGGCCAAAGCTGCCGAACATGGGGCGGTATAACACCGGTTGTGGCGTGGGAATGGAAGCGTTGGCGTCGCCCATGACGCTCCAGGCAATCAAGCCGCCTTTGACGATCTGTTCTGGCTTGACGCCAAAGAAGGCCGGTTTCCAGATGACCAAATCCGCCAGTTTCCCCGGTTCAATCGACCCGACCTCGTGGGCAACACCGTGGGTGATGGCCGGGTTGATCGTGTACTTGGCGACATAGCGCTTGACTCGCGTGTTGTCATTGCGGCTGGAATCGCCGGGCAGGGGGCCGCGCTGTACCTTCATCTTGTGCGCCGTCTGCCAGGTGCGCGTCACCACTTCGCCGATGCGCCCCATGGCCTGCGAATCGCTGGAGATCATGCTGATCACCCCCAGGTCGTGCAGAATATCTTCGGCAGCAATCGTTTCCGCACGGATGCGGCTTTCGGCAAAGGCGACATCCTCCGGCACCATTGGATTCAGGTGGTGACAGACCATGAGCATATCCAGATGCTCGGCGATGGTATTGACCGTATAGGGCCGCGTCGGGTTGGTGGAGGAGGGCAAGATGTAGGGATAGGATGCGATCTTGATAATGTCCGGCGCATGACCGCCGCCAGCCCCCTCGGTGTGATAGGTGTGGATCGTGCGCCCGTTGATGGCGGCAATCGTCGCTTCGACAAAGCCCGCTTCGTTGAGCGTATCAGTGTGGATGGCGACCTGCACATCATATTGGTCGGCCACGGCCAGACAGGCGTCGATAGCGGCGGGGGTGGTGCCCCAATCTTCATGCAGTTTCAATCCACACGCTCCGGCCAGGATCTGTTCGATCAGCGGCGCCGCCGTTGACGCGTTGCCCTTGCCCAAAAAGCCAAAGTTCATCGGCCACGCTTCTGCCGCCTGATACATGCGCGCCAGGTTCCAGGCGCCGGGTGTACAAGTGGTGGCGTTGGTGCCGGTGGCCGGTCCCGTGCCGCCGCCGATCATCGTCGTAATGCCGTTGCTCAATGCTTCATAGATCTGCTGTGGCGCAATGAAATGAATGTGCGAGTCAATACCCCCGGCCGTGACAATCTTGCCTTCCCCGGCGATCACTTCCGTCGATGCGCCGACGACTAGTTCGGGATCAACGCCCGCCATTGTATCGGGGTTACCTGCTTTACCGACTTTAACAATGCGCCCATCCTTGATGCCAATGTCGCCTTTAACAATGCCCCAGTGGTCGATGATGAGGGCATTGGTAATCACCAGATCAAGCGCCCCGTTCACCCCTTCACGCGTGGCGCGACTGCTTTGGCCCATGCCATCGCGAATCACTTTGCCGCCGCCAAAGGTGATCTCGTCGCCGTAGACGGTGTAGTCATGTTCGACTTCGACGATCAACTCGCTGTCGGCCAACCGGACGCGGTCCCCGGTGGTTGGCCCGAACAGATCAGCATACGTTTTGCGTGGAATGGACAAAGTCATATGACTGCCCCCTCTGCTTTGGCTTTGACGTTGGCATCATCCAATGCGCCTTGCACCAACCCGCAATGACCTAGCGCCACGCGACTACCTGCCAGCGCCACTAAGGTTACTTCTTTGGCGTCACCCGGTTCGAAGCGCACTGCTGTTCCCGCCGCAATGTTGAGGCGCATGCCATAGGCTGCCACCCGGTCAAATTCTAAGCCTTGATTCACCTCAAAAAAATGATAGTGGCTTCCCACCTGAATCGGTCGGTCGCCGGTGTGGCGCACCAGCAGCGTCACTGTTGCCCGCCCTACATTCGCCGTAATGGGCGGAGCCTCTTCATCAATCAACACTTCCCCTGGAATCATATTGTCTCCCTATTGAATCGGATCATGAACTGTGACCAACTTTGTGCCGTCGGGGAAGGTCGCTTCCACCTGGACTTCGTGGATCATTGCGGCGATGCCTGACATGACGTCACTTTTTTTGAGAATGGTCGTGCCATAGGTCATGATCTCGGCGACGCTTTTGCCGTCGCGCGCCGCCTCTAGAATTTCAAAGCTGAGAATGGCGACGGCTTCTGGATAATTGAGTTTCAACCCGCGCGCTTGCCGTTTGCGCGCTAATTCGGCAGCCAGAAAGATCATCAACTTTTCTTGTTCGCGTGGGGCGAGATGCATGGTTCCTCCTCTTTCGATTCTATGTAGCCTGCTCGTAGCCGGTCCGTGACCGGCGTCCAGACGCCGGTCACGGACCGGCTACGAGCAGGCTGGGGTCGCTTTCAATAAACCTTTCGCGGCATTACTGCCGGTTGCCCATAAAGCGCCCACTTGGCGGCTTGCCAGAAGCGGGGCAAGCCGGTCAGCAGGGCGCGATTGTTTATACTCAAGGCGCGGATGCTCAACCCGTGCGCGGCCAACGTGCTGACACCCCAAATGGTTGTTTCCGGCACGGTGAGGGTCTCGACAAGCTGTTGCAGTTCTTTTTCCAGGGTATGCCAGACCGTTGTCGGCAAGCCGACGCGACAGATGTAGAAGGTGGCGCTATAGCGGTAGGGGCCAAAACGCACCAATGAGCTGGGTGTTGTGCGGGTTGGCTGTAGGTGTACCCGTTCCAGGGCAAGTGGCCGCCCGGCGCCGTGCAGATCGAGCTGGATCTGGAGTTCGTCATAGGCGAATAACTCATCATGCGCCTCGCGACCGGGAGCAAGAACTTCCCAGTAAAAAAGGCCGGCATCGTCGGCTAACTCGATCTGCGTCACCTGGCGGTAGCGGGAACCGGCGTAGGGGATGAGCGGGTCGGGCAGATATTCGAGCAAACTGCCCGGCCCTACATGAAAGTGATTTTGCTGGGTTGCCCACGGATAGTCGGGGCGGTGGCGATAGACGCGCGTGGCGCCGGTGGAGGTGATTTGGGCGCGAGCGCCGGCCTTCACCTCTACAGAGAGCGTTAAATGGTCGCCCCCCAGGACGCCGCCGGAGACATTATGCAAATGGGTCAAGACGGCATGATTAGGCAGCGGAAAGGCGCGCACCACGCGCAGCGGCGGGCGTTGATCTTTCACCTGCAACAGCGTGTCACTGGTGGCCGTCGGGCGGGTAAAGGAAAGGTGAAGGCGTCCATCGACGCGATGATTGGTTGGCACAGTTAACTGATAAAGAGACGGGTTGCTAAGGTTGGGTGACGCATGCTGGCTAAGTCGAGCATGGGCGTAAAGGTCACAAGCTGGTCAAGGCATAAACCGCCATCTAGGATGGCCTTATGGTTCGGTGTAAGTTTATGGCTCTCGCTGACAATGGCTGCAATCGGCGCCTTAAGTTCCCACAGAATCTCACTGGCGCGCCCCTGACCGATTGGTAGTAGACGGAGACAAGCGGAGACCAACCCTGTCATGCTCTGTTGGAGATAGGCCAGCACCGTCTCCTCCTCTCCCAGGCGCAAGACCCCGCCGACCAGACCAAAGGCTGTACAGTAGTGGATATCGACAGCGGACTGTTGGGCCAGTGTCTGCGCCTGCTGTAACAAGCTCGATCCTTCCAGGTGGGCAACGGTTTGGAGAAAACGGCGTCCCAGGGCTGCACTCGCTTCCCGGCTTTCACGTGCTGGTTTAAGCGCTGCATACCAAAGGTTAAGTTGCAACCATTGATCGAGTGTAGCCGTCGTTTCGGTGGCTCGACCGCAGCGATAGGCCCATCGTCCCAAAACCGCTTCCAACCGTCCCGTTTCCTGCAATAGGTCACGTAAAAACAGGCATAAGATTTGCGGCGTCAAATTGTTTTGCGCCACTAGTGTTTCCAACCCAAACGAATGGGCGGTGGCGCCAATGGGAAACGCGCTATCGGCTAGATGAAGCAGACGTAACAGGGCAAGTGACATGGACAATCCCACTTGGGCATTTTGGTTCGGTTGCGAGATTAAGTAATTCAGCCTTCAATTGTATGATTAAACAGGATTGACGACTAGCCCAAAGATGTCCTAAAAGCAAAGCGCCCTGATTGTGCAAATTGTATAACGGGCGGCTGTCAATAGACTGCAACGCAACGGGAGATAGCGACCACTTAACTGTGGACTACGCGACTGTAGACTACGCGACTGTAGACTACGCGACTGTAGACTACGCGACTGTAGACTACGCGACTGTAGACTACGCGATTGTTCTCGCTTTTGACAGCCTTCTGTTAGGGTGATTGGGCTTAATTTTGGTAAACTGTATGCTTGTGTTTCGGAACAGTCTGTTTTTGGCAACGCGACTGCGCCGTTTGCGTGACGCCGTTGCATGGAGTTAGCATGATTTTTGGCAAAACTGTTACGGTAGAGCGTGTGCAAGTGCCGCTCTGCCGTTTACATCCGGCGTTAGAAGGGTTCAAGATTGTTCAACTGAGCGATCTCCATTTTCTACCGCATACCCCGCTATCCGTGATTGCGCGTGCCGCCGAACGCGCCTGTGAACTGAAACCGGATCTGATTGTCCTGACTGGCGATTTTGTGACCCACGAAGCGGAAACCATCTTTGGCCTGAGCGATCTGTTCGCTTCGCTGAATGCGCGTTATGGCGTCTTTGCTATTCTGGGCAACCATGATGTGCGCGCCGGCAAGACGCTCATCGGCAAAGCCATTGAGGAGACAGGCGTTCTCTTATTACAAAATGAGGGCATCACCTTTGATGTCGGCCATAGCCAATTGACCCTCGCCGGTGTCGATGATTGCCTTTGGGGCCACCCTGATCTGGATGCCGCCTTGGCTCAGCGTCCCACCGACGCGACTACCATTCTCTTGGCCCACGAACCTGATGTCATCGACCGCTTTAGCCAGGATGGCCGCGTCGATCTGCAACTCTCCGGCCACACCCACGGTGGTCAGGTTCGTCTGCCCTTTCTCGGTACGCCGGTTCTTCCCAAGCTCGGCCAGAAATATGTCCATGGCCTCCATCGCGTCAACGGTAGCTGGCTCTACACCAATCGCGGCATCGGCATGGTCGCGATGCCCATCCGCTTCAACTGCCCACCGGAGGTGACGGAGTTGGTGTTGTGTAAAGCATGAAGGGATGACAAGGTGACAGGGTGAAGGGGTGACAAGCTGAAGACGAGCAGATCACCCTGTCACCTTATCACCCCTTCACCTTGTCATCCTCCGCGCTGGGGCTGGACAAAGCGACCAGTACCCGCCGGGGCGACGATTTGGCCGTTTTCGTAGACAATGACGCCGTTGACGATGGTGGTACCAACCTGGCCCTGGCAGGGGCGACCGTGATAGAGCCGTTCGGTGACTTTGGACTTGGTGAACCAGCGGCTGCTATCGATGACGCCGTTTTTCCTGGGATCGTAGATTAGCACGTCGGCGTCGGCGCCTGGTTGGATCGTGCCTTTGTTGGGGTAGAGACGGAAGAGGCGGGCCGGTTCGCTACAGACAAATTGGACAGCCTGCTCTAAGGTCAAGTGGCCGTGGGTCAGCGCCTCGGTCATGACAAAGGGAACCAACCCTTCCACGCCGGGCGCGCCAATGGCCGATTGCCAGATGTTGGTCAACCCCCGCTCCTTTTCAGCCAGCATAAAGGGGCTATGATCGGTGGTGATGGCGGCCAGTGAACCGTCGAGCAGCCCTAGCCAAAGGGCATCTTGATCGGCCAGGGTGCGCAGGGGCGGTTTGATCATGGCAAAGGGGCCATGTTCTACCATCTCTTTTTCGCTAAAGAGCAGGTAGTGGGGACAGGTTTCGCCGCTCATGGGCAGGCCGTTGCGTTGGGCCGCCTGTAGAACCCGTAGTGCATCAGCGCAGGAGACATGGGCAATGTGGATGTGGGTGCGCACAGCCTGACAAAGGACGCTTAATTGCGCCACACTCATCGCCTCTACCACCGGTGGTCGACTGGCGAGATAGGCCGCCGCATCCTGACGCCCAGCCCCTTTCACTCGCCCTTCAAAGAGTTGAATCAACGCTTCGTTTTCGGCGTGAACTGAGGTTAGCAGCCCCGTCTCCTTGATCATCTCCAACGCCGTGTAGATGTGCCCTTCGTTTTCGATACAGATGCCGAGAAACTCATCCTCGCGCCCTTTGGGGACGGCGTGGGTAAAAATTTTAAAGCCGCAAGCGCCGGCATCGGCCATACCCAGAATTTCATCGCGATTCAAGAGTCCAGGCGCACCGTAGAGACCGAAGTTCACATAAGCTTGCGAAAGTCCCAACGTCTTGCGCGCTTCCAAAATATCGCGGCGGGCGCAGCCAGGAGTGCTAATCGGCATCTCCAGAATCGTGGTGACGCCACCGGCGGCGGCGGCCTGTGTTTCTGTGATAAAGGTGCCGCGATTGGGGTGGGCGGGCGCCCGTACATGAAAGTGGATGTCGATGACACCGGGAAGGATTACCTGATCCTCGGCGTTGATCTCCCGGCGGGCGGCGCCCAAGCCGCCGTTGCGCGCCACAATAGCAATTTTGTCACCTTCAATGCCCACATCGGCTCTAAAGCTGCCTAGCTCGGTAACAACAGTGCCACCTTTGATTGCAATGTCCAGCATTGGCATCTCCCTCTCTTATTCTATTGCAACGTGAGTAACGCTATAAATTCCGTTTGCCCATTCACTCCGCCGACCGGCGCCACTGCTCCGGTCTGGCTGTCGTAGATTTTGAGAATGACCTGTTGGGAATCGGCAGGGAGTGCAAGGCCCAACTGATCACGAAAGCCGGGTAGACGCGCCGGGCGATCATCCAGTTGCACCACCACTTGACCACTACTGTTGAGCGCCTGTACAGAGAAGCGCCACTCCGCTGCCGGTTGGGCTTGCCAGGTTAAGTCGATCAACAGGTAATCTGCGTGATGGCTGGGGCGCAGTGTGTAACTCGTTAATACCGCTGCCTCACCAAAGGCAAGTGGTGTTGTTGCGGATGGGAACGGCGGCGTTTGGGTGGCTGTCATGTATTCTACAATGCGTTGGCTGCCGATCCAAAGTTGGCGCCCGCGGTAGCTCTGTTGATCCAACCAGCGTTCAGTGGCAGCGTTTGGATCATCCTCCACCGTCTCTTGCATAATCAGCCAAACGCGCTGGTAGGGCGTGAGCCAGCGGACCAGTTGTTCGTCAAGCGACAACGCCCCACTGTTGCGCACCCAGGCGATATAGGGCACTTCGCTCGCACCCTGATTCATCCAAAAGCGTTGGCGTCCCTGTTGGTCAGTAGCCGTGGTCAAATCAAGGACGGCAACATCACCAACCGCTTTGTTCATGCGCAAATAGGCCAGCACCGCCTGATTGTCAACAGGATTGGCGCTGCTCTCCTGCCAACGGGGATCGTCGGCAGCCAGGTAGACAGTCAAGAGGGCAAAGAGGAGCGTAAAGCGCACCCCAGCAACCCACCAGTTGTGATCCGGTTGTTGCTGTTGCGCCCGCCTACTGCCAACAACCAGTATAGTGACAAGCGTGCCCCCTGTCAGCACAAAACCAACGGTGAACGGCCAGGGTTGTTGCCAGAAACTGGGTTGCCACCAGGCCGGATCAAGCCAAGCACTCTCGAAAAAGTAGCGCCAGTAGGTCAGCAGGGGCGCGCGTAACGGCGACCAGACCAGTTGGGTAAAGGTGACGCCGCCCTTCATCTGCTCTGCTTCCAATAACTCGAAATTGAGAAACACACCTGGTGCTTGCACCAAAATGGAAAGCAGCAAACAACCGCCGATCCACCAGCGCGCCGCCCCCTGCGGTTGACGCAGACGGTCCAACGCCGGTAGGCACAACAGTAGCAACGCTGGCGTGGTCATCACCAACAGGCGCGGCCCCCAGGTGCGACCACCTGTCCAGTCATACCATTTCGCATAGAACAGAAGTGTGAGCAGAAAGAGTGTGGTTGCTAGGGCATATTCATCAAAACGACCCGTGGCGCGCCACGTTGACAGCCCCCAAAAGAGCAGGAGAATGACCGGCATGTACCAGACCAGCCCCTTGCCGGGACTAATTAGCAAACCGATGAGTCCGGTCAGGAGCGGCGTGCTGAAGGTTTCAAAAGGCGCCTGGGGGAAGGTAAGCCAGGTGTGAAAGCGCGTATAGTTGTAGAGCAAGGTCGTCAGCACAATGCCACCCAGTGGCAAGCCCAAAGCGATGATGGCTGGAAAACTAAACAGGGACTGCGGTCGAGTGGCGCGTTGCAACCGGGCAGTACGTAGTAGGTAAGCCAGAAACGGCGGAATCAGAATTGCGTTAGCAGAACGGGCCAATACCAAAAGGGCCAACCCGCAACTTGTCCAGAAGAGCGGCATCACCGCTGTTCGTTGGCTTGCCGACGCTGTTGGTCTTCGCTGCTGAAAGACGCCCAGCAGTGCGAGACATAATCCCAGCGCCGCCAGTGGCTCACTAAAGAGCGTGTGGGTATAGGGCCAGAGTGGTGTTGCTATGCCCAGTGCCAGCGTGGCGAGTGCCGCTGTCGCCGTTGAAAAGTTCAAGGTGACCACCACGCGATAAAATAAATAGACTGTTACAGCCGTGAGGAACGCATTGGTCAACAGCGCCAGTTGGATCGCCCCCAGGTGTGGCCAAAGCCGGTTGAGGGCAAACAACGGCAACGCCGCCAGCGCAATGCCCATCCCTTTCTTCGAGTAGAGGTTGCCGTCAACGCCGAGCGCATTCTGGGGTGGGATGCGCTCTTGATCCCAGGCCATTTGGTTGGTGTGCCACCGCCGTTCGAGCAGCAATGACTCGGTAACTGTGAGCGTGGCAAGCTCATCAATGCTGTGGGTGACACCGGCATAGGTGAGGAGGTAGAGGGTCAGCAATAGCAACGCGATCCAACGTGCTGGCAACTTTCCCAGTTGAGTGATGATTGTCATGAAGTTGATGAATTCATACTACTCGACTTCCATCAAAGCGTAGTGGTCGCATCCGTACAACCAGTACTGGCGGGATTTCACTAAAATTGCCGCTCCAGCCCAATAGGTTACGCCCTGGTGGGGTATCCGCCGAAAAAGCGCGTTCGGCCAGTGCATCCATGACAAAGCCGGCGGCAAAACCGGCGCCTAACAACTGGTGCAGCGGTCGATCAAAATAAAGTTGCGGCTGGGGTTGACCAACAATGGCCAGACCGTGCGCCATACGAGGGGTCATGTAGCCGCGAATTTTGACGGAATAGGTGGTGACAATGTCGCCCTCTCGATCTTCCATTTCGGCTACATGGCTGGCTTTGGCCTGGTTGAAACAGGGGTGGCTGATAGCAAAGACAAAGCGTCCGTCTGGTTTGAGCAGGCGTACTAACGCCCGCATGAGTGGATCGATCTCCGCCATATCCATGAGCGCCATGTTGCAGAGCGCTGCATCGAATTGTTGCTCTCCAAGCTGTACCAGGGCGGCTTCGTTGGTGGCGTCACAGGTATAATAGGTGATATGTGCTGCGTGTTCCGTCTTGTACTGTGCAGCGTGGTCGATCATACTTTGGGCAAAATCAAAGGCGACCACTTCGGCGCCAAGGGCGGCCAGCCGCCGGGCGTAAAGGCCATTGCCGCAGGCGACATCAAGAATCCGCTCACCGGGTTGCAGCGCCAGCAGTTCAGTGACCGCCGGCCAGATCAGTTGATTGACAAAACCGTTGCCGGCGTCGCCCATACGCTCGTCCCAAAAGGCCGCGTTGGCGTTCCAGGCGGCTTGGGTTTCGGCGTTGGCCTCTTGCAGATTCGTGCTCATCAATAAAACACTCCTTGGTAAATCTGTTAACCATAACAAAGGAGCGCCAGAAATTAAAAACGCCGTTGTAGTTTACCCACAACGGCGTTTTTTACACAATTGACGCTACCCGTTGATCAGCCACCCAGACCGGCAATCCCCGCCTGGAAGAGGCTGGTCCACAAACCGGGGTAGAGACCAATCACAACCGTGAAAATTGCTGCCACTGCCAACCCAATGTTGATGGTAGCGCGAGCCGGCGCTGTAGCCAGTGAGTCGCCGGTGGGATCTTCCAAATACATGGCAACGGTTACCCGCAGATAGTAGTAGGCGCCGATGGCGCTGTTGATCATCGCCACGGCAGCCAGCCAGGCAAAGCCGCCTTCGACCGCCGCCTGGAAGACAAAGAGCTTGCCAAAGAAGCCGGCCAGCGGCGGAACACCGCTCAGGCTGAACATAAAGATCGCCATCACCAGCGCCAACATCGGCCAGCGCCGACCAATGCCGGCGGCGCGATTCTGTAGCGCATCATTTTCGTTGACTTGTTCCAGCACAATGATTACGGCAAAGGCGCCGATGTTCATAAAGGCATAGGTGAAGAGATAGAAAATGGCGGCATTGGCGCTGCTTGCGGTACCACCGACCAAGCCAACCAGCACATAACCGGCGTGGGCAATACTCGAATAAGCCAACATACGCTTGAGACTTAACTGGCGCAGCGCTGCAAAGTTGCCGACAGTCATCGTCACCACGGCCAACAACGCCAACATCATGCTCCAGGTGGCGTGTTCGGTCGGCAGGGCGCTCAACAGCACGCGGATGAAGGCCGCAAAGGCTGCCGCCTTGGTGCCAACGCTCATAAAGGCCGTCACCGGCGTCGGCGCACCCTGGTAGACATCGGGCGTCCACATGTGGAAGGGCACCAGGCTGATCTTGAAGCCAAAGCCAACGACCAATAAGGCGATACCGGGATAGAGCAAGCCAAGTTGGCCTGTACCACCTGTCAAGGCAGCGGCGATGGCAGCATATTGCGTGCTGCCGGTAGCGCCGTAGACCAGCGCCGCGCCATAGACAAAGAACGCGCTGGCAAAGGCGCCCAACAATAGATACTTCATCCCCGCTTCCGAACTGCGCGGGTTCGACCGATTCAAGCTGCACATAATATAGAGCGCCAGCGAGAAGGTTTCCAGGGCCAAGAAGACCACGATCAGATCGGTGGCGCTCCCCATGATCATCATGCCGGTAGCACAGAGCAGGAGCAGGGTGTAATACTCACCCACCTGTTTGTTGACGCCGGGCATGTAGCTGACGCTCAACAAAATTGCCAAGGCCGTTGCCGTCAGCACGATCAGCTTGACGCCCATCGCAAAGTTGTCAATAATGGCCGCCCCCTGAAAGCTTTCAACCGGTCCACCCCAGAGCGTCGCACAAACCACCAGTGTGACGACAACGCCAACAAGCGCCAGCCAGGGCAGTACTGGACGCAAGCCCTCTTTCTTATCATTGCTGGTCATATCTGCCAGCATCACTAGAATGGCAAAGCCAAATAATACTAATTCGGGCAAAAGTACAGTTAAATTCACGCCCGCTGTTGTCCACACGTCAGACATAAGTCATGCGCCTCTCTGCAAATACTCAATCTCTCAATCTCTCAATCTCTTGGTTAAACAGAGATTGAGAGATTGAGAGATTGAGAGATTCTGATTTACTGACCGGCCTCCGCCACAATCGCCGGTTGTTGATTCAGCAACGCTTCCACAGACGGGTTGATCTTGTCCAGGAAGAGGTTCGGGAAGATGCCGATGATGACAAAGAGGAGGATCAGCGGCAGGATCATGGCTATTTCGTTAAAGCGCAGGTCGGGCAGGTGGCTGGATTCGTTGGCCGGGTTGGTCAATGGCCCCTGCGCCATCTTGCGGAAGGCGACCAATAGATACCAGGCGGCCAAAATCACGCCCAGTGCACCCAGCACCGCAAAGACCGGCTGGCTGTGATACATGCCGACCAGAATCATGAACTCACCAATAAAGCCATTCAACCCCGGTAGGCCGGCGCTGCTCATGGCCACCACCAGGAACAAGCCGCAGTAGATGGGAATGCTCTTCCAGAGACCGCCAAAGTCATCCAGCATGCGGGTGTGTCGGCGTTCGTAGAGCAAACCGACCATCAAGAAGAGGGCGCCGGTGCTTAAGCCGTGGTTCACCATCTGTAAGACCGCACCGCTAACACCCTGCGCATTCATCGCCACAATGCCGAGCATGACAAAGCCCAAGTGCGCCACCGAGCTATAAGCCACCAGTGATTTGATGTCTTTTTGCACCAAGGCCACGAGTGCACCATAGAGAATGCCGATCACCGCCAGTGTTGCAATCAACGGCCCAAAATCCGCTGCTGCTTGCGGGAAGATCGGCACAGCAAAGCGCAAGTAGCCATAAGTCCCCATCTTCAGCAGCACACCAGCCAGAATGATCGAACCAGCGGTCGGCGCTTGCACGTGAGCATCGGGTAACCAGGTATGGAAGGGGAAGAGTGGAATCTTCACTGCAAAGGCCAGGGCAAAGGCCAGGAAGGCCCAAGTCTGCACATTCTCCGGCAGGGGGGTGGCGGCCATGTCCACCACATTAAAGGTGCCGGTTTGCGTATAGACATAAAGAATCGCCGCCACCATCGCCGCCGAGCCGACAAAAGTGTAGAGGAAGAATTTCATCGCCGCATAGACCCGGTTGCCGCTGCCCCAGCGTCCGATCAAGAAGTACATCGGGATCAGGCTGAACTCGAAGAAGACAAAGAAGAGTACCAGATCCAGCGCCAGGAAAACGCCGATCATGGCGGTTTCCAGCGCCAACATTAAGGCCAGATAAGCGCCCACATTCTCTTCCACGTAGAGATTGCTGTAGTAAATCACAATCGGCATGAGGAAGGTAGTCAGCAGCACCAGGAGGAGGCTAATGCCATCGACGCCCATAAAATAGTACAGGCCAAATTCCGGCGCCCACGGCACATGCTCGGCAAATTGCATTCCGGCCTGCCCCGGTTCCCAGTTGATCCAAAGGACCAGGCTGATCAAAAAGGTCGCCAGTGTCCAGACCAACGCAATCGGTTTCTTTGTCGCATCACTGGGGGCCAGTAACACCACAACGGCGCCCAGTAACGGGAGAAAAGTGATTACAGAAAGTAACGGAAACGTCATAAAAGTTATCCTGTACCATGCATACTGTCAATGATGGTTAAATTTCTTATTACTAGGCGCCAAAGACGAAGTACACTACCACAACTGCGACCCCAATAAAAATACTCAGTGCATAAGTCGGTACAGCGCCATTTTGCAGATAACGCACCTGTTCACCTACCAGCAAGCTGACTTTACCCGCACCGTTGACAATACCATCAATGCCCCACTTATCGACGGTCTTGGCAAACCAATTCGCCAGTTCGCGCAGCGGGTTAATGATGATCATCATGTAGATTTCGTCAATATACCACTTGTGTTCAACCAGCGGTTGCAGCGGCTTGAAGGGTTCGACAATCTGCTTTGCCCAGGCTTTGCCGCCCACATACATGCCATGAGCCAGCACCAAACCAGCACCCCAGACGATGGCGCTCAGGACAAAGGCCGCTAGTTCAATCGCCAGGGGCGGCGCTTCGTGATGACCCAAGGCCGGTTCCAACCAATGTTCTAGCGTCAAGACAAAAGGCAAATTGAAGAGACCAGCAATCACCGCGAAGCCTGCTAGAATCCACAACGGAATCGTCATCAACGCAGGACTTTCGTGGACATGTTCGTATAGATGTTTGTCGCGTGGTGTACCCCAGAAGGGGACAAAGACCGCACGAGCGCTATAGAAGGCGGTCATCAGCGCCGTAAAGAGACCGATGACGTACAGCACCGGATTGTGCGCCATCGTCGCCGCCAAAATGGCATCTTTCGAGAAGAAGCCGGAGAGGAAGGGCGTACCGGCGAGCGCCGCCGCCCCGATCGCAAAAGTCAGGTAGGTAGTTGGCATCTTGTTGCGCAGCCCGCCCATCTTACGAATGTCAAGTTCGCCGTGGGTGGCGTGCATCACGCTGCCGGCGGCGAGGAAGAGCAGCGCCTTGAAGAACGCATGCGTCACCAGATGAAAGATCGCTGCGCCATAGGCGCCAACGCCGACGCCCAACATCATGAAGCCAAGCTGCGAAATGGTGGAGTAAGCCAGAATTTTCTTGAGATCAACTTGCACCAGCGCAATGCTACCAGCCAGCAAGGCGGTCAAGGCGCCAATCCATGCCGCGGTCGTCATCGCACCTTCGGCCAAGTGCCATAAAACATGGGTACGGGCAATCATGTAGATGCCGGCTGTCACCATCGTGGCGGCATGGATAAGCGCCGAGACGGGAGTCGGGCCGGCCATGGCGTCGGGCAGCCAGACATAAAGTGGAATTTGCGCGCTCTTACCGGAAGCGCCCAGCAGCAGCAGCAAGCAGATGAGCGTTGCTGTGCCGGCGGCTAGACCTGTTTCAGCATGTTCAAAGACTTCCAAGAAGGTGACGGTTCCTAGCGTTGACCAGATAGCAGCAATCGCCACGATCATGCCAAAGTCACCAATGCGGTTGACCAGGAAGGCTTTCTTGCCGGCGTCGGCGTAGTAGCCGTAGCTGTCGTCGCGCTGTTCAAACCAGAAGCCAATAAGCAGGTAGGAGGCCAGACCCACACCTTCCCAACCGACAAACATGCCCACAAAGTTGTCGCTGAGGACAAGGATGAGCATGGCGAAGATAAAGAAATTGAGGTAGATGAAAAAGCGTTGGAAGCGCTCTTCATGCTCCATATAACTCATGGAGTAGATGTGGATCAACGCGCCGACGCCCGTAACCACCAGCGCCATCGTCGCGCTCAACGGATCGATCAACAATGCCGCATTGGCATGAAAGGTGCCAATCGTGATCCAGTCCCATAGATGAACGGTGACAACCCGTTCTTCAGCGCCACGGGTCAGCAGACTGATCCAAACGCCAACGGCCACGACAAAGGATAAAATCACTGCGCCCGAGGCAATAGCGCCAATCGTCTGTCGGTTCAAGCGATGACCAAAGAGCAGATTGATCAAGGCGCCGATGGCCGGCAAGGTAAAGAGTAACCAGGCAAGGTTCAACATGAAAGGGTCCTTTACCACTTCAACAAATTGATTTCGTCAATATTCGTGGTCTTGGTATGGCGGGAGTGGGCAATAATAATCGCCAGCCCGACGGCCACTTCTGCCGCCGCTACCGCCATGATCATAAACACGAAAACCTGCCCGTTGAGATTGCCCCACTGGCGGCTCAAAGCGATCAAGGTTAAGTTGACACTATTTAACATCATCTCCACGCACATCAAAATGATGAGCGCGCTGCGGCGCGTCAACACGCCGATGGCGCCGATCAAAAAGATCAGGGCGCCTAGAATCAGATAAAAATTCGTAGGAACCACGTTTTACCTCGTTATTTTCCTGGTGATGTCGATATTTCAAGAAGCTGACCGGGCTTGATCTCTTCTAATGCCTCACGAACATCTTTCATTAATGGTTGTAGATCAACAAGTCGATTTGTTTTTGCGACTAAAACCACAAGGGCAATACCTGCATCCCGTAAATTCTGTTGGTATCGCAGATTCTGATCAGCTGTTAGAAAAACGGTAAATCCTTCCTTAATCATCAATCGTAACAGTTCACCGTTTTTCTTACCTGCCCAACCCATGCTTGTAACTGTTTTTACATCATGACCAAGTAACTCACGCCGCAAGGGGCGCGGCACGCATTCATCAAGCAGGATTCGCATAGATCAGAAGCATCTCTTTTCCGACTTCTAAAGCAGCAATTGCTTGGGCGCGACTTACTGAAGGGAAATGGTCTAAAAATTCATCAATGGAATCACCTGCTTCCAAGTAATCGAGTAAGGTTTTGACCGGTACGCGTGTTCCTGTAAAAACTGGCGTTCCGCCTAAAATTTCGGGGTCACTGCGCACAATACGCGAGGGTGACACCGAATAAATTGCTTTACTCTCGTTGATCACTTGTTGAGCTTTCGCCGCTTGTATTTCGACTGATCGTGCAAAATCTAAAATACGTTCTGCTTCATCATCTGAAACACGATGAAGAATTTCCATCAATTCACCTTCAGCGGAAGAATGTGCCATTTTTGCACCTTCACCTAAGCTTACTTAGACCCCTCTAACTTCTGACGGCGGGCTAACAGCAGCGCACCTAAAAGGGCCACTAGCAACAGTACTGCGGCCAATTCAAAAGGCAACAAATATTTTGTGTAAAGTTCCAACCCAACCACCGGCGGCGCGCCACCATCCGGCAGTGCCGCGGTCGGCGTGCTGAGGGGATAGCCGGTCAGCATGCTGTAGCCTAAGGTGGCTACAAGAATAATGCCCAGCAACAAGGCGACATAGGGCGTCCACGAGCGGTAATCACCCTGATTTTCAATCTCTTCACTGCCGATCAACATGATGACAAAGAGAATGAGAATCACGATGCCGCCGGCATAGACAATGATCTGCGTCGCCGCCAAAAATTGAGCATCGAGCGTAATATACAGAACCGCCAACGTGGCAAAGTGAGTCAACAAAAAGAGCGCACTATGCACCGGCAAACGACTAGAGACTACTCCATACGCCGCCGCAAGGCTAATGGCGCCAACCACAATAAAGAAGAGCAGTGAAAACGACATAAATCGTGTCCTTATACCTACTTAGGAGATATTGGGTATTGGATATTAGGTATTAAATTGTGTCATTCAGCTAATACCTAATATCCAATATCTAATATCTAATATCTGAAATTCTATTCAGGTCGGATCACCACATTCGGTTCGCCCGGATTGAGCAGTTGCTCTTTGGTTAGGATAAAATCGCGTCGCTGATAGTTTGCCATGGCGAAGTCATGGCCCAGCACGATGGCTTCCGTGGGGCAGGCTTCTTCACAGTCGCCACAGAAGACACAGCGCAGGAGGTTGACCTCGTATATCTTCGCATAGCGTTCGCCCGGCGAGACACGATTGTCGGCATCATTTTCCGTCGCTTCCACATAGATCGCGCCGGTAGGACAGGCTGCTTCGCACAACATACAGCCGATGCAGCGTTCCAGCCCATTCTCATAACGGCGCAACTCATGTTTGCCCCGGAAGCGCGGGTAGAGCGGCACAGGTTCGTCTGGGTATTGGACGGTGATTGGCTTGCGTCCCAAGTGCTTGAGCGTTACACCCAACGCCTTGCCGATCTCCACTGCGCCCTTGAAAAAATTATTTACAGCCATGGTGTCATATCCTTATTACTTGGATATTCGGTATTAGATATTGGGTATTAGGTGATTGACAATGACCCAATACCCAATATCTAATATCAATTACTTAAAAAACAGCGTCAACAGCGCCGTGATGATCATATAGACTAACGACAGCGGCAGCAAGAACTTCCAGTTGAAGTTCATCAATTGGTCATAGCGGGGGCGACCAATGCTGGCGCGCACCCAGATGAAGACAAAGAGCAGGATAATCACTTTGCCCAACAGCACCAACGGCCCCAGCCAAACTACATCTTCAAGGAAACCGAAGGGCAGGCGCCACCCGCCAAAGAAGAGGGTCGCCATGATCGTGCTGGTGGTGATCATATTGATGTATTCGGCAATCATGAAGAGCGAAAACTTCATGCCGCCATATTCGGTCTGATAGCCGGCGATCAGTTCATTCTCAGTTTCCGGCAGGTCAAAGGGGCTGCGATTGGTCTCGGCCAGAATGCAGATAAAGAAGAAGGGGAACATGAGCCAGAGCCAGAGCCACTCCCACCATTCCCGCGTACCGTTGACTAGTTCGACCAGGCTAAAGCTCCCCGCCAGCATCAAAATGCTGACCAGGAAGAGACCCATCGGTAACTCATAGGAAATCATCTGCGCCGACGAGCGGAGCGCGCCCAACAACGAGTAGTTATTGTTGCTGCTCCAGCCGGCCAAAATGATGCCATAACTCTCGACACCAGCAATCGCCAGAATCCAGAGAAAACCGATATTGACATCCGCAATCGCCGGCACACCGTTCGCAACGGGGATGACGGCCCAGATCACCAGCGCCGGGATCAACGCCAGCGCCGGCCCCATCAAGTAGACCCATTTGTCCACATGGTTGGGGATGACCTCTTCCTTGAAGAACGCCTTAATCGCATCCGCCGCCGGCTGCATCAAGCCAAAGGGGCCGGCCCGGTTCGGACCGTAGCGCACCTGAAAACGACTGAGCAACTTGCGCTCCATCCAGGTCAGATACGCCGCGCCGGTCAACACGGCGAAGACCAGAATCAGCGAACGAATCAGTGGGAAAACAACGAGATTGAGCCAGTCCATGAAAAGCCTCGTTTGAATTTATTGCCTGCTATCAAATCAGCCAAGCACCCAATCACCGACTAGCGGTTTAGCTGGTGATTGGGTGACATTTTATCGTTAGAAAAGATTACTTAACCGGCTCGACCCGGACATACTCAACAGCTCGACCATTGAGCAACGCCCCAACCGGCGCCCCCGGCAAGCTTTCGGGAATCCAGATGGTGCCTGGTTGCACTTGGGTGTCGAGCTTGGCGGTCAGCTTCAGTTCACCGTTGCGGTTGGCAACTTTGACAGTGGCGCCGTCGGTGACTTTTAGTTTCGCCGCATCGTCCGGGTTGATGCCGACTTTTGCGCCAAAGGCCATGTCTTGCATCTTGGTGGTCAGGTTGAACAGATTGCCACCATCAAAGAGGACAGTGCCGCTAACCAACGCATAGGGCTGATTTTCGGTTGTCACCAGCCGTTGTTCCGCTTCACGGTAGGTCGGCTTGGGGCGCACCTTGGCGGCATCCCATTGCAAGCCGGCGTCACCAATGGCATCCCAGGTCAGCCCGCTGTAGATGGGGGCGGCTTTGGTGATTTCAACCGTAATCGCCTTCTCGTTGGCATACGACCAATTCGTGCCAAAGCGACCGGCCAGGTGATCCAGAATCATCCAGTCGGGTGCGGCCTTGCTGTCGGGGTCGCGCACGGCTTTTGGGGCGCGTTGGACACGGCGTTCCAGATTGGTAAAGGTGCCGTCACATTCTGACCAGCCCAACGCCGGCAGCACGACATCCGCCTTTTGCGCCGTTTCGGTCAGGAAGAGATCTTGCACCACTAGGAAGTCGAGCTTGTCAAGCCCTTCGGCCCAACCCGGTCGTTCGGTGGCCGGGTTGGCGCCCATGATATAGAGCGCCTTGATCTCTTTGCCGGCGCCGTTCAACATCTGCTTGTAGCTCTTACCGGCCTGTTTGGGCAACGTGCAATTCCACATGCGTTCCAGCCGTTGGCGGGCATCGACGCTCTCCGCCGATTGGTGACCGGGCAGGCGGTTGGGCAGGACACCCATGTCGCGGGCGCCCTGGCTGTTGGCTTCGAGACCAACGTAGGCCAGCCGATCATAGTGGCCGGTAAGCAGCGCTAGATTGGTCAAGGCGTTAAGTACCTGTTCGCCATTTTCGCCACGAGCCGCCATCGGGCCATAGACAATCAAGGCGCTCTTGCTCTCCACCAGTAACTTGGCGGCGGCTTCGACGGCATTGGCATCAACGCCACAGAATTTGGTCAGCGCGTCATTGTTGACATCCGCCACCCACTGCTGTAACTCAGCCGGCTTTTCGCTGCTGAGGGCGAGGGCCGCTTTGGTCAAGCCATTGAGCAGCGTGACTTCCGTACCCGGCTTGTAGCTCAGGTATGGGCCGTCGTAGCGGGTCAGTTCGACCTCACGCGGATGGGCAATAATTAACTTCGCTTTGCCACGGCGCACGGCGCGCTTGAGATGCACATCCAGCACCGGTAATTCTTCGCTGGGGTCAACGCCAAAGAGAAAAATCGTGTCCACTTTGGGATTCGGCCCATATTGGGGCTTCATCACATCAGCCAGCGCCGGTAGACCGGTCGGCAAGGCGGCTACATCAGCGCCGTCGCGATGGTCAACATTGTTAGTGCCGATGATCTCACGTATAAAGCGTTGGAAGAGATAGTTGCTCTCGTTCGACACTTTGGCGCTGCCGATACCGCCGATGGCGTTGGCGCCGCTGCTGTTCTTAACTGCGTCCAATTTTTCTTTGACCAGTTGCAACGCCTCCGCCCAGGTCGCACCGACCAACTCACCGTTGCGACGCACCAGCGGCATGGTCAAGCGTTGTTCATGGTTGACCCAGGCGTGGGCAAAGCGCCCCTTGTCACAGAGCCACTGATCATTGACCATCATATTTTCGCGCCCGACAATGCGGCGCAACTGATGGGTGCGCGTGTCGAGGCGCATATTGCAGCCGACCGAGCAGTGGTTGCAAACGCTGGGCGTACGTTCAATTTCCCACGGGCGATAACTAAAGCGGGAAACCCGATTCGTTAACGCACCGACGGGGCAAAGGTCAATAATATTGCCGCCGGTCTTGGCATCCACCGGCTTGCCATCCTGGATGTCGATGATCGTTTCGCCGCCGCGCTCAAAGAGCGCCAGTTGCGGCTTGTCTTCCCACTCCTCCAGGTAGCGGATACAGCGCCAGCAGACAACACAGCGCTCTTGATCCAACACAATCGTGTCGGAGATCATGTAATGTTTTTTCTTACGCCGCTTGGCTTCCACGAGTTGGCTGATGCCAGGGCCAAAGCGCATGGTCTGATCCTGCAACGGACACTCGCCCCCCTTGTCACAGATGGGACAGTCGAGCGGGTGATTGAGCAGGATAAAGGCGAGATTGGCTTCTTGCGTGGCCTTGACCTGGGGCGTATCCGTGCGCACCACCATGCCCTCCGCCACCGGCACCGAGCAGGCAGTTTGCAACATCGGCCCACGCGGCCCGCTGATCTCGACCAAACACATGCGGCAGCAGGCCACCGGGTCTAACTTTGGGTGGCTGCAGAAGACGGGAATTTCGATATTCACCTTCTCTGCCGCATCCACCACCAATGTACCCTTCGGCACAGAGACAGGACGATCATTGATCGTCAAATTAACTAATTCGGTCATGAATCAACTACCTCTCGGTAAAATTTCGTTCAACCTGTAATCAAGCCTTTTGTTCTGAGCAAAGTAACATACTCTTCATAAC
>JAPKMW010000035.1 GCA_026645575.1 Caldilineaceae bacterium
CAAAATCGTCCGGGGCAAGATTCCCCTCTTAAATCTTGCTCCTTTCCCTGTCTAATTCCCTTATCCTGTCACGAATGATCGGGCCTATATCCCCCGGCTGCGGGCTGAGCTCGCCTGGCTCTATCTGCTGGAAGGTGAACTGACGACCGCCCGTACCTTGGTCGAAGAACAGATTGAAACGACACTACCGGCACAGCGGATGGCGTTGCAGGTGGTTTTAGCCATATTACAGATGATGGATGGCGAGTGGGAGTCCGCCGCTACGCTGCTGGCCGAAGCGCAGAGCTTTTATGAGCAGATGGCAGATGGGTTGGCAGTCTGCGCCTTGCGCCTCTATCGCGCCTATAACGGCCTTCACCAAACTGAGACAACGTCGGCTCTCCGGCATCTGGCGCTGGCCTTGGGGTGGCTGGACGCGCAAAAGTTGACCACCTTTCCCCATTGGTGGCATGCCAAAATTCTGGCCGAAGTTTGCACCCATGCCTTACTCACTAATCTCTATCCAGCCCTGGTCGAGAAGATCCTGGTGCAGCATCTGGGGAAGGCAAGTCTACCCTTTTTGAAATTGCTCGATACGACCGCTGACATTGAGTTGCGCCGCCAAGCGTTACGGCTTCAGCAGATGATCTCCGGCAGCACTGATCCGGTGGCGCACCTGCCGGCCGGCCCCAGTAAACGGTTGCTCGAAGCATTGTTGGCCCAAGGCCATCTACGCGCCGAAGCCTATCACGAGTTGGAAACGGAATTGATGACCGCCGCCAATCGCCTGACCCCCAATCCCACCATTATTGCCGTATTTGGTCTCTATTTACAAGGTTGGACGCGGGCAGACATTGCCACAGAACTGCAATGCTCCACGGAAAATGTGCGCAATTATATTACGATCATCTATAACCACTTCGGCCTCCCCGCCTATCGCTTCCATAAGCGCGAAGCCCGCCGCCAAAAGCTGATCGAAGTGGCGCAGACGCGCGGATTTATTTATTGAGGTTGGGTGGTTAGTTAGTTGATTGCGACAAAGCTCAACCAACCAACCAACTAACTAACGCTTCTATGCGCTGAGGACCTTGCGGTTGCCGTAGACGCGGGCGTAGTATTCTTTGAATTCGCCGTTGCGGATCGGTTCCCACCACTGGCGATTGTTAACATACCAACGGACAGTGGTGCGGATCGCTTGTTCGTGGGTGTAGTCCGGCTCCCAGCCTAACGCCATAATCTTATCTACATTGAGACAGTAGCGGCGGTCGTGGCCGAGGCGATCTTCTACATGTTGAATCAAGCTGCGCGGCTTGCCTAGTTCATCCAGCAGGATTTCAACCATTTCGGCGTTGGTCATTTCAAAGCCGGTGCCGATATTATACGCCTCGCCAATGATGCCCTGGTGCAAGACCAGATCAACGGCGTCACAATGATCCATGACATATTGATAGTCGCGACGTTGCTGACCATCACCATAGAGCGGGAGCGATTGATCATTGAGCGCGTTGGTAATAAAGAGCGGCACCACCTTCTCCGGGTATTGATAGGGGCCGATGTTGTTGGCGCCGCGCGAGATGGTGATGGGCAGGCCGTAGGTGATGTGATAGGCGTTGACAAAGTGTTCGGCGCTCGCCTTACTTGCTGCATAGGGGCTGCGCGGGGCAAAGTTGTCGGTCTCCAGGCTGCGATGGTCGCCGTGAATGTGGCCGTAGACCTCGTCGGTGCTGATCTGATGGTAGCGCAGGTTGCCCAGTTTGCGCGCCGCCTCCAACAAGATATAGGTGCCATAGACATCGGTTTGGATAAAGGCATCCGGGTCGAGAATGCTGCGATCAACGTGGGTTTCGGCGGCAAAGTTGACAATGGTGTCAATGCTGTGTTGTCGAATCGTTGCTTCGACCAGCGTCGCGTCACAAATATCACCCTGGACAAAGTGATACCGTCCGCCATGAAGGGCGGCTACATCTTGCAAATTTTCCAAACGTCCGGCATAGGTCAATTTGTCGTAGACCACCACGCGATAGCCGCTATACTTTTCCAACAATAGCCGTACAAAATTACAGCCGATAAATCCGGCGCCGCCGGCGACAAGAATGTTTTGCATGAAGACTCCTTGTGATTGATGATGGCTATTGGCTATTCGGTATGGGGCTATAGTAACCGTCAAGAAATAACTTCATGCTCTGGGCGAGTCACGGACTCGCCCTAACCCCCAGCGAGTCACGGACTCGCCCAGAGCAAAGCTACAAGGTATTTTTTGATGATGATTTAGTTACTACCCCATCCTGAATAGCCAATAGCCACAAAATTACAACCGTCGCCGCCGTTCCATCCGCCGGCGTTCACGGCTGCGACGTAGGCGGCGCAAGCGGTGGGGCTGGCGGTGGGCCGGCAAAGGAAAGTCGAGCGACAGAGTGAGTGTCGGTAGTTGGCCCAAGGCCGGAGTCAGGCGGGCGTCAAGGCCCGGCGCGCGGCGCTGATCCCACCATTGGCGCCAGCGAGCGCGCTCTTCCTGGCCGCCATTGATCGCCAGAAAGCTGACATCGGCTAACAAGCGACGGCGGGTCTGCGTGATGACACTCAGCGCCTGTTGCCACTGCTCAACCAGTGTCGGCTGCACAGTGTTGACAAACGCCTGATAGGTATCAACGTCCTGATTGCGGACCTCATACGCCGGTACAAAGGTTTCCGACCAGTAGGCCAGGAGTTGTTGAAAGCTCGGCAGCAGCAGATCGGCGTAAAAAGTCAGATGCACCGTCGTTACCCGCTCACTGAGCCGCAGCAGGCAGGCGGCCTGAGCATTGCTCAGATCAAAGTAGGCGGGGCCATCAAAGTGCACCCATTCCCCATAGGCAGCGTTTAAACGACGGATGCGATCAACCACCTCGCTTAACGCATGGACCGCCGAGTCCACTTCACTCCCGTTTCGGTTGCCGCCATTCACCCGGTACATGGGCGCCAGTTGAGTTGGCGTCTCCCACAGTGGGCAGCGCATAAAGTGCGTTGGCGTCATGGTGCGCAACGCCGCGGCAAAGGCTGGCGTCGATGAAAGTAGCTGCGTTGCGCTGAACGTTGTCATTATCGCCTCAGGCAGCGTCATCCCAATCAGCCAGCCGGATCAGGTATTGACCATAGGCGTTGTTCTGCATGGCTGTCCCTAGGCTGCGCAACTGTTCCCGCCCGATGTAGCCCAAGCGATAGGCGATCTCCTCCGGGCAAGAGATCATCATGCCCTGGCGCTCTTGCAGCGCCTGGACAAAGGTCGAAGCTTGCAGGAGCGATTCATGGGTGCCCGCATCAAGCCAGGCCACGCCGCGACCTAACGGTTCCACCGTCAACTCGCCCTGTTCCAGATAGTGCATGTTGACATCCGTGATCTCCAACTCGCCACGCGCCGAAGGCTTTAAGTTTTCGGCAATCTCCACCACATGGTGATCATAGAAATAAATGCCCGGCACGGCATAACTGGAGCGGGGCTGTTTGGGCTTCTCCTCAATGCGCAACGCCTTGCCGCTGGCTTTGTCAAACTCCACCACGCCATAGCGCTCCGGGTCGCGCACGGCATAGGCAAAGATGCGAGCGCCATTGGTCAACTGTGCGGCATTTTGCAGTTGTTGGGGCAAGCCATGACCATAAAAGATATTATCACCCAGGATCAACGCCACCGGCTCATTGCGAATAAAGGTTTTGCCGATGCGAAAGGCATCCGCAATGCCGCGTGGCTTGTCCTGTGTCATGTAGGTGAAGTTCAGTCCCCATTGGCTACCATCATGAAAGAGTTCACAGAAGGAGGCCAACGCCTGGGGCGTACTGATCACCAGAATTTCGCGAATGCCCGCCAGCATCAACATCGAAAGCGGGTAATAGATCATCGGCTTGTCATAAACCGGCAACAACTGCTTGCTGACGCTAATGGTAAGCGGATGCAACCGTGTCCCGGCGCCGCCGGCCAGAATAATCCCCTTCATACGTTTCTCTCTTTTCTCTGTGGGGGAAGACAGGAAGACTGGGCAGTCGGCGAAGTCCCTGTTTCCCTGTCTTCCTGTCTACCTACCCCCGTACCCAGTCATCGCCACCTCTTTGTCCACATTGAGAAGTACGGCGCCAACGATGCGGGCATGTACTTTTTCCAGAATGGCGCGAGCGCGTTGGGCCTGTTCGCGTTTGGTGCTGCCGGCATTGAGCAGGAGCAACACCCCATCAACCTGACTTCCCCAGAGCGCGGCATCGGTGACGGCCAGCACGGGCGGGGCGTCACACAGTACATAGTCGGCCCGTTCGCGCAGGGCGGTGAGTGCTGTCGCCAGCCGTTTGCTACTGAGCAGTGCTGCCGGGCTGCTAGGAGTTGGGCCAGCCGGCAGCACGGCAAGACCGTCAACGGCTGTCTTCTGGATGGCCGGTTCGCCGCCATTGGCCAGCCAGCCGGTCAACCCGGCGCTGTTGCTCACGCTAAAAATTTCATGTTGCATGGGCCGGCGCAGGTCGCCATCGATCACCAGCACCCGGTCGCCGGCCTGCGCCATCACCACCGCCAGATTGGCCAGGGCAATGCTTTTTTCGGTCTGTTGATCGACACTTGTCACCAAGATGGTGCGCAACGATTGCTCTAACCCGGCAAATTCAACATTGGTGCGCAAACTTTGATAGGCTTCCGCCGCTGCACTTTGTGGCTCGATCAAGGTGACAAGGTTGGGCATACAGGTTTCCTAAGCTTTCTACAACATTCCTCCCGCGCCTACGACACAAGGATGAACATTACTTATCGTATATGGACTTTATGAATTAATCAATCCCGCAAAGTTTTCAATTTCATTACAAAATTATAGACAAGTGGGGGACAGACGTGGATTTGGGTTTAAACGGATTTTGGCCTTCACAATTCGGAGTGAGCGTCTAAACATAAGTTCCTTTTCGCCCTTTGCGAGTCCGTGGCTTGCCCTGGTTAGTGCGAGTCACGGACTCGCAAAGAGCAAAAGTTGTTTCTAGACGATTACGAAGCGTGTTCACCCCTTTTGCTTGCTGCCACTTTATCATTGCAGCGCGAAAGCGGCAATGACGATTGTATCGCCGGCAGCCGTCGCTTCGCCGACGACGGGGAGACGTGCGCCGGTTTGCCAGTTGTAGACGCCGACCAAGAGTTGGTATGTACCGGCGGGTAGATCAGGCGGCAAGACCAGCGTCTGTGTATCTTGGATCGCTTCACCGACCTGCCAACTGGTCATGGGCCGGAGGCCGATAGCATCGCGCGGTTGCCAGTCAAGCTGCGCTACTTTGTTGCCGGCGCTGTCAAAGAGTTGGGCAAAGAGCGCGTAGTCAAAGGGCGGCGTAGCCTGACCGTTCCGCCAATAGAGTGTGAAAGTCAACGGATCACCGGCACGTCCCGGCGGTTGGGCCAGTGACACCCCGTCCAGGTAGAGCAACTCATTGTCAATGATAACATTCAACGGTTGCTCTGGCGGCGCTGTTGTGGGCGGAATGGGCGTCCACGCATCATTTTGCCAGCGGTAGCCGCCGAGCCGTAGAACGGTCTGCTGCTCAAACTGGGGCAGTGGCGCTGTTGAATTTGGTGTCAACCGCAAGCGTTGACCGGTCGTCCAGCCATCCTCACCTCCATAAATACCAACAAACAGCGCCACCTGATCGACTTCGACGCGCCAGGGCAAACTTTGCACCAAGACGGTCTCGCCGGGTTGCCACATGGTGGTAGGATACCACAAAGTGGCGACAGGTTGGTAAAATTGGTTCTCATGAAGGAGCGTGCCATCTGCCGCGTGATAGGCCAGGTAGAAACGGTAGGTGGTGGTCAACGGTTGCGATGCCCGCCAGTAGAGTTGGGTCACGATTTCCCCGTGCGGGTTGGTGGTGATGGCATAGTCCACCAGTTGTAGATTTTCACCAAAGGTGGCGATGGATGTTGCCAGCGCCGGATGCTGTGGCTGGCGGAAGGCCGTGTAAAATTCGGCGGGCGGTTGGGTGTTGGTCATTCCTTTGCGGAGGAGCAGATAGCCATCCGTCGCGGCGGCGATGCCAAAGCCGTTTTGTAACAGTTCCTGCACACTGCGGTAAAGGTCATTTGGATGTTGCGGCCAGGCTGGCCCTGTCACATCCAGAAAAATCGTATCAGCATCGTCCACCCGTGGGAAGATATAGACCGTCTCCCGCCCAGCCACATGGGGATCGAGCTTATCCTGGGCCGACACTTTGGCCTCCGGCGGAATCTGGGCAATGATGGCCGCCGCGGCGCGATGGTGGTCGGTAATGACAAAGCGTTGGTGATTGCCGCCGCCGGGTAGATAGCCATGCTGATGTTGAGTGTAGCCGGCGCCGAGCAAGACGAACGCCGCCAAAACCCAAGCTGCCGCTGTTGCCAGTTGTGGCTGGCGATGCGCCAACCGCTTGTAGATGCGCCCTGTCCCCATCACACTCGCCAACATGACAAAAGGGACAAACGGCGCGATATAGATTAAGGTGTAGACTTCGTGCATCGGTGGGAAGTCGGCCAACAGGTTGATCGCCAATGAGGGCAGCGCCAGGAGCAACACTTCCGGCGCCAGCAAGGCCGTCAAGCCGACCGGTTGCAACGCTTTCCAGAGATAGCCTAGTGCGTCCGCTTGTTGGAGTTGCGCCAACACCAAGCCCGGTTGGGTCAGCAGGGCCATCACTTTTTGAATTGGCGTAGCGCCTAGGTACTCATAACGACTCCAGTGGATATTGCCGTCGGCAAAGAATTGTTGAATTACCAACACCGCCGTCAGTGACCAACCGAGCGCCAGCACCATTGTCACCAGCCCCAAGCGGTAGCGCCGCAGCCAGAGGAAGGCATAGAAGCCGATCATGAAGAGGAGCAGCCCCATCTCTTCTTTGCAACTGGCGGCCAGCACGGCACAGACGGCATACCACCCCGTGCGACCAGCTATGAGAAAATAGAAGGCAGCCATCAAAAAGGTCGGCGCCAGCGTCACCGGGTGGAATTCTAGCCAGTTGGCCGCTTGGATCGAGGGGTTGAGCAGAAAGGCGACGGCAAAACCCAAAGCGATCCACTCATTGTGCAGTTTCAACTTCGCCAGGGCAAAGAGCGGCAGCGCGCCTAACGCCACCACCACCGCTTGCAAAATCAACAACGTTTCCGGGCCATCATGCAGCCAGTAGAGCGCGGCAATGGGCAGCAAAATGGGTTCAACGTGAAGGCTCAACCGGTTGATAATGCCTGGTTGGTTGGTCATGTGAAAGAAATTGCCCTGCGCCGTATTCCAGACCGTTTGCTGTAGATTGCCCATGTCGAGGGCGCGCGCTTCAAAGGCGGCATAGCGGGTCAGGGTCAGATCACTAAAGAGGAGGGCGTAGGTCACGACGGCGAGGGCCAGCAGCCATTGCGGTCGTGACCAGCGTGATGGTGCGAAAGTCACAGGCTGTGTACAGTTACGCAGTCTTGGGGGCGCCGAGACGGGCCGGTTGTGCGGATGAAGCAGGGGTTTCGCGCCGGTGGCCGGTCAACGGAATGGTCGCCAGCACGGGGAGGCCCAAGGCCCGTTCCGCCGCCGCCGGGGTGCGCAGGAGGTCGGCTTCCATCCACGCTAACAGCAGCACGAGGCCAATGCCCAGGAGTAAGCCCAGGACGGCGCCGGCAATAGCGTTGATGGTCGGCTTGGGTTGGATCAGGTCATAGGTGATGTTACTGCTGCGCACCTTCACTTCGATGCGGTTGTCTTTGTCTTGCTGGGCGTAGTAGGCGGTGCGTTCCTGCTCGAAAAGTTGGGCCAGCGTCAACGCCATCTGCTTGGCGACTTCACCGTCGCCATTGCGCGCTTCGATCTTAATGGCAAAGTTATCAGCCTCCGGCGCTACCGCCACATTGGCGAGAAAGTCATTGGGGTCTTGATCCAGTTTGGCAACCGCAATCGCTTCCTGGGCCTTTTCATAGGTGCGCAGGTTGAGGGCAAAGTTGCGCAACAGATCCTTGGCCGTGTTGCCCAGCCCCCAGTCCGGTCGCGCCGGCACCGTGCTGACATAGGCTGTCGCCCGGTAGAGATCACTTTGTAGATAACTGATGCCATAGGCGGCCACAGCAGCCAGCAGCGTTGTCGCCACCACCAGCCAACCCCAACGGCGGATCAGCCGAATATATTCTTGAGTGGTCATTTCGTTTTCCTTGTTGCCTCGACTCTTGCAAAGCTGCGTCCATTGTACCAGAAGAATCTGTAAAACGCATAGTTTGTAAAGTGATAGGCAACGGCGGGCGTGAATTGCCTTTCCCGAAGGGTTGGCGCGGGTGTATCGCGCTATTGGGGCAACTGCCGAACGGCAAGCATTAGCGAACTGCGGTTAAAAGCGTCGCTGGATGAAAGAGCATTGCCCCTATGCCGTTTTGCATGAACCGATGCAGGTGCGTGGCACTGGTCAGGAGTAGATAGTCGATCCTGCCGCCGATTGACCAGTGCCGCGCACCTGTACCAGACCGCAGTTACACGGCTAAACATCCATTGGCTTGTAGCCGCCGCAAGGTAGAGAGCGTTATCCAACCCCGCCATTCCACTTCACAACCGGGGCTAAGGGGGGGCCAAGGGATCGTCCACCCACCATCGGCTTGCTGTTCGGCCAGCATCACGTCGAGATGGGCTTGGATCTGCTCTTCCCGAAAATAGTTGCGCAACGGGTGGTCTGGCGTCGGCGCCCAGTCGAGTGGTTTGCGCACATAGCCAGTCGCCTGCGCATCCGCCATAAGACCAGCGGCACGCATGGCGCCCACCAACCGGTCGAGTTCTTGGGTGGCCCGTCGGCGATCCGGTGCATGGTAGAGAAAGGTCAAGACGGCGCCAATTTCGTGCATTTCGGTTGCTTGCATGTCAGTAATCTTGGCCCAGCAATAGGCCGTAGCCGGCGCCAGCCATTCATGGTGCACCCCATGCTTATGCAACAACCCAGCAATCGCCGCCGTCGGGTTGAGCGAGGCCGGCGGATTCACCTCCGTTTGCCACCAGGGCGCGCGCGGGTAGCGCAGGGCAGAGGGCAACAGCCACGGCACACCGCCTTCCGCCGTTGTAATGGTCAGCAGATAATCACAAATGCGTTGCACCACGGCGGTTTCCCAGCCGATCTCGTCGAGAAATTCCAGAGCATGTTGGGTCGGCACGGGTTGACTATCGGGGCAACGAATATCCGGCTCCAACGCGTTGCCAAAGCCGCCATCGGCATTTTGATAGGCTATCAGGGCCGCCAACACATCCGCACGTGATCCGCCCTTAAAATGATAGGCGAAGAGTTGTCGCTCCAACAGGCGTGCATTCTGCCAAAGAAATTGTTCGGCGCGGGCCAAAACAGTATCACTCATGGTTTGTCCTCCTGTCAGCTATCGTCTGGTTTTGCCAGGTTGTCAATTGACAAGACCACTCTAGCATGACCTTCCTGACACCATGATGTCAGGAGTGTTTTGTCAAATGTGCGTGTTTGACCCAACCCGCAAGTCTTATGGTTGTACTTTCCTACCTCTATCATCGCGAATTCTTATGATTCGCGATGATAGGGCTGGGGCAAGTCGTCGCGATTAAAGTTAATCACGTAGTTGCGGATCTAACGCATCGCGCAGTCCATCGCCCAGCAGATTAAAACCAAGCACCGTTAACATAATCGCCATGCCGGGGAAGAAGACCAGATGGGGCGACTGGCGCAAGAAGGGGATGCCGTCGCTGATCATCGCTCCCCACTCCGGTTGTGGTGGCTGGACGCCCAGCCCCAGGAAGCCAAGCGCCGCAGCAAAGAGGATCGCCCCGCCGACGCCCAGCGTCATCTGCACGATAATCGGTGAGAGGCTGTTGGGCAGAATGTGTAGGAACATGATGCGGGCATCACTGACGCCGATCATACGGGCAGCATCAACGTAATCCCGTTCCCGTAATGAAAGTACCATCGACCGCACCACACGCGCATAGCCTGGCACACCGACAATGGCGACGGCCAGAATCGTGTTGATCACCCCTGGCCCACGCACTGCAACAATGGCGATTGCCAGCAATATCGAAGGGAAAGCCAGCAAAATGTCCATAACGCGCATAATGATCGTATCCAGCGCCTTGCCAAAGTAGCCAGCGACCAACCCCAATACGGTGCCGGTGACGCTGGTGAAGAAGACAACGACAAAGCCAATGGTCAGCGAAATACGCGTGCCATGAATCACCCGCCGGAAGACATCGCGACCCAAGCGGTCGGTGCCAAAGGGATGGTCAAAGGAAGGGGCAAAGCGCGACTCAGCCAAATTAGAATCGATGGTCGGGTCATAGGGATTGACGACCGGCGCCAAAACGCCGATCAACAAGGTAATCCCGATAATCAACAAACCAACCCGGCCGTTCCAGCTACGAAAGAGACGCCGACGGGCATCGCGCAGCAGGCTACGTGGCGCCCGTTCGGCCAGACCGCCAGGCAAGATTGATTGCGCAGAAGCAGTTGCACTCATAAAAGGTTGCTCATCTATTTGCTGAACAATTGGGCATGGCGCTAGGTGCTTTCAGAAAACCTTAGAGACCCGATCTGTCATTCTGAAAGAATCTCTAGTGTATTGTGGCCTAGAGATTCTTTCAGAATGGCAGACTAGCCCCCTGTTTTCCGATGAAACTCCAGTTTGCTACCATTGGTAGCAAAAACGCACCGAATTTCTCTCTGCCCTTTATGCACTTAATCACTATAGCGAATTCGCGGATCGAGGTAAGCATATGAAATATCGACCAGCAAATTGACCACCACATAAATGGTGGCGCTGACCAACACAGCCCCTTGCACAATCGGGTAGTCGCGGCTGAGGATGGCGCGGTAGGTCCATAAACCCATACCCGGCCAGGAGAAGATTGTCTCCGTGAGCAGAGCGCCGCCCAACAAGCCACCCAGTTGCAAGCCAACCACCGTGACAATGGGCAGCAACGCATTTTTCAACGCATGGCGCGTGATTACCACCCGCCGTCGTAAGCCTTTGGCATCCGCTGTGCGCACATAATCTTGCCGCATCACTTCCAACATGCTGGCGCGGGTCAAGCGGGCAAGAATCGGCATCACCACTGTACTCAGCACAAAGCTGGGGAGGATGAGATGCCAGACGGCATTGAGAAAGAGGCGGATGTCACCCATAAGCAGCGTATCAATCAGCATAAAGCCCGTCTGTCGCGTCACCTGTAAATCGGCATCCAGCCGCGCGCTGGGCGGAAAAATCTGCCGATTGACAGCCAAGGCATAAATCAAAATGAGGGCTAACCAGTAGATCGGCATCGAGACGCCCAGCAACGCACCGCCGGTGGCAATCAGATCAATCCAGGAGTTGCGCCGTAGGGCTGAGATAATCCCGATCCCAATCCCAACGATCAGACCGATAATCATGCCCACGACGATCATTTCTACCGTCGCGCTCAGACGATATTTCAGTTCATCCATCACGGCGGTGCGGTTGATAATCGATGTCCCCAGGTCGCCGCGCAGCACACGCCCCATCCACTCCAAGTATTGGACATAGACGGGACGGTTAAAGCCCATCTCTTCGCGTACCCGTTCAATCTCTTCAGGCCGTGCGCGTTCCCCCAGCATCACGATCACTGGGTCGCCGGGAATGAGCCGAATCAAGGCAAAGACCACAATCGAAACGCCCAACAGCACTGGAATCAACGAGAGTAGGCGGCGTGCAATAAACTGTGTCAAACTTCTAACCCCTTATAGAGTTACGAATTACGAGTTACGAGTTACGAATTGCGCCAAACCATGCCCGTAACTCGTAATTCGTAACTCGTAATTTGTGTCTTATTGGCCTTCTTGCACCCAGAGATGCTCATACCAATCGCGGAAGACGACCGGTTCATAGCCTTGCACTTCCTTACGGAAGACGGTGGGCGTGGTCGCCCAGACGACGGGGATGCGCGCCACGTCGGCGTGGACAAGCTCTTCGGCCTTCTTGTAGATCTCCTCGCGCTTGGCTGGATCGGCTTCGGTGCGGCCATCGATCAACAGTTGGGAGAGTTCGTCATTGTTATAACAATCTTCTTCCTTGGGTTCACCAATCGGATGGGCGAAGTGGTAGCCGATGTAGTTGTCCGGGTCACCGTTGTCGGAACCCCAGCCCAACATCCACATGGGGAATTTACCCAGGTTGCGATCTTCCAGATAGGCGCCCCAATCTTCCGTCTGCAAATTCACGCGGATGCCAACTTTTGCCAGGTCGGCGGCAATCGCTTCGCCAATCGCCTTAGAATCGGGGAAGTAGCCGCGAATGACCGGGATGTACCAGAAATCGGTCTCAAAGCCATCGGGCAGACCGGCAGCGGCCAGCAGTTCCTTGGCCTTGTCGGGGTTATATTCAAAGGGTTGAATATCAGGGTTGTGTCCCGGAATCGCCGGTGGTTGGAAGGACCCGGCCAGTTGCCCATATTCGCCGTAGAAGGCGGGAATTAAGGCGGCCCAGTTTACAGCATGGGCAATCGCCTGGCGCACTTCCAGTTTGTCAAAAGGCTCGGTGCATTGCTGGAAGGCAATATAGCCAGTACTAGTGGAAGGTCGAAGATAGAGGGAAATATTCGGATCCTCGGCCGCCACGGGCAAGTCAGTCTGCGCTAGATCCGCCTGGTGGACGGTGCCGGCCAGCAATTCGGCAAAGCGAGCTGAGTTATCAGGAATTGAGCGGAAGATAATGCGATCCAACTTGGGCGCGCCGCCCCACCATTCTTCGTTGCGTTCGACGGTAATGCGGTCATCCGGCACCCATTCGACAAATTTAAAGCGCCCGGTGCCGACTGCCGTACCGGCCGGCGTGCCATATTTGTCGCCCTGCTCCTGTACAGCGGTGGGGCTGTTCATGCCAAAAACAAAGCTCATCGCCAATTTGGCCAGCAACACGCCACTCGGCGCCGCCAGTTTCAATTGCACTGTGTATTCGTCAACGACCGTCACTTCTTCAATCGCCAGATCGGTGCCGAATTCAATGTCATAGTACTCGAAGGTGCGGCCAAAGCGCCATTCGTTGTCAGGATTGCGCCAGCGATCCATATTCCACTTGACCGCTTCGGCGTTAAAGGGGGTGTCGTCATGGAACTTCACGCCCTGGCGCAGGTGAAAGGTCCAGGTCTGGCTATCTTCGGTTTCCCACGATTCGGCCAACCACGGAATCGGCTTGGTGGAGGTGCCTTCCAAGGCGACCAGACCATCGACAATGGTGTTGATGACACGGGCCGATTCGCCATCGGTCTGTGTTCCGCTGTCTAGCCCGACGGAATCACCGCCGCGCCCAACAATCAACGTGCCGCCGCTGTCACTGGGGGCTGCTGCGGCATCGCCACCTGTCGGCGCTGCTGCTGTATCCCCACCACCGCTTGGCGCCGCCGCAGGGGCCGGACAGGCAGTGAAGAGCAGACTGGCAATGATCAAAATGGTTGTAATCAGCCAACTTTTACGCATAAATTGCTCCTTTGCTACTTCTTCGTAGAACTGTTGTCATTGCTGTCCTTGCGCCTTGCCAGCGTGGGAGGAGCGTCGGGTAGGGTCAAGTCTTTAGTAATGACGAATGGAAGGTTCATTCCGATTATGGCAGAGGAAAGCCATTTGTGCAAGTGGCGGCTACAGCAAAGGGCGTATTCGTCAATAGATCGGCAAAAGCTCCATCTTGACAGCCCCCTTGGGGCGTGATAGTCTGGCTAGACTTTCCCGCAGCAGGGATAGACAACAAAGCGGTTGTTCAAACTTGGGGGTTCTTATGACAAAACGCGCCTTAGTCGCCATCGGCGGCAACGCCATCATTGCTGACAGCCGGCAGCCGGACATTCCCCATCAGTGGGATGCCATCCGGCAAACGTGCAAGCACCTGGTGGATATGATCGAAGCCGGCTGGCAGATCATCGTCACCCACGGCAATGGGCCACAGGCCGGCTTTATCCTACGGCGCAGCGAGTTGGCAGCCCACGAGGTTTTCCCCCTCCCCTTAGACATTATCGTCGCCGACACCCAAGGCGGCATTGGCTATATGCTCCAACAAGCGCTCCACAATGAACTCTATAGCCGCAACCTACGCCGCTCGGTCGTTGCCATCATCACGCAAACGCTGGTTGATGCCCAAGATCCCGCCTTTCAAAACCCCTCCAAGCCGATTGGCGCTTTTTTAACCGAAGCACAGGCGCGCGGCTTTGAAGCGCAAGGCTGGCAGGTGATCGAAGATGCCGGGCGCGGCTGGCGCCGGGTCGTCGCCTCACCCCAACCGCTGGCGATTTTGGAAGCGCCGGTCATCACCACGCTGCTGGAGGCCAACCATGTAGTGATTGCCGCTGGCGGCGGCGGCATTCCGGTGGTGCAAAATTCCAAAGGCGAATTACGCGAAGTGAAGGGGGTCTACGCCGTTGTCGATAAAGATCGCGCCAGTAGCCTCTTAGCGCAACAATTGGCAGTTGATCTCTTTTTAATCTCCACCGGCGTCGAATGTGTTGCGCTCCACTTTAACACACCCCAGCAACGCAACCTGACCCGCGTCACCGCTGGCGAACTCGCCGGTTATCTGGCAGAGGGCCACTTTGGCGCCGGCAGCATGGCGCCAAAGATTGAAGCCGTGCTGGCCTTTGTGCAGAAAAGCGGCAAACCATCCCTCATCACCGACCCGGATCATATGATCAATGCGTTGGCGGGTGAGACAGGAACGTGGGTGTTGCCGGACTAGTGATCTAACTCCAGACTAACCACATATCATAATCAAAACATCCGAACAGATGCCTTCTGTTCGGATGTTTTGATCAGCGAAACCCTGACATCTCTACTCCCGCACTGGACAACTATGGCGTTGGCAGTAGTTTACCCTATCAACTGGTCTATGTTGCTTAAAGCCAGTGCGTTGGATCAACGGCAGGTAGAGTGCCGGCCCTAAGGTCGGCGTTGGTGTTGGCGTCAGGGTTGGCACGTCCGTCAACGTTGAGACAAAGAGCGCAAAGATGGTCAGGTGAGTAATCTGGACGATCAGCCGGTTGTTGACCGTATCCCGCTCGATAATCGTAATGCCGTCACTGCGCCATTGTCCTGTGGTTTCGTCTAAGTAGGCGAAGGTTAGCTTCAATTCCTCCAACCCCGCAACCTGCGAATCGGTATATTCCAGCGCCAGCGTGACCGGCTGTGCAAACTGGAAGTGCGCCAGTGGGACATCACCCTGGTAGGCGACAAGATGGAAAGCGTGATTGACAAATTGCAAGCTGACCGGCGCTTCATTCACGGTCGGCGCCGCCGTAAAGCGCAGCGTCACCGGTTGTGTTACCGCGCCTATTGGCGCCGTCAGCACGACCCTTCCGCCCACGGTTAATTCGTACACAACCGTTGCCGACTGATCCGGCTGTACCAGAACCGCAACGCCATTATCTAACGCCGTCGGGCTAGGGGTGATGGTGGCTGTGGCAGTCGGTTCCAATACCGGCAGGGTTGCGGTCGCCGTCGCGGTGGCGAGCAGGAGCGCGGTTGGCGTTAGCATTGCCGTTGCTGTTTCGGTAAGCGGAGTCGCGCCGGTAGCCGTTGGCGTAGCGGTCTCCATTGGCGTGAGTGTCTCCGTCGGCGTCAGTGTATTTGCCCCGGTCGGGCTAGCGGTCACGGTGGCCGTTGGCGTCTCGATTGGCGTGGGTGTGTCTGTCACAACGGGCACAGTCGGCACAGTTGGTACAGTTGGCACAGTTGGTACGCCGGTTACAGTTGGCGTCAGGCTTGGTGTCATCGTGACGGTCGCCATGGTGGTGGCAGTTGGTGTTATCGTAGCACTTGGCGTTGACGTTGGCGTCTCTGTTGGCAAAGCCGTATGGGTTGCTATTAGTGTAGGCGTTGCCGTTGCCGCATTGGTTGGCGTCGGTAGAAGCGTGTTGGTGGGTAACAACGGATTTGTCGGCGTTGTCGTGGCTGTCGCGCTGGGCAGCATCGTATTGGTTGGCAGCGGTGTCGCCGTATTGCTTGCCGTAGAGGTGACCGTTGCCGTATCGGTTGGCGTTGCTGTCGGCGGCTCTGTGTTGGTCGCGGTAAGCGTGGTCGTCGGCGTATTCCGCGGCGGCAGGGTCGCTGTGACCGATGGGGTTGGCGTTACCACTACCGTTGGTGTAGGCGTCGCGATCAACGTTGTTGTGGTCGTCGGCGTATCCGTTGCTATGGGCGTCAAGGTTGCTGTGCTAGTCGGCGTCACAACCATCGTCCCCGTTGCCGTGGACGTATGGGTTGCCAGCGGTGTTGTCAAGGTCGTTGCCGTGGCTGTTGCCATTGGCGTATGGGTTGCCGTGACCGTCGCTGTTGCCATAGTCGTGGGCGTCGGCGTCACGGCATTTGTTGGTGTTGATGTGCCAGTATCAACCACTGGCGCGGTTGGTGTTACCGTTGGTGTGTCGGCAGCGGTGGCTGTTGCCGTCGCACCAGGTATGGTTGTACTGGTTATTGTGACCGTCGCCGATGGCGTGGCCGTTGTGGCTGCTGTGGCCGTTGCTGTCATCGTTGGCGCCCCCCCAGTGGTCGGTGTTGGCGTGGCGGTGGCCATGGCGGTTGGTGTATCACCTGGCGTTTGGGTATCGGTGGCGGTTGGCGTTACCGTTACTGTCGGCGTAGCAACCACGGTTGTGGTCGGCGTAGCTGTTTGGCCGGCCAGCGGGGTGTCAGTCGGCGTTAGCGTTGCTGTTGCGGTCGGCGTGGCGCCCGGCAGCGGGGTATTGGTCATGGTCGGCGTGGATGTGTCACCCGGTAAAACGGTAGCAGTCACTGTCGGTGTATCATTCGCCACCGGCGTGTTGGTTGGCGTCGGGGTGCTGGTGGCGGTTGCGACGGCGACCGCCACGCTGGTGTGCGTCGGCGTTGCCGTGGCAGGTGCAACCGGCGTCTCGGTGCTAGTTGCTGTCGCCGTGGGCGTTGGCGTGGGGGTGCTGGTCGGCGTAACACTGGTCGTTGCTGTCGGTGTTAGCGTTGCTGTCGGTGTGGGCGTCGGCGTTTCATGGCTACAGCCATAACTGCGATAGAGGCGGGTGATCCCCTGCCAGTTGTTATTCACCAAGCCCCGGCCACTGAGCAGCAGATCGGGCGCGCCATCTTGATCAAAATCGCCCCACGTGGCAGCGCCCGACGCTATTCCCGGCAGCCCCAAGGACAGGAGTTGGAAGGTGGGGACGCCGTTGACGCTACCAGCAGTGCGGTAGAGATTGGCCAGCGGATTGGCGCCTGTGCCGCCGCTGGTGAAGGCATCTAGATCGCCGTCGCTGTCATAGTCCACCCAGGCCACTGAACCACTACTGGCGCCGGCCAGACTGGCGCTTTGACTGAAGTTGCCATCGCCCCCGTTCCGATAAAGCAAGGTCACAGCCTGACCAGCCCCATTGCTGCCATTGACCAGCAGATCGAGGAAGCCATCGCCATCATAGTCGCCCCAGGCCAGCGCGCTGCCATGCAACCCCGGCAACCCGGCGTTGGCGGCGACAAAGGCGCCATTGCCCGTGTTGCGATAGAGAACCGTGAGGTAGTTCACCGGGCCGGCGACGCCGGTGAGCGCCAGATCCAACAGACCATCGTTGTCATAGTCGCCCCAGGCCAGGTCGCCGTCGGTGACAGCCGGGAAGGGCGTGTCAACCGCGGTAAAGCGGGGTTGGCCGTCGCTACTGTCGTCGTTACGGTAGAGACGCAGTACCGTGGCGGAAGAAATCTCCGGGTCGCGACTGTAACCGGTGAGCAGTAGATCGAGATCGCCATCGTTGTCATAGTCAGCCCAGGCCACGGCGCTTGCCGAGACATTCACCAAGGCGGCGTTGGCGTCGGTAAAGTTGCCACCCTCGTTGCGGTAGAGCCGCGTTGCCGGCGCCGAACTGCCCGTGTCGCCGGTGAGCAACAGATCGGGGTCGCCGTCGCCGTCATAGTCGCCCCAGGCGGCAGCGCCGCTATGCACTTGCACCAGCGTGACACTGTTGTTTTCCTGGAAACTCCCAGCCTGGCTGGTATAAAGCCGGGTCAAGGCTTGCCCGTTGTCCTGTCCACTCAACAAGAGATCAAGGTCGCCATCCAGGTCATAGTCGGCCCAGGCCAGCACGCTCCCTTGTAGCGGGGGAAAACTGACCGGCTGCTCCGGCAACGTGGGGTCACAGCCCGCCACGCGGTTGCCAACGGTAAAGCGCAGTTGGTAGGGGGCCAGCGCGCCGTAACCAGGACTACGCAAGGTGCGATTCAAGCTGACTGCCACCTGTTCCCCCCAGCGGAAGGGGTGGGTGGGGGTAAAGAGCAAGGTGCGTTCAAAGCGGTCATAGCCGATGGTCCCGGTGTAGAGACCGCCCAGCGCGCCATAGACTTGCACCGTGCGGCTGGTGACTGTGGCGCTGTCAATGGGATAGCTTATGGTAAAGGCCAGCGTGCTGGTCGGCGCGACGCCCACCGCCTGGGCCGCCGGCTGGTGTTGCGCCACGGTCAAGAGATTGAGAACGCTAAAGCTTTCCGTCAGCCGACTGGCCGCTGTGACGCTGAGATTCCCCGCCGCCAACAGCGCCGTCTTGGTATAAAGCCCCGTGTTAACCGGCGCCGTCCAGGTCAGGGTGATCGGCTCCTGTGCGCCCACCGGCAGCGTTGGATAGGTCGCCTGCACCTGGTTGTCGATCACCTGACAGGAACCGGCGGCGGTTGTCTGACAGGTGAGGTCAAAGCTCGCCAGTGGCAACTGATCGGTGATCACCACGCTCTGCGCCGGTTGCGGCCCGCGGTTTTGCACCAGCAGGCGATATTGAACCGGGTCGCCGGCCAGCATAGAACCGCCCTGGCTAGCGGTGGTGAGCGCCACCGCCGCGCAACCAGCGTTGCGGTAAAGATTTGTGATGGCGGTCCAGGAGTTGTTGACCAGCGCCGTCCCCGTTACAATCAGGTCTAAGGCGCCGTCGCCGTCATAGTCGCCCCAAGCGCTGCCGCCGCGTTCCGAGCCGCCCAGATCCAGCGCCAGACGGGTAAAGCCTGGCGTCGCCCCGCCAACCCCGTCATTACGATAGAGAACCGTTTGCTTATACAGATAGCGGTCGGCGCTTAACGCCAGATCGAGATCGCCATCGTTGTCATAGTCGCCCCAGGCCACGCTGCCTTGATCGCTGGCCGCCAACGTCGCGCTGGGGCTAAAGAGACCATTGCCCTCATTGCGGTAGAGATAGGTCGCCGAGTTGAGCTGATCCAGTGCGCCATTGAGCGCCAGGTCGAGATCGCCGTCGTTGTCATAGTCACCCCAGGCCGCCGCGCTCAACGAGAGGGCGGCAAAGGGGGTGTTGACAATGGTGAGGATCGGGTTGTCGTTGACCACACCATCATTTCGATACAGCCGAGTCAGGCCGGCGCCCCCAGTCAGGAGCAAATCAAGGTCACCATCATTATCATAGTCGCCCCAGGCGAGATCGCCGTTGGTGGCGCTGGGCAGCGGTTGCGGCCTCAGGACAAAGAGCGGGACACCGTCGGGCGTGCTGTCATTGCGGTAGAGACGGGTGGTGTCGCCGCCCACGCCAGGATCGTAGGAGTGGCCGCTGAGGACCAGATCGAGATCGCCATCGTTGTCATAGTCGCCCCACGCCACAGCGCTGTTGGCGACATTGGTGAGACCAGCGTTGGTGTTGCTAAAGGTGTGATCACCGTTATTACGGTAAAGCCCCGTGAAGCCCACACCACCGCCACTGTCGCCAGTGAGCAGCAGATCGAGATCGCCGTCATTGTCATAGTCAGCCCAGGCGGCGTCGCCAGCGCTCAGGCCGGGGAAAGCAACGGCGCTGTTCGGTTGGAAAGTGCCGCCCTCATTGTCAAAGAGTTGCGTCATTCGCTGGCCGTTGTTGTTGCCCATCGTCAACAGATCGAGATCACCATCGCCGTCATAGTCGCCCCAGATGGCCGTACTGTCGCTAAGACCAGGGAAGGGCGCGGTAACAGCGTTAAAGCCAACCGCACAACGGGCGGCCTGCGGTCTACCCACGGTAAATTGCCACTGGATTGGCGCCAGCGGATCATTGGTGACGCTGCGCACCGCGTCTGTCGCGCTGACCCGCACCACCTCGCCCTGTTGGAAGGGGCGATCTGGGGTAAAGGTCAGCCGTCGCAGCGCGCCGCTATAGGTAAACGCTCCGCTGTGGTGACCGCTCAGATCGCCGTGGACGGCAAAGGTGCGACTGGTCACGCTGCTGCTCTCCAGTTCATAGGGGAAAGCCACGACAATGGCGGCATTGGTCGCCACATTCTGGGCCTGGGCCAACGGTGCCACCAGGCTCAGGGACATGGCGCGCACCACCTGACTCCGGCTTTCGGCGCTGTTGTTGGCGGGCGTCAGATCATCCGCCTGCTGCACGGCGGCCAACGCCACCAGATCGCCAGTCCAGTTGGGTGCGGTCAAGCCCAGCGTGATCTGCGTCGTTGCGCCCACGTCCAGCCACGGGTAGCGCACTGTCACCTGTTCCCCATCTAGACGGCAGTCGCCATCCAACGCAACCTGACAGCGTTCGCCGCGCGTATCAGTCGGCAGCGTCACATAGAGTTCCACATCGGTGGCGGGATGTGGGCCATGATTGGTCAGCGCCACCGTGTAAGTCAGCGGGCTATTGGCAAGCGCTGGATTGATCGTCGGCCACAAGCCTACGGCCAGATCGCTGACTGGCTGGACGGTGGTCGGGAAAGGCCCACTTTCGTTGTTAAATGGCTCGCGCTCATTGGTTGCCGTCGCTACCGCCGTTATGCTGATGACGCCGGGCATGGCAGGCGCCATCAGGGTCAGAGTGATTGGTTCAGCAACGCGCACAGCCAGCGCTGCATACCGCGCTACCGCCTGTCCGCCCGTCACTTGACAGGACGCGCCAGCGGCAACCTGACAGCCGCCAACCGTCACCGTTGACGGCAGCGTCATGGTCACAGCAACCTGGCGAGCAAGTTGTGGCCCATCGTTGAATACGGTTAGGTGATAGGCCACCGGCGTGTTGATCCGCACCGCCGCCGGGCCGCTCAGGTCGATTAGGCTCAAGTCGGCAGCGGTGGTGACGGTGACATTGGTCGTCGCTTGATTGTTGGCCGCGTTGTTATCGTTGGCTGCGTCAATCTGGGCCGCCGCATTCAGCGCGCCCAACTGATCCGGCGCTGCCAGCGTCAATGTCACAGAGGTGGTGGCTAGCGGCGCCAATGTGGTGTAGGTGGTCGTGATCACACCGCCGTCAACCGAGCAGGTTGTCGCGCCCGGCGCTGTACAAACGACACCCGTCACCGCCGTTGGCAGTGTTGTCACCAGGCGCACCCCATCCGCCGCCAACGTCCCCAGGTTTTCCACTTGTAGGCGATAGGCCAGCAGGTCATCGGTAGCCGCTTGGGTCGGCGTCACCTGGAGGCTGACGGTGAGATCGGCTGCGCGCAATGTTGTGCTGATGCTCGCAGTGTTGTTAAAGGCGTCGTTATCGTTAGCCGCCGTTACCGTCGTTGTCGCCGTGATCACGCCTAGCGTATTCGGCGTGAAAGCATTGAGCGTTATGGTAGCCGGTGCGGTGACGCCAAGCATAGTGTAGAGGGTCGTGGCTTGCCCACCATTGATTTGACAGAGGCCGCCATCCGCTTGACAGCCGGTGAGGGTCACGGTCGGCGGCAACGTCGTGGTGACGCGCACTTGGCGCGCCAGGTGTGGGCCGCTATTGGTGATCACCACCGTGTAAGTCAGCGGCGCATTGACCGCCGCCCAGGTTGGCGCGGCAAAGGTCGCCAGGGCCGCTTCGGCCTCTGTGCGAATCGTTGTCACCGTGGCCACGGTGTTGTTATTGGGATTCAAGTCGTTGGCTGCGCTGACACGCGTTGTCGCCGTGAAAACGCCCAGATGATCCGGCGCCGGCAGCGTGAGGGTCATCTGCCCGGTCGCCAACCCAGCCAGTGCGCCAAAGGTGGCGGTGATCACACGCCCCGCTTGTTGACAGAGCGCACCGGCGGAAACCGCACATTGCAAGCCCGTTGCGTCGCCACCCAGGGTATGGACAACCTGCACCTCTTGCGCCGCGCCCAGCCCCAAGTTGGTAAGCGCAACCGTATAAGTGAGCGGCTCACCAGCCGTCAACCAGGTGGGCGTCACTTGTGCGCTGACGGCAAGATCGGCGGTGTTGAGCAGCGTCACAGTGGTAATTCCATTGTTGGCGCTGTTGCGTTCGTTGTCGGCGCTCAGGTGAAGTTGGTTGGTCAACGTCCCCAGGCGCGTCGGCGTGTTCACGGTGATGGTCATCATGGTCGTCGCATTGGCCGCCAACATCGCCAAGGTGAGGGTTGGTTTGCCACTCACCACCTGGCACGTTGCCGGCGTTGCCGCCTGACAACTTACCGCGCTAACGTCGCCGGGCAGGGTGTCCACCGCTTGCACATTGTAGGCCGTTTGCGGACCGGTGTTGTGAATGGTCACAGTGTAGGTCAAACCGGCGGCGGGTTGGGCCGGGTTGGGCCGGGCGGTCACGGTTGCGGCTAGATCGGCGCAGCCGCGATGGCGATAGAGCAAGCTGTGGCTGCCCGCGCTGTCGCCAGCCACCAACAAGTCCAGGGCGTGGTCGCCATCATAGTCGGCCCAGGCGGCGACGCCATTGCTAAAGCCCGGTTGCCCGCTGGTCGCTAGTTGGAAGAGGGTAGTCGCGCCGGCGCTGTCGTTGCGATAGAGATAGCCCGTGTTGCTGGCGTTGCTGCGATAGCCGACATTGAGCAGATCGAGGTCGCCATCGTTGTCATAGTCGCCCCAGGCCACCATGCCGCCGTAGGTGTCCATCAGGCGCGCCGCCTCGCTAAAAAGACCATTTTGATTGCGGTAGATGTAGGCGCGCTTGGGCAAGGGCGAGGTGTTGCTCGCCAGTTCACCGTTGAGCGCCAGATCGAGATCGCCATCGTTGTCATAGTCGCCCCAGGCCACGCCGCCATCAGACAGGCCGGGGAGCGCGGCGCCGATGTCGGTAAAGCGCCAGAGACCATTGCTGCCCACGCCCTCATTGCGGTAGAGGGTGGTCAGATATTGGCGCGGGCTAAAGGTGCGCATCCCGGCCACGACCAGATCGAGGTCGCCGTCGTTGTCATAGTCGCCCCAGGCCAGCGCGCCATAACTCACCGCCGTCAAGGTGGTGTTCAACAAAGTAAAGGTGCGGCTGTCAGTCGGCGAACGATCCTGGCGGTAGATGCGGGTGAGGAAACCGCTGTCACTGCTGCCACTGAGCGCCAGGTCGAGATCGCCATCATTATCAAAATCACCCCAAAGGCCATCGCTGTTGTTGATGCCCGGCAAACCGGCATTGAGATCGGTAAAGATCCACTCGCCCGTCGCAGCAGGGCCATCGTTGCGATAGATGCGCGCGATCTTGCTGCTGCTTGTCTCACCGACCAAGAGCAGATCGGCGTCACCATCCTGGTCATAGTCGCCCCAGTCCGCCGCGCCATAGCCAATGTCCGCCAACCCCGTCACCGGCTGCAAGTGGAAAGCGTCACCCTGGTTAGCGTAGAGATAGGTGTGATATTGGAAGCTGCTATCGCGCCCAAGCAGCAACAGGTCAAGGTCGCCATCGCGGTCATAATCCCCCCAGGCCGCATCGCCCTGATCCAAGGCGGGCAGGCGGACGCCACTATCAGTCAGCGAGGGTGTACAGCCGCCGGTGACGCCGCCAATGGTGAACTGCCATTGGCGCGGCGCCGGCGCACCAACGCCCACGCCGGCCAAACCGCCAGTGACAACGGCTTGTACAGTGTCCCCCCACAGGAAGGGTCGATCCGGGGTGAAGCGCAACTGGCGTTGGGCGGCGTCATAGGCAAATTGCCCAAGGTAGCGGCCCCCTAGCGTACTCTGAATCGTCACTGTGCGGCTGTTGACCGTGGTCAGATCCAGGTCATGATTCAGGGTGATGGCAACGGTGGTCGTTGGCGGCACGGTCAAGGTTTGGTGCGCTGGCGTCACCGCTGTGACCGTAATCAAGTTGCTGACCGTGAAGGCGCGGCTAAGTGTGTTGGGCGTTCCCTGGTGATTCAACGTGGTCGTGACGCTGGCGCTATAGGTGTAGACACCGGTCACGGCGGGTGTCGTAAAGGTCAAGGTCAGCGCTTCCTGTTGTTGGACAGCCAGTTGGGAGTAGGTCGTCGTTACCACCTGATCGGCCACGCTACAGAGGCCGCTATTCGACCCTTGACAACCAACCGCCGTCACGCTACCAGGCAATGTCACCTTAACAGTAACGCTGGTCGCCGGCTGCGGGCCATGGTTCACCAGCGCCAGTGTATGGGTCAGCCGTTCGGCGGCGGCCAGCGCGGCAGGCAAAGGCTGTGGCGTCAAGGCGAGGCTGGCGCAGCCATGATTTTGATAGACGCGGGTAATGGTGCTGCCGTTGCTGTAACCGCTGACCAGCAGATCCAGCGCGCCATCGTTATTGAAGTCACCCCACGCGCCATCGCCGTTATCCAGCAGGGGCAAGGATAGATTCAACAAGGAGAAAACGGGCAAATTCCCGCTCATCCCATCATTGCGGTAAAGGCGCACAGCATTGTTGCTGCCGGCGCTAAAGAGATCCAAGTCGCCATCATTGTCCAGATCCCCCCAGCCAACCGCGCCATACGCGACGCCGGTCAGGCTGGTCGCCAGCGCGAAGCTGCCATCACCATCATTGCGGTAGATCTGGGTGTAGCGGGTGGATGGGCTGTAGGTGGCGCCATTGACCAACAGATCGAGATCACCGTCGTTGTCCATGTCACCCCAGGCCAGATCACTGGCCGCCAACCCAGTCATGCTGTTGCTCAGTTGGGTGAACTGCGGCTGCCCAGCGCTTACGCCGTCATTGCGGTAGAGCGCCGTTGTCAGGGTCAACCCATAGCCGCCGGCCAGCGCCAGGTCGAGATCGCCATCATTGTCCAGATCACCCCACGCCAGCGCGCCATCACTGACCGCAGCCAGCGCGGTACTTATGGCGGTAAAGGTGCTGTCGCCATTGTTACGATAGAGGGTCGTCGTTGGCGCTGATGAACTAATACCACTGATGACCAGATCGAGGTCGCCATCGTTGTCATAGTCGCCCCAAGCCGCGGCGCTGTTGGTGGCGTTGGTCAACCCGGCGTTGAGCGCCTGGAAGCTACCACCGCCATCGTTGCGATAGAGTTGGGTCAGGGGTCCGCTGTCGGCCTGGCCGCTCAAGAGCAGATCGAGGTCGCCGTCGTTGTCATAGTCAGCCCACGCCACGGCGCCCCGCTCAATCCCGGGGAACGTTGTGGTGCTGTTCTGCTGCAACTGATCATTGACATTGTCATAGAGATAGGTAACGCGTGTGCTGCCTTCGACACCGGCCATGACCAGATCGAGATCGCCGTCCTTGTCATGATCACCCCAGGCCACATCGCTCCAGGTCAACCCCGGCAGCCCGGCGTTGCTATCGCTAAAGCCGATGGTGCAACTGGTCGCGCTGACCTGGCCCACGGTGAATTGCCACTGCTGGGGCGCAATCGGATCATTGTGTATACTGCGGAGACCAGCGCTGGCTGTCACCCGCACGACATCGCCCCAGGCGAAAGGTTGGGTTGGCGTCAGCGTTAGTTGGCGCGTAAGGCTGTCATAGCTCACCGGCCCCCAACTTTGCCCTTGCTGGCTGCTCTGAACGACTAGCGTGCGCGTCGTCACGGTGCCGAGATCCAGATCATAGTTGAAGCCAATCTGAAGCGTTGTCGTCGGCGCAATGTTGCGGCTTTGGGGCAGTGGCTGAACGATATTGATGGGCAAGACCAGGAAGACCTGCGGCGCAATGGTCGCCTGGTTATTGCTCTGGTTGTAATCGTCAGCATGGGTTGCCGTTGCGGTCAGCGTAAAGACATTGGTGGCGACCGGCGTGGTCATCACCAGCGTCACCGTGGTGACCGTGCTGGCCGGCAAGGTGGCATAGGTCACTGTCACCTGTTGTCCATCTACCAGACAGGCGCCGCCCTGATTGGCGGTACACAACACACCCGTGGCGCTCGCCGGCAGGGTCGCCGTGAGGACGCTCTGGCTGGCCGGTTGCGGCCCCTGGTTGGTCAACCGCAGGGTATAGGTGAGCGGTGCGCCGGCCAACACCAAGCTTGGTTTTGCCGCCACGGTCAGGGCCAGATCCGCCGACGGCAGCACAGTGGTTGTCATCACACGGCTGTTGTTGGCGCCGGTGGTATCATTGGCCGCCGACAGGGCGACGTTGGTTGTGATCAGACCCGGCGTAGTCGGCGCCTGCACGCGCAGGGTGACAGTCTGGGTTGCACCAACGCCCAAGGTGCTATAGGTCGCCGTTGTCTGCCGGCCATTGATCGTACAGGTGGCCGGGGCCATGACTTGACAGGCCGTTGCCGTCATCGTCGGCGGCAGGCTGGTGACAATTTGAACATTGTGCGCGATCTGCGGCCCGCTGTTGCTCACGGCAAGGGTATAGGTCATGGGCGCTGCCGCTGGTAGCCAGGCCAGCGCATTGACCACAGCCAGCCCCACATCCGCCGCCGTCTGCACCGTCGCCAGTGTGGTGACGCGGTCGTTGGTTGGATTCACATCATTGGTGGCGGCCAGGCGCGCCTCATTGCTCAGGCTGCCCAGCAGATCGGGCGCCACCACTTGCACAGTCACGGTGGCGGTGCTCTGGCCAGCCAAGGCGCCATAGGTCGTTGTCACCACGCTGCCGGCGCTTTGACAACTGCCGGCGCCGTCCGCCTGGCAGCCAAGAATGGTCACGCCGCTGGGCAAGGTGTTGGTCACTTGCAAGTTTTGCGCCGGTGATGCGCCCAGATTTTGCAACGTCACGGTATAAGTCAAGACCCCACCGGTGGCAACCAGCGTCGGCGTCACCGCCTGGCGCACGAGGACATCGGCGGCATTGAGCGGCGTGTTGCTTTCGACCAGATTGTTGGTTGGGCTGCTGTCATTGTCGGCGCTCACCTGGGCGCGATTGGTGAGCAGGGCCGTATGCAATGGCGCTTGCAGCCCAATTGTCAAGGTGACACCCCTGTTGGGGGCTAGCGTGACGTAGGTGGCGCGTACCAGGCCATTGCTGATGGTGCAGCTTGTCAGCGCACTGCTGCGACAGGTGACGTTGGTGACACCTGTTGGCAAGGTATCAGTCACGCGCACATTGGCTGCAATTTGCGGGCCACGGTTGTACAAGGCCAGCGTATAGGTCAAGGGAGCCCCCGGCGCGCCAAGGGTCGGCATGTTCTGCATGGTCAGCCCGACTTCGGCACAACCGCTATTGCGGTAGAGGTATGTAACCGCTTGGGCGCCGCTCTGGTAGCCGCTCATCACAAAATCCAACGCCCCATCGTTGTCATAGTCGCCCCAGGCGCCCTCGCCTCGGGAAACGCCGGGTAGGCCCAGGTTGGTCAACTGGAGCGTGGGCAGCCCGCCCGTGACGCCGTCGTTGCGGTAAAGCATGGTTTGCCCGCCGGCGCCCGCACTGCCCATGCTAAAGAAGTCCAGGTCGCCGTCATTGTCGTAGTCGCCCCAGCCGACGCTGCCGTCAGCCAGCCTTGGTAAGGCCGCAACAGGCGTAAAGCTCTGGTCGCCATTGTTGCGATAGATCTGGGTGGTATGCGGATTCGACCCAAGATAGCCGTTGACGAGCAGATCCAGGTCGCCATCGTTGTCAACGTCGCCCCAGGCCAGCGCGCTGTTGTAGACACCAGTTAACCCGGCGGCGAGCGCGGTAAAACGCGCCGTATCAATAGGCTGGTCGATAGCACGGAAGGCGTCATTCCCGGCATTGTGATAAATCGTTGTCGTCGGCGTCCCTTTGTCGCTGCCGGTCAGGGCCAGGTCGAGTGCGCCGTCGTTGTCATAGTCGCCCCAGGCCAGGTCGCCGCCAACCAGGCCCGTCAGTGTACCGACCAGGCGGAAGGTGCGCGCGCTGGTAGGAGTGGCGGCGTCATTGCGATAGATGCGGGTGGCGATGAAGGTAGCCCCCAGGTCATACGAATACCCAGTCGTCACCAAATCGAGGTCGCCATCGTTGTCATAGTCGCCCCAGGCCACGGCGCCGCCGAAAACATTGGTCAGACCGGCGTTGCTGTCACGCCAGACGAGACCGGCGCCCTCATTGCGGTAGATCCGGGTCAAGCCCTGGGTGTCCCCCTGTCTGCCGCTGAGGAGCAGATCAAGATCGCCATCGTTGTCATAGTCGCCCCAAGCCACGGCGCCGCTGTAGACTCCGGGCAGCCCGGCGTTCGTGCGCAGTTGGAAGCTGCCCGCCATGTTGGCATAGAGCCGGGTGACAGCCTGACCATTGCTCTGGCCCAGCAACACCAGATCCAGGTCGCCGTCGCCGTCCATATCGCCCCAGTCGAGCGCGGCATTATTTAAGCCCGGCAACCCGATGTTACGGTTGGTAAAGGTGGGGGTGCAACCGCCCGTGGCACCGCCAATGGTAAAGCGCCATTGCAACGGTAGGAGGGGATCGTTGCTGATGCTGCGTACACCGATGCCGGCGCTCACCGCCACTTCATCGCCCCAAGCAAAGGGTTGCGTCGGCGTAAAGGTGAGACGGCGGGCGATGGCGTCATAGCCCCACTGGCCCGCACGTTGACCGCTCAGGCTGCTTTGCACCGCCACGGTCTGGCTGTTAACCGTGGTGGAGTTTAGATCATAGCCTACCGTCAAGGCCAGGGTAGCGGTGGGGGGTATGTTTTGACTCATCGGCAGCGGCGCTTGCACCTGGCGATCCATAAAGCGCAACACTGTCGCCGCTCCTTGGGCGGCGTTGTTGGTTGGATCGCCCTCATTCGTCGCCGTCGCCACCACCCGGCTGGTCACATCAAAGGTGGCCAGATCACTGTCCGCCACGAGCGTCCAGGTGATCGCCGCGCCGGGGAAGAGCAGCGTGCGTTCCGCTGTCAAATACGCCGCCGTGACGCTCACCGGGTCACTGCTCTGAAGCGGTAGACGGGGGGTCAAGCTGACCGGCAGCGTCTGCGTAATCCGAACATTTTGCGCTACGAGCGGGCCACGATTGAGAACGGTGATCTGATAGGTGATCGGCTCACCGGCCACGATGCGGTCATTGCTCTGCCACTGACTCACCGCCAGGTTAGCCAGCGCCGCGAGGGGCGAATCATAGGCGCCAATGTCGAGACCATTGCCCTGGGGGCGCAGCGCGCCGAGCAAGTCGTCCACCACGCCGACATCGTGGGCCAGGTTGAGTGCATAACTGGTCGCATTGAGCCGATAATCATCGTTCCACGGATCCAGGAAAGCCGGCGTGTTGACCAGGCTGTGGCTGCCACCAGCGACTGTGCCACTGATATTGACGCCATTGTCATCAAAGAGATTGTAGTTCTGGTAGCCGGTGGCGGTTCCTGTCACCACCAGACCGACAGCGTGGTTAGCTAGAATCGTGTTGGTGATGCCCAGGTTGCCGCGTTCGATCTGCACGGCCCGGTTGGGCGAACGCACGGGGTTGGCGACAGTGCTATACAGCAACGCTAGATCAGTCGTGCCGGTGAGATAGATCTGCGCGCCCAGGCTGTTGGTCACGGCGTTGCGGGCAAAGAGGCTGTTGACGATTTGGCTTGACGCGCCAGTCGTCCCGGCCTGGTAGAATGCTGAGCCGGTTTGGGCAGCCCCGTTGCCCAGGAATTTACTGCGCTCGATCTGCACGCCATCGGTGGCATAGAGAGCGCCCCCCTGCTGCGCCTGGTTATTCAGCAATTGCACATTCTGCCCCACGAGCAAGCCCTGGGCGGCAACAGCGCCGCCATTACCAGTGGCGCGGTTGTTGGTAAAGATGCTGTCGCTGAGGGTCAGCGTTCCCGTCATGGCCAGCGCACCGCCACTTTGACTGCTTTGATTGCCCTGGAACTGGACACCACTCAAGTCGGCAGTAGCGCGTAGATTGGCTGCGCCCCCGTCCAGGGTTGCCCAGTTGTTGATAAAGCTGCCGGTTGTCAGGGTAAGCGTCCCGGTGACAGCGAGGGCGCCGCCCTGTTGAGCGCTCTGGTTGCCCTGGAACTGCACGTTGGTCATGGTGGCTGTGCCGATCTGCGCCGCGCCGCCGTTGCCCTGGGCCTGATTGTTGAGCAATTGCGTACCGCTCATCACCAGGCGACCGCTGACCGCCAAGGCGCCGCCGTTACTGGTGCTGCTATTGTTTTCAAAGCGGTTGGCGGTTAACCAACCGTCGCCGGCAAGGTGGAGCGCGCCACCGGCGCCAGTGGCCTGGTTGCCCTGGAACTGATTCGCCGTTATGTAGACCGTCCCATTGCTATAGAGGGCGCCACCGGCGCCGCTGGCTTGGTTGTTCTGCCATTGGTTGGCGCTACTCTGAACCGGGCCGGCGCTAAAGAGTGCGCCACCCCGGTTGCCGGCGCGATTGTTGCGCAGGTTGACCCGTTGCAACGTTACCGCCGCCCCGGCGTAGAGCGCGCCGCCGTCGCCGGCCGTCATGCCGCCCTGAATGGTTAGATCGGTGAGGGTGAAGGGGACGCTGGCCGAGATGACGCGACCCAAACCCCAGGCATCAAGCGTAGTCGGCTGGGTGGCGGGGTTGGCAACACTCCAGTTGGTCGAAGCATAGCCACCGGCTAGAGTCAGCGGTTTGGTGAGGCGCACCAGTTGTTGCGTGCCGGCTTCGGTCGTCGCTTCGGCGCAGACCCCAGCTATTTTGATTGTGCTACCGGGCGCAGCGGCGGCCACGGCGTCGCGTATCGCCTTGGCACCCACGCTGCTGTAGACAGCGACACCATCACTGGTAGCGTAACAGCGATTTTGCACGGATGTATCGGCGCAGCGGCCAAAGGTGTCACAAGCGTTCAACGGTCGATTCGCCAGGGCGGTAGGGCAACTGGCGGTCAATTCGTATAAGGGCCGAGTGTCGGCCAGGGTGGCGTTGCTCAAGGCGAGATACCAGGGCGAGTCATAGCCGCCCCGTGTGCTGATAGCTTCATAGCCACAGCCGGTGACAAATTTCTCTTCCTTCAGACTAAAATCAATCGCACGCGCCCGGTAAGGGGTCAGGCTTTCCACCTTGACCCGCGGCGCCAGGGTGTCGATCAGGCCGCGCCAAACTACCTGGCGACTGCTGACATTGCCCAACGCGTCGATGGCCCGTGTTTCGATGGCAAAGAGACCCTCGACACCGATGGGTGTCGTCGCCGACCAGGTGACGCGCGGCTGGCTGTTGCCGGTGGTAACGGTTTGCCAGCCTTGCAGATATAGCCCGCGCACCTCTTCCGCCGCCAGGGCGTGCCCATAGAGGCGCAGTTCATCGATCTGCCCCTGGAAGCCGCCGCTCTGCTCACCGATGCGCACCTGGCTGGTGGGGTAGGGAACATGCGCCACAAAGCTGCTGTCACTATGCACCAACTGACCGTTGCGGTAGATGCGGTAAAACGCACCGTCAAAGGTGGCGACAATCAAGTTCCAGGCATTGGGGGTCAAGATCGCCGGGGTGACGCCGCTACGCCACTGGCTGCCGTTGCCAAAGCCATAGCGGATCTTGTTGCCGTCGCTGACCCAGAGGCTGGGGTAACGTTCGGCGGCGGTGACGGTAATCGGCGCGCCGATCACCAACTGTTCCCCGCTGACGCCACCTTGTGGATAGAGCCAGATCGCCTGGCTGAATTGACCGCGGCGCAACGCCAAGGCCGGGTGCGGCGTAATCGCCACCCAGTCATTGACGCCGTCGAGGCGCAGCGCTTGACTGCCGACAATGCCGGTGACAGCTTTGTTGGTGGCTTGGTCACTGCTCAAGGTCGCGGTCTGTTGCCAGCCGGAGCGATCCGCCAACGGGCTGTTGTTGACCAGCCATTCTTCCTCAAAATCCAGATGGAGGAAGGGCTGGGCGGCGTGGAGCAGTTGGGCCGCTTCTGCCGCTGTCAGAGCGCGATCATAGAGGCTAACCTCATCAAGCAGGCCGGGCAGTAGATCGGTAGCGGCGTTGCCGTTCCACCCGTGGCCGATGGTCAACCCGTCGCCCGCTTGTGGACGCCAGGCGGTGGTAAAGGTCGCCACTTGGGCGCCATCGACATAAAGAACGCCCTGCCCGTTGTCGGTCAAGGTGAGCAGGACAAAATGCCAACGGTCGGCGGCATAGCTGCCCGTGGCGGTGACGGCGCCATTACTGCTGTCCGCATAGTGGAAGCTATTGTTGCCGGTCTGGTAGCGTAACAAGCCATAGCGGCTGCCGTCGCTGCTGCTGAGGGCCAGCAACGTAGCGTCACGAGCGCCAACGCCGGCGGCGGGTCGCACCCAGGCGCTCAGGCTCAAGGCGCCGCTGGCGAAGGCGCCACCGATGTTGGCGACGCGCAAGCCATCATCGACGCCGTCAAAGCGCAGGGCGTTGAGGGAGAAACCATCGGCCGCCACCGTGGGGCAAGCCGAGGTGCTACAGGTGATCGACCAGCCGTTGGTCGACAGATCGGTGGTCTGCGTAAGCGGCGCCCCGTTGACGGCGTACAGTCCATTCAACCCGCCATAGAGAACCAGCCCCGCTGGTGGCGTCTCATTGACGCTGGTCGAACCGGGCGCGCTAGGAAGATAGGCGATTTGTAGTTGGCTGACGCCCGCAGCGGCGGCGCTCAACGTGACCGTAGAACCAAAAGAGGCCGCCAAGGTGTCGCTGCTGACGCCGCTAAAGGTGAGCGGCGCGCTGATGGTGTTGGTGGTTGGGCTGGTGAAGCTCACCTGGGGCGGCTGGTTATCGATGCGCAGCGTGCGCTGTAAGGTACGCCGATTGCCGACGCGGTCAGCGGTGCTCATGGTGACAGTGTAGATGCCGGTTAAGCGGCTGCTGACGGGATAGTCCACCCGCCAGGCGCCATCCGCCGCGACATCGGCTGTCGCTGATCCCAGACCAAGGGGGGCGCCGGTGGCGTCGGTTAAGGTAACTTGGAGTTGATCGACGCCGCTGCCCGGTTGACCGGAGCGCAGATTGGGATCGACGACCGTGCCGGCCAGGGGCACCAACCATTGCTGATAGGTGGTGATACTCTGGGTGGCGGCGATCAAGGCGCCGTTGGCAAGGTTGAGGGTAATGTTGGGCGACGTGGCGTCAACAAAAGTTTCAACCAGCGGCGACAGCGCGCTATAGCCCACCAAGTCGGTGACGCGGCTCTGCAAAGTGTAGCGCCCTTCGCCCGTTGGCGTAAAGGTGGGGCAATAGGCGGTAGCGCCCTCGGCATCTTGACAGCGGGGCGCCGGGGCGGCCACGCCGTTGACCAGCAATTCGACGCGATAGAGACCGGAGGTTGCATCGTCGGCATAAAGATCCAGAATGGTGCGCTGATTGGGGCGATAGGCCGTGGTGGAGCGAATGGTTGTCGTGGGCGCGTCACTATCGATGGTCAGGGCGAAACGGCTACGCTCCTCGACCCAACCGGATTGAAGATGGTAGAGATCGGCGATCTCCAGCGGACTGAGCGCCTTGCGATAGATCGCCACCTCATCCAGATGGCCGCGGAAAAAGTTGGTGGGCGTACCGGCAGGCATTTCGGCGCCGATGGTCAGCGGGCGCGCCTCATTGGTTGGCTGTGGCTGCCAGCCATACGCTTGCGCCACCGGCTGCCCGTTGACAAAGAGCCGCGCCAGATAACCGTCATAGGTGGCGGCGACGTGGCTCCAACTGTTGGTGGGCAGCTTTTGTAGGGCCGTCAGTTCATAGCCGGTGGGTGCAGTAGCCGGGCCGCCGCGCCAGAACTGTAACTTGCCATCGGCCAGGCCAAACCAGTAGCCGGCGAGACCGGCAGCGGTGGCGTTGTTATCAGTCTTGCCCACAATGGTTCCCCAGCCCGAATCCAACTGCGGCTTGACCCAGGCGCTTATGGCAAAGGGTTCAGCGCCGCTAAAGGCCAGTTGGTTGGCGGTGGCAGCCTGGATGTAGGTAGTGCCGGTGAAATAGGCGGCTTGGCTGACCTGCCCTTTCTCGCCGGCGCGCGGACAGGCGGTGCAAGTGGGGCTATAAACGCCGGCACGATCCGTAAAGCTGGTGGCGCCGTTATCTTCATCCAGGGTAACCCAGAGCGCCGGCGCCGAGGTACGGTAGAGTTCCTGTACTCTGTCGGTGCTCAAGGCAGTGCGATAGAGAATGAGTTCATCGAGGTCGCCGCTAAAACCCTGGCCCACCACCAAGGGGCGATCGGCAGCACGCTGGATACCGCCAGGCAAGCTGGTATCGGCGGCCACTTCGACGCCATTGACAAAGAGCTTTATCTGCTGGAAGCCGGGAACCGTGCTAATGGCGGCGGCCAGATGGGTCCACTGGTTGGGATTAGGAATGGCATTGTTCGGGATCGCGAGGGTACGCGTCACAACCTGACTTTGGCTGTCACGGAGCGAGAGCGTTAACCCGCTGGTGGTCAAGCGCAAGTGGCCGCCCCCTTGTGCCAGGTTGTTCCGTTCCAAGAGTGCGCCGCTGCCCTTGACCCAGGCGGCAATGGTCATCTGATCTTGGGCGGCTGTCCCCACCACAAAGGGCAAGGTGAGCGCCTGCCCGCCGCTAAAGCGCACCGCGTTGCCCGCACGCCCCGGTACAGACGCGATGGGACAAAGGCTCCCGCTACAGCGGATCAGGCTGCCCGGCAGGGTGGCGTTGGCAAAATCAATGCTGCCCGGCGGCTCTTCCAGGCGCAACCGTAGCAGTTGATCCCATTCGCCGCTGGCCAGCCGCTGGATCTGGCTCCCATTCAAGACCAGCGGGAAGAGTTGCAACTCATCCAGGTCAATGGCGCTGAGACCAAGGGTCACATCGGCGGTGGTATTGGGGGGCAGTTGACCGCTGAACTGTTGTGTTCGACCAACTTCGCCGCCATTGCTATAGAGGATCAAGGTCTGACCATCGTAGGTGACGCTGACGTGGTTCCAGCGACCGGGGGCAAGCACACCGGGTGCGGTCTCGTAGCCAGTGGATAGCCCCGCAAAGGTGGCGCGTAAGCGCCCGGTGGCGGGATCGTAGGCCAGGTTAGGCAGACGGTGATTGCCGCCGGGATTGTTGCTGTTATCTTGAAAGAAGCTCTGCCAACCACTGACCGTTGCCGTCGGCTTGAGCCAAAGGGCAAAGGTATAGCGGCCACTGCTGAGGTTCGGTAGGGCAACCGTGATCCCCAAAAGCGTGTCGGTGCGCAGACCAACGCCCCAAGGCGATGGCATGGGGGTGGGGCAGAAGAGGAAGAGCGTACAACTGCCTATGCTTTGACCGGTGACGCGATTGAGATATTGGGGGATGGGATTCCACCAGGAGGTTGTCTCGTCAAAGGGTAGATCGACGACGGGTGTGGGCAGCCCACCTTGTAAACCCTGGCCGGCGACAGCAACCGCTTCATTCGCCGTCAGGGCGCGATTAAAGAGCTTGACTTCATCCAGGTAGCCCCTGGTCAGGTTGTAGGCTTTATCCGAAACGTAACGCCGTTGGCCGCCCACGGTGAGGAGCCAGCCGGTGCGGGGCAACACGGCGTTAACGCTCGCTTGGGGAGTGCCATTGATATAGAGGGTGGCGCGACCGTTGGCCTCAATGCTCACCAGTAGATGCAGCCATTGTTCCGCCGCAAAGAGACCGGAATAGCTGTAGTTCGCCCCGCTATAGAGCGTGAAGTTTTGATGCGACGCGTGATAACTGACACTCACCGATTCACCCCAGTTGGCCGGGTTGTGGGCGGCCAACTGAAAGCTGCCGGTTGTGTTGGGTCGGAGATAGAACCAGCCGCCGATGCTAAAGCCACTGCTGGTGGCTTTGACCAAGGCGCCGCTGAGATCCAGCGCGTCGTCAACGCCATCCAGGCTGACGCCACGACCGACTTTGCCGCCATCAATCACTGTGGGGCATTGGGTGCCTTGACACTGGGCCGGCGTCGCCGGGGTGACGGCGCCGGCGTCGATCCAGGGATCGGCATAGTCAAACGAAAGATGGGTCATGGGCAACTGGGCGCCCTGGTCGGCGTAGGCGGCCAGGGGGTTGGCGACATAGCCCTGCGCCGCCTGACTCACGCGGTAGACACCGGAAGCGAGGCCCGCGCTGACGGTGATCGGCTGACTGCGGGCGATTTGGGCGTTGGGCGGCAGGAAAAAGGCGTCCGGGTTAGCGGGAGTGGTCAAGCCGCTATCGGCCTGGGTGGTCAACTGGCCGTAGATCACCCGATTGGTCAAGGCGTTGCTGACGTTGGCGTCATAGAAGAGCCGCTGGCCGGGGCGGGCATAGCCGGCAGTCGCCAGATCAGCGGGCAAGGCCGGGTTGCGCAAGACGGCGCTGTAGTTCATGACTACACCGGACGAGGCCACCTGCGGGTGCCAACCCATGCGCCGCTCCTGGCTGTCGAGAAAGCCATCGCCGTCGGCGTCGGCAACGGTGGGATCGGAACGCACCCAGGTGCGCAGCGGCGTGGCGCCGGCATAGCCATAGACCAGCTCCCAGCCGGTCACCTCCTGCTGATCGGTCAAGCCATCATAGTCGGTATCGGCGCGGTTCACGTCGGTGCCCAGTCGTAGCTCCTGGGCATCGGTTAAGCCGTCGGCGTCGATGTCCTGCGCCGTGGGCGATGTGCCTTGCTCGTGTTCAAAGAGATCGCTCAGGCCGTCACCATCGGTGTCCCAGCGCAGGTCGTCGGGGTCGGAGCCGCCGGCGGCGCGATTGCGTAGACCGTCGCCGTCAGCATCGCGCAGGGTGGGGAAACGGAAGCGTTCCCGGTCGGCGACAGGACGGTTCGCCCAGAAATCGTTGGCCCACTCGATGGCATAGAAGCCATTGCCCTGGTCAACCCGGCGGTAGAAGCCATCCAGGGTTGCCGGCAACACGTCAAAAATGGTATAGTCAGAGAGATTCATGTGATTCGAGCCACGCAACTCTTCGTCATCACAATCCAGGCCAAACCAACCACATTCTTCATAAAGCACCAGCACCCCTTCATTCAAATAGAGGGGATAAGGCACGTTGATACCGGGTTGGCTAAAGGTGAGGTCGCGGGTCGGGGAGAGCGCCGGCGCATGAAGACGCCCTGTATTGGCCTGGTAGCGCCACTGGGAACGCATGGCGCCGGCGCGCAGCCCCCGGTGCAGATCCCGTTCATTGTCATCCAGGCTGTAGGCAAAGACCGAATCCCACATACCATCATCAAAACCGCCATCGGGGCGAATGGCATTGTGGAGGGTCAGGCCAAAGCGCAGTGCATTCCCCGCGACCATGCCCTGCGCCGGGTTGGTCAATCCCACGTTGACATTGTCGATCTTGAGGCGATCCTGATCAGCCAGGTCAACATAGGCATCAGTGCTGACAAAAAGGCCGGCCAACCACTGGGTAACGCCGCCGCAAAGCAGCCCGCTCGCGCCGATGGCGTCACAGATGAGCGTGGCAAAGGCGTCAAAGAGCAGCAACCCCACGGCAACGATCGCGCTGACCAATGGCCCCCCCATCAGCCCGACCAGGTAAAGAGCAACGCTCACCAGGGTGGTGGCAAGAGCCTGCCCCAACAGCGCCGGGTTATTCCAGTTGCCGGTCGTTATTGCCACCGCCAGATAGGCGCCCCAAGCTACGGTCAGGGCAAATATCTGGCCAGAGCTAAAGGCTTTAACACTACTTGTAAAAACTTTGAGATCGGCGATGGCTGCACGCATTTTGGTCAGATTCCAAATGCCCTTGTTCAGATAATTGGCCCGCTGGTAGAACATGCCCAACCGTACGGCAAAAGTTGTCCCCAGCGCCGCCGTGATACCGCTGGCAATGCTGCGCGAGATACGCTGGTCGCTGCCGGTATAGTGAACGGCGATGGTGGCGCCAATGACGACGGCGGCGCCAAAGCCGGCCGCACCGTAGCCTTTGATCCCAGGCAGTACTATTTTGGGGAACTTATTTAACTGCCATAATGCCTTAAGTTCCTTCTTGTACGTTTTATAGTAGTGATCAATGGTTAAGGCAATTGACATGATAAACGAAGTAGAATGGGGGTGGGTAGGCGCGCCAAACCCCGGCAGCGCATTGGGCAGGTTATTGATAGCCGCCAGGCCGCCAAAGCCCTGTTGCAACCCCAGGTAGAAGCCCAAGGCGACCTGTTTTCGCTCCTGCGCCTGCTGTTGGCTGGCAGCCGTAGTATCCGGTGGGACAAAGTAAGCCTCGCCGGCCAGCGCCGGTGTCAGCACGTTGTTCAAATAGTCGCTGATCGCATAGTTGCCCCAAGCGCCGTTCTGATAGCGATAGGGCGCCCAGTTGACCGTGGCCAAGGTTTTGGTTGGTGTGCTGCTGGTGAAGGTGAGCGTGGCCTGGCTGCCGGCAATGGTCGCCTCGGCCAGATTGCTGCTGCGTGAGCGCTTTTCCTGGGCAAAGAGCAAGGTCGGGCTGAGGGTGGTGGGAAAGGCGTTGAGGATGGTGCGCACCTCGCTCATCAACACATGGGCATATTCGTCGGCATGGTTGTATTGGAAGCGGCTAACCGCTGTGGCGCCCACGGGGACCTGCCAGCGGTCGGCATCGCTGGCGGTGGAGGCGCTATCCCAGCGGCGCGCGATCTCAGCCACGGTTAGGTCGCGTTGCCCATCATTGTTGCTGTCACCGCCCACGGCAAAGGTGTTGGCCAGACCATCCCCCAAGCGCCAGAGGTTGCCATCAACGCTACGGTTGCGGTCGCCCTGCACCACGGCCACCTCCAGCCCCAGTTGCTCCTCCACCGCCAGGCCGGTCAGGTACCAGTTGTCATCATAGGCATGGATCACCGTGGCCTGGTCGCGGCGGTTGGCGGGGTTATTGCAAAACGCTTCGCCTTCCTGGGCCGGGTCAACACAAACATCGGTGAGCATCTGCACCACCCAGAGCAGCCGCAGCTCTTGCGCGGCGCCCCAACTGCCGGTGCTGGGCCAGTAGAGCAAATGGCTGCTAAAGGCGACCCGCCCGCCGCCACTCTGGTCGGGCTGCATATAGACCGGCGCCAACACTTCCAGCGTATTTTCGTCGTAAATGCGCACGCTCATGTTATAGGCTTTGAGCGTGTCGGTCTGGATGGCGCGCACCCAGTCGGTGATGGGGGTGGAGGCAGTGATGATTGGTGCGTTGGCTTTGACCGGCAGATTGCCATAGCTACCCGCCTGTTTGGGAATGCGGATCGAGAGCATGGGGGCCAGCCGTACATCGCCGTTGTCGGCCTGGGGATCGTCGGTGCGCAGATCGGGGTTGGCGGTATTCTTGAAGGTGGTGTTGAGCCGGCGCTGAATCTGTCCGCGTGTGTCGCCGCTGGGCCAGTCGAGAACATTCAGGGCGTAGGTCAGGTGGGCCGGATCGGTGGGACGCAGTTGCACATCGATGTAAGCCGGTTTGTTAGCCGCCAGCCCGTTGACCGCTAGTTTGAAAGGGTTGTCGCCATGAAAGGCTTGCGCGGCACTGCCCAGGGCGTGATCGGGCGAGAGATCAACGCCATCAGGAACCAGGTCGTTATCATTGTCCTCGTCAAAGAGATTGGGCAAGCTGTCGCCATCGGTGTTGCCACAGGCCGGACGAACCGTGTCGGTAATCAGGGTGCTGCGTTCGGGGCAATCCATGCCGTCGGTGAGGCCATCGCCATTGGTGTCCGGGTTGCGCGGATCGCTGTACTGTCCGCCCATGCCGGCGCCAGTCACTTCGACAAAATCACTCAACAGGTCTTTGTCACTGTCCGCTTCGGTGGGGTCGGTGCCGAGGGCTAATACTTCCTGGCCGTCGGTGAGACCATCGTCATCGCTGTCACTGTCGGTCGGGCTGCTGCCATAGTCGGCTTCGGCGCTGTCACTCAGGCCGTCGCCGTCGCTGTCGAGGCTGGGGGCGGCGGCGCTCTGCTGGGCCGGGGCATTGTCGACGACCGGCTGGGGAAGCGGTTGTGGCCTGCTGACCGCACTTTCTACTTGTGTAGTCTGGTCCGCCGACGCTTCTTTGTCGAGCGCACTGGTAAATTCAACCTCAGCCACGCTTGCCTGTTGGTCGGGGAGCGGTTGGCTACGTTCGGCCATGCGGTCAGCAAAGGCTTGCACCCGCTGCGTTTGCAGCAGCGGCGTCACCACCATCGTTAGAATCACGGTCGCCACCACGCTGCCATGCACCCACGGCGCCTGGCGATAGCGCACAAGCAAAAGCGCCAACAGACTAAAGCCGAGCAACAAGGCGCTCATCACCCCTAGATCGCGCCAGCCTTGGGCATGGGTCGGCAGGCCAACCCAAGTTGCGCTGCGGATCAGCCAGTGCGTCGGGGCGGTCAACTGGCTGCGGTCAAAGCCGGCAAAGTCGGTTTTCAGGGTAACGCTCGTCTCATCCTGGTTGCCGGTGGCGGGCATGGTCATGCGCACCACCAGCCGGCGCGGCAGCCCATCGCTGTCGATCCAGACCTCGCCCCGCCCCATCATCGCCGCATAGGCTTCGTTCACGTTCAGTTGCACCCCCGGCGGCAATTCCCCCCGCCGCCGTAGCCCCTCTGCCAACGCGGCGCGCATCTGCTCGGCAAAAACAGGCGCATCGAGGTCGAAGGTGAAGTGCTGATACTGAGGGTTGGAGACTGGAGACTGGAGAGTAGAGACTGGAGACTGGAAACTGGAAACTAGGGACTCTGGACTACGGACTGCGGACGCTGGACGCTGGACTGGGCTGACGTTTTTGATGGCGCGTAAAAAGGCCAGGGGATCGCGCTGGGTGGCGGCAAAGTCGTTGTAGTCGGGGGCGGGTTGCCAGTCGCCGCCGGGTTGACGGGTGAAGGCGCGCTGTTGGTCAATGCGCACTTCGATGGCTTGGGCCGGGTCGAGGACGGAGCCGTCGCCCTGCCAGAGGGTTAAGTGCGCTTGTTGGTTGGGCAGGTCGCTCTTGCCTTCCAGGTAGAGCGTCGCTTGGCTGGGGCCGCGACCGACGTTGCGCAGGCTGGGCGTGGGGTTGGTGCTCTGGTCAATGGTGCTGGTAAAGCGGTAGACACCGAGTTGTTGGGTAAGCGTCCAGGCGTTTTGTAACGCAGCGGCGGGCGTGCCAGCGCTTTGCCCAGCGGCTGGGGCGGCCCACACGATGAGGCGCCCCCCTACGACCAAAACCAACAGCGCTACCAACCACCAAAGCCGGGGGAGACGGGAAAGACGCACCATAGTTCTATCCTTTATTTCATCAACCATGCGCGGCACAACATAGGCCACGTCGAATAGTTTACCGTTTACTGCTAATAAGGATAGTTACAAATGTCGAGGCTTTGATCGGTGGAATGATAGAAGTAGGATTGCCTTGTGACAGGACTGTAATTTGAACAGTGTTTGCGTAGCTCAGGAACAGGTTAAGATACTGTTTGACGAGAATCTACAGTTTTTCTAAATTTATAGCTTGGCGCCACCAAAAAGCTGACTCACATTGACGACAAAGTCCGGTAATAAAGGGGATATAGCCTGCTGACCAGCGCTAAATTTGCCATGTTCGCGATAAGCAGGCGCGCCGGGGGTTGGCGGCAGCGTCAAGATTGTAATTGTCTGGTATTCTGGATCGACAATCCAATACTCAGAGATGCCGGCTTGCGCGTACTCCCTACGCTTTGTCTTGGTATCACGCTGGCGGTCATTGGGACTGACCACCTCAATCACCAAATCGGCACCAATCCAATATTGTTCGGTATGCTGGTCGTACCGTGGCGGCAAGATGAGAATCAGATCCGGTTCCCGATATTTGCCAGGCCAGAGCTGAATTTTGACCGGCGCCAGCAGCACCTTACCCAACTGTCGTGCTTCGACAAAGCGATCCAAGAGACGGAAGAGGGCAAGGACTATCAATTGATGGTTGATCGATGGCATATCCAGCACCTCAAGGTGGCCGTTGGAGAATTCGACCAGTTGGTTCGTGTCGATGGCAAAATAATCTTCCTCATCCCATTGACCTTGGGTAGGAAAGAGACGCGCAAAGTCCCAAGCTGGTTCAGCGACAGCAGTTTCCTGTTCATGTAGTTTGATCACTGCTCACCTCACAAATGTAAACAGACTGGGAACAAGCGTAAGCGCCTTTCTATATCAGGCAGTATACCGCATAACGATCCAGAACACGAAAGAGTAACCGAGCATTACACGGGCATCGTCCGCCCGGTGTGGGCGCGCCCCACTTTGGCGATGGCTTCGTTATGGCCGCCAACGACGCGCACGCCGGCGTCGATCCGTTCCAGGGCATTCTCCGGCGTTACCCCTTCAAGGAAGGCGATGTTGTTGGCTTTGCAGGCGGCCATCACCCGTTCGCGCACGGCGATCATTTCCGGCGGCAGGGGGCGGGGCATCCGCCAGTAGCCCAGCGAGAGGCTCAGGTCGCCTGGCCCCATTTCGGCAAAGCCAATGCCGGGGACGCTGAGGATCTCTTCAATGTGGGGAATGGCTGCGGCGGATTCGATCTTCAGGCCGAGTAGCAATTCGCCATCGGCGTTGAGCGGCCAGGGATCGCAGCGGCGCAGGTACTCATCGCGCTCCAGCCCCCAGATCGGGACGGCGGAAGGTTCGGATCCGACGCCACGACGCCCTTCACCCAGCCCTTGATCGCGACCAATTTTGTTGATTGGGTAGCGACAGCCTTCGACAAAGGCGCGCACAGCGGCGGCGCTTTCGGCCTGACAGAGTAGGATGCCGTGGACGCCACGGGCCAGGATCTGGCGGAATTGCCAACTGTTGTAGCGTACAATGTCGGCGTCCACCCCCTCGACTGGCGCTTCGACAATGACGGCGGGGGCGCGATGACCGCTGCGGGTCGGGCCGCCATCGACCAGGCCGCGCATGTAGGCTTCGAGGCCGGTCATATCAAAAGCGCCATGTTCCATGCCGACATTGATATAATCGGCCCAGGTGCCGGCGTCAATGCGGCCCTGTTCATAGGTAAGGACATGGCCGGTGTGGCCGCCGGTGTAGTAGATGGGTTGACCGCTCTCCAACAGTTCAATGGCGCGGTTGATGCGTTTTGGCACGAGCGTTTCTCCTTGGTTGCTAACAAATTGAGAACAAGAGGCAAGGGCGATAGAGCGAATGAAGCTATTCTATCACAGACCTAGGCAAGGGACAACCGGCTGGAAAGCGGCGCTTTACCCCTGCCCAAAGCGGCCGATCGCCACCGCGCCTAACGCCCGCATGAGATCGTTGACCTGCAAGATCACCGTTGTGCCACGAACGCCGGAGCCGATCGAAACTTCTTCTTGGGCAAGGACACTTTCATCGACCAGCACACGCAAAGGATGGGTGACACCAAAAGGCGAAACCGCGCCGATCGGGTAGCCGGTGACCGTCAGCACCTCTTCTTCGCTGGCGGTGGTCAGGCGCGATTGGCCGAGGAAACGCCGCAGGGCGCGCCAATCGATCTGGCTGGGGCCTGCCATCAAGACCATGGCATATTCGCCTTCAGCTAACCGAAAGAGGATGCTCCGCACAATTTGTGCAGGTTGCTGCCCCCGTTCTTGCGCGGCTTGCGCCAAGGAATGAACCGGCGCCGCATGTTGGAAGATGCGATGGGGGATCTGGATGGTAGACAGGTAGTGAGCGACAGGCGTTGTAGGCGTCATAGCCATTTATTGTACTCGATCTTTATCATTCTTCCTAAGCAATCTGCTGTAAAAATTGTAATGTTTTATGTATTTTTATAGACGGTCATTTACTAATTTTGTCCTTTACGCTCTTTAGGTGCGCCGCTATACTGCTGTAATCCCACGATTTTCGGCCGTAAAAGTAACGATTTTGTTCAATTTGAACAACAAACGTTAAACAATCATTAAACAATTGTATCTTGTCTTCCAATCCATTTTGTAGCATAATGGGGCTGGGAAGCCAATTCTAAACCAACCCGGATAACCCAACGGGCTGCACCGATGATGATCAGTAGACCGCAACACAAGCAACGTGAAATGAATTCACGCTGGACTGCGCAACAAAACGACGGCAGACTACTGAGTATAGTTGCACTTCTGTTTTGGTTATTAGAGCAATTCGCAACCCCTATTCCGCCCGGATTTCTTGGGTGTTGCAATGCGCAATTGTTTGTAGCGTCAACGGTTTTCTGGGGAATTTTGGAACAGGCTGTTACGGCCAAGGAGCAATACAATGATTCACAAACAACCGTCGCCCTTCCCGGGGCATGTTCGCATTACTTTTGAGCTACCCTCCTGTTTATGGGCGGATCGGATCTATCTAATCGGTGATTTTAACCAATGGGACGAACGCTCAACACCGATGCGTCAAGAGCGTGATGGCGTTTGGCGCGCCCGTATTGATCTACCGGCCGGCAGCCGCTATCAGTTCCGCTACATGATTGATGGTCAGTGGAAAACCGATTATCACGCCGATGGCTTTGCCCAAGGCCACTATGGCGCGGACAATAGTGTGGTCTTTGCCGCCTTGCCAGTTCCTACGCTGGAAGAGAGCAGCGCGCTTGTCCAAGATTCCTTCCCCCCGCCGCCGCTAGCGCCTCCCACCGAATTTCGCGCGAAACTGCCGGCCTATGATGTGCGTGAAAACAACCGCATCCGTACCCCGGTAAAACATCTGACAGCCGCCTAGATTGTACTGACCAACCCATTGTGTTCATTACCAATAAACTCACACCTATTTACAAACGCTGGAAGCAACCAACCAATTCGCTGGCGTCGTCTTGATTACCCAAGGCGACGCCAGACTTTTTGCTGGCGCCTACGGTTATGCTAATTGCGGCTGGCAAGTGAAGAATACCAATACACTACCACATCTTCAGCTAATCAATTGATCATGACACTGCCGCATGTGTAGCACTAAATTCTTCACGTTGATTTGTGACCAGCTTTTGGCTACAATCGACCATATGCTCATCAAACTGTTTGGTGGATTACAAATCATTCATAACGAACCGCCACTCACCATCGCCCGTCCTATAAATTTAAGCTCACCTATATCAAGCTGGTGGCGTTGCTGACCTGCACTGAAGAGAGCTTGTTCACCGCTTGCCGACAGTTGCACCACGGCTATGCTCCCCTGGCCCAAAGCTCCCTAGCCACCGACCAGATTGCCATCTTGCTGACCCTCAGCGCCTATGGCGCCTGGCGACAACAGTGGTGTGCAACGGCGGTTCAACTGACGGCAGCGGCCACCCGTCACTGCCGCAACTGGATACCTATCTGCCGCGCGCCTATCAGCAACTCCATAATTAATGCCAACCCGCCCTCCGCACCCCATTGGCCCCCGCCACCTTTACCACGGCTTGGCAGACTCGACAGGCGTTGCCGGTCGAACAAACGATTACCCTTGCTCACCAATGCTGTTCTTCTATCAACAATGACCGCCTGTGGGCGCAATGTCCGCCCGCCAGCAGTGCGATCCTAACGACTGTTCAAAGGTAATAGTGTGGCACGGCAATTGACAACATGACAAGAAGGGCTGGTATAATGACGGTGAACTGAGCAATCCAGCAAGCACAGCTTTCCAACGACTTCCGTGCAGGGGAGAAGAGATGATTCCGGCCATGCTCGTCGCTGTCTTGATTCCGCTGGCGTTTTTGGTTTTGGTGCGCCGGTTGGATCTCTATGCGTCAGGGAACTTTCCGACAGTCTTGCTCTGTATGGGTGGGGGGATTGCTGCGTTTCTGGCGGCTTCGTTGATCAACAGCGCCCTGTTGCCCCTCTTTGGCTATGCGTTAATTGTCAGGTTGGTAGCGCCCATTGTGGAAGAGCTGCTCAAGTCGCTCCTGCTGATCTACTTTGTCCGCCAGCCCGATTTCACCTACTTTGTCGATGGCGCCATCTACGGCTTTGCCGCCGGCGTCGCCTTTGCCGTGGTGGAAAACCTGCTTTACCTGAGCAACCTGCCACCGACCGCCACTTCTATGGATGGGATGGCGCTGGCCGTGAGCCGCGCCTTTTCGACCTCTTTGATGCACGGCAGCGCCAGTGCGCTGGTCGGGGTGGCGTTGGGGCGTTTCCGTTTTGGCCGGGGACGCACTCGCTTTGCCGCGCTGCTCCTGGGTTGGGGCGCGGCGATGGCGCTCCATCTCGCCTTTAACAATCTCATCAGCAGCGATCTGGGGTTGCTGACATTGGTACTGGCAGTGGCGTTGGGGTTAGGTGGGCTGGCCCTTAATATTTTGTTGATTCGCTGGGGCTTGCAGGAGGAGCGCGGTTGGTTGCAAGAGACCCTGACGCAACAGGTGGGCGTTTCGCGCGGAGAGGCAGCGGTTGTGCAGGAGTTGGCGCAACTAAACCGCTTGTTGGCGCCGGTGGCCGAGCGCTTTGGCGCCGAGAAGCGACAACAGGTGGAGATCTTTTTGCGCCGTCAAGCCCAACTGGGGTTAAAGCGCAAGGTGGAAGCGCTGACGCCCGACCCCCACCTGCGCGCCGACATGGCTGCCGATGTGGCGGCGCTGCGCCAACAGGTGGATGAATTGCGCCGCACCATCGGCGTCTACTGTATGTCTTATGTCCGTTCGATTCTACCCCCAACCAGCGAACCGCTCTGGGATCGGCTCAATACTGCATTGGCGGAACCGCCGCGCCCAGCTCAGTCCAGTCTCTGGCGGACACTCGATCAGAAAATGAATGAACCGCGTAAGGAGTAAAGGCTATGGCCCAAGGGTTATTTGGTCGTCTACAGCAGGAGTTAGAGGCGCGCGAACAGGCAACCGGTCTCACCATGTCCGATGTGCTGCAATTGCCGGCGGCAGAACGTCAGTTGGTCAACTGGCTGATCCGCACCGGTGATGTCAGCAAGGGCGCCGTCGCAACTTACCTGGGACAGGTGGAACAGGCGCAAAGTTTGTTAGCCGACCTCGTGGCCAAAGGCTTTCTCCGTGAGTATGAAAGTGGCGGTGAGTTGCACTATCAGGTGCGGCTGGCGCCGCGCCGCCAACGGGAGCTGCCGGATAATATTTGGCAAGCTTTGACCAGTAAGCTTGGCAAGAACACAGGGGCCTAACCATGCAATGCTTTCACTGTGACCAACCGGCGCGCGGCGTCTGCCGCTTTTGTGGCCGCGCCCTCTGCAAAGAACACATGCAAAACCGGATGCCCTACATCATCACCATCTACGTTGGTGAACAGAACACGCCCAAAGCCATCGTCGTCGGCGACGCCCTCTGGTGTAATGTCTGTAAACCCCAACCCGAACCGATTGAAATGCCGGAGCTTTATTAGTGTAAGCTAGTGGCCCAGTGAGACAGTCGGTCAGTAAACTACTAAGCGGTCAGTAACTTATGCGTTTCGATGAGAGAGGTAGAACAGCGGGATTAGGCGGTTACTGCTGGTTTTGTCGCACGGATATAAATTAATCGGCGGTCAAAGACCAACTTCCCACTATGGCGGCGCACCTTGAGCCCAGCTGCGTCGGTTTCGAGACCGGCTTCCATCATCTCGCGCACAACGCTGCGGGTGGCAGGGTTGGACTGGAGATCGGTCAGCCACTCTTCCAGATCTTGTTCATAGACAGCCACGGTTTCAGCTTCAATCGTTAAACGGGCATTTGTCACCAGTTTGCGATACTGTTCGGCGCTCAAGGCGGCGACATGGCTGGGGTTGCGGCGCGCTTCAATCGTGTTTTGGGTGGCCCGCTTGACCGGATCATCGGCGCCAAGCAGTTCGGCCAGAATGAGGATGCCCCCGGGCTTGAGCAGCCGCACAAACTCTTGGATAAGCTGCTCCGGCTTATGGCTATGATTCAGCACCAGCCGGCAGACAATAGCGTCAAAACTTTCGCCGCGGAAGGGCATCTGTTGTGCCGCCGCCAGGCGGAAGTTGACCCGATTAGCCGCCGGGGAAGCGCTGCTGAGACGCAAATACTCGGCCATTTCCAACATGGCCGGGCTAATATCCACCCCCACCACTTCGCTTGCCCCTTCTTCGGCCAGTAGCAAGGCGAGGCGTCCCGTGCCGGTACCCACGTCCAGAGTGCGCAGATTTTTAGGTAAGTTGGCAAATTTCAACAGGTGACGGATGCGCTGTTCGCGCGTCTGGTCATAGAGATCGACATCCGCTGTCAACACCCGATTATAGACATTCAACACCTGAACCAAATCTTCATCCTTGGCGCTGGCGACGGTGACATCGGTCGGCTGCGGGGTCGCCGGCGGTTGGGCCAGCGTTGGCGCCGGATTGTGTTCCAGGCGGTTGGTATAAACTATACACCATTCACCACCATGCCAATTTACTTCTGAGATGCTTGTGTGATTGATCGAAAAAGCGATATGGCCGGCCTGGCAAAAGTGCAGCAACAGGGTGGAAATGGCGTTGCCGTCCAACACCAGGGCGACGCTCTTGCCCCAATGTTCATGGGTGAGCTTTTGTACGGTATCGATCAAGCTTTGCCGAAAGGGTTCGTATTGGGCTGGGTCGGGAAATTGTTCCTGATAGTGAAGGGGAGAGAAGAGGTAATGTTGTTCATTGGTGGCTTTGGTGGCGCCGGCGCCAACGCGCGCATGATAGGGCAGATCGCGGCTCACGACCACTGGCTTCCCCAACACCTGGCCCAATCGCTGTGCCGTCAAACGGCTACGCAATTGGGGCGCGCTGACTAAGATATCGACCTTCTCATGGGTTGCCATCCAGGTCGCCAACAGGTTGGTCTGTTCCCAACCGTGGGCCGTTAAGCCGCTATCCTCCGTGCTTAATTCTGAATAACGGCTCTGCAAACCTTCGGCTTGACAGATCAAGAGCAGGCGGATCTCTGGCGTCTTGCCATTCGCAGGTAACGGATGCGGCGATGGGGCAATGAACAATGGATTGGTTGCGCTCACAGTTGACTGATCACTCTCGTGGGTATTGACGACTCTTCCTCCACAGACAGGGCGTAGATAGCAAGCAGCAGATGGTGTCGTTCCCATTCGTTCTCATTGATCAACAGGCATTGTGTAGGATAGCATTGCCACCGTTGATCATACGCCCCAATTGAAGGTGATGATACCAAATTGCTTACCCATTACCAAATTGTTATTTGCGCAATTTTAAGATCGATTGCACAACTTGTGTGCGTTGCACGCTTTAGCGAATGGTATGGCATAGCGAAAATCTGTAACCCGTGCAACGCACGCAAGTTCGACAGATCGCCTATGCGATTTACGCGCATTGACACGGATGCGCTTTTTCTGTACAATCATTGGTAGCTATCGCAGGGACCGCAACCAGAACACTTTGCCACTGTTGCTGGCTCCACACGGTCTATCTGCTATTGCTTTGTGCTGACCTGCACAGCCCGTGCTACTTTTCAACGCTGTTCAGGTCGCCACAACAACTCTAGACCCTGGCTCGACCATAGTGGCGGGGCAATCCCGCACGATGACCAGACCAAGCAAGTAAACAGAGAGTTAAGTGAATTACCTGGCAAAATGTCATTGACCGGCCCGTTCCCGCAACCCGCTGGCGAGCTAAAAACTTAATACCCGCACTGTTTGTGAAGGAGGACGCATGGCGAAGTTTCGCACCGATCAGATACGCAATGTTGCCATTCTTGGACACGGTGGTTCCGGCAAGACTTCTTTGACCGAAGCCTTGTTACTGAAGATGGGAATCACTTCGCGCATGGGTCGTGTCGAAGATGGCTCAACCGTTTCCGATTGGGACCCAGAAGAACAACGCCGGGGGATTTCAATCAACCAGTCCATTATCCCAATCGAGGTCGATGGGCTAAAGATTAACTTGATTGATGTGCCCGGTTATCAGGATTTTGTCGGCGAAGTACTCAGCGCGCTGCATGTGGCTGAAGCGGCGTTGTTGGTGCTGGATGCTGTGGCCGGCGTTGAGGTCGGCACTGAGTTGGCGTGGGAGTATCTCAACGAACGCAAAAAGCCGCGTATCATCTTTGTCAACAAGATGGATCGCGAAAATGCCAACTTCCAGCGCACGGTTGAGGATCTGCGCCAGACTTTCGCTGACGTGCGTTTTATCCCCATGCAACTCCCCATTGGCTCCGCCGAAAATTTTCAAGGCGTTATCAGTTTTGTCACCATGAAAGCCTATCTGGGTAAGGAGGGTAAAGAAGCGCCCATCCCGGAGTCGATGCGCGATGAGGTGGAAGCGGTGCGGCTGGCAATGGTGGAAGCCGCCGCGGAAGCGGATGACGAATTAATTATGAAGTATTTGGATGGCGAGGAGTTGACCCCGGAAGAGGTGCGCGCCGGTCTGCGCAAGGGCGTCCTCGAAGGCAAGATTGCCCCCATCTATTGCGGCGCCGCCACCAAAGCGATCGGTATGGATCGCCTGTTGCAAGCGCTGGGGCGCTATGTACCGATCCCCAGCGCCCATCCCATCACTGCCACCAAGGGGGACGATGCGATCGAATTAGCCAGCGACCCCGATGGTGCGCCGGTCGCCGTTGTCTTCAAGACCATTATTGACCGCTTTGTCGGGCGTATGAACTATATTCGGGTCTACTCCGGCACGGTGACGAAAGATAGTCAACTGATCAATACGCGTACCGGGCAGAGTTTGCGCATTGCCAACCTCAATAGCGCGCGCGGCAAAGAGTTGCAAGGCGTCAGCGAGCTGGTTGCTGGTGATATTGGCATCATCACCAAGCTCGAACATGTATTGACGGGCGACACGCTTTCCAATGATGCGACGATTCGGGTGACGCCACCGGTTTACCCGCAAGCGCTCTTCTCTGTCGCCATTGCACCCGCCACGCAAGCCGACAGCGCCAAATTAGGCACATCGCTCCACGCTTTGACCGAAGAAGATCCTACGCTGAAGATCGAAAATGTCACCGCCACCAAACAGACATTGCTCCAGGGCATGGGAGACACCCACGTCGATGTCGCAATCCGTCGGTTGGAGACCAAGTTTGGCGTCAAGGTCGAAACCCATGATCCCAAAGTGCCTTATATGGAGACGGTGAGCGCCACGGCTTCGGCCCAATATCGCCACAAGAAGCAGACAGGCGGCGCCGGTCAATTTGCCGAAGTTCATATGCGCGTCGAACCCTTCCAAGGCGGCGACTTTGAGTACAAGAGCGAGGTCTTTGGCGGCGCCATTAGCGGCGTCTACCTGCCTTCAATTGAAAAGGGGGTGCGCCAGGTCATGTCCACCGGCGTGTTGGCCGGCTTTCCGGTCACTGGCATCCGGGCCGTGGTCTTTGACGGCAAGGAACACCCGGTTGACTCCAAGGATATTGCCTTCCAGACGGCTGGTCGCGAAGTCTTCAAACTGGCCGTCCAACAAGCTAAACCTGTCCTACTGGAGCCAATCTACCGGGTCGATGTCACCGTTCCTGAGGAATATATGGGCGATGTTATGGGTGATTTCAACACTCGCCGTGGCCGCGTCCAGGGGATGGAACAGAAGGGTAATCGCACCATCATTCATGCCATCGTCCCCCTGGCCGAGATCCTGCGCTACAGCACCGATCTCCGCTCTATGACCCAAGGCCGTGGCTTCTACGCCATTGAATTCGACCACTACGACCCCGTGCCAGGCAACCTGGCCGCCGATGTGATCGCCCAGTTCAAACAGGAAGAGCAGGAGCATCATCACTAATAAGTTAATGGAGAATGGATAACAATTAATGATTATCCATTCTCCATTAACTTATTTCTCTAGATTGTCCGGCACGCCATTGGGGAAGAGTTCGGCAACGGCCTCTTCGATGCGGGCAATGCGGTTTTCCGGGTTGGGGTGGGTGCTGAAAAATTCCGGCTGTTCAGCGCCGTCGCGCGCCGAGGCTAAAATTTTCATGACGTCGATCATGGCGCGCGGGTCATAGCCGGCTTCGCTCATAAAGCGCACCCCTAGCCGATCTGATTGCAACTCATCGTCACGCCCATACTTCATATTCACCATGTTCCCGATCATGGCGGCCATTTGCGCCGTGCGGGCGTCACCGGAAGCGACCACCACCGCGCCGGTCAATCCTTCCGTCAACTCCTGTTTGGCAATGCGTTGGGCGCCATGCCGGGCGACCACGTGGCCGATTTCATGGCCTAACACGCCGGCCAACTGCCCTTCCGTTGTCATCTGCTGATAGAGCGCGGCGGTAATAAAAATTTGCCCGCCGGGCAGCGCAAAGGCGTTGAGCGTCTCCGGGTCGCGTAAGAGATGAAAGTCAAATTGCCATTCCGTCTCTTTGGCCGCGCTGTTTTGCACAATGCGATGGCCCACTTCATCAATATAAGCCTGTAATGCCGGATCGGGATACTCGCCGCCAAATTGTTGCATCATCTCTGGCAGCGCCTGCAAGCCCAGCGCGATTTCCTGGCGGGGAGTGATGCTGATATGCTGATTTTCACCGGTAACGGGGTTGAAGACGCTGGACGAAAAATAGGAAAAGAGGGCAATCGCCACCATCACCAGGGCGATCAACAGACGGCCACCGCCGCCGCTTCGGCCACCGGGGGCAGGACGGTAGTGCATTGGACGTCGCGAAACCATAACTAATTCCTCCTACACTGTATTAGGCGCAACAATAATTAATGAAAAACAAGTAATGATTAATTATTATCCATTAATTATTGATTAGGCTTCGGCTGGGACAAACGTTTCGACTTCAAGCGCTTCGTAGATGCCGCCGGCTAATGCCCCAAAGAGTAGATGCGCGGCAACAAAGACCCAACTGCGCATGGCAAAAAACCAGGGAAAGAAAAAGGTCAGCGTATAAAAGTTGATGCTGTAGAGCGCCAGCCCCAGTAGCGCGCCGGCGATGATGCCGGCAATGAGGCCACCGCGATGGATAATATAGGCAATCAACAGTGAATAGGCGACAGCCAGGGCAAAGTGGGTAACAAGCGCAACCAGTAACGCCGCACCATCAAAGGTGGCCGGCGGCGCCAAAATGCCTTCACCCATAACGATTGAGGCGAAGAGGCGCACCATCACCCAGGCATTGCCGCCGATGACCAAGGGGGTGACAAAGAGATTCACTAGCAGAAAAATGGTGCCGGCGATCAAGCCGGCCCAGAAGGCAGCGCGCCAATCGACCAACTGACGCAGCCGTGGTGACGAGGTTGTCATATCAACAACTCCTTTAGAAGCAACGGAAGAGATAAAGAGATTGAGAGATTAAAGAGATTGTACTATGCCACCCCGCTAACACCCCCGGTGTGCATCTGGTTTGTCCCGTAGGGACATCTGAGTTTAGGCAATTTTCTCCTCCCTAAACTCAGGTCTCCCTACGGGACAGGTCAACCCTTAGGCACTCTGTTGATGGAACAGTAACCCGGTACGGCGAAGCTCATTGCTACGCTTTGGCGTTGACGCGTCCCGGCCAGATCTTGTTGACAATGGAGGGCGGGCGTTCGCCGTTGCAAATTTGGATCACCTGATCAGCGACACCGTGCATCATGGCGTAGATGCCGCGATCCGTACTGGACGCAATGTGAGGCGTGACCACCACATTCTTCATCTTCAGCAGCGGGTTGTCCGGCATAGGCGGCTCTGGGTCAAAAACATCCAGACCGGCGGCGGCAAAATGGCCTTCCTGCAAGAGGCGAATGAGCGCCGCTTCGTCGATCACCGGGCCGCGGCTGGCATTGATCAGGTAGGAGCCACGCGGCATCAGGCGCATCTCCCGCTCCCCGACGTAATGGCGCGTCTCCGGCATCAACGGCACATGCACCGTCAAAAAGTCGGATTGGCGCAGCAAGCCATCCCGATCATCGGTCAAGCGCACCCGTTCCGGCGTTGGCTGGTCGAGCTTGATGTAGGGATCGTAGACGGTCACATTCATGCGCAAACCCAGGGCGCAAATCTCGGCCACGCGGCGGCCAATGCGCCCATAGCCCAACACGCCCAGGTTGCGGTCGAGCAACTCGGTGCCGGTCATGTCGCTGCGTTGAATCGACGTATCGCCACGCAGGGACATATCGCCCACCATTACCCGCTTGGCGACGGCCATCAAGAGTGCAACGGCATGTTCGGCGGTAGATTCGGTCGGCGCATCAGGGGTATGCACCACCAGGATATTGCGCGCTGTGGCGGCATCCAAATCAACATTATCCACGCCAATGCCCGGTTTGGCAATCACCTTCAGGTTGGGGCCGGCCTTGTCCATAAAGGCGGCGTCAAACTTACCGCCGCCGGCGATCACAATATCGGCGCCGATGGCCTGTTCCAACGTTGGGTCGATCACCACGTCGGCCACCTCACGGATACGGTCCGTGGCGCCCATGCGCAACTCAAACTGCATGACCACTTTCAGTTTCATCTGTTCTGATCTTTCTAACTAATATAGCATTTTTGGGTGAATTGCAAAAATCATGTAACCGCTAAGCACCTAGCCGGTTCATGACTGGCGGGCAGGGCGGCGCAGGCTTAGTCGTTACAAGACTGTGGTGGGATACACTATATTGTTACCCATTCAGCCATAGATGTCAAAGCGTTTTGAACGGTTCGCAGAATAGTGTATACCTGTAGTATACTTAGACTCCAACTTGGTAAACTGCTCTGTGCGAGTCACGGACTCGCACAAGTCTTAGGCGAGTCACGGACTCGCACAGAGCGAGCAGGGCTATATCACGCTTGTATGCGACAAAGATTCAAACGCAAAACTATGACAACGGATCGCGATTTTATCAACTATCTGCTGGAACTGCTGGCGCCGCTTGATGGCGTGAGCGCCAAACGTATGTTTGGCGGCTATGGTCTCTTTCGGGATGGGCTGATGTTTGGTCTGGTGGCCGATGATACGCTCTACTTCAAAGTGGACGAGCAAAGCGTGGCGCGCTTTACCGAACGAGCGCTAGAATCCTTTACTTACAGCAAAGCCGGCCAGCCCATGCAGATGTCCTACTACCGCGCCCCCGAAGAGACGATGGATAGCAGTGACGAGATGTGCGACTGGGCCAGGCTAGCCTCTGCCGCCGCCCGGCGCGCAGCGACGCGCCCCCCAAAAAATAAACGCCAACCGAAACGGAGCAGTGGATGAGCCGGTTTACAGTTCTCATTACCGATTATGCCTGGCCGACCCTCGCCATTGAACAAGCAATTCTCAGCAGTGTTGACGCACAACTGTTGGTCGCCCAGGGTGGCGATGAGGCGGAACTGGTGCAATTGGCGCCCCAGGCCGACGCGATCCTCACCTGCTGGAAACCGGTGACGCCCGCGGTGGTGGATGCCGCCGCCCGCTGTCGCCACATCAGCCGTTATGGTGTAGGGCTGGATAACATTGCCGTCGAACGGGCAACGGCCCAAGGCATTGTCGTCACCAACGTACCCGACTTTTGTGTCGAGGAAGTTTCCGATCATGCCATGGCGCTGCTGCTGGCGTGCGCCCGTGGCGTGGTCGGCTTTAGCCGCGCCACCCAACAGGGCTGTTGGGATAACAAAGGGCAGGGCGCGCTTCCCCGGTTACGCGGTCAGACCTTGGGCTTGATCGGCTTTGGTAATAGCGCACAGGCGTTGTTGCCCAAAGCACGTGGTTTTGGGCTGCGCACCATCGCCTACACCCCGCGCCTTGCCATTGACGCCCTCGCCCCGCCTGACATTGCCACCCAGGATCTCGATTTCCTGCTCCAGGAAGCCGACTACATTTCGATTCATGCACCATTGACCGAAGCCACGCGTCATCTTTTTAATGAACGGGCCTTCCGCTACATGAAACCGAGCGCCTACCTGATCAACACCTCTCGCGGGGCAATCATTGATGAAACCGCGCTAATCAAGGCGCTTGACAATGGTTGGTTGGCCGGCGCCGCACTGGATGTTCTCAGCCAGGAACCGCCGCCGCCCGATCATCCCTTGCTCCACCGCAGTGATGTACTGGTCACGCCCCATGCGGCCTTCTATTCCAGCGCCGCCATTGCGGAACTGGCGCGCAAAGCTGCGCAACGGGTGGCCGAGACGCTACGGGGCGAGACGCCGTCCCATATTGTCAATCCGCAGGTGTTGGCAAAGGCGAATTGTCGCTTGCACCAGAAAAGCTAACTTGCGTTTGCGCATAGCCGGTCCGTGACCGGCGTCCCCAACGCCGGTCACGGACCGGCTATGCGCAAACCTGACGGTCACAAAATACGAGAATCGAACCTTTATGGCACAGCTTGATATTGAACAACCGGCAGCACTGGTCGATTATTTACGCCAACAACAACGGATTGGGAAGGCAGAGACGCCACGCGTAACGGTGCTGGCTGGGGGTGTTTCTAATCGCACCGTGTTGGTGGAGCGGGCGCATGGCGAAGCGTGGGTCTTGAAACAGGCGCTAACCAAATTGCGCGTTCCGGTCGATTGGTTTAGCGACCCGGAACGGGTGCATCGCGAAGCGCTTGGGTTGCACTGGTTGTCAACCTTAACGCAACCAGGGGTGATTCCAGCGCTAATCTTCGAAGATCACACCCATCATCTACTGGCAATGGCCGCTGTGCCGCAACCCCATACAAACTGGAAAACGTTGCTGTTGGCCGGTCAGCTCCACCTGGCTCAGGTGACGCAATTTGCCACGTTGCTCGCCACCATCCATACCCAAGCGGCGCGTCGCCAAGCAGAATTAGCGCCGATCTTTGCCGATCGCACCTTTTTTGAATCGTTACGACTGGAGCCATATTATCAGTACACGGCGAGCCAGCTTCCGGCGGCCCAAATATTTTTGGAGCAACTGGTAGCCGCCACGCGGGAACGCACCTACACGCTCGTCCACGGCGACTATAGCCCGAAAAACACGCTCGTCTACCAAAATCGGTTGGTCTTGCTCGACTATGAGGTGATTCACTGGGGTGATCCGGCCTTTGATCTCGGCTTCTCGCTGACCCATCTTCTAAGCAAAGCGCATCATCTGGCGACGCAACGTCCTCAGTTTGCCCACGCCGCGCACCACTACTGGCAGACCTATCAGCAGGTGAGTCAACAGTTGACCAGTGGCAAAGCCGCCGTATGGCAGACAGCCATTGAAGATTATGCTGTGCGTCATACACTAGCGTGTTTGTTGGCGCGTGTGGCTGGTCGTTCACCGCTGGAATACCTTACGCCCACGGCGCGCACAGCGCAGGCGCAGGCCGTGTTGGCGCTTATACAGCAACCGCCAACCACGATGCCAGCGTTGATCGACGATTTTATCAACCAGCTAACGCCGGTAGCATCATTCTAACGCTGGGAAAAAGACGCGAAAGGTCGAGCCGACACCGGGGGTGCTAGTGACCTGCATAATGCCCTGGTAGGTGTGGACAATGCCAACGGTTGTGCTGAGGCCGACACCGGTGCCGGTGGCTTTGGTGGTGAAATATGGCTCAAAGATGTTGTTGAGCATGGCTTGATTCATGCCGATCCCCGTGTCACTTACCTGGAGCATAACATATGGCCCAGTGGGAAACTCCGGCTGCCCCAAGCGGGATGGGCCTTGGGCTTCCAAAAAACGGTTGGTGGTGACAATGGTGATCAGGCCGGGTGGCGCCTGGATTGCCTCCACAGCATTCAAGATCAAATTCATCAGCACCTGTTGCAAGCGCAAACGGGGTACGGCAATCGCAAGTAAGTCAGCCGCTAACTGCTGCTCAAGTTCGGCTTTGGCAACGATCTTGGGTTCCAACAGATCGACCACCTCTTGCACCACCACATTCGGCTCACAGAAAGCAACCTCATCCTGGCGCCGACTAAGGTTGAGCGCTAGTTGATTCGAGAGATCGGCGGCGCGCCGGGTGGCGCGCATGGCCCGTTCCAAATTCGGACGCAGCGCGCTATCGTTGGGTAGCTTCGAGAGGGCGATATTGGTGTGGCTGAGGATGATTGCCAACAAATTATTGAAATCATGAAGAATGCCGCTGGCCTGCCAGTCGTCGCCATAGTCGCTGGGTTTGGCATAGGGCAGCCGCTCACCGGGTTTGGCATCGGGGTCGATGAGGGGCGGCGCGTTGACAATCTGCGAAGAGCCGGGCCAAAGGGTAAGCGATGCAGGTTGCGGATGATAGCCATTTCTCTCCCCAGTCGATTCAGGGACGGTGGGGATGGATGATAAAGTGTGCAAAGTCTAAACTCGCAACTAGCAGAGCTAAAGAATAAAACGAACGACGGGCCGTAAAGCGTGATATGGCAAGCAATTCAACCAAGCGCTGATTCCAGAAAAATCTATCGCACTTCACGACACCCTAGACGCGTAAAAACCGACCACAACCGAGGATAAACCTGCACAAGATTGTGTAGCCGGTTTTTATTACAAGGATCACGCTGTTAAATAACAAACTATTGGGAAAGTCAGGGCAAAGAAGCGTTGTTATAGCGCAAAGATTGTTGTATTCTGCCGCTCATGGCTATACGCGCTCTCGGTCGACTTGTCCGTCTCCAGAGCGACGAGGAGTTGCAGAGCAAAATCACGCAACGACGTTGCGCGAATCGCGCAAATTCGTCTGACATCGCCTGCAGGCAAATTGAATGTTTGCCCCCGATAGCCGCCGGCTAGGGCCGCAAGCGGGTTACTGAGTAACAATCGACAAAAGCGACGATTGGCCACGGCTGCCGTCAACAGGCGGTTGATCTCAGCGTTGTTCGGGGTAGTTGTTGGCTCTCCTTCCGGGTGCAGGGGCTGTGCCACAACCTCATAATTCATTGACTGCGGGTAGCGAGTAGAGCTAGTCATAAGCGCTTCACACTTTCATTGATCGATACGAACGACTAAAAGTAAAATATCCAATGCTGTAGGGGGCATCCCCTTGCGGGCGCCCCGGCCCTACGGATAGTTATTTCTTTGCGTGCGCCTTAGCCATTGCTTCGTCGCGTAGTTACCCTTGCCGGCGCATCTCTGCCGCTTGTCCGCCACCGGCAGCCCATAAAAACCAGCAGGCGCCGGCAGCCAGCAACAGATCGCCAAGACTATAAGCCACCCGATTGGGTAACCAACCGGCGAGAATAAAGCGGTCTGCTAACCAGGCGAAGCGTGTATCCGCTTCGGCCAAGACCCGATCTTTCGTGTGACCAAAGCGTTTGCCGGTTTGCCAGCGTTTATCCGGGGCATCGGGTGTCAAACGGCGGATCGTCTCCGGGCTAATGGGCATCAAGCCACCGTTGGCGGTAATGACGGTCAGGTTCAACAATAAGCCCAACGTTAATAGTTTGAAAGCCGGATGATGGCGATTCGCCAGCCCAAATACCGACAACAACAGTTGTGATGTCACCAGAGCGATAGCTGCGTCCCGATCCGAAAAGCGGGAGCGAGTGGCAGCCCCGAAAAAAGCCAACCACTGGGGTACAAAGGCGACGGCTGCTAGCCAGGGTAAATGCAAGTCTGGTATTATAAAATGTCGGCCACCATACCAGGCACGCACCCAACCGGCTAGCAGACCGAGAACAACCGCAATCAGTAAAATCACTGATCAGCTCACTTGCAGAACTTGGTGCGGAAAGCAAGCAGGCCCATACGGTTCAACACAACAAGCGCTTACCGACCACCACCGGCTGCCGGAGCGCCAGCACCGAGAACAAAGAGAGCCAGTGCAACCAAGGCGACGATCAGACGGGTTTGCTTCTTGCTTTGCAGTGTGTTCAGATACTGTTTCATCGTAGGTCTCCTTTTGGGTTATCTATCCGTTCAACATCTATACTTGATGGCCGACAACATTTTGTTCAGGACGGCGTGCCAAATGTTGTGCTACACCGCCTTGTTCAGATGGGTGTGTTGCTCTCACACCGTTTGTTATGCCATCACTTCTTGCTTCGTGACTGATGTCCCCATTGTCGCACGGGGCAGGCATCAGCGGGGGCATCAACCGACGCTCAAAGCAGGCTCAAAACAGGCTCATTGGCGGCTCATTTACAAAATACGAGAAATGGCGTAGGTGCATAGACGCCACTGACCGTATTGCGGAATGAGTTCTACGTCAATTGTATTAGTTGAACCGTTGGTTGAGCCGTTAGTTGAACCGTTGGTTGAGCCGTTGGTTGAGCCGTTGGTTGAGCCGTTGGTTGAGCCGTTGGTTGAGCCGTTGGTTGAGCTTGTCGAAACCAGCGGCTCAACTAATCATTACCGCATCAAAGCTTGGTAAAGATCAGCCGTCTGCGGGGAAGGGGAGGCGTCAATTTCGGTCAACAGGGCTTGTTCACACTGCGCGTACTGACGGACAATGGCGGCGCGATTCCCCAAGGCGGCATAGATCCGCATAGCCAGACGGTGGGCATCTTCCTGACAGGCGTCTTCCGTGAGAACGCGCTGTACACTCTCCAAGGCCGCGTTATAATCGGCTTGATCAAGTTGTAATTGGCCTAGCGTTAAAGCGCATTCGACAAAGAGTCGGCTCAAGCGTTCGCGTTCGCTCCAAGTCCAACTAGCCTCAAGCTCCGGCAAATAGGGGCCACGGTAGAGGACAAGGGCCGCCTGACACGCGCTCATGCGTTCGGTTGGTGATACAGCTTGCTGTGCCTTTTCGACATACCGCAAGAATTGCTCAACATCATATTCATAGTCACTAGTGCGATTAAAGGTGTAAAAATCATTTTCAAAGCGAACTACATCTTCTTTAAGGGCGCTCCGCAGTCGGTAGATGGCATTCTTAAAGCGGGTTTTCAACTCCGAGGGGGAAGCATCGGGCCAGAAGAGCAGCCCAATTTCATCTTTGGAAAGACCGCGTGGGTGCGCTAGTAGACAGAGCAAGAGATCACGAGAAACCAACGTTTGCCAGTCACTATTGGTCAGGATTTTGTTGTTATAAGTTACTTCAGCGCGACCCAAGGCACGGATCACCAAGTGGGGCGCTTTGGTGAGTAACCCGGCTAACAACGGCGGCGCCTGTTGACGCAACCGCCGATTGATCTGGGGAATTAGTTCTTCAATCTTGCTTAACTCTACATTCAAGCCGAGAAGTCGTTCATCGAGGCCGGATAGGTGTTTGTCTTGCAGGTAACTTTGCGTTGCCCGTAGGGCAAAGAGGAGCGGATGACGGCTTTCCAGGGCAAAGGCCAGGTCAAGCGCACGTTGTAACTGTTCTTGCGCCGGCGCCTCTTGTTTGGACAGGTGATGGGCAAACGCAAGCAGCAAACGAGCGTTGGCTTCTTCAATGGGTTGGTCACTGGTCTGAAAATAGTCACAGGCATTTTGGAGCGCGGTAATGGCTTCTTTGGCCTTCCCCTGTAAGAGGTGGCAATAGCCATAGGTGAGTTGATACAGCCCCCACTCATTGCTTGCTTTTAAGTCAACAACCAAATGACCGGCGGCATCCAAGGCGGCAAAGACGCTGCTCCATTCCTTTTGTTGGGCGGCCACTTTGGCTTGGGCCAACGCTAAGGAAACCAGCAGCAGGCGTTCGCCCATCCGCTGCGCCACCCCAAGCGCCTCGCGGTAAAGTTCTTGCGCCACGTCCCACAACCCCAAATCGGCGCAGAGATCACCCATGCTGGTCAGGGCATAGGCGATAATGCGAGTGTAGCCGCTGCGTTTGGCGCATTGGTAGGCATCATCCAGCAGGGTGAGCGCATCTTCATATTTGCCAAGCAGGTGATGGAGGTAGCCAAGATTGTTGAGCGTACCGGCCTGTTCGGCAATATCGTTCACCTCACGCCAGATGGTGAGAACATCATGAAAAAGCGGCATCGCCTGGCGATAACGCCCTGTATTCAAGTAAACAATGGCTAAATCGGAATAGGTTAAGGCCAGATTTTGTGTTTGATCGAGCAGTCGATAGGTCGCGACGGCTTGTTCCAACCAGAAAGCTCCCTCTTCCGCTTTTCCCATGTAGGAGAGCGTAAACCCTTTTGACCGTTGGGCCATTGCGGTTAGCGAAAGGGTGGCGCCAGCCTGTTGGTCAAAATGAGCAATCTGGGCGAAGGCGCTTTGGACATCATTCAAAGAAGCTTGATAATTGCCCAAAAATCGATGAACCACCGAACGGCGTGTAAGCGCATAGGTGAGATCAGCTTCCGCAGCCGGCGGCCACTGCGCAGCAATTGCTTCGTCGAGCAAAAGTAAACCGGCTTTGACATCACCCTGGCGCGCTTTCACAAACCCTTCCACCATAAGCAGGATCGGGTAACTACGCACGGTTTCTACCGGCAGTTCTTTCAACCAGGTGGCTAACAAAGAAAAGCGCCCCGCTTCCAAGAGCGCCACCCCGGCTTGTTCAATCAGCGCAATCACCCGGCGCGGCTCCCCCAACCGAGTCAACATGTAATGCGCTTTTTCCCACTCTTCACGCCCCTGGTATAGGTCAGCCAGGCGTTCTAGAATGGCGTGTTCCTCGGTTGGTCGTTCACGCGCGATACGCCGCTGTAAGAATTCTTGGAAAACGTAGTTATAGCGCAGAGAAGCGGCGTTGTCTCCTAAAGACAAAACAAAGAGGTTACGCCGCAGAACTTCATCGATCAGATCCTGCCAGTCGCCGGTAGCGGGCATCCAGTCATCAGCCAGGACAGCAGCGCACAGGTCAGCGTCGAATTCTTCCAATAATGATGTGCGCAACAGAAATTCTTGGATGAAGGGCGGTTGTTGATTGAGTACCTGTTCCGCTAGGTAGTCATACAAATTGATGCCGGACGCGCGCATGTGGCGCATCCGACCAGAAATATTACGCAATTTACTTTGTGCCGAGAGCAGCAGACCGATGATCCAACCGTCGGTTGCTTCAATCAGGGTCTTGGCTTCCGCCGCCGAGATGGTTTGGTTTAAGTTTTTGGCGCTTAACTCTTGTAGTTCATCGACAGCAAAGGCCAGATCTTCAAAGTCGAGACCGCCAACGTAGCCGCGCGCCACCATCAGCGCCATATCCGGCAAACTCAACAAGCGACGCGAGGCAATGATCAAGTGACAATTTTCATCGACTTGTTGAATAAACTGGCTGATAAAGGTGTTGATCTCAGGATTTTCATCAATTAGGTAAAAATCATCTAAGACCAAGACAAAATGCTCGGTGACATGGTCATAAAGTTCGTTAACAATGGTTGTCACTAACTGATCAAGCGTCCTCTGACCGACGGCCATGCTCTGCAACGCCGCCAGTGACGCTTGCCCAAAGGTGGGGAATTTTTGCTGAATCGCCGCCACGAAATGGCTACAGAAGCGGTAGGCATCGCGATCTAGCGCATCCAATGCGTACCAGCAGACCGGCCATTGCAATTGATGGGCAAAGTCTACCAAGAGAAAAGTTTTGCCATATCCGGCAGGTGCGATTAGAATAACCAGTCGGAAATCAAGCAGGTCTTCCAGTAGATTGATTAAACGCGGGCGCGACAAGAGATCAGCGCGACGTCTGGGCAAAACAATTTTTGTGCGCGTAACCTGGTAACTCATAAACAGATGCTCCACAAACGCGAACCATAGTGACCAACGCTAGTACAAGCAATGTTGGACAAGAAAGCCATTTCGATTACGGGACGCCAGCAAATTATACAACTAAATTACGAGATTGTATAGATCGTCACTGGATGATGATCGTCTTTGTGGATTGTTGAGCAACCCGATTCATGTAAGTTTTACTTATTTTATGGATTCATCAAACACTTACCACCCTTCCCCCTTACAAGATTACCATACGACGACCTTTTCCGCCGGCAAAATGGCCTTTGCCTGGGAAGAATGGACCGCTGAAGAACGCCAGAAAGCCTATGCCAACTGGGCGGCAGGTCGTGGCTTGATCGGCGGCGATCCCCGTCACCGGCCAGGCGCCTACGAGTTGCCATCATGGGGGGTGAATCAGCCCTTCTTTCGCACCCTGGCACTGGCAGACAGCCGTGGTGACAATCAAGAACGGTTGACCGCCGCTTTGGCTACTGCTACGGCGCTCGAAATTGAGATCGGCTACGGGCGCGGGGATTTTTTGTTGGATCGGGCCTTGCAACACCCTTCGCATCTCTTTGTCGGCTATGAAACCAAGACCAAAGCCACCCGTCTCTGTTTGGAAAGGATCGAGCGTTTTCACCTTCAGAATCTCTGGATCAGCGATGACGATTGCCGCTTCAGCCTGCCGCGCATGATTGCCGACGCGCAGGTCGCCATGTTCCACATTCTCTTTCCCGATCCCTGGTGGAAACCGCAACACAAAGTGAAACGCCTCTTTTCGCCCCCCTTTGTCGATCTGCTGGCGAGCAAATTACAGTCGGGCGGACTGCTCCACTTCAAAAGCGATGTGCAGAAGTACGGTGAAATGGTCTGCGCCTTGGTGGAAGCCCAAGGTAGCTTCTCCGCCCATGACCCAAGCCTGGCGGAACGGATCGGCCCCTTTGCCCCCACCCATCGCGAATATTGGTGTCAACAACATGGCCGGCCAGTCTATGCTTATTTTTTTGAGCGGTTGGGTAGGTAGTTGGTTGGTTCGGTGGTTGGTTCGGTGGTTGAGCCTGTCGAAACCACCGAACCAACCCACGAACCAACCAACCAATTCATTAAAGGATTTCTTATGGCAACGCCCGTTTTAACGGTTTTGGAAGAGGATCGCCATGCCTGGTTTGCCGGGCGCACGCGGGCGATTCAAAAATATTTGGACGCTGAACTTGGCCCTTGGCAACCGGGCCAACCGCGCAAAATTCTCGACATTGGTAGCGGCGCCGGCAATATGGCGCACCACCTGGCCCACTATGGGCAGGTGATCGGACTGGACCCCAACCCGCGCCCGTTGGCGGTGGCAGGGTTGCGTGGCTTGATGGCGCTCCAGGGGTCGGGCGATCTGTTGCCCTTTGCCGATCATGAGTTTGATCTAGTGGCGTTGCTCGATACGATTGAGCATATTCCTGATGAATTTGGGGTCTTGGAAGAGGTGTGGCGGGTCTTGAAACCGGGCGGCAAGGTGTTGATCACCGTGCCAGCCTTTCAGTGGCTCTGGAGCTACAACGACGAGATCAACGCTCATCAGCGTCGCTACACCGCTTCGGAATTGGGGCACAAACTGGAGATGGCCGGTTTTCAGGTCAAACGGTTGAGCTATAACAACTTTTTCCTCTTTCCGCTGGTAGCCGGGCTGCGCCTTCTGCGTCCCTATCAACCGCAGTTGGAAAGCCCCCATCTGACCGAGAATGAAAAGGTCTATCAGGTCGAAATGGAGCCGATCCCGGAGCCGGCCAATACGATTCTGCATGGCGTTGGCTGGCTGGAAGCGGAGTTGATCCAGCGGGTCTCGCTACCGGTAGGGGTGAGTGTACTGTGTGTGGCGGAAAAAACAGACGCTCACGCTTAATCTTACCCAATCCATAATTTTGAACCAAAGCCCAGGTGCATAAGCCCGTGGCGCACGCATCAACCGTTGCGCTTCATCACCGAGTGGTCGCTGGTAAGTAATCCTTTCTTGTTCACCCCACACAAATAAGATCGGCGCCGGGTCAAATGCCATGCCCGCACCCTGTCCGCCCATTGCCAACCATTCGGCGCGGGGGCGCACCGGCGGCACCGGCTGGAGAAAATCCGGGTAGCCTTAGCGTCTCCTGGGTCAGATCCTCGGCGGACTGCGCATCTCCCGTCAGATGGGCGCAAAAACGCACCAAATTTTTCTGCTCGTGCGTCAGCCGGGTTTCAAAGGGTAGCATCTGTTGGGTAGTGCTTGTCATTTGCTGGCCTCACCTGGTTCATTACACAACCGTTGCGCAAAGTGTTCTACATAGCACCAACCCGATCAAGTTGTGGTATGCTAACCGGTAGCAAGATGATGGCAGGCGGCGAGGGAAGTAGACCAATGGCAAAACAGATCGATCCGCTGGAAGATTTAGTAGGTGAACTCTTTGTTAACCGTAGATCTGGCAGAAGCGATCTGGCAATTGACCGGCGGCTACCCCTACAGTATTGAACGCCTGATGCTAACCACATCACCGGCGCACCAGCAATTGCCGGACTTAGATGCGTTAGAAGCGATTTTGACCTTTGAATTGGGCGATCCCAATGGGGATCTGTGGCGCCATTATTATCGGGAATTCTACAAATATACAGAACTGCTAAACAAAACGCAGCTCACCAAGAAGGTTATGTTCTGGGCTGTCAAGTACCCCGAAGAACGAATTGACGCCAAGCGTATTGCCAATGAGTTGAACGCCCCATTCGAAGATATACAAACAGCGCTGTTCAAACTGAATCAGGCCGATATTATCGAGCGGGTCGGTTGGAGCATCTTCAATGGACCGGGTGACCCAATGTTGCGCCGCTTTATTGAATATCAATATCGCCAGGAGATCGAAGAATTAAGGCCGGAAGAGGCGGCCAAAGATTGGCGACAGGAATACCGTCGTCTACGCGGCCACCTCAACAACTTCATGGGCGAAGTGGCCGAGATGTATGTCAAAACGGTCATGGACGCCTTTGATGGCCGCGCAATTGATGGCGAACCCTATTTTCGACACAAAGGGCCAGTGCTGTTACCTGACTTTGCGAAGGTCGAACGGCGGGGCGGCGTCATCCAGGCCGGCGTACCCTTGGAAATCGACCTGATCGGTGAATGGAAGCTGCCGAACAGCGCCGGGCGTGGCGCCTGGTTAGTGCAAATCAAACACACAGCCCAGGCGACCAGCGGCCAAGATGTGCGTAACTTTCTCGCCCAAACAGCCGGCGCCAACGCTGACCAGAAGTATGTCGAAACTGTGCGCTGGTATGTCAGCAAGAGTGGGTACACGGCGGAAGCCATCCAACTCTTGAAGGAGGCGCAGATTCTTTACAGCGACCGTACCGCCTTTAATGCCCTGGCGCAGTTGTTCACTTTTCACGGTTTCCCGCCGGTTGAGCAGTAGGACAGTGAGCCAGTGGAACAGTGTCTCACTGTCCTACTGGCTCACTGTCTTACTACCGATAATCATCTGGATTATAGCGATCCGCCGAACCGGTCGGCTGCCAGCCCAACACTTCTTTGGCGTGGCTGGTGTCACGCCAGCGGTATTTGTTTTCCGATATAGCGTCAAAAATATCAAACTTGAGCGACATGGGCGCGGAGAGACATTTATCGATCATCTGCACACAATCGGCATGAGAAAGAAAGCCGGGAAAGTGGCGCAATAGTTTGGGTCGATCCGTGTCCAGCACCGCGCCCAAACGGATGCAGATCACCGAAATGCCAAACTTGTCGGCAAACCAGCGCCCCATTGCCTCCCCAAAAAGTTTGCCGATGGAATAGGGCGCGTCGGGCCGGGGCGGATCGGTGTGGGTGAGCAAAGGCCAACTATCGCCGACCTCGTCATATTTGCCGGCAGCTAAGCGACCGTAGGGTAAGCTGTCATCATATTCATAGCCGCACATTGTGCCGCCGGTGCTGCCAAAGACGATCCGTTTGACACCCGCTGACCGTGCCGCTTCAAAGACATTGACCGTGCCGGCCACTGTCGTCGTCAAAATTTTGTTCCAGTGGGACAGATCCTTGGTCTCGGCCGAGAGATGCAACACCATGTCCATGCCTTCAAAGGCTGGCTTAATCGCTTCGGCATCGTTAATATCCGCTTGTAGACAAGGAATCCCCGCTACTGGACTGCGATTCAACGCACTAAAGGCATACTTGTCCCCCAAGTGGCGGATGGTCAACCCGCCGATCAGACCACTCGCCCCGGTTACTAAAACCTTGGGTTTGCCAACCGTTTCATTCGCCATTGCTTGCCTGCTTTCGTTTGGTCTTCATATCAAAATTCGTAGGGGCGTCCTCTTGCGGGCGCCCCTACCCAATTCGATAACGTTCAATCACATCTTCCACAATTTCGATGCCCAAGCCGGGACCTGTCGGAATGGCGACAACGCCGTCTTTGACCTGCGCCGGTTCCGTCACAAGGGCATCGCGAAAGGGGTTTTCATAGGTGTCTAGCTCCAACATGGGCGTTTCGGTGGTGCGCGCCCACGAGGCGTCGGGCAGGAGGGCCAAGAGGTGCAAGGTCGCCGCCACCACCACCGCGCCGCCCCAGCAGTGGGGCATGGACGGCACGCCCCAGAGTCGGCCCAACTCGGCAATAAAAAGGCATTCAGCAAAGCCGCCACACAAACTCACATCCGGCTGGATAATATCCATAGCGTGACGGGTTAACACCTCTTTGAAGGCCCCACGCGAACCGAGCGCCTCCCCAGCCGCAATGGCAATATCGAGTTTGTCGGTCAAAATTTCGTAGCCGGCATAGTCGGGCTGGGGCAATGGCTCTTCAAACCAGTAGAAGTCCAGCGCTTCCAGTTCACGGCCCATGCTAATTGCCTTAGAGAGGGAATAAGCGCCGTTGCCATCCGCCATCAAGAGAATATCAGGACCAACCGCCTCACGGACGGCCGTGGCGGCGGCGACATCATGCGGCAGTGGCTCCCCGCCGACGCGCATCTTGAGGGCGCGAAAACCTTGTGCGACCAAAGCCGCAGCTTCGTCGGGATACTGGTCAGCCGCAGCCACTCCTGCCGTGTAGTTCATCGCCGACGCATAGACCGGTGCTTGCTCCCGCAGCCGGCCCCCATACAGCTCCGCTAACGGCAGATTGAGCGCCTTGCCGCGCAGATCGTGCAGGGCAATATCAACGGCGGCGACGGCCAACGGATGGCCAAAGTTCGGCCCCCACAGTTGCCGCCAAAGCCGCCGATGGTCGAGTGGATTCTGGCCGATGAGCGCGGGGGCAAATTGTTGATCGATCAACGCCTGCACCGCACCGATAGGCGCCGTCTCGCCCCAGCCGACCAGCCCCTCATCGGTGCTGATCTTGACCAGCAGCGTCGTGCGGTAGGGGTAGAGCATGGTGGATGGGCCAATGGCGCGTGGCAACTCGTATTGCAGCAAGTACGTTTCGACGCCGGTGATTTTCATGGCTAAACCTCCAGACGCAACTGCGTTTCGGCATGGAAGAGATGGAGCTTTTCACGGGGCAACTGCAGGGTGACAGTTTCACCGACCGCAAGACGGCGATCCGGATCGACCCGCGCCGTCAACGCCAGCCCGTTGCGATTCACTTCGACGAAAGTGTCTGACCCCAACGGCTCCAACAACGTCACCTGGCCGACAAAGCTGTCCGGTGTGCTGGCAGCGTCGCCCTGGGTCAGGCGGACATCTTCGGCGCGGATGCCCAGCAAAACCGGTTGTTCTTTGGTCGGCGCGGGGCCACCAGCGCGGCGTGGCCACTGCAACTGTAGTCCATCCGTGACAAAAGCGAGCGTCTCTGCAGTGGCGCTCAACTTCCCTTGAAGGATACCCATGCGCGGTTTGCCGATAAAGGTTGCCACATAGGAATGCTGTGGGCGGCGATAAATCTCTTCGGTGGGGCCATATTGCACCACAGCGCCATCACGCATAACCGCAATGTAATCGGAGAGCATCATCGCCTCTTCCTGGTCGTGGGTCACGAAGATCGAGGTGGTTTTGAGTTGCTGGTGGAGCTTTTTGATCTCGCTCCTCATGCGGGTACGGAGGGCGGCATCCAGGTTGGAAAGCGGCTCGTCAAAGAGGAAGACCTTTGGCTCCTTCACCATCGCCCGCCCCAGTGCCACCCGCTGTTGCTGCCCGCCGGACAGTTGCGAGATGCGCCGGTCGAGCAGCGCTTCCAATTCCAGGACGCGCGCCACCCGTCGCACCCGCTCGTCAATCTCGGCCTTGGGGCGCTTGAGCAGCTTGAGGGCAAAGGCAATATTGCCGTAGACATTCATGTGGGGATAGAGTGCATAATTCTGAAAGACCATCGCCATCCCCCGCTCGTGGGGCGCCCAGTCGGTGATGCGTTGACCGTCCAGCAAAATCTCGCCGCGCGTCACCTTTTCCAACCCGGCGATCAAATTCAAGGTGGTCGTCTTGCCACAGCCCGACGGTCCCAGCAGCGTGACAAAGGCGTGATCGGGAATATCCAACGAGACTTCTTTCACCGCTTGTACCGGCCCAAACGATTTGGCTAACCCACGCAACTCAACTCGACTCATACATAACACTCCTAAAACTTAATCCCCTCGACCAACCCCCGAATGATATAGCGGTTGAGGATAAAAACGAGTAACACTGGCGGGATCAACGTCAACATACCGGCGGCGGCCACCAGCGAGTTGTCCGAATGAAAGGTGGTGCTGACCAGCGACGACAGGCGCACCGTCACCGGCACGGCAAAATTCGTCGAGAGAATCAGCCCAAAGAGAAACTCATTCCAGGCGCCGATAAAGGCGAAGATGGCTGTCGCCACAATCCCCGGCGCCGTGACCGGGATCAAGACGCGAAAGAGCGCGCCCAGCCGTGAACAGCCATCCATGCGCGCTGCCGCTTCCAGGGCATAGGGCACCTGTTCAAAGAAGTTTTTCAACATCCAGATCACATAGGGCAGCAGAAAGGTGGTATAGACGATGATTAAGCCTAGGTGTTTGTCGAGCAACCGAAAATTACGCAAGAGCAAAAACATGGGAATGATCAAGATCATGGCCGGCACCATGCGCATAACCACGCTAAAGAGCAGAAAGAGATTTTTGTGCGGCACATTCAGGCGCGCCAACGGGTAGGCGGCCAGCGAGCCAAAGACGAGGCAGAAGATCATCGTGACCGTGGCAATAATCGCACTGTTACGCAGGGCCTGCAAGAAATCCGGCTCTTGCAACATGGCGCCATACCAACGCAGGCTGACATCTTCCACCCGCAACTGCGGCGGCACGGAAACATAGTTGATCTCCGGCTGCACACTCATGATCGCGATCCAACTCACCGGCGCCACTGTCCAGAGCAGGAAAAAGAGAACTGCGATATAGAGAAAGGCGGGGCGAAACCAGCCGCTCAGTTGTCTTGGCATGAGGTTCCTTTACGACTTTTGCTGCCGCGCCTGCATTGACCAGAACGAGACGCTACCCAACACAATGATCAGCAAGGCCAGTAGAACAGCTAGCGCCGACGCTTTGCCGAGGCTCAAGCGTTCAAAGGCGTTGAGAAAGACCAGAAAGCTAAGGACCACTGTCCCCTGCCCTGGCCCGCCACGCGTGAGGGTGAAGATCAGGTCAAAGGTCTGGAGCGAGACAATGATCTGCAAGACCACGGCAAAGATCAGAATGTTGCGCAAATGGGGCAATGTGACATAACGAAAGCGCGCCCAGACGCCAGCCCCATCCATACGCGCGGCCCGGAAGAGCGCTTCGGGGATGCTTTGTAACGCCGCTAGAATGATCAACGTCAGGAAAGGAAGGCCCTTCCAGGCGGTGGCAATGGCGGCAATGACCAGGGCCAGCGTCGGCTTGTCGAGCCAGACCACGTAGTTGTCAATGACGCCCAGTTGATAGAGCAGCGCATTGGCCAACCCATAGTTGCTCTGAAAGATATAACGCCACAGCACGCCGCCCACCACCGGCGCAATCGCCCACGGTAACATCACCAGCACCCGCACCGGCCCGCGTCCGGGAAACGCTTCATTCAACAGCAGCGCCAGCGCCAACGCCAACCCAATACTGATCACAATGGTCAGTGCGGCAAAGAACATGGTGCGCCCCACCGACTCACGCACCGTGCGTTCGGTCAACACATCCAGGTAATTATCCACCCCTGTCCACGACCGATCGGGCGAAATGGTCAACTCGATCTGCTGAAAACTCATCGTCACCGCATAGCCAATCGGGATGACCAGAAAGATCAGCAAGATCAAGATTGTGGGCGACAACAACAACAACCCAAAGCGCACCTCATCCAATCGATGAAAGCGCTGCCAGAAGGTCGGACGTTCGGTTGTGGGCAGGGGGGGTGAGATTGATTGTTCCATGAGAGATTAAGAGATTGAGAGATTAAGAGATTGGGAGATTGAGCGGATAGTGCTGCATTAATCTCTTAATCTCTCAATCTCCTTTTTACTATGTGATGAACAATGAACCTATGCCGTTATCCGGCCTTCGCCCAATACTCATCCACCATCGTTTGCGCTTCGCTCTGAATGGTTTCGACGGCGGCTTCGGGGGTCAGGTTGCCGTCGATCATGGCGAGCATATGTTCGACAAAGACAGCGCCAACATCGAAGTAGAAGGGCGAGCCATAGCGCGGCGCAGGGTATTGGCCCTGTTCTTTGACGGTGGCAAATTGGGGTGACTTTTCCATAACCGCCGGTTCATCAAAGGTGGCGGTCAGCGCCGGCGGGCGACCCCAGTTAAGCGCGACTAGGCTTTGCACTTCCGGTGAGATAATGTGTTCGAGCCAGGCTAGCGCTAAGTCTTTGTTGGGGGAGAATTGATTGATGGCGTACCCTTCAAAGCCGTTGACCGAGCCGCTGCGCAAAGTGAGGCCAGGAATAATCCCTGTCTGCACCTTGTCCACCACCTGCGACTGTTCGGGGTCTTGGGCCAGGGTAAAGTGGTTGGGGAAGGCATAGTAGTGGGCCATGTTGCCGGCGCGGAAGATTTTGCCCTGCTCAATTGAACTGGCGACCGTCACCCCGGCGGGGTCGGCAATCGCCTCGGTGACAAAGGCATCGAAGAGCGCCTGCATGGCCAGCAGCCCTTCATCCGTTGCCAGTTGCAATTTGGTCAAATCATCGCTAAAGAGGCGACCGCCAGTGGAATTAAAGAGTGAGACATAGGAAACAAAGCCGGAGTTGGCGTCGCCCATGGTAAAGAGCGTGGCATAGCGGCCATCGGTGGTGGTGGCTTTGCTATTGGCAATAAACTCCGTCCACGATTCGGGCGCCTTGCTGCTGTCCAGGCCGCCGCTTTCGTAGATCTCTTTGTTCCACATGAAGATGGCCTGGTTGCTGTCAAAGGGGACGCCATATTGTTTGCCCAGGAAATTCAACGCCGCCCGTGGCGCCCCGACTAGCCCGTCCAACAGGGCGCTGTCAAACTGCTCGGTAATGTCCTCCATCAAGGTGCGGCCATACTTGGCGTTGAGCGTCTCCCAAGTGTACATGGTATCGACCGAACTGTCCTGCGAGGCGACGAAGACGGCATACTTGGCATCGACATCACCGCCACCCACCTCGATCCAGTTGACTTTGGCGCCGGTCTTCTCTTCAAAGATTGGCACCCACAATCCTTTGACATTCTCATTATGATGTTGGGCAGAGAAGATATTTAATTCTCTGTCGGCAAAAGGCAACCCGCCGGCTGCCGCACTGTCGGCAGCGCCACCGGCTGGGGCGGCCACTGGTGCGGCCACACAAGCGGCGAGCGCGCTGCCGGTCAGCGTCATGCCGGCGAAGGTCAAGAACTGTCGTCGTGAGATAGCCTGAGCTATGGATCGCTTTACCATGATCATCTCCTTGCGTATTGACTTGTGCTTGCTAACATGGGTGAACGCGGCGGATTAGTGCGTTGGCGGTCGAGGGCGGCCAGAGGCAAAAAGAAAAGGTGTTTGTTTTTGCCGCAACGGTTGATTATAGATATTATATGCCCATTTGTGGGGTTGTCAAATCGCTAAAATTGGTATGCTACACCCTGATCGTACGATTGTAGGATAAAATGGGTTAAGGAAGCCGAGGCGATAAAGTCAAGCTGGTGTATAGGCTGAAACGAAAGAAGGCCGACTTTCATCAAAAGTCGGCCTTCTGCTCGCTGCGCAAGTACGATTAGTTTGTCAAGACGGGGGAGTGACCATTGCGGTGAATTCGCATCTCATCCAACAACTTTTGGATATTGCCATAGTGTTGTACCATCGCCACCCGCGCCGCCGCTACGTCACGCTTGGCCAAGGCATCCACAATGTCAACATGCCATTGATAAACAGCAACAGGGTCCGGATTGGAGGGGACGGCCACGCGCCGGCGCGCCTGCGAAAAGACCATCCAAAAGACATCGACTACCTTGCCCACACTGCGATTTTTGACATTGGTCCACAGTGTGCGGTGGAAGAGCCGATCTTCTTCCGTATAATCCTCACCACGGAGGATGGGTGTGTGCATGCGTTCGAGAATGGCATAGAGTTGTTGCAACTGCTCGTCAGTAACCAACGCCACAGCCTGGTCGATCATGCTGTGTTCAATGTGGAAGCGCAATTCGAGAATATCGGCCAGGTCTTTGAGATCGAACATGAGGCCATAGGCCAGATTTTCCAGCAGGGGATCAAAGGAGAAGTTGCGGACAAAGAGACCGGCGCCTGTGCGCGCTTCGACAATGCCCAGCGTCTCCAATGACTTGACTGCTTCACGCACGGAATTGCGACTGACGCCAAGCTGTTCGGCCAACTCTGTCTCCGGCGGCAGCGCATCCCCGGGCATCAAGGCATGTTCCAGAATGTAGGATTTTACCTCATCTTGCACGGCTTGGTAGAGCAATTGTGGTCGCTTTAATTTGCGATTTTCGAATTTTGGTTTAGAAAACATAGGTATCCATTTTCATGACTGGCTTATGATACAGCGTCTGTACCATAAATGACGTAGTTGATTTCGCACCGCGAACGATTTCACAAGGCAACGCTGCCCTACCTACCTTAACACTTTTGGAATTGGAATTTGGCGATTTGTGCAGACAATGTCATTCAGACCATAAATCTGGATGGCGCTTTGTTGAACGTGGCTTGACGGTAAGAGAGCGGCGGTGCAACTCATTTTTTCCATTTGTCCTGGCACAAAACTGCAATTATTATATCCAATTGTAGGATATAAGGAAATTATTACCACTATGAGTGCAATTAAACGGTAAGGATCATCATAGTTGAGGATAGAGACAAATGATTGAGATGACATATCGTACTCTTGGCCGCACCGGATTGGCTGTCTCGGCCTTGGCGTTAGGAACAGTCGAGCTGGGCATGGACTATGGGATTGCCGCCCCTGGTCACTTTGCGCGACCAGCGGAGGCCGCCGCCATTGATCTGGTTCATGCCACCCTGGATGCCGGCGTTACGTTTATTGACACGGCGCGCGCTTACGGCGAAAGTGAAGCCGTTCTGGGCAAAGCGTTGCGCGGTCGGCGTGATCAAGTAGTGTTGGCGACCAAAGTCGCTCTCCATCGCCCCGATGGTTCGCTCCCGACGGGGGCCGCGTTGCGCACAGAAATGCTCACTTCGTTGGATACTAGCTTACGACTATTGCAGACCGACTGGGTTGATCTCTGGCAAATCCACAATGTTGATGCTGCGGTGCTGGCGCGCCGTGACGAGCTTGCTGCTATCTTTGTCGAGGCGCAGGCGAGCGGAAAAATTCGAGCTGCCGGCGGTTCCTTTTATGGGGCAAACTTGCCGGCGCAAGCGCTCCGCTATGATCTCTTTGATGTGATTCAAGTGACTTACTCGGTTTTCGACCAACGGTTGGCCGACCAGGTTCTACCCTTGGCGCAAGCCCAAAATGTTGGGGTGATGGTGCGTTCGGTATTACTCAAAGGCGCCTTAACCGAGCGCGCTGAATATCTGCCGGATCATCTGGAGACGCTGCGTCAGCGTTCCCGCCACTATCGACAACTGGTCGCTGAAGCCGGCCAGGGCTTGACGCCGGCGCAGGCTGCCATTGCCTTTGCCTTGGCCCATCCCCAAATTAGTTCCGTGTTGGTCGGCATCCGCACCATTGAGGAGCTGACTGAGAATCTGCCGGCGTTGACCACTACGCTGCCCCCTTCCTTGCTGACGCGGTTGTACGCCCTGCGTATCGATGAGGAAAAGTTGATCAATCCTGGCCTTTGGGGGATTTGATGCAGCAGTGGCAGGAAAGTTAGGCGTTTGTTTCGGTACTGTAAGTGCAGTTTCTATCCATACCCATATGCATGGAGCTAATAGAGAAACCGAATCTGCGGAGTCTATGCGTTTTCTCTAGAAGGATTCCCGATGAAACCGGGACGGCCCGCCTGTCATTCTAAAAGAATCTCGCGGATATTGTACGCTCGAGACCCTTTCAAGGTGACAAATTAGCCCGTCTGTTACAGCGGAAACCATTAGCTTGATGCGTATGGAGATGGATGTAGCAACTGTGGAGCTTTACCGCTTTTCCTAACTTTCCTAATCCCTGCTGTTACATTGACAAGAATTGTTGGCCTACAAGGGCTGTAGTACAATGGGACAAAACCTTCTCAAATAGAAACGAGGCAGCATGAAAATCGCCATTCTCCACGGCCCCCGTGATTTGCGCATTGAAGAGCAACCGCTGGACACCAGCCATTTGCAACCTGACGGAATCTGGGTCGAAACGCGCATTTCTGCCTTGAAGATCGGCACCGATCGGGGTAACTATGAAGGCGCCGAACGGGTGCCGGGCGCACCCGATTATCCGCGCTGGGTGGGCGACAGCAACCTGGGCCTTGTCCGTGGTGTCGGCAGTGCCGTGACACGGGTAAAAGTTGGCGATCGCATTGTCACCCGCCAACCCCATCAATCCGAGTATATTACGCAGGAAAGCGCCAGCCTGGTCAAAGTGCCGGTGAACGTCGCCGATGAAGATGCGGTCTATGCTCATCTTTATGCCCTCAGCGCTCACTGTTATCACAAGGCCCATTTCAAGGCCGGCGAAACCGTGGCGGTGGTTGGTTTGGGAACGTTGGGGCTGGGCGCCGTGGCGATTGGCCCCCTCTTTGGCGCCCGTGTCGTCGCCATTGGGAATGACGCCTTTCGCCTGGATCTGGCGCAGCGGATGGGCGCTCATGCCACCTTGCTTTATAATGATCCTGACCTGCCGGCAAAATTACAGGAATTTTCCAATGGCGCGGGCATCGATCTGGTAGTGTTGACCGCCAACCCCTGGCCGGCCTACCGCACCGCCGTTGAGATTGTACGCCCGAATGGCCGCGTCTCGATTGTCAGTCTGCTGGGCCGGGGCGAAGCCGACCTTGATTTTAACCCGCTCTCCATGCAATACTTTTACATCAAAGGCATCTCGCTGATCGCCGTCTCCGGCCCGGCCGGTTATCTCTATCCCAATGACAGCGGCCACCCGCAACTGACCAGCGATCACTACCATGCCGACCGCACCGCCGCCCATATCCTCTCATTGATGGCCGACGGCAAGCTGGAACCCAAACGACTGATCACTCACCGCTTCCATTACAGCGACATGGCCCAAGCCTACGAGATGGCCTACGCCCGCGAAAAGTCGATGCTGGGGGTGATCTTCACCTGGCAAGATTGAAAACGTGCTGCACGAATCACGGAAAGGAGTGCCTATGCGCATTGTCACCGGCTGTATCAGCCACGAATCCAGCACCTTCACCCCTGTGCCAACCACTTGGGAGAGCTTTTTTGCGCGTTTTGGCGATGTACGGGGCGCGGCCATTACCGAGAAATTCCGCGGCACCAACACCCCCACTGGCGGTTTTATTGCGGGCGCCGATGCTCATGGCTTTGAACTAATTCCCACGATTTTTGCTGAAGCGCATCCCAGCGGCCCCGCACCGCGCCCGGTCTTTGATCGCTTGGTTAGCGAACTCCTTGCCGGTATTGCCGCCGCCGGCCCGGTTGATGGTGTGTTGCTCGAACTACATGGCGCGATGGTGGCCGAAGGGGTCGATGACGGCGAAGGTCACATCCTTACCGCGGTGCGTGAACTGGTGGGACCACAGATCCCGATTGTCGCGCAACTGGACATTCATTCCAGCATTTCCCAACGCATGGTTGATATGGCCGATGTGCTGATTGGCCGCGAAAGCTACCCAGAAATCGACATGGCTGCACGCGGACGGGAGTGCGCCGATGTCCTGGTCCGCATCCTGACCGAGGGAGTGCGCCCGACGATGGCGCTCCATCGTCTGCCTATGATCTGGGGCATGAATCAAGTGACCGCCCACTCGCCCATGAAGGAAGCGATTGCCGAGTTACATCGCATTGAGGCGCAACCAGGCGTGGTCTGCGGCTCGATTGCCACCGGTTTTCCCCTTTCCGATGTGCCGGACATGGGATCTTCGGTCTACATCGTCACGGACAATGATCTGGCGCTGGCGCAACGCTATGCCGATGAACTGGGCGCCTGGATCTGGGAGCGCCGCGCCCGTTGGCAACTGCCCATGCCCAGCACTGCTGCCGCACTGGTTGCCGCCCAAAAACAGGGGCGCTACCCGGTCATCTTTGCCGACCGCAATGACAACCCCGGTGGCGGCTCCCCCGGTGATAGCACGGGCGTCTTGCGCACCTTTATCGCGGCAGATCTGAAAGATGCCTGCGTACTCTATATCGTTGACCCCGACGCCGTCGCCCAATGTCAACGGGCCGGCGTCGGCGCTACCTTGACGCTGGATGTTGGCGCCAAGTCTTCACCCCTGCAAGGGGAACCGGTGCGCATGACGGTGGAGGTAATGGCCTGTTCGGATGGTCGTTTTTACTATGATGGCCCCATGTATGCTGGTCTTGAATGTGATATGGGACCCTCCGTGCATATTCGGCAGGGCGGCATCCATGTGATTCTGACCAATGGGCGCGACCAACCCTTTGACACTGCCTTCGCCCGTAGCCTGGGGCTTGACCCCCGCCAGATGCGCTACATTGCAGTCAAATCCGCCGCCCACTTTCGCGCCGCCTTTGAACCGTGGGCCGGCGCCATCTATGTTGTCTCCGAGCCAAGTGTCCATAGCGCCGACACCGGCACCTTGACCTATCAACATTTAGGGCGGAAACTCTATCCCTTTGATCCGCTTTAAATCAACCAACTGGTCTCTATGGCGCAACACGCTTGCTACCGCGAAGGACGCCAAGAGCGCAATGGCTTCGCAAAGGGATGAGAGAAAAACTTAGCGAAACTTTGCGTTCTTGGCGCTCTTGGCGGTGGCAGAATTGTTTCGCTACAAGCACTAACCAACCAATCGACTGTAAAGGAGCAAACCATGATCGATCGCACCACCCTCACCCGCCGCCAGTTGCTCAAAGCGGGCGCCGGCACGATGAGCGCGTTCACCTTGTTGAGTTTGGCCAGTTGTCAAACGGTTGCCCCCGGCGCAGCACCGGCTGGGGACACCACCGATGTGACCGGCCCCAGCAAATTGACCATCGGTTATGATGGCGACATTATCAAGCTCGATCCCGGCATCCAGCAGACCGGCAACGACTGGCCGCCCGCGGCGCTGGTCTACAATCGCCTGGTCGAATATGACAACACCATGATGAATCCCGTCCCTAGCCTGGCCGAATCCTGGACTGTCTCCGATGATGGCTTGACCTACACTTTCCAGTTGCGCCAGGGGGTCAAGTTCCACAGCGGGCGCGAAGTGACCGCCGAGGATGTGGCCTATACCTTTACCCGCCATTTTGAGATCGGCCCCAAAGGACGCTTTGCCGGTTATATGTTGGCCGTTGACACCTTTGAAACGACGGGGACGCATGAGTTTGTCATTCATTTGAAGCAGCCAGATGTGACCTTCTTCCCCAATCTAGCCGTGATGGCGGCCTCGATTGTGGATAAAGAGACGATTGCCCAGGTCGAGACGCACCCGATTGGCTCCGGCCCCTATGAATTTGTCGAATGGGTGCCGGGGGAGCGGGTTGTCTATCGCAAATTTAAGGATTATTGGAACCAGGAGCAACTGGCGCAGTGGCCGGATGAGATTGTCACCGTGCCGATCCCCGAAGTGCAGACGCGCATTGCCAACCTCCAGAGCGGCCAGGTGGACATTGCCACCACTATTCCACCGGAGTTCTTCGAGCAGATCAGTAGTGACCCCAATTTGCAACTGCTGGGCCAAGAGGTTTCGGCTTCCTACCTTTGTCTGATCTTTAGCAACGAGCGTCCCCCCTTCCAGGATAACAAGCTGCTGCGCCAGGCCATTGCCCGCGCCATTGACAAAGAGGCGATCCAGCAAAATGTTTTCTTTGGCTCCGGCGAGACGCAATGTAACCTGATCCCCTCCACCCACTGGGCCTACAGCGAACTCGATTGCCCCACCCGCGATCTCGATGAGGCGCGCCGCTTGCTGGCCGAGTCTGGCTTTGATCCGGCCACCAAGATCACCTTCCGCACCTTTACCGGCCAGGAATTTGGCGTGCCGGTGGCCGAAATCATCCAGAGTAACCTGGCCGAGATCGGGTTGAATGTGGAGATCGAGCCGCTGGAGTGGGCCTTCTATGTCGAAGATGCCTGGGTAGGGCGCAACTTTGAGATGACGTTGGCCTGGTACACCCGCGAGATCGACCCCGACGGCCTCTTTAGTAGCGTGCTGCGTAAAGAGCAGGGCAATAACCCCATGCGCTACTTCAATCAACAGGTGGAAGATCTCTTTGACAAAGGCAAAGCCACCGCTGACCGCGAAGAGCGCAAGCAGATTTATGAAGAACTGATGAACATCGCCATCCTCGACGACACCCCACTGGTGAAACTCAAGAGCATGGAGATCAAGTGGGCCGCCAATAAGAAGGTGGAAGGTCTGACAATCCTGCCCAAGGGGTATCCGAATTTCTTTGATTGGAAATGGGTAGGATAGGAATGAAGGGGTGAGGGGGTGAAATTAATAATTAATGGAAAACGGATAATCATTAATTGTTAATACGTTCTGCCAACAGTTCGTCATTAGCAATTAAGCATTAATTATTCTCCATTAATTATTAATTTCACCTTGTCACAAAGCAAGGAACTACGTCATGCAACAATACATCCTGCGCCGGTTGGTGCAGATGATCTTTGTGCTTTTTCTCTTTTCGATGGTGGTCTTTACGGTGTTGCGGCTGGTGCCGGGCGATCCGGTGGCGGCGCAACTGGGGTTAGAGGCCAGCAAGGAGGCGTATGAGCAGTTGCGCCGGGAGATGGGGCTGGACAAGCCAATCTATGTGCAATATATGTTTTGGCTGGGGGATGTTGCCCGCGGCGATTTTGGTACGTCGTGGCGTTCGCACCAGACGGCCATCTCGCTGATCCAGCGGCGCTTTCCGGCCACGATTTGGCTCACCGTGGCGTCGCTTGCGATTGGCTTGCTGATTAGTGTGCCGTTGGGGATTATTTCCGGGGTGCGCCCTCGTTCACTGCTGGCCCATGTCGCCACCTTCTTTTCGCTGGTGGGGATCGCCCTGCCCAGCTTCTGGCTGGGGTTGATGTTGCTGCTGACGCTGGCGGTCTCCTTGCGTTGGTTGCCGCCGTCGGGCTACATTTCCCCGTTAATCGACCCGGTGATGGGGGTAAAGTTTCTGACCATGCCGGCGATCACGCTGGGCATTGGCTTGGCTGCGCCGTTGACTCGCTTTATCCGGTCGGGGATGTTGGATGTGATGAATACCGATTATGTGCGCACGGCGCGCGCCAAGGGCTTGATGGAGCGGCTGGTCATCTTGCGCCATGCCCTCAAAAATGCCCTGCTCTCGGTGGTGACGATCTTTGGCGTCCTCTTGGGCAGCCTGCTGGGCGGCTCGATTATCACCGAATCGGTCTTCAACTGGCCGGGCATCGGCACACTACTGTTGCAAGCGATTCAACAGCGCGATTACGGCATCGTCCAAGGGGTGGTACTCTTCATTTCTTTGATCTTTATGATGGTCAACCTGCTCGTGGATCTAACCTATGCCTATCTCGATCCGCGAATTCGCTATCAATAGTGTTTTGCTGCGGAAAAACGACAGCATAAACCCGTCCCATAGGGACGCCTGAGTTTAGGGTGGAATCAACCTTGGCGACAACTCTTTCAACCGCGTTACAACAAGGCAAGCGCCAGCCACAACGGCGGGCGGCGCGTGGCGTTGAATTTATACGGAGTGTCTTACGCAACCGCTTGGCGGCGATTGGGGTGCTGATCGTTGGCGGGCTGCTGGTGGCAGCGCTGCTGGCGCCCTGGCTGGCCCCCTATGACCCAGAAGTCCAATTTTCCGACGCCGCCCGCCAACCGCCGTCCGCTGCCTATCTCTTTGGCACCGACAACATTGGCCGTGACAATTTTAGTCGGATTCTCTATGGCACACGGGTTTCGTTGTTGGTGGGCGTGGCGTCGATGCTCTTTGCCAGCGTGTTGGGAGTCACGTTGGGGCTGGCGGCGGGCTACTATGGTGGCTGGCTCGACACGGTCATCATGCGCACGATGGATGCGTTGCTGGCCTTCCCGGCGGTGTTGCTGGCAATTTTTATCATTGCGGTCTTGGGGCCGTCGCTCTTGAATGCGATCTTGGCGGTGGGCATTGTCTATACGCCCACCTTTGCCCGCTTGATTCGCGCCAGCGCGCTGGCGATTCGTGAAAAGGAATATATGGAATCGGCGCGCGCGATTGGGCTGCGTGATGGACAAATCATGCGGCGGGTTATTTTGCTTAACAGCCTGTCGCCGCTAGTGGTGCAATTTTCGCTGGGTGTAGGCTATGCGATTTTGGTCGAAGCCGGCCTGAGTTTCTTGGGTCTTGGCGTGCAACCCCCGACGCCGGCTTGGGGTTCGATGTTGGGCTATGGTCGCAACTATATGGCGATGGCACCCTGGTTGACCGCCTTTCCTGGGCTGGCGATCTTTGTCACCGTGCTAGGCTTTAACTTTGTGGGCGATGGGCTGCGCGAGGCGTTGGACCCACACATGCGGCGGCTGTGAAAGGAATAACAATGCTGATCTTCGACGGCGACTACCCGATGGCGCACGGCGCACTCGATCTCAACCGCAACCTGAGTTTGCCGATTGGCGAAGCGCGCACCCAGCCCGACAAAGAGCCGGATACCCGTTGGCCCAACCGCGGCATTATGGCGACCTTGCCCGAAATGCGGCGCGGCAAGATTGCGGGATCGCTCGTCAAGGTGGTGGGACGCATCAAACGGCCCAACAGTCCGCTTTGGGGCTACAGCAGTGGGGACGCCGCCTATGCCGCCGCGCAAGGTCATCTGGCCTACTACCGCAGCCTGGCCCGGCGTGGCGAAGCGCGTCTGTTGCGGACACGGAGCGAATTTGCCGAACACTTTGCCCAGTGGGCAGCCGTCGATGCCACCGGCGGCGACACGGCAACCCTGCCGATTGGTTTTGTCCTCGGCATGGAAGGAGCCGACCCGATCCTCTGGCCGGAACAGGCGGCAGATTGGTGGGCTGATGGGCTGCGGGTGGTTAGCCTGACCCACTATGGCGTCAGCAGCTATGCACATGGCACGGGTACGGCCGGCGGCTTAACGCCACAGGCCAAGCCGCTGCTCCAGGCAATGGCGCGGCTGGGGATGATCTTGGATTTGACCCACCTGGCCGATGAGAGCTTTTGGCCGGCGCTTGATCTCTTTGACGGCCCGGTGCTGGCCAGCCATCAAAATTGCCGGGCGCTCGTGCCGGGTGAACGTCAATTTAGTGATGAGCAGTTGCACGCCCTCATTGTCCGCGGCGGCGTCATCGGCGTGTCAATGGATACCTGGATGCTCTACAGTGACGGCAAGTTGGACTGGGCGAAAGCGGGCATCACCGAACGGCGGGAACTCTTTGCGCGTGAGGCCGTCACCCTGGCCCAGGTGGCCGACCATATTGATCACATCTGCCAGTTGGCCGGTAACGCCGATCATGCCGCCATCGGTGGCGACACTGACGGGCAGGGGGGGGTCGAAGGCGCCCCTGCCGACGTGGATACCGTGGCCGATTATCAACACCTGGCCGCCATCTTGGCCCGTCGCGGCTACGATCAGCGCGCCATTGAACAGATTATGGTGGGCAACTGGCTGCGTTTTTATACACGCTGGCTGCCGGCATAGCAAGAAACACGAGTAAACGGATGAACAGACCCACCTATCACGACATTTGTCAGACCCAAGCCCAGTTGTCGCCCTATCTGCTGCGCACGCCCCTGATCCCTTCGCCGGCCCTGAGTGCGCTCACGGGGGCGGACGTATGGCTAAAATGTGAGTGCTTTGCCGAGATTGGCTCATTCAAAGCGCGTGGCGCGTTGGCGTGTGTGTTGCAATTAAGTCCAACCCAGATCCAGCAGGGGTTGATTTGCGCCAGCACTGGCAATCATGGCGCGGCGATGGCCTGGGCGGCGCGCCAGGTCAACGGACGCTGCACGGTGGTGGCGCCGGTGGACACCCCTGAAATCAAATGCAACAACATGCGCAACGCTGGCGCGCGTCTGGTGCTGGCCGGCGCCGACTGGGGCGACAGTTGTCGGATTGCCCGCGACTTGGCGGCAGCGGAAGGCTTGCTCTATCTGGAAGATGGCGAAGATCCCTGGATCATGGCGGGCGCCGGTACCGTGGGGCTAGAGATCAGCCAGGCTCTGCCGACCGTCCAAGCCATGCTGGTGCCGGTGGGGGGCGGCAATTTTATTGCCGGCTGCGCCATTGCCACCAAAACCGCCACCGCCACCAACATCACACCGGGGCCAAGCCCGTTACAACTGATTGGCGTGCAATCAGAAGCGGCGCCGGCAGTGACCGAATCGATGCGCCAAAAACGCATCGTCTCGCTGCCCACCACCACCTTTGCCGGCGGCATGGCGACGACCGCCCCAGTGCCAATGGCCTTTGCTATCATGCAAGAGTTGGTGGATGAGATGTTGTTGGTGAGTGAGCAAGAATTGTTGCACGCTATCAGCCAGTTGGTGCAGGCGCATGGCATTCTGGTCGAGGGTGCGGGCGCCGCGGCGGTGGCGGCTCTGCTGCGCTATGCCCCCCGTTTCGCCGGCCAGACCGTGGCGCTAGTCTTGTCCGGTCGCAATTTGGATGTGGCATCATTGCGGACGGCGATCGGGATCTAACGCGTCAAAAGCTTGAGTAACAGACAAGAATTTTCACCGCAAAGACGCAAAGAAAAAGCCAAGAAACCTTTGTGGCCTCCGCGTCGTTGCGGTGAAAAGTTGGTTCAACAACTGCGTAGGACAAGGAGACATATTCACATGGAAAATCGACCGGCTGAATATCCGGCAACGTTGGACAAGACGGATTGGGCTGCTTTGTCGACGGTGCAACGCATCAAATATCTTGAAATTGAGGGCTTTGTCTTGTTTCCCGCCCTGCTTGACCAGGCCAAAGTGGATGCCATTAAAGCGGAGCTGGATCGCTTGCCCACCATTGCCACCGATTACAGCGAAAATCAGCGGGGACATAGCAATGTCCAGTGGTCGGACTCGCCCAACGCCATCGACCTGATCGCCCATCCCACCATCACTGGCTTTTTGGAAACGCTCTTTGGCGATGAACTGGTGGTGACATCATGTGTCTTTGCCCTCTCCCGCCCCGGCCATCCGGGCATTGCCATCCACACCGATGCCCAGCCCTATGGTTCCAAGATTTTCGGGATGCAGTCGAGCGCGCCCAAACTTGTGCGTGTGCTGTGGTATCTCGATGAACTGACGCCGGCCAAAGCGCCCCTGCTGGTGTTACCCCATTCACACCTCTCGCTGCACAGCGACGGCAACCCCTACAAACGCTATTTGACCCACCCGGAAGCGGTCATGGTCTGCTGTCCGGCAGGGTCGGCGGCGATTATCCACCAGGGGATCTTCCATGCCAACTATCCCAACCGGAGCCAGGAAGATCGTCGTCTGTTGGCAATTGCCTATCGGCCGGCGTGGGCGCCACCGATTGCCGAAGTGCCGGATTGGGAGGCTGAGAAAGTGTCTACACTACCGCCCCATGTTCGGCGCCTCTTTAAGAGCCTCAACACCAGCAACTTTGACTTTAATGTCCCCAATCGCCCCGCCAATATGGCGAATGAAGCGCCGGGCATTAATCCTAGCCGGTGGAATGTGTAGTTACGTAGTCTTGAGTCGTGTAGTCTTGAGTCGTGTAGTCTTGAGTCGTGTAGTCTTGAGTCGCGTAGTCCTGAGTCGTGTAGTCTTGAGTCGCGTAGTCCTGAGTCGCGTAGTCGCACTGTCCAATGTCAGCCGATTGGAATAGCGGCTGTGCGGACTACGGATAATCACCTTCTATTGTTTCTGCTGATCAAGGAGATCCGATGACTGCCTGGAGTTATACCGATGCGGACCGTGCTTTTGTGGCGCGTCATGTCGAACCGTATTTGCCTGATAAAATTTTTGATGCCCACGCTCATCTCTTTTGCCATGCCCACTATCCGGCGGGGAAAGTGCCGGCGCTCCTCAATGGGACGCCGACAGAGATTGGTCTGGCTGTCTTTCGTGAGTATATTGAGTGGCTTCACCCTGGTCAACGCACCGTGGGCGGCTTATTCTTCGGTCTCGCCTTCCAGGGCGATCGCAAAGCCAACGACGACTATGTCGCCGCCGAAGTCAAAGCCGGGCAGGCCGTCGGTTTCCGTTCCTTCGGCCAGATGTTGATCGCACCCGATATGAACCCGGAGTATGTGCGGGAGACAGTACGCCGTCAAGGGTTTGTCGGGCTAAAGCCCTACCACCTCATGGCCCAAGTCGATGGCCCCACCTTTCTGGCGCCAATTGAAGCCTACCTGACCGAAGATCATATCCGCATTGCCCACGAAGAGAGTTTGACCGTCACCCTGCACATGGTGCTAGATCGCGCCCTGGCCGACCCGCGCAACCAGGTCACCATCCGCCGCTACTGTGAAAATTACCCAAACATGCGGCTGATCCTGGCTCATGCCGCTCGTGGCTTCAATCCCTGGCACACCATTGAAGGGATCGACAGCTTGCGCGGCCTGTCCAACGTCTGGTTTGACACCTCCGCCGTGACCGAAGCCGGCGCTTTTGAAGCCATTGTCGAAACCATGGGCCATGAGCGCCTGCTCTACGGCACCGACTTCTACGTCAGCCACCTGCGCGGCCGCTGCATCGCCATCGGTGATTCCTTCCATTGGCTCTATGCCGACGAGATGGGGCTGGCCGAGAAGCATACCACCTTACAGCCAGTCTTGATCGGCCTCGAATCCCTGCGCAGCCTCATCCTGGCCTTCCACCGACTCAAGCTGACCGACCGGCAGGTGGAGGATATTTTTTATAACAATGCCGCCCGGCTTTTTCCACTCTAATCGTGACCGGGTGACCGGGTGACAGGGTGACAGGGTGACAGGGTGAAGCGTAAATCACCTTGTCACCCCTTCACCTTGTTACCCCTTCACCTTGTCACCTTGTCATCTTCACGAGGTGAACCATGTCCCACTACCCAGATGTCTCCCGTTCGCAAGAACTGTACAAACGCGCCGGTGAATTGATCCCCGGTTGGACGCAATTGATTAGCCGGCGGGCTGACCAGTTTGCACGGGGCGTCAGTCCAATTTATGCCCAGCGCGCCAAAGGGTCGCGTTTTATTGATGTCGATGAAAATGAGTATATCGATTGGGTCAACGCCGTCGGCGCCATCATCCTCGGTCACGCCGATGATGTGGTTGATGGCGCCGTCAAGGAGCAGATCGACCGTGGCAGCCTGTATACCTTGAATAGCCCGCTGGAAATCGAACTGGCTGAAGAGTTATGCAACACCATCCCTAGCGCCGAGATGGTGCGTTACACCAAGGGGGGTGGCGAGGCGTGTGCCGTGGCCGCCCGCATTGCTCGTGGCGCCACCGGTCGCGACAAAATTCTCTTCTGTGGTTATCACGGCTGGCACGACTGGTATCAAGCCGCCAACTTTGGCGTTGACCCGGAGAGCGGCGAATATCCCTTTGCCGGCATTGAACCGATCGGCGTGCCCAAAGCGCTGGCCGGTACGGTGATTCCGTTTAGCTATGGCAACCTGGCAATGCTCGAAGCGCTGCTTAATGAACATGCCGGCGAAGTCGCCGCCATTATGATGGAACCAGCGCGCAGCGAATTGCCGGCGCCTGGTTATCTGGAAGGGGTCAAAGCGTTGGCTCATCAGCATGAGGCCATTTTAATTTTTGATGAAGTCTCCTGCGGCTGGCGGCAGGCTATCGGCGGCATCCAGAGCGTGGTCGGCGTTACGCCGGATATGACGGTGGTGGCGAAGGCCATGTCGAACGGCTACCCGATGGGGGCGGTGGTGGGCGCACGAGCGGTGATGGAACCGGCAGCGCGCATGTTTATTTCCAGCTCCTATTGGAGTGACAACATCGGCCTAGTGGCGGCGCTGACCACCATCCGCGAACTCAAGCGGCGCGATTCGGAAACACAATTGCGCCGCATTGGCGAGAAGTTGCGCTCCACCCTCAACCGCGCGATTGCTGAGGCCGGCCTCCAAGGCAAATGCGCCGGGCTTTTTGCAAATCCCTATGTCGCCCTGGATCTGCCCGCTGGTGTGGACGGGCGCAAGGTTTCCACGTTGTTTGTTCAGGAGATGGCGCGACGGGGCGTCCATACCTACATGTCCTTCAAAGCCACCCTGGCCCACACCGACGACGACATTGCCCAAACCGGCGCCGCCGCCACGGCTGCGCTCAAAATTGTCAAACAGGGGCTTGAGCAAGGCAACCTGGATTCGCTCTTGGTGGCCGATGTCAAGAAAGAACCCTTCCGCCGCCTGGTGCGGTAGACGGGTATTGGATATTGGATATTAGATATTGGATATTTGCACCGCCGACCAACAATACCTAATATCCAATACCTAATATCCAATACCTAATATCCAACTTAATTTCTAGCTCGTCGTTTAACTCAGCGCACGACAGGCGCGGTAGAGATCGCGCCAGTTGTCCCGCTCTTTGACGACGGTTTCCAGGTACTCTTTCCAGATAACCAGATCCTGCACCGGGTCTTTGACCACGGCGCCGACAAGGCTGGCGGCCACATCATCCGCATTGACCGCGCCGTCGCCAAAGTGGGTGGCAAGGCTGAGACCGCTGTTCATCACCGAGATCGCTTCAGCGGTGCTGAGGGTGCCGCTAGGGCTTTTCAGCTTCTCTTTGCCGTCCAGGGTGCCGCCACTACGTAATTCGCGAAAGATGGTGACGACGCGGCGGATCTCGGCCAACGCCGGCTGCTCCACCGGCAACTCCAGGGCGCGCCCCATATCCTTGACCCGCCGCTCAACAATCGCAACCTCTTCGTCCAGGGTGGCGGGTAGGGGCAGAATTACGGTGTTGAAACGCCGTTTGAGTGCGCTCGACATTTCATTAACCCCACGGTCGCGATTATTGGCGGTGGCGATGATGTTGAACCCCCGTTGCGCCTGTACTTCCAACCCCAGTTCGGGGATGGGCAAACTCTTTTCCGAGAGCATGGTAATGAGCGTATCTTGCACATCGGCAGGAATGCGGGTCAATTCTTCAACCCGCGCAATACGTCCTTCCTGCATGGCGCGCATGAGCGGACTGGGGACTAAGGCGTTGGCCGATGGCCCTTCGGCCAGCAGGCGGGCATAGTTCCAGCCATAACGCATTGACTCTTCGCTGGAACCGGCGGTGCCTTGCACCAATAAGGTGGAATCACCGGCTATGGCCGCGGCCAGATGTTCGGAAACCCACGATTTGGCCGTCCCCGGCAGGCCATAGAGCAAAAGCGCCCGGTCGGTGATAAGCGTGGACACAGCAATCTCCATCAAGCGCCGCTCCCCGATATATTTGGGGGTGACCACAAAACCGTTATCCAACTTACCACCCATGAGGTAGGTGATCACAGTGCGCGGCGAGAGGCGCCAGTTTTGGGGACGTGGATGGCGATCCTGTTGCGCCAATGTTGCCAACTCTTCGGCAAATTGCGCTTCCGCATGGGGGCGCAGGGCATGTGGACTTAGGATAGCAGGTTGGGGCATGGTTCCGGTTGAAGCTTGCACGGTCATTGGGTAAATTCTTTCTCCATCTGGTGGCGCAACTGGTAAATGCGTAGAAAATGGTCAACATAGTCGGGCCGCTCGGCAAAGGGGCGGGTGAAAAGCTTTACGGCGGTCGGGTAACTGGCCGGCGCTAAGAGATAGGCGGTATCGAGCAGGACACGACCGATGCCGTAATCCTGGGTTGTGCGTTGCAACAGGGCAGGCCACTCCACGGTCAACAAGGTGTTCGTCACCGTGAGCGAAAGTTGCTCAAAGGTGCGCATGACCACGGCCAAGGTTGTCCAATCGGCAAAGGCGCCGGCGGGCAGAGCGGCGAGATAGCGTTGGAGCATCTGGTCGCGCATAGCCGGCGGCAACAACGGGGCATAGCGCACAAAGCGATCCTGCCACTCGCTGGCCTTGGCCTGCCCCAGGGTCAGTAAGCGCAGCACATGATTTAATTCGGCCAGCAGAAAGGTATGATCCTGGTGTAACTCGGCCCCTTCCAGCAGTGCCATGGTCAGCGCCTCGGCAAAGTCGCTAGTGCGGACAAATTCAAGAAACTCAATGGCATCGACACCCAGATGCGCCACGAACATTGACGGCGGCAACAGCGCCAGCAGTTGCACCACCCACCCCGCCTTTTGCCCGATGCGAACACCTAACGGCGATTCTTCGCGAATGCCCAGATCGGCCCAGGCGGCTTCGTAGCGCGCCGGCAATTTCACCTGTAAAGTACGGCGCAGCCATCCCCGTTCCAGCGTGATATAGGTCGTCAGTTGCGCCAACAACGTCTGTTGGCGCTGTCCGCCGACCAGCCCCGCTAACAGCCGGGCCGCCTCTGTTCGCACGCCCAGGCTGCGATCGACCAAACATTGCTCTAAAAATGGCTCATCGGCCAGGCTCAACCCACGGCGGAAGGCGCTTAGAAAGGCAATGCGATCTTTGGCCGCTTCTTGCGCCCAGGTTGATTCGAGCAGCGCCCGAGCAGCGTCCGGCGTCTGCTCACGGTACTGTTGCAAAAAGCGTTGGCGCGCCTCGCTACTGCCAAGCCGCCAAGCCGTTTCATCAATGCTCTCGGCGGCGGCAATGGGCCAAGCCGGGTTCAACCGCATGAGCCAACGCCCCCGCTCACCCAGACAGGGCGCCAATGCTTCGGCAATGGGTCGCTGTTTGGTCGCCAGATCCAAGAGCGCGGGCAATAGATCCGGCGCCACCGCCAATGCGTGCCGTGCCGCATGGTGCAACCATTCGATAAGCAACTTCTGGTCGCTATCTGCCAAAAATTGGCGCAACATTGTGATTGCGCCGATAGAGGCCGACCGACTGGTCTCCGGCGGGCAGCGCGGCGCATCCACTGCCGGGAACGTGGCTGGTTGGCTGCCGGCTGTGCGATATTGGGCCAGGAGGGCGGCTGCTTGCAAAAACTGGGTTTCCTGGTCAATGTCAATGTCTGCCGCCTGCGCACGCAACGCCATCAAACCATCGTGCTGTGGCAGTTGCAGCGGTTGGCGACCGGTTCCCAAAATTCCCTGTTGCACCAATTGATCCCATGCGTTCATAAGGCCCAATACCTTTCCGCCGACCAGAGGCCCAAGGGCAGAAAACCATCTTCTAGCCACTCGCCAAAGCAATGGGCCGGCGCACCGCCGGTGATACTCAACAGAAGCCACTGATTTTTTGCGCGCCGGCTTAGGGGCAGCAGCGCCGACTGCTCCTGGCCGAGAAACCATGTTGTTTTGCCATTGGACGACGCAGTGTAGTGTACCGCCACATCCGCCAAGAGCAATGGGTAGCGGGTGAGCCACGGATTCTGGGCCACCCCTCGGCGATAGCGCGCTAACGCGCCGGCTATGGTAAGGGGGTCGGTCAACGTTGCAATGGACGTCACGGTTTTGACAGCGGTGGCGATAGCGCGCAGCGGAGTGCTGGACGCATAGTAGTAAAGGGTTGCTTCCACCTCGGCGCCGACCCGCCAGAATGCATCGAGGCTCTGGCGTTGGCTCTCATGGGCAAAGTTGAGGATGAGCGCATACCGGTCGCTGCTTGTCTGGCGCAACCAGACCCGTTGGCTGAAAAGCGCCTCTTCTTTTTCTAAACTCACGCTCAAGACCTGCCAACGGCCCTGCACCGGTTCGCCGCTCAACACTTCTTCGCTCGGTTGATACCAACCGATCAAGGTGCGGACATCCTGTTGCAGCAGCGGTGGTAAGCCATCCAACCGTTGATAGGCTCCGAGGAGGAGAAAGAGTTTCCCAACGGCTTCCGTCACACGGCCCGCCCAGCCTTCACCGGAGGTGATCAGTCGCCCCAGGGTCTGCACTTGTGTTGCCAAACCAGGCGCTTGGGCGTCGATCAAGCGGGCGGTCATGGTTTGCCAGAAGCTATCGGGTTGACTTTGCGCCTCGGCAAAGCCGGTGCGTATCAAATCTTTCAACCAGAGGGTCAGTTCGGCAATGCCGGCAGCCACCTTTTCGCTGCGGGCGGCGGCACGCTTGGCTTGGGCCGCTTCGTTGACGGGAGCCGGTGTTGCGTTGTTGGCAGTCTCAACTTTGGCGGACTGCCGTTTGGCACGGCTATCGAGCCAGCTTTGCACCCATGACGGGGCTGCCGTGGGTTTGGTAAAGGCGTCGGTGTTCTGGCTGTAGAGCAAAAAGAGTGCTAGCCCATGTTTACAGGGAAATTTGCGGCTGGGGCAGGAACATTTAAACGCTGGTTCGCTCAGGTCAATGGCGGTCTGATAGGGCTTGGCGCCGCTGCCCTGGCATTCACCCCACAGCGCCGTTTCGCCTCCCCCTAATGTCACCCACTTGCGTGGTGTGGTCAATTCTTGCGCCGCCTTGGCCGACGCAGCATCCGGCGCCAAGGCGATGATTTGGTCACGTTGCCATTGCATGGAAAATAGGGTCCCTCACTCGTTTATCCACCGGTTTGGCTGAATTGTCTTTTATCGTACGCGATTTTTGTCCAAATGCCATCCGCCAAATAGCTTACTCCTGGCAAGCAACCGTGGATCAGTGGTAGTTATTATATCACAAATAGAACAGGTGGTCTACCTACGGTTGACGATCAACAATTGCACTAAGTAAAACCCAGAAAGTAATTAGAAATAGAATTCTGTGTTCACATGAGTAAAAATGCAATTTTATGTCTAAAGA